>NZ_CP026362.1:2552500-3152500 GCF_004116955.1 Bacillus vallismortis | reverse complement strand
TTATAAAAAGCAAGAGGAGCATTGGCTGAAGGAGCTGGAAGGAGAGCTGCCGGTGCTGACGCTTCCGACTGACTATAGCCGGCCTGCGGTTCAAACATTTGCGGGAGACCGTATTGCATTTTCATTAGAAGCAGGGAAAATCGATGCGCTGCGCAGACTTGCAAAAGAAACGGATTCCACACTGTACATGGTGCTTCTGGCATCATACAGTGCGTTTTTATCAAAACTGAGCGGGCAGCATGATATCATCGTCGGTTCACCTATAGCCGGACGCTCTCAAGCGGACGTCAGCCGCGTCATCGGAATGTTCGTCAATACATTGGCGCTGCGCACGTATCCGAAGGGTGAAAAGACGTTTTCTGGCTATCTGAGTGAAGTAAAAGAAACGGCACTCAGCGCTTTTCGTGCGCAGGATTACCCGCTTGAGGACCTGATCGGAAACCTGCAGGTTCAGCGTGACACGAGCAGAAATCCGTTATTCGACGCCGTTTTTTCGATGCAAAATGCGAATATCAAGGATCTGACGATGAAAGGGATTCAGCTTGAGCCGCATCCGTTTGAACGGAAAACGGCCAAGTTTGATATCACGCTGACGGCTGACGAAACCGATGGCGGGCTTACGTTTGTGCTTGAATACAATACAGCGCTGTTTAAGCCTGAAACAATCGAACGATGGAAGCAATACTGGATGCAGCTTCTAGATGAAGTCACCGGCAATCCGAACCAGCCGCTTTCCAGCTTGTCTCTCGTCACTGAACCAGAAAAACAAACGCTTCTTGAGGCATGGAAGGGCAAAACGCTCCCTGTACCGACAGACAAAACCGTTCATCAGCTATTCGAAGAAACGGCTCAGCGCCACAAAGACCGCCCGGCTGTCACCTACAACGGCCAGTCATGGACGTACGGCGAGCTGAATGCGAAGGCAAATCGTCTTGCCCGAATTCTGATCGACTGCGGCATCAGCGCGGATGAGCGCGTCGGCGTTCTCACGAAGCCATCGCTGGAAATGGCTGCCGCGGTGCTCGGCGTCTTAAAGGCGGGAGCGGCGTTTGTGCCGATTGATCCTGACTATCCGGATCAGCGGATTGACTATATTTTGCAGGACAGCGGCGCGAAGCTTCTCTTGAAACAGGAAGGCATTTCAGTGCCGGATAGCTTCTCGGGAGACGTCATTCTTCTTGATGGCAACCGCACGATTCTAAGCCTGCCGCTTGATGAAAACGATGAGGAAAATCCAGAGACGGATGTAAATGCAGAAAACCTCGCGTACATGATTTACACGTCCGGGACGACCGGACAGCCGAAGGGTGTCATGGTCGAGCACCATGCGCTTGTGAACCTGTGCTTCTGGCACCATGACGCGTTCAATATGACAGCGGAGGACCGCAGTGCGAAGTACGCGGGCTTTGGATTCGACGCCTCCATTTGGGAAATGTTCCCGACGTGGACAATCGGAGCCGAGCTTCACGTCATTGATGAAGCGATCCGCCTTGATATCGTCCGTCTGAACGATTATTTCGAAACGCATGGCGTGACGATCACGTTCTTGCCGACACAGCTGGCGGAACAGTTTATGGAGCTTGAGAATACGTCACTGCGCGTATTGCTGACAGGCGGAGACAAGCTGAAGCGTGCGGTGAAACAGCCGTACAAGCTCATCAACAATTACGGGCCGACTGAAAACACAGTCGTTGCCACAAGCACAGAGATCAATCCGGAAGAAGGCTCGCTTTCCATCGGGCAGGCTATCGCCAATACGAGAGTATACATTCTCGGCGAAGGCAATCAGGTGCAGCCGGAAGGCGTAGCCGGAGAGCTCTGTGTAGCGGGACGCGGATTGGCGCGCGGCTATCTGAATAAGGAAGACGAAACTGCGAAGCGGTTTGTCGCTGATCCGTTTGTCCCGGGTGAACGCATGTACCGCACCGGCGATCTGGTGAAGTGGGTGAACGGCGGCATCGAATACATCGGCCGGATCGACCAGCAGGTCAAGGTTCGCGGCTATCGGATCGAGCTCTCAGAAATCGAAGTGCAGCTCGCCCAGCTTTCTGAGGTGCAGGATGCGGCGGTCACAGCTGTCAAAGATAAAGGCGGCAATACAGCGATCGCGGCGTATGTCACACCGGAAACAGCTGACATAGAAGCGTTAAAGTCTTCATTGAAAGAAACCCTGCCGGACTACATGATCCCGGCGTTCTGGGTGACGCTGAACGAACTTCCGGTTACCGCAAACGGAAAGGTTGACCGCAAAGCCTTGCCTGAGCCGGACATTGAAGCGGGAAGCGGGGAATACAAAGCGCCGACGACCGACATGGAAGAGCTCCTTGCCGGCATTTGGCAGGATGTGCTCGGCATTTCTGAAGTCGGTGTCAGTGACAATTTCTTCTCGCTCGGCGGAGATTCCATCAAAGGAATCCAAATGGCGAGCCGCTTGAACCAGCACGGCTGGAAGCTGGAAATGAAAGACCTCTTCCAGCACCCGACAATCGAAGAGCTGACCCAATACGTGGAGCGTGCCGAAGGCAAACAGGCGGACCAAGGCCCGGTGGAGGGTGAAGTCATCCTGACGCCAATCCAGTGCTGGTTCTTTGAAAAGAACTTCACGAACAAGCACCACTGGAACCAGTCAGTGATGCTTCAAGCGAAGAAGGGCTTTGATCCTGAACGGGTGGAGAAAACATTACAGGCGCTGATCGAACATCATGACGCGCTCCGCATGGTTTATCGTGAGGAGCCGAAAGATGTCGTTCAATATAACAGAGGACTTGAAGCTGCTTCAGCCCAATTGGAGATCATCCACATTGAGGGGCAAGCGAAAGATCATGAAGACCGCATAGAGAGAGAAGCGGAGCGTTTGCAAAGCAGCATCGACTTGCAGGAAGGCGGCTTGTTAAAAGCAGGCTTGTTCCAAGCGGAAGACGGAGACCACTTGCTTCTTGCCATTCACCACTTAGTGGTTGACGGTGTGTCGTGGCGGATTTTACTGGAGGATTTCGCCGCGGTTTATACACAGCTTGAGCAAGACAATGAACCGGTTCTCCCCCAGAAAACACATTCATTTGCGGAGTATGCAGAGAGATTGCAAGACTTCGCGAACTCCAAAGCCTTTTTGAAAGAAAAAGAGTATTGGAGACAGCTTGAAGAACAAACTGTCGCTGTAAAGCTTCCGAAAGATCGCGAATCTGGTGATCAGCGAATGAAACATACAAAGACAATCGAATTCTCGCTGACTGCTGAAGAGACAGAACAGCTCACCACAAAGGCGCATGAGGCATATCACACAGAAATGAATGATATTTTGCTGACGGCATTCGGATTGGCGATGAAGGAGTGGACAGGTCAGGATCGAGTAAGTGTTCATTTAGAGGGGCATGGACGTGAAGAAATCATAGAAGACCTGATCATTTCCCGCACAGTCGGCTGGTTTACGAGTATGTACCCGATGGTGCTCGATATGAAGCATGCGGATGATCTGGGCTACCAGCTGAAGAAAATGAAAGAAGATATCAGACATGTACCGAATAAGGGAGTCGGATACGGCATTCTCCGCTATTTGACGGCGCCGGAACATAAAGAAGATGTGGCGTTTTCGATTCAGCCGGATGTCAGCTTTAACTACTTAGGACAGTTTGATGACATGTCGGATGCAGGCTTGTTCAAGAGATCAGAGCTGCCGTCAGGACAGTCGTTAAGCCCGGAAACAGAAAAACC
The DNA here is from genome assembly GCF_004116955.1 of Bacillus vallismortis. Taxonomy (NCBI): domain Bacteria; kingdom Bacillati; phylum Bacillota; class Bacilli; order Caryophanales; family Bacillaceae; genus Bacillus; species Bacillus vallismortis. The sequence goes on along the minus strand of NZ_CP026362.1, from coordinate 3,148,789 downwards.
GAACGCGCTCGATGTTGTCGGATACATTGAAAACGGAAAACTGACGATGTCACTGGCCTATCATTCTCTTGAATTTCATGAAAAAACGATACAAACATTCAGCGACAGCTTTAAAGCCCATCTGCTCAGAATCATACAACATTGCCTATCTCAAGATGGAACGGAATTGACGCCGAGCGACCTTGGCGACGACGATTTGACGCTGGATGAACTGGATAAATTAATGGAAATTTTCTAATAGAGGTGGCATATGAGCAAAAAATCGATTCAAAAGGTGTACGCACTGACACCGATGCAGGAGGGAATGCTGTATCATGCGATGCTTGATCCGCATTCTTCCTCGTACTTCACACAATTAGAGCTTGGGATTCACGGTGCTTTTGATTTTGAAATCTTTGAGAAAAGCGTCAATGAACTGATTCGGTCATACGATATTCTCCGTACGGTATTTGTGCACCAGCAGCTGCAAAAACCGCGTCAGGTCGTGCTAGCGGAACGCAAAACAAAGGTGCATTATGAGGATATCAGTCATGCGGACGCAGACCGCCAAAAAGAGCACATTGAGCGTTATAAACAAGATGTGCAACGCCAAGGCTTTAATCTGGCAAAAGACATATTGTTCAAGGTAGCGGTTTTCCGTCTTGGTGCAGATCAGCTGTATCTAGTCTGGAGCAATCATCATATTATGATGGACGGCTGGAGCATGGGCGTGCTCATGAAAAGCCTGTTCCAAAACTACGAAGCGCTCAGAGCGGGCCGGACTCCGGCAAACGGTCAGGGCAAGCCTTATTCCGACTACATCAAGTGGCTTGGGAAACAGGACAGTGAAGAAGCGGAGAGCTACTGGAGCGAACGCTTGGCGGGTTTTGAACAGCCGAGCGTGCTCCCGGGCCGCCTGCCTGAGAAAAAAGACGAATACGTTAACAAAGAATATTCATTTACATGGGACGAAAAACTGGTTGCCCGCATTCAACAAACCGCAAACCGCCATCAAGTGACAGGGCCCAACCTGTTTCAGGCCGTTTGGGGCATTGTTCTCAGCAAATACAACTTTGCGAATGACGTTGTCTTCGGCACGGTCGTATCAGGCCGGCCGTCTGAAATCAACGGGATTGAAACGATGGCAGGGCTGTTTATCAACACCATTCCGGTGCGGGTCAAGGTTGATCGTGATGCTGCTTTCGCTGATATTTTCTCAGCTGTTCAGCAGCATGCAGTAGAGGCGGAGCGTTACGATTACGTGCCGCTCTATGAGATTCAAAAACGCTCGGCTCTTGATGGCAATCTATTGAACCATCTGGTCGCGTTTGAAAATTACCCGCTTGACCAAGAGCTTGAAAACGGCAGCATGGAAGAACGCCTCGGGTTCTCTATCAAGGTAGAAAGCGCATTTGAACAAACGAGCTTCGATTTCAACCTGATTGTGTATCCAGGCAAAACGTGGACCGTCAAAATCAAATATAACAGTGCCGCCTTTGATTCCGATTTTATCGAACGGACAGCGGAGCACCTTACCCGCATGATGGAAGCGGCTGTCAATCAGCCGGACGCTGTTGTGCGTGAGTACGGGCTTGTGGGAGGCGAAGAACAGCGGCAAATTGTCGAGGTGTTTAACGAGACGAAAGCCGAACTTCCTGAAGGCATGGCCGTTCATCAAGTGTTTGAAGAGCAAGCGCAACGGACACCAGCGAGCACTGCTGTCGTATATGAAGGAGCTGAGCTGACGTACCGTGAGCTGAATAGAGCTGCTAACCGTCTGGCGAGAAAGCTTGTCGAACAAGGTCTTCAAAAAGGGGAAACAGCTGCGATTATGAATGACCGCTCAACAGAAACCGTTATCGGCATGCTGGCTGTGTTAAAAGCAGGAGCCGCCTATGTGCCGCTTGATCCAGCGCTTCCTGAAGACCGTCTTCGTTTCATGGCGGAGGACAGCTCAATTCGAATGGTATTGTCCGGAAAGGCGTATGCAGATCAGGCGCATCAGCTGCAAGCGCCGGTTCATACCCTGGACAGCGGCTTTGAAGAGAGCGAAGAGGCTGGCAATCTCAATCTGCCATCCGCCCCGGATGATTTGGCATACATCATGTATACATCTGGTTCGACGGGCAAACCGAAAGGCGTCATGATTGAACATAAAAGCATCTTGCGCCTCGTCAAAAATGCCGGGTACGTTCCTGTTACTGAAGAAGACCGCATGGCGCAGACGGGAGCTGTCAGCTTTGATGCCGGCACGTTTGAGGTATTCGGCGCGCTGCTGAATGGCGCAGCGCTTTATCCGGTCAAAAAAGAGACGCTGCTTGATGCGAAGCCATTTGCGGCATTCCTGCGTGAGCAGAGAATCACGACCATGTGGCTGACATCCCCTTTATTCAACCAGCTTGCAGCAAAGGATGCCGGCATGTTCGGCACACTGCGCCATGTCATCATCGGCGGAGACGCACTCGTGCCGCATATTGTAAACAAAGTGAGACGGGCATCACCGTCGCTTTCGTTATGGAACGGGTACGGCCCGACAGAAAACACGACGTTTTCGACAAGTTTTCTGATCGATCGTGAGTATAGCGGTTCTATTCCAATCGGGAAGCCTATCGGACATTCGACTGCCTACATCATGGATGAGCAGCAGCGTCTGCAGCCAATTGGCGCGCCCGGCGAGCTTTGCGTCGGCGGAATCGGTGTAGCGCGAGGGTATGTCAATCTCCCTGAGCTGACCGAGAAGCAATTTCTTGAAGACCCGTTCAGACCGGGGGAAAGAATTTACCGCACTGGCGACTTGGCGAGATGGCTGCCAGACGGCAATATTGAATTTTTAGGAAGAATCGACAACCAAGTGAAGGTGCGCGGCTTCCGAATTGAGCTTGGCGAAATTGAAACAAAACTGAACATGGCAGAGCATGTGACAGAAGCTGCGGTAATCATCCGGAAGAACAAAGCGGATGAAAATGAAATGTGCGCATACTTTACGGCAGACCGTGAAGTGTCTGTGAACGGGCTGAGAAAAACGCTGTCTCAAACGCTGCCTGACTATATGGTTCCTGCCCATTTCATTCAGCTAGATAGCCTGCCGCTCACGCCAAACGGCAAAATCAACAAAAAAGAGCTGCCTGCGCCGCAATCAGAAGCTGTGCAGCCGGAGTACACAGCACCTGAGACAGAGAGTGAAAAGAAATTAGCGGAGATCTGGGAAGGGATTCTAGGCGTCAAAGCAGGCGTTACCGATAACTTCTTTATGATCGGCGGCCATTCTTTAAAAGCGATGATGATGACGGCAAAAATCCAAGAGCATTTCCATAAGGAAGTACCGATTAAAGTGCTTTTTGAAAAGCCGACTATTCAAGTATTAGCGCTGTATTTAGACGAGAACGAAAGCAAGGAGGAGCAGACGTTTGAACCGATCAGGCAAGCACCTTATCAGCAGCATTATCCTGTATCCCCAGCCCAGCGGAGAATGTATATCCTCAATCAGCTTGGACAAGCAAACACAAGCTACAACGTCCCCGCTGTACTTTTGCTGGAGGGAGAAGTAGATAAAGACCGGCTTGAAAACGCGATTCAGCAATTAATCAACCGGCACGAAATTCTCCGTACATCGTTTGACATGATTGACGGAGAAGTGGTGCAAACCGTTCATAAAAATATATCGTTCCGGCTGGAGGCTGCCAAGGGACGGGAAGAAGACGCGGAGGACATGATCAAAGCGTTCATTCAGCCGTTTGAATTAAACCGCGCGCCGCTCGTCCGTTCGAAGCTTGTCAAGCTTGAAGAAAAACGCCACCTGCTGCTGATTGATCTGCACCATATCATCACTGACGGCAGTTCAACAGGCATTCTGATCGGTGATCTCGCCAAAATGTATCAAGGCGCCGATCTTGAGCTGCCGCGGATTCACTATAAAGATTACGCTGTCTGGCACAAGGAGCATGCCGATCATCAAAAGGATGAAGCATTCTGGCTCGATACCTTTAAAGGCGAGCTGCCGATTCTTGATCTTCCGGCTGATTACGAGCGGCCTGCTGAACGGAGCTTTGCGGGAGAGCGCGTGATGTTTGGGCTTGATAAACATATCACGGCTCAAATCAAATCACTCTTGGCAGAGACAGATACGACCATGTACATGTTTTTGCTGGCAGCGTTCAAAGTGCTCCTTTCTAAGTACGCGTCACAGGAGGATATCATTGTCGGTTCGCCGACTGCGGGAAGAACACATCCTGATCTGCAAGGTGTGCCGGGCATGTTTGTCAACACGGTGGCATTAAGAACGGCGCCTGTGGGAGATAAAACGTTTGCGCACTTCCTTGAAGAAGTCAAAACAGCCAGTCTTCAAGCATTCGAGCATCAGGGCTATCCGCTTGAGGAGCTGATTGAAAAGCTTCCGCTTACAAGGGACACAAGCCGAAGTCCGCTGTTCAGCGTGATGTTCAACATGCAGAACATGGAGATTCCATCATTGAGACTGGGAGATTTGAAGATTTCTTCGTATTCCATGCTTCATCACGTGGCGAAATTTGATCTTTCCTTGGAAGCGGTCGAGCGAGAAGAGGACATTGGCCTAAGCTTTGACTATGCGACTGCCCTGTTTAAGGATGAAACAATCCGCCGCTGGAGCAGCCACTTTGTCAATATCATCAAAGCGGCCGCGGCCAATCCGAGCGTTCGGCTATCTGATGTCGACCTGCTTTCTCCAGCAGAAACGGCTGCTTTGCTTGAAGAAAGACATATGACCCAAATCACTGAAGCAACCTTTGCCACCCTATTCGAAAAACAGGCACAGCAAACACCTGATCATCCTGCGGTGAGGTCTGGCGGACATCTGCTGACCTATCGCGAACTTGATGAACAGGCGAACCAGCTGGCACATCATCTTCGCGCGCAAGGGGCAGGAAGTGAAGACATCGTAGCAATTGTCATGGACCGGTCAGCTGAGGTTATGGTATCGATTCTTGGCGTCATGAAAGCGGGAGCGGCTTTCCTGCCGATTGATCCTGATACCCCTGAAGAACGAATCCGCTATTCATTAGAGGACAGCGGAGCGAAAATTGCGGTCGTGAACGAAAGAAACATGACGGCCATCGGGCAATATGAAGGGACAATCGTCAACCTTGATGACGTGAAATGGAGAAATGAAAGTAAGGAACGCCTCCCTTCAATCTCAGGATCTCGCAGTCTGGCATACGTCATTTATACGTCCGGTACGACCGGGAAGCCGAAGGGCGTGCAGATCGAGCATCGCAATCTGACAAACTATGTTTCTTGGTTTAGTGAAGAGGCGGGCCTGACGGGATCCGATAAGTCTGTATTGCTTTCATCTTACGCGTTCGATCTCGGATATACGAGCGTGTTCCCTGTTCTTTTGGCAGGGGGCGAGCTCCACATCGTGCCGAAGGAAACCTATACGGCACCGGATGAAATTGGGCGTTATATCAATGAACACGGGATCACCTATATCAAACTGACGCCGTCTCTGTTCCATACGATGGTGAACACAGCTAGCTTTACAAAAGAGCCAAACTTTAAATCCTTGCGCTTGATCGTCTTGGGAGGGGAAAAAATCATCCCGGCCGATGTTCTCACCTTCCGCAAGGTGTATGGACATACCGAATTTATCAATCACTACGGCCCGACAGAAGCAACGATCGGCGCCATCGCCGGACGGGTTGATCTGTCTGAACCGGAGGCATTCGCGCAACGCCCGACAATCGGACAGCCGATTGCGAATGCCGGCGCGCTTGTGTTGAATGAGGCTTTGAAACTAGTGCCTCCGGGAGCGAGCGGCCAGCTTTATATCACGGGACATGGGCTTGCGAGAGGATATCTCAACAGGCCTCAGCTGACAGCCGAGAGATTTGTTGAAAATCCATATTCACCGGGCAGTCTCATGTACAAAACCGGAGATGTCGTGCGGACACTTTCTGACGGTTCGCTTGAATTTATCGGACGGGCTGATGATCAGGTGAAAATCCGCGGCTACCGCATTGAGCCGAAAGAAATTGAAACGGTCATGCTCAGCCTCAGCGGCATTCAAGAAGCCGTTGTGCTGGCGGTTTCCGAGGGCGGGCTTCAAGAGCTTTGCGCGTATTACACGGCAGAGCAAGCCATTGAAAAAGCAGCGCTCCGGAACCAGCTTTCACAAACACTGCCGTCTCATATGATTCCTGCTTTCTTTGTGCAGGTGGACGCGATTCCGCTGACGGCAAACGGGAAAACCGACAGAAACGCATTGCCAAAGCCGAACGCGGCACAATCAGGACACATGGACTCAGCCGCACCAGAAACAGCACTTGAAGAGAGCCTATGCCGCATTTGGCAGAAAACGCTTGGCATAGACGCGATCGGCATCGATGACAATTTCTTCGATTTAGGCGGCCATTCCTTAAAAGGAATGATGCTCATTGCCAACATTCAGGCCGAGTTGGAGAAAACCTTACCGCTTAAAGCGCTGTTTGAGCAGCCGACTGTTCGCCAGCTGGCGGCTTACATGGAGGCAGCGGCAGTTTCAGGCGGCCATTACGTGCTCAAACCGGCTGACAAACAGGAGATGTACCCGTTGTCATCCGCGCAGAAACGGATGTATGTACTGAATCAGCTCGATAAGCAGACGATCAGCTACAACATGCCATCTGTTCTTCTGATGGAAGGCGAGCTTGATCTTTCGCGTCTGCGCGACTCACTCAATCAGCTTGTGAACCGCCACGAGTCACTGCGGACGTCATTTGCAGAAGCAAATGGTGAGCCTGTTCAGCGCATTTTAGATGAGGCGGCGATTAATCTTCATGTGCTTGAAGCGAAAGAAGACGAAGCGGAACAAAAGATCAAGGAGTTTATCCGGCCATTCGACTTGAACGATGCACCGCTCATTCGCGCGGCATTGCTTCGAATAGAAGCAAAAAAACATTTGCTGCTTTTGGATATGCATCACATCATCGCAGACGGCGTATCAAGAGGCATTTTTGTAAAAGAATTGGCGTTGCTTTACAAAGGAGAACAGCTTCCGGAGCCGGCGCTTCATTATAAGGATTTCGCCGTTTGGCAACATGAAGCTGAGCAAAAGGAACGGATGAAGGAGCATGAGGCGTACTGGCTCTCGGTTCTTTCAGGCGAGCTGCCTGAGCTTGATCTGCCGCTCGATTACGCCCGTCCGCCTGTGCAAAGCTTTAAAGGGGATACGGTCCGTTTCTGTACGGGAAGCGAGACGGCAAAGGCGGTAGAGAAACTGCTCGCAGAAACCGGAACGACTTTGCACATGGTGCTTCACGCTGTTTTCCACGTCTTTTTAAGCAAAATATCCGGACAGCGGGATATCGTCATCGGATCCGTTACTGCCGGCCGTACGAATGCCGATGTCCAAGACATGCCGGGAATGTTCGTCAATACGCTTGCCTTACGAATGGAAGCGCAAGAACAGCACACCTTTGCAGAGCTGCTAGAGAAAGCGAAGCAGACGAACTTGTCAGCGCTTGAACATCAGGAATATCCGTTTGAGGACTTGGTCAATCAGCTTGATCTTCCTCGGGATATGAGCCGAAATCCATTGTTTAACGTAATGGTGACGACAGAAAATCCTGATAAAGAACAGCTTACATTAGACAAACTAAGCATTTCACCTTACGAGGCCCATCAGGGAACGTCTAAGTTTGATCTGACATTAGGCGGATTTACTGATGAAAACGGCATCGGCCTGCAGCTCGAATATGCGACTGATCTGTTCTCAAAAGAAACGGCTGAGAAATGGAGCGAATACGTTCTGCGTTTATTAAAAGCTGTCGCAGAAAATCCGAACCAGCCGCTTTCCAGCTTGTCTCTCGTCACTGAACCAGAAAAACAAACGCTTCTTGAGGCATGGAAGGGCAAAACGCTCCCTGTACCGACAGACAAAACCGTTCATCAGCTATTCGAAGAAACGGCTCAGCGCCACAAAGGCCGCCCGGCTGTCACCTACAACGGCCAGTCATGGACGTACGGCGAGCTGAATGCGAAGGCAAATCGTCTTGCCCGAATTCTGATCGACTGCGGCATCAGCGCGGATGAGCGCGTCGGCGTTCTCACGAAGCCATCGCTGGAAATGGCTGCCGCGGTGCTCGGCGTCTTAAAGGCGGGAGCGGCGTTTGTGCCGATTGATCCTGACTATCCGGATCAGCGGATTGACTATATTTTGCAGGACAGCGGCGCGAAGCTTCTCTTGAAACAGGAAGGCATTTCAGTGCCGGATAGCTTCTCGGGAGACGTCATTCTTCTTGATGGCAACCGCACGATTCTAAGCCTGCCGCTTGATGAAAACGATGAGGAAAATCCAGAGACGGATGTAAATGCAGAAAACCTCGCGTACATGATTTACACGTCCGGGACGACCGGACAGCCGAAGGGTGTCATGGTCGAGCACCATGCGCTTGTGAACCTGTGCTTCTGGCACCATGACGCGTTCAATATGACAGCGGAGGACCGCAGTGCGAAGTACGCGGGCTTTGGATTCGACGCCTCCATTTGGGAAATGTTCCCGACGTGGACAATCGGAGCCGAGCTTCACGTCATTGATGAAGCGATCCGCCTTGATATCGTCCGTCTGAACGATTATTTCGAAACGCATGGCGTGACGATCACGTTCTTGCCGACACAGCTGGCGGAACAGTTTATGGAGCTTGAGAATACGTCACTGCGCGTATTGCTGACAGGCGGAGACAAGCTGAAGCGTGCGGTGAAACAGCCGTACAAGCTCATCAACAATTACGGGCCGACTGAAAACACAGTCGTTGCCACAAGCACAGAGATCAATCCGGAAGAAGGCTCGCTTTCCATCGGGCAGGCGATCGCCAATACGAGAGTATACATTCTCGGCGAAGGCAATCAGGTGCAGCCGGAAGGCGTAGCCGGAGAGCTCTGTGTAGCGGGACACGGATTGGCGCGCGGCTATCTGAATAAGGAAGACGAAACCGCGAAGCGGTTTGTCGCTGATCCGTTTGTCCCGGGTGAACGCATGTACCGCACCGGCGATCTGGTGAAGTGGGTGAACGGCGGCATCGAATACATCGGCCGGATCGACCAGCAGGTCAAGGTTCGCGGCTACCGGATCGAGCTGTCAGAAATCGAAGTCCAGCTCGCCCAGCTTTCTGAGGTGCAGGATGCGGCGGTCACAGCTGTCAAAGATAAAGGCGGCAATACAGCGATCGCGGCGTATGTCACACCGGAAACAGCTGACATAGAAGCGTTAAAGTCTTCATTGAAAGAAACCCTGCCGGACTACATGATCCCGGCGTTCTGGGTAACGCTGAACGAACTTCCGGTTACCGCAAACGGCAAAGTAGACCGCAAAGCCTTGCCTGTGCCAGACATCGAAGCGGGGAGCGGGGAATACAAAGCGCCGACGACCGACATTGAAGAGCTGCTTGCCGGCATCTGGCAGGATGTGCTCGGCATTTCTGAAGTCGGTGTCAGCGACAATTTCTTCTCGCTCGGCGGAGACTCCATCAAAGGAATCCAAATGGCGAGCCGCTTGAACCAGCACGGCTGGAAGCTGGAAATGAAAGACCTCTTCCAGCACCCGACAATCGAAGAGCTGACCCAATACGTGGAGCGTGCCGAAGGCAAACAGGCGGACCAAGGCCCGGTGGAGGGTGAAGTCATCCTGACGCCGATTCAGCGCTGGTTCTTTGAAAAGAACTTCACGAACAAGCACCACTGGAACCAATCAGTGATGCTTCATGCGAAGAAGGGCTTTGATCCTGAACGGGTGGAGAAAACATTACAGGCGCTGATCGAACATCATGATGCGCTTCGCATGGTTTACCGTGAGGAAAACGGAGAGATTATTCAAGCATATAAATCGATCAGCGAAAGCAAGATCAGCTTCGATATCGTGGACCTATACGGCTCCGATGAAGAGATGCTGAAAAGCCAGATCAAGATTCTAGCGGACAGGCTGCAAAGCAGTCTCGATCTGCAAAACGGACCGCTTCTCAAGGCGGAGCAATACCGGACGGAAGCTGGGGACCACCTGCTTATCGCTGTACACCATCTCGTGGTCGACGGCGTATCATGGCGGATTTTGCTTGAAGATTTTGCATCAGGCTACATGCAGGCTGAGAAAGAAGAGAACATTATCTTCCCGCAAAAAACAAACTCCTTCAAGGACTGGGCGGAAGAACTGTCGGCATTCAGCCAATCAGCACACCTTTTGCAACAGGCTGAATACTGGGCGCAAATGGACGCTGAACAGGTTTCTCCTGTGCCGAAGGACTACGAAACAGAGCAGCGGATCGTCAAGCATACATCATCTGTCCTTTGTGAATTAACGGAAGAAGACACTAAACATCTCTTAACGGATGTTCATCAGCCATATGGAACAGAAATCAATGATATTCTTCTCAGCGCGCTCGGTTTGACAATGAAGCAATGGACAGGCGATGCCAAAATCGGCATGAACCTAGAGGGGCACGGACGGGAGGACATCATTCCGAATGTGAATATCTCCAGAACGGTCGGCTGGTTTACGGCGCAATATCCTGTTGTGCTCGACATGTCTGAAGCGGATGCATCAGCCGTGATCAAAACAGTCAAAGAAAACCTGCGCCGCATTCCGGACAAAGGTGTTGGCTACGGCATTCTTCGTTATGTCACAGAAACAGCGGCTACAAAGGGCTTCACGCCAGAGATCAGCTTCAACTATTTAGGCCAGTTCGACAGCGAAGTGAAAACCGACTTCTTTGAGCCGTCCGCTTTCGATATGGGGCGCCAAGTAAGTGAAGAATCAGAAGCACTGTACGCCCTGAGCTTTAGCGGCATGATCAGAAACGGCCGGTTTGTGCTTTCTTGCTCCTACAACGAGAAGGAGTTTGAAAGAACCACAGTCGAGGGGCAAATGAACCGGTTTAAAGAAAATCTCCTGATGCTGATCCGCCATTGCACGGAAAAAGAAGAGAAGGAATTCACGCCAAGCGACTTCAGCGCTGAAGACCTTGGAATGGACGAGATGGACGATATCTTTGACATGCTTGAGGAGAATTTAAAATAAAACGCAAGGGAATTACAGAAGGCGGGAGCGAAGCATATGAGTCAATTTAGCAAGGATCAGGTTCAAGATATGTATTACCTATCGCCGATGCAGGAGGGGATGCTGTTTCATACCATCCTGAATCCCGGCCAGAGCTTTTACCTTGAACAAATCACGATGAAAGTAAAAGGCAGCTTGAATATCACATGCCTTGAAGAAGGCATGAATGTGATCATGGACCGGTACGATGTATTTCGTACCGTGTTCATTCACGAAAAAGTAAAAAGACCTGTCCAAGTCGTATTGAAAAAACGCCAGTTTCATATAGAAGAAATTGATCTGACACATTTAACGGACAGCGAGCAAACAGCCAAAATCAATGAATACAAGGAACAGGATAAGATCAAAGGCTTTGATTTGACGCGGGATATTCCCATGCGCGCAGCCATTTTCAAAAAAGCTGAAGAAAGCTTTGAATGGGTGTGGAGCTACCACCACATCATTTTGGACGGCTGGTGCTTCGGTATCGTCGTGCAGGATCTGTTCAAGGTATACAATGCCCTGCGCGAACAAAAGCCGTACAGCCTTCCACCTGTCAAACCGTATAAGGACTATGTCAAGTGGCTCGAAAAACAGGATAAACAAGCGTCACTGCGTTACTGGCGCGAGTACTTAGAGGATTTTGAAGGACAAACGACGTTTGCAGAGCAAAGAAAGAAACAAACGGACGGCTACGAGCCGAAAGAACTGCTCTTCTCATTGCCGGAGGCGGAAACAAAGGCCTTTGCCGAGCTTGCAAAATCGCAGCATACCACTTTAAGTACGGCGCTGCAGGCAGTCTGGAGCGTATTGATCAGCCGCTATCAGCAGTCTGGCGATTTGACTTTCGGCACAGTCGTTTCCGGGCGTCCCGCGGAAATCAAAGGCGTTGAACATATGGTCGGGCTGTTTATCAACGTTATCCCGAGACGGGTGAAACTGTCTGAGGATATCACATTTAACGGTTTGCTCAAGCAGCTGCAGGAGCAATCACTTCAGTCTGAGCCGCATCAATATATGCCGCTCTATGACATCCAAACCGAGGCCGATCAGCCAAAACTGATTGACCACATCATTGTCTTTGAAAATTATCCGCTTCAGGATGCAAAGAATGACGAAAACAGTGAAAACGGCTTTGAGATGGAGGATGTCCATGTTTTTGAAAAGTCGAATTATGATCTTAACCTGATGGCTTCCCCGGGGGATGAGATGCTGATTAAGCTTGCCTATAACGAGAATGTGTTTGATGAAGCGTTTATTCTGCGCTTAAAATCTCAGCTTCTCACAGCGATTCAGCAGCTTATCGAGAAGCCGGATCAACCTGTCAGCACGATCAATCTCGTTGACGATAAGGAGAGAGAGCTTCTGCTTACCGGCTTAAACCCGCCGGCTCAAACTCATGAAGCAAAGCCTCTGACAGAGTGGTTCAAGGAAGCAGTGAACGTTAATCCGGGTGCACCGGCGCTGACGTATTCCGGCCAGACGCTTTCCTATCGCGAATTAGATGAGGAAGCAAACCGCCTTGCACGCCGGTTGCAAAAGCAAGGCGCGGGCAAAGGCTCCGTTGTAGCGTTGTACACGAAGCGTTCGCTTGAGCTGGTGATCGGCATTCTCGGCGTATTAAAAGCGGGAGCGGCTTATCTGCCGGTTGATCCAAAGCTGCCGGAAGACCGAATGTCGTATATGCTGACTGACAGCGCGGCAGCCTGTCTGCTGACACATCAAGAGATGAAGGGAAAAGCGGCTCAGCTGCCGTATACAGGGACAACGCTCTTCATTGATGATCAAACACGGTTTGCAGAACAGGCAAGTGACCTTGAAATCTCGATTGAACCCGATGATCCGGCATATATCATGTACACGTCCGGCACAACCGGAAAGCCGAAGGGCAATATCACCACCCATGCCAATATTCAAGGATTGGTCAAGCATGTAGACTACATGGCATTTTCTGAAACAGATACGTTCTTATCTGTTTCGAATTACGCCTTTGACGCCTTTACCTTTGATTTCTACGCTTCCATATTAAATGCGGCAAGGCTGATCATCGCAGATGAACAAACGCTGTTGGATACAGAATCTCTCACCAATTTGATTCAGCAAGAAAATGTCAATGTCATGTTTGCGACAACCGCACTATTTAATCTTCTCACAGATGCGGGAGAAGAATGGATGAAAGGGCTTCGCTGCGTGTTATTTGGCGGAGAACGGGCATCTGTGCCTCACGTCAGAAAAGCGCTGCGAATTATGGGGCCGGGTAAGCTGATTAACTGCTATGGGCCGACTGAGGGAACGGTGTTTGCGACAGCTCACGTCGTGCATGATCTACCGGATTCCACCACCTCATTGCCAATCGGCAAGCCGATCAGCAATGCCAGTGTTTATATTCTCAATGAGCAAAACGAGCTTCAGCCATTCGGAGCGGTTGGTGAACTGTGCATCAGCGGAATGGGCGTTTCAAAAGGGTATCTAAACCGCCATGACTTGACGAAGCAAAAGTTTATCGCGAATCCGTTCAAGCCGGGAGAAACGCTTTACCGCACAGGGGATTTAGCACGTTGGCTGCCAGACGGAACAATTGAATACGCCGGCCGGATTGACGACCAGGTCAAAATACGCGGGCACCGGATTGAACTTGAGGAAATCGAAAAGCAGCTGCAGGAATATCCGGGTGTGAAAGATGCGGTCGTTGTGGCAGAACGCCATGCGTCTGGAGATGCGTCCATTAACGCCTATCTTGTGAACCGGACGCAGCTTTCAGCTGAAGACGTAAAGGCACGCCTGAAAAAACAGCTTCCTGCATACATGGTGCCGCAAACCTTTACTTTCTTGGACGAACTTCCTTTAACAACAAATGGAAAGGTCAATAAACGGCTCCTTCCAAAACCGGATCAGGATCAACTGACGGAAGAATGGATCGGGCCCCGAGACGAGACGGAAGAAACGATCGCGCAAATCTGGTCTGAAGTTCTCGGCAGACAGCAGATCGGCATTCATGACGATTTCTTTGCGCTCGGCGGGCACTCCTTAAAGGCAATGACCGCCGCGTCCCGCATCAAAAAAGAGCTCGCGATTGATCTGCCGGTAAAGCTTTTGTTTGAAGAGCCGACGATCGCCGGCATTTCAGCGTATTTGAAAAACGGGGGCTCAGATGGATTGCAGGATGTAACGGTCATGAATCCCGATCAGGAAGATCAGATCATTTTCGCATTCCCGCCGGTCTTGGGCTATGGCCTCATGTACCAAAATCTTGCCAGCCGCCTGCCGTCATACAAGCTGTGCGCCTTTGATTTCATTGAGGAGGAAAACCGGCTTGACCGCTATGCCGATTTGATTCAGAAACTTCAGCCGGAAGGGCCTTTGACACTGTTCGGGTATTCAGCGGGATGCAGCCTGGCGTTTGAAGCGGCCAAAAAGCTTGAGGGACAAGGACGCATTGTGGAGCGGATCATCATGGTGGATTCCTATAAAAAACAGGGTGTCAGTGATCTGGACGGGCGCACGGTAGAGAGTGATGTCGAGGCGTTGATGAATGTCAACCGGGATAATGAAGCGCTCAACAGCGAAGCCGTCAAACAAGGCCTCAAGCAAAAAACACACGCCTTCTACTCATACTACGTCAACCTGATTAGCACAGGCCAGGTGAAAGCGGATATTGATGTCCTGACATCTGGCGCTGATTTTGACATGCCGGAATGGCTTGCATCGTGGGAAGAGGCCACAACAGGTGCTTACCGTGTGAAAAGAGGCTTTGGAACACACGCTGACATGCTGCAGGGGGAAGCGCTAGACAGGAATGCCGGAATTTTGCTCGAATTTCTTAATACACAAACCGTAACGGTTTCTTAAATGAAGAGATGAAAGGAGGAGACGGCCAATGAGCCAGCTCTTCAAATCATTTGATGCGTCGGAAAAAACGCAGCTCATCTGTTTTCCGTTTGCGGGCGGCTACTCGGCATCGTTTCGCCCTCTCCATGCTTATTTGCAAGGAGAGTGTGAGATGCTCGCTGCCGAGCCGCCGGGACACGGCACGAATCAAACGTCAGCCGTTGAGGATCTCGAAAAGCTGACCGATTTGTACAAACAAGAATTAAACCTCCGCCCTGATCGGCCGTTTGTGCTGTTTGGACACAGCATGGGCGGAATGATTACCTTCAGGCTGGCGCAAAAGCTGGAGCGGGAAGGCATCTTTCCGCAGGCTGTTATCATTTCTGCGATACAGCCGCCGCATATTCAGCGGAAGAAAGTGTCCCATCTGCCGAATGATCAGTTTCTTGATCATATTATCAAATTAGGCGGGATGCCCGCTGAGCTTGTTGAAAACAAGGAAGTCATGTCCTTTTTCCTGCCTTCCTTCCGATCAGATTACCGGGCTCTTGAACAATTTGAGCTTCACGATCTAGCCCCGATCCAATCGCCTGTTCATGTCTTTAACGGACTTGGTGATGAAAAATGCATTCGGGATGCGGAAGGCTGGAAGAAATGGGCGAAAGACGCCACATTTCATGAATTTGACGGCGGGCACATGTTTCTGCTGTCACATACGGAAGAAGTGGCAGAACGGATTTTTGCGATCTTGAATCAGCATCCGATCATTCAATCGTGACCATAAGCGGACAGCACTGGCTGTTCCGCTTTTTTATGTGGAATGACCATTTTTACATGATATAATAGCCGAAATACTCAATTAAAGGCAGGTCGGAGCATGCGCGCGTCTCCTCAGATGAAATGGTTTATATTGCTGTTTCCATTTGTATTCGCCATCGGAATGAACTCATTCAGAAATTCCTTTCCATTTTCTGTTGTTGTGTGCATCGTGTTTGTAGGTGTATCGGCTGGAATCGAGCTGGTGCCGTTTTTAGATAAACAGAAGGCAAAAGAAACGCATCAATCATTATAAAAGGACCAGCACTGTCAGCGCTGATCCTTTTTAAATTTCACTTTTTTTGTCTCATTATTTTTAAGGATAATGCCTCGGAACCTATTCATTTCCTCTTTAGAATGAAAAAAATGTTTTGGTATCGCAATATATTGGCTGCTGGATGTATTGATCCGGAAGACATTCTTATATTCGAGAACAGACGTGATTTCATTCCAATGAAAAATGAGGTCATACTTTTGAGAGCATATACGGATTCCTTCTTGATTGAGGGTATACGTTCTTTTGGATTGAATCCGCTCGTTCTTCTTGTATGCTCTGAAAAACTTTACATACAGAAGAAGGAGGAGCAGCAGTGTAAACAGAACAGACATGACGATAATGAAAATACTATTCATAAATAAGTTAAGCGCTTCGCTGCCATAAACGAGACGGGGCTGTCCGTTAATGAAATGAACTGCAGCAAAAATGGCGCAAAACAACAGAAAGTAAAAGAATGACATTTTTGCAACTTGATAAAAAAAGATTTCTCTTACATCTTTAAACGTAATTTCTCCTGGAAGATTGATGCTTTCACTAGCATATTGAATCATACGTACACTTACACCTCGAACCATGTTTTTCCTATCAGTCTAGCATAATTTCTCATTTTTTTGCAGGGACCCTATGGTGATATGTCTTTTTCTGCACATTGATATTGCTCCCCACCACGCCAATCATAATACAAACAGCTCCGGCTAGATGATACCAGGCGAGTGTTTCGTTTAGAATCACCACTCCCGCAATCATCGTCACGATGGTGGCTACATGATTAAAAGCGCTCATTTTAAAGGCTTCTATCCGTGACAGCGTATAGTTAGACAAAAACGAAGTGACGAGTGAAGATAGCACGCCCAGATACACAATGGCAAGAACAAAGCCGGGCTCCCGGAATGGCTGAAAATAAGTGCCGACAGTTCCCGCCGCGCTGTGGCGAACAAGGGCGATGGCGTTGAAGGCAGCAAAGCCGATCGCTGACATGATGTAAGTGAGCTCAATCAGCTTGAACCGCTGCGTCATTTTTCTGGCGGCGGTATTGTACATCGCGGAGGACAAAGCGGACAAAAGGATCAGCATAGAGCCTGTTAAGCTGGCTGATTCCACTTCGACCCCTTTCATCACAAAAATGAACATGACGCCGGCAACGGATAAAACCGTGAAACCCTTCTGCATCCACGTGGAGCGTTCCTTTAATAGATAACTGGCTAAGACCATTGTGAAAATCGGAATGGCAGCCTGAATAATTCCCGCTTCAGAGGAGGACGAGTACACAAGGCCGAATGCCTGAAAGCTGAAAAACAACGCCGGATACAGCAGGGCGAGCGGCAAGATGGCAATGACGTCCTTTACACGAATTGATAGCTTTACCCAGCCGAATAAGATCGGTACAGTGGCAGCGGCAAACGCAATGGTGAACCGGTGCGCCAGAATATCAAACGGTTCTGCTGTTTGCAGCGCGATTTTTACGAATAGAAACGATAAACCGATAATGAACGAATATAAGATAGCCGCCATATAAGCGGGGGCTTGCTGATGTTTACCCATAATGGAAGGTGCTCCTTTACCTGATTTGCAGCGCTGGTCGCTCCCTTTTATTGTATGGCTGTGAGCAGAAGGGTACAATGAGAAAAACAATGAACTGTACCGGTACAAAACAGGGGGAGAAAGCATGGAGAAATATATGAGTCTATTGACGAGGATAGAGGAGATGATACAAAGCAGCGCCTATCAGGAAGGAGACAGGCTTCCATCCATCCGACAGCTGTCCATCCGCTATCAAGTCAGCAAAAGCACAGTGATCCGCGCGCTGCGGGAGCTGGAAAAGCGCCATCTCATCTACTCCGTTCCGAAAAGCGGCTATTATATTGTGAAAAAAACGGGCACACCAAAAAGCGGACAGCCGGGGCTCATCGACTTTGCCACATCTGCGCCAGATCCCGACGTATTTCCGTATCTTGATTTTCAGCACTGCATCAACAAAGCCATTGATACATACAAAAACGATTTGTTTATTTATGGGACGCCAAAGGGGCTTCCGTCGCTCATCCGTGTTCTCCGAAAGCTGCTCGCCAATCAGCAGGTATTTGCGGACGAACGGCACATTTTCATTACATCAGGTGTCCAGCAGGCGTTATCCCTGCTTTGCGCCATGCCGTTTCCAAATGGGAAAGAGAAGATCGCCATTGAGCAGCCGGGCTATCATTTGATGATTGAACAGCTTGAGACGCTTGGGATTCCTGCCATCGGAGTAAAACGAACGGAAGAGGGGCTTGATATGAACGAGATTGAGCGGCTGTTTCAGACGGAATCGATCAAATGGTTTTATACAATGCCCCGCTTCCATAACCCGCTAGGCTGCTCTTTGTCAGAGCGTGATAAACAGGAACTTGTAAGACTGGCGGAAACGTATGATGTCTATCTCGTTGAGGATGATTATCTCGGTGATTTGGAGGAAAATAAAAAGGCAGATCCGCTGTACGCATATGATCTGTCCTCGCATGTCATTTATTTGAAAAGCTTCTCAAAAATGATGTTTCCCGGCCTTCGCGTGGGGGCCGCTGTTTTGCCGGATGCGCTGGCTGACACGTTTCACACGTACAAAAAGCTAAACGATATCGACAGTTCTGTGATTTCTCAAGCGGCGTTGGAAATCTATTTGAAAAGCGGCATGTATGGCAGGCATAAGGAGAAAATCCGCTCATCCTATAAGGAACGGTCACTGAGGCTTCATCAGGCCATTCAAACACATAGAAGTCTAGGAAGCGGCCGCTTTGCGTTCTCCAGCGGACAGGCGCCCTGCATGCATACCCATCTGGTGCTCCCTCGGGATTTGCAGGCCTCAAGGGTAATGCAAAAGCTGAAAAAACAAGGGGTTCTCCTTGAGGCGATAGACCGTCATTATTTATCAGATTATCCAAGAGAAAATCTATTAAAAATCAATATTTCCAATGTGAAAACGGAAGATATTGAACACGGCGTCAAGCTGCTGATGAGCCATTTATAAAAGCGCATCGTATGAGACCATTGTGATATCCTTGGGGAAATCAGGGTGCGCGGCGCATACGGCCATTTTGTAGCCCGGATCTACTTCATATGTTTTGATATAGCAGGGGGAATGGCTGTCCGGAAGCTCAATGGTTACTTGTCCGTCCTGATGCAGGCGCACCGAAAAGGAGTCAAGCGGAAGCGATAAGCCTTTGCCTTCCTGCTTGATAAAGCTTTCTTTCATTGACCATAGATGATAAAAATAGTCTGTCTGCTCGTCGTCGTTTTTGGCTATAAGGTCGTTGTACTCTGTTTTTGAAAAGAAGCGTTTGGCGATATCGAGGCTGATCGGTTTCAGTTTTTCAATATCGATGCCGATAGGCTGTGAATCAAACGCGCAAATGACCCAGCGGCCGGAGTGAGAAATATTGAAATGGGCGTCAGGAAGATCAGGGATGCAAGGTTTCCCGTATTCCTGCGCGCTGAAGCGGATCTCGGCTTTGTCCAGCTTATATTGCCCGCTGATAACAGAGCGAACGAGCACATCTCCCAGCAGGGTGCGGTGAGCATCTTCTTTATGATAAAATCTCCGGCATTTCTCCCGTTTTTCAGGCGATATGAAAGACATTAACCGTTCAGTCTCCTCCTGTGAAAGCGGGCGGTCCATATACATTCCGTAAATCTTCATTCTAGATCCTCCGTCTGCAAAAGATTGTCAAAACCATCCTATCATATTTTGTTTTACTTCGGAGTAAGATCCTCGATAATCTCGTATACGTAGGGGTTTTTTGGTGTACTAATTGTTTGCATGTGTGTGACGGATACGATCGGAAGCTGTTCGCCGTTCTTATTAAATACAGTCAGTTTTCCGGTGGTCTGAACCCACTCGCCTTCCTTTATATCATGTTTTTCTGAGAAAGAAGCCGGCAGTCCGTATACCGCAGCATCTGCAATACAGCAGGATATGCCGTAACGTCCAACGATATAGCGACCCAGCTGTTCATCAAAATAGACAAATCCTTTCATGTCGATCTCTTTTCCTGCATACGCTTCTGCATGTTCCAGCACTAGATTGACAATGGGCACATAATACTTGTCTGAAATCGGAATGACATTCATCCCTTCCAGCTCCCGAGAAAGTTCTTTTTCATAACCGCTGGGCAGGACTGCGGCCGTTCCTGCTTCATGAGAGGATTCCGCCTGAGTATTAGATTTCTTTTGTTCCGGGCTTTTGGCACTGTTTGCTGAGAAGATTCTGTTCTGTGCCACTTCCTTTGTCAGCACATGATCAGGGAAAAGGAAACCGGTAACAATAGGAATCAGAAAAAAACTGTACAGCCATGGGTGAGACGGAGAATGTGTTTGACCGCCGGCACATGCACAGCAGGTATGCTGACTGTCTTGTTTTCTCCAGATCAATGACAGTATGCCAAGCGCAAATGCAGCGACGATAAAAAACTTCGCAAACCAAAGCATCCGCGGAGAAATGAAATGCAAAATATGCCCTGTCAGATAAAGTTTAAAGATCATTAAAGCAAAGCCGACCAATAGAAGTCCCCGGACAACAGCATCAAAAGAATACGGTTTATTTTGTTTCAATTCACTCATCCTTTATGAGGTAATCAAACCATAAAGCCAAGCTATTGCAAGAACTGAAGCGGAAATCACAACAAAAAATACAAACACAAAGCGTTTTTTAAAAAATGAAGCATACACAAACGTGTTTTTTACATCTAACATTGGGCCGTACAGCATGAAGGAGAGGAGGGAAGCGTGAGAATAGGTGCCTGAAAAAGTAGACGCGACAAACGCATCCGCATGTGAGCAAAGTGACAGGACAAATGCCAGTCCCATCATGACAGCGGAACCAGACAGGTCGCTTGTCCCCAGCTCTGCGAGAGCCCCGCGATTTAGAAACGTTTGAAACAGGCTGGCGATACATGCGCCCATGATCAAATAGCGGCCCATATCGAAAAATTCTTCTACAGCATGGGTGACGATAGGTTTCAAGCGTTTTCCGTGCTGCTGATGACTGTGTTCCGGCAAGGCAGCTGTTTTATGCGGTTTCAGCATGTTTTTGTTTCCGAATATCCAATACATCAGGAGCCCAATTATGATACAAATAACGACGGAGAGCCCAATCCGCGCGTACACAAGTTCCAAATGCTTGCTGAAGGCATAGTAGGTGGAAAGGATGACAATCGGATTTAAGATGGGCGCTCCAACTAAGATAACCGCGCCGACATGCAGAGGGAGCCCTTTTTGAATGAGACGGCGCACCACCGGAATGACTGCACACTCACATACAGGGGAGAGAATACTGATGGCGACAGGGGACCCTATTGCGCCATAAGGGTTTTTGACGATCCATTTGGCCATCCATTCATCTGAGACAAAGAATTCAATGCACGAAGAAAAAAAGATGCCGAGCATGATAAATGGAATGGATTCAAGCAAAATACTCAGGAAAATGGTATTCACATTTAGCAGTGAATCTGGAATAGCAAAAGACAGTTTTGAAGGTTCAAGCAGAATAAAACAATACAGTAAAAAGAAAAAGAGCAATATGCTGAAGGAGCGTCTTGCAAAGTGTTGGAGAGCTTCCATCATGATACCTTCCGATTCTAGTATTTCTCTTTCTCAGAGATAGTACCAATCTATGAGACAAGCCTGCCAAACATGAGTGAAAACAAAAAAACGGGCCATTGAATTGGTCCGTTTTTCTTTGACAAAAGATTAGTGCAGAGGCGGAGATGCTTTCACAGCGGCTGTCCGCCTTGCCACCGCATAATTCAGCAGCTGGATTGACTGCGGCAATGAAAAGCGCAGAATGAGTCCGGTGAGAATGGCAGTCAAAATGGTACCAAAACCGATCGGACCGCCCATGCCCCATGCCGCCAACAAAATGATGATTTCCATGCCGTTCCGCACCCATTGCACATTCCAGCCGGTTTTTTCTGTAATCAGCATCATCAGTGAATCACGCGGCCCCGCACCAAGGCCTGCCGATACATAAACACCGACGCCGTAGCCGATCATTACCACGCCAAGAGAGAAGACGATGACGGAGCCCGTATAAGTGGAGGGGGCAGGCAGAAGAAAATTGAAAAAATCTATAAAAACACCAATGAGTACCATGTTCAGGATCGCCCCAATTTTTGGCCAAGCCTTCGTAAACAATGACGTTAATCCAACGATGAGCGCGCCAATCATGATGGACCACTGGCCGACGGTAAACCCGAAGTGCTGAAACAGGCTGTAATGAAATGCATCCCACGGGCTAATGCCGAGCGCTTTCCCTTCAATCGTCAGGGATACACCAAAAGCCAATATGATTAAACCGGAAAAATAAAATGTCCAACGCAGCACAAGTTCTCGCTTCACGTGAGGTCCCTTCTTTCGTAAAAATCAGTCGAGTGTCATTGTAGCACATCTGACAAAAGGGCGGAATAGGCGAATGGGGCTCAACAAAAAAACAGGGCTGCCGCAGGCGCCCTGTTTCAGCGTGTTGGCAAACCCTTGCATTCGTTGTCAGACCTGCGCTTCGGTGCTCACGAATTTAAAATTCGCTGTGCTCCAATGCTCGCCCTTCCTAGACTTCAAAGGTTTTCAATCACGCTGAAAATGACAAAACCCTAAAACGAAAATCGTTTTAGGGTTTTGTCAACAATCTGAAACAGGGCGCTGACGCCCTGTTTTTCTTTTTACAACGGGTTCAAAATCCGGTTCAAGAACCGCTGCGTTCGTTCTTCTTTTGGTGCGGAGAAGATTTGCTCCGGCGGTCCCTGTTCCACGATGACGCCGCCGTCAATGAAGACGACTTCGTCCGCCACATCCTGGGCGAATTTGATTTCGTGGGTTACAACGACCATGGTCCAGCCTTCATTGGCCAAATCCTTGATCACCTTCAGCACCTCTCCGACAAGTTCAGGGTCAAGAGCTGAGGTCGGTTCGTCAAACAGCATGAGTTCAGGCTGAATCGCAAGAGCGCGGGCGATGCCGACGCGCTGCTGCTGTCCTCCGGAAAGCTGGAACGGATATAAATTCATTTTGTCCTTCAGTCCGACTTTCTCAAGTAGCTGAATCGCTTCTTTTCTGACTTCCTCTTTGTTTCGTTTTTGCACCTGAACAGGGCCCTCCATCACGTTTTCAAGGGCTGTGCGGTGCGGGAACAGGTGATAGGCCTGAAACACCATTCCGGATTTCCGGCGAAGCTTTAGGATATCTGCCTGTTTCACCTTTTTAGAGAAATCAATGGAGAAATCGTCAAATGCAAGCTCCCCGCGATTGGGGATCTCCAGCGCGTTCAGGCAGCGGAGCAGCGTCGTTTTCCCTGAACCTGAGGGCCCAAGTATGGCGATGACTTTCCCTTTTTCAATCTTCATATCTATCTTTTTTAAAATTTCATTTTCACCGAATGATTTGTTTAATCCTGTTACGGTAAGCATACCCGGAACCTCCTTATTTGGCCACGTAGCGGTCAAGACGCCGTTCGATGACATGCTGGACGAGTGAAAGCAGGAAGCAGATTATCCAATAAATAAAGGCTGCTTCAATATAGATCACTAAAATCTGGTCAAGATTCCGCGCGCCGATTTCTTGGGCTTTTCTGAACAGTTCAGCGACCAGAATTTGAGAGGCGAGGGATGTATCTTTGATCAGGCTAATAAAGGTATTGGATAATGGCGGGATCGACACACGAAACGCCTGCGGCAAAATGACGCGGAACAGCGTTTTCTGATGGGTCATGCCAATTGTATAGCCGGCTTCCCACTGTCCTTTCGGCACGGATAAAATAGATGCCCGGATGATTTCAGATGCATAGGCGCCGACGTTAAGTGAAAAGGCGATCACTGCGCTTGGAAATGGATCTAATGTGATATTAAAGGCCGGGAACAGATAGAAAATGATGAACAATTGAACGAGAAGAGGAGTGCCGCGTATCGCGGATACGTATACGCTGAACACCCATCTCAAAGGTTTCATTTTTGACATTCTGGCAAGCGCTGTAATCAGCGCGATGATCATCCCAAATAGGAAGGAAAGAATCGTAAGGGGAATCGTATAGTAGATTCCCCCTGAAAGGATCGGCCAGAATGACTGCTGCACCAGATCCCACGGGATCGCCGTGCCAAGCGTCAATGCCGGCAGATTATTTAGAAACATCTTCGCCGAACCATTTTTTCGAAATGCTAGAAAGAGTCCCGTCCTCTTTCATTTCTTTTAATGCTTTGTTGACTTGATCCACAACCTCGCCGCTTCCTTTGCGGAATGCGAAATAGGTGAACTGCGGATCGCCTGTTTCAAAAGCGATTTTTACGTTTTTGTTGTCTGATGTTTTTAAGTAGTTCAATACAGCAAGCTTATCGTTGTATGTCATATCGACGCGGCCTTGCTGGATGAGCTGAAGGGATTGTGCCAAGCCTTCTACGCCTTCAACTTTCGCGCCTGCATCTGTAGCTAATTTGTTGTAATTGCTTGTCAGTGATTGTGCCGATGTTTTTCCTTTTACATCTGCTTCAGACTGAATATCGTTGTTGTCTTTTTTCGTCACGACAACGGCTCTTGAAGTTGTATATTTATCAGAGAAATCATATTTGTCTTCACGGTCTGTTTTTCCGACTTGGTTGGCAATGACGTCAAACCGTTTGGAATTCAGGCCGGCAAACATACTATCCCATTGTGTTTCCTTAAAATCGACTTTCAGCCCTAGGCGTTTTGCGGCTTCTGTAATGACTTCCACATCATAACCAGTCAGCTTATCAGTGTCTTTGTCGTGGAAAGTGAACGGTTCATATGTTCCTTCCGTACCGACTGTCAGCACACCTTTTTTCTTAATTGAAGCCCAAAGATCGCCGTCTTTGGCGTTGTCTTTTGACTGATTGTCATTTCCTGCTCCGCAAGCTGCGAGCACTGCAATGCTTACGATCATGAATAAAGCCAAAAATGCTTTTTTCATCATATTCCCCACTTTTCTGGTTGATTTTATTGAAATAAAAAATTAGCTTACAAATCTAAAGGATAACTTTTTTTTAGTATGAGTCAAGTAATTGGTTTTCATAAGGCGATTTCTCTTAAAATAAATCCAAAAATTGCTGTACCGGTTTTGGCAAATAACTGTCCGTTCTCCACATCACAGCCGGTTTCATGATAAAGGGATTGTTTTCGATACGAATGGTATGAACGTGGTTCCTCATATGAACAGGAATCATTGTGACGGGCAGAATAGAAGCGCCAAATCCGGATGAGACGAGGCTGAGCAAAGTTGCTGAATCGTGGCATTCACAAACAGTACGCGGCTCCAGATTCAAACGCTGAAATTCATTCATGACCTGATTATAGACGCCTTTTCCATTGACAGGCCGCAGCAGAATCAGCGGAAAGGAAGGAATGTCCTCCATTTTAATAGTGTCCCCGCACGGATATCCTGCTTCTTCTGAAAGCACCAGTACACATGGAATGTCATCAAGCTGTTTGAATTGGACCGTGTCGCTTTTGATCAGCGTCGTGGTGACCGCAGCATCAATTTGACGGCTTTCCAGAAGTTCTAACAGTGTCGCGGGCTCATTCTCCCAAATGTTAAAGGTGAGGTGCGGGTATTTCTCTTTCATCTGTGTGACTTTTTCAAGCATCAGAGAGGCGCAATAAATCGTTGACCCCACAGCCAGCGTGCCGGCAACTTCCTCCTTCAGCTCTTGTACCTCGATGACGGCATCTTCAAACCTGTGCAGAATCTCTTTGGCTCTT
The DNA here is from genome assembly GCF_004116955.1 of Bacillus vallismortis. Classification (NCBI taxonomy): domain Bacteria; kingdom Bacillati; phylum Bacillota; class Bacilli; order Caryophanales; family Bacillaceae; genus Bacillus; species Bacillus vallismortis. The sequence continues at coordinate 3,123,119 of NZ_CP026362.1, read as the reverse complement.
TTCAGAAAAACAGTTCCTTCATATGTAAGCGTCATTTGTTTTTTCTTATTCCGGTCAAAGAGAATGACACCTAGCTCGTCCTCCAGCTGTTTCAGCTGTCTGCTTAAAGGCGGCTGTGCCATGTGGAGTTTTTTGGCGGCGGATGTGATTTTTTGTTCTTGGGCGATGGTAATAAAATATCGAAGCTGGCGAATGTCCAAAAAAAGCGCCTCCTCAGTATACCTTTTAGGTATGAAATATAGATTTTAGAGATATTTTTCATATGGATATATCAGGAGTATGATGGAAATGAAAGCGGAATTCAAGCGTAAAGGAGGGGGGCAAAAATGAAACTCGTTGTCGGAATGACAGGGGCAACAGGGGCCATTTTCGGAGTCAGGCTGCTGGAGTGGCTGAAAGCGGCCGGAGTGGAAACCCATCTCGTTGTGTCTCCTTGGGCGAACGTCACGATCAAACACGAAACAGGTTATACCTTAAAACAAGTGGAACAGCTGGCTACATACACATATTCGCATAAGGATCAGGCTGCAGCCATTTCTAGCGGATCGTTTGATACCGATGGAATGATTGTCGCGCCATGCAGCATGAAATCTCTCGCAAGCATTCGCACCGGGATGGCGGATAATCTGCTGACACGTGCGGCGGATGTCATGCTCAAGGAGAGAAAAAAACTCGTCCTCTTAACGAGGGAGACGCCTTTGAACCAGATTCATCTCGAAAATATGCTAGCGCTTACGAAAATGGGCGCCATCATTCTTCCTCCAATGCCGGCCTTCTATAACCAGCCCGGCAGCTTAGAGGAAATGGTCGACCATATTGTATTCAGAACATTGGACCAATTCGGCATTCGCCTTCCTGAAGCGAAACGCTGGAATGGGATTGAAAAGCAAAAAGGAGGAGCTTGATCATGGCTTATCAAGATTTCAGAGAATTTCTCACTGCCCTTGAAAAAGAAGGGCAGCTGCTGACAGTGAAGGAAGAGGTAAAGCCGGAGCCTGATTTAGGGGCCGCGGCACGAGCAGCCAGCAATCTTGGCGATAAAAGCCCCGCGCTTTTATTTAACAACATTTACGGCTATCACAATGCACAAATTGCGATGAATGTAATCGGTTCCTGGCCGAACCATGCAATGATGCTCGGCATGCCGAAAGACACGCCAGTAAAAGAACAGTTTTTTGAATTCGCCAAGCGTTATGAACAGTTCCCAATGCCGGTCAAACGTGAGGAAACAGCGCCGTTTCATGAAAATGAAATCACAGAAGACATCAATTTGTTCGATATCCTGCCTCTTTTCAGGATTAACCAAGGGGACGGCGGCTACTATTTAGATAAAGCATGTGTCATTTCCCGCGATCTTGAAGACCCTGAGAATTTCGGCAAACAAAACGTCGGCATTTACAGAATGCAGGTCAAAGGAAAAGACCGCCTTGGCATTCAGCCTGTGCCGCAGCACGATATTGCGATCCATTTGCGTCAAGCTGAAGAACGCGGCATCAATCTTCCAGTCACGATTGCGCTGGGCTGTGAGCCGGTTATTACAACGGCGGCGTCGACTCCGCTTCTCTATGATCAATCAGAATACGAAATGGCAGGCGCAATTCAAGGCGAGCCGTATCGCATCGTCAAATCTAAGCTGTCTGATCTTGATGTTCCATGGGGCGCTGAAGTTGTGCTTGAAGGTGAAATCGTGGCCGGAGAACGTGAATATGAAGGCCCGTTTGGTGAATTCACAGGCCACTATTCCGGCGGACGCAGCATGCCAATTATCAAAATTAAACGCGTATATCATAGAAACAATCCAATTTTTGAACATTTATACTTAGGCATGCCTTGGACAGAATGCGATTACATGATCGGCATTAACACTTGTGTGCCGCTTTATCAGCAGTTAAAAGAAGCATATCCGAATGAAATTGTCGCTGTGAACGCCATGTACACACACGGTTTAATCGCGATTGTTTCCACAAAAACCCGCTATGGCGGATTTGCAAAAGCGGTCGGTATGCGCGCACTCACAACACCGCACGGACTCGGCTACTGCAAAATGGTCATTGTTGTTGACGAGGATGTCGATCCATTCAATCTGCCGCAGGTCATGTGGGCGCTTTCGACTAAAATGCATCCAAAACACGACGCGGTCATCATTCCAGACTTATCTGTCCTGCCGCTTGACCCTGGATCTAATCCATCAGGGATCACTCACAAAATGATTCTGGACGCCACTACGCCGGTTGCGCCGGAAACAAGAGGCCATTATTCACAGCCGCTTGATTCACCATTAACAACGAAAGAATGGGAACAAAAATTAATGGACTTGATGAATAAATAAGGAAAGGATGATCGATATGCATACATGTCCTCGATGCAATTCAAAAAAGGGAGAAGTCATGAGCAAATCGCCTGTAGAAGGCGCCTGGGAAGTTTATCAGTGCCAAACATGCTTTTTTACATGGAGATCCTGTGAGCCGGATAGCATTACAAACCCGGCGAAATACAATCCGGCGTTTAAAATTGATCCGAGTGAAACAGAAACAGCAGTTGAAGTTCCGGCTGTGCCGGAACGAAAGGCTTGATCAGCGTGAACTGTCTATCAGACCGCCTGTTTGAGCTGCTTGACGGGAATCGCTTGGATGAGAAGCAGCATGAGGCTTTCGTTCTGCAAACGGTATCGGATGATGGCTGGCCGCATGCCGCCATGATTAGCGTGGGAGAAATCATCGCTCTCAGCCGAACAGAAATCCGAATCGCTCTGTGGAAAAACACAGCGACTGCAGCCAACATCCGTCGCAGAGGAAAAGTGCAGTTTATGGCATGGTGGAAGGGAGCCGCCCATTATGTGAAGCTGCAATGCGAGCCTTTGCCGTCTTTGAAAGAATCCGAATATGACAGAGACCGTTTTGCCTGCCGCATCGTTTCGGTGAAGGAGGATGTGGCGAAATATGCAGATTTGACTTCCGGTGTCCGAATCCAGCTTCACAGCCCTGAAGAGGTGCTGAAAAGATGGGAAAAGACACGAAAGGAATTGAAACGGTAATATGACAGAGCCTGACGCCATACGTCTGGCTTTTATTTTTAATAAAAATGAAATGGGGGCCGCGCGTAGAAGATTGTCTTGTTAAGGTCGCCACATATTTACAATGAATCTCTCCTTTTGGAGGGATTTTTTCATTACTATAGATGAAGGTGTTTTCACCAATATGCCGATTATTGAAGAATGATGGGGGCATACATTTGCCCAGCTCGATCTTGTTGAGCGGTTATCTGATGTTCAAGTACCGGTTTACATCGATTTAGGAGGATATGATTATCTGGTTGGGCCTGTTACATTGTGGGATGCTGTTGACGGTTTATATGCTCATGTGAAGAAGGTTGTTTTTGAGGGTAGCGGCCATCAGCCGGTGCTGGAAGAACCGCAAGCCTCTGATCAAAGCTTCAGCAAATGGATGGACAAATAAAAAAACAGCCCGCAGGATCAAAAATCCGCGGGCTGTTTTCTTATTATAAGACCCCTTTCATCGCACGCTTGATAATTGGCGAAAGCAGCAGCAGAATGCCGCCGAGCACGATAGAAATCAAGCCGATGGTGCCGAAGTAAGTTGTTTCAGGAATTTTATCAAACAATCCGGCTACTTGGGCATTGATTGCTTGGGCGGCTGCGTTAGTCAAAAACCACATGCTCATTGTTTGTGCAGAGAATGCAGCTGGTGCCAGTTTGGTTGTGACGGATAAACCGACTGGAGACAGGCACAGCTCTCCAAGCACGACAAGCAGGAAGCTGAGAACGAGCCAAAGCGGGCTTACGAGTGCATCTTTCCCTTGCATAGCCGGGAATACCATAATGATAAATGACAATCCGGCTAGAATAATTCCGATTGAGAATTTAACTGGTGTGGACGGCTGGCGTTTGCCAAGCTTCATCCATAACCAAGCGAAAATTGGCGCGAAAATGACGACAAACAATGGATTTAATGATTGGAACCAAGATGACTGAAGTTCTAATCCGCCCAATGAAAGCTTTATACGTTCATCAGCGTAAACCGCAAGAATGGTCGCTCCCTGTTCCTGAATGGCCCAGAACATGACAGCGCCGATAAATAAAGGAATGTAAGCGGCAAGACGAGATTTTTCAGTTTTGTCCGCTTTTTTGCTAGTAAACATGATGATGAAATAAACAATAGGGATCAGAATACCGAGAATACTCACAAGGTCGATGAAACGATTGATCGTCAGCACGCCTGTTTGTACAGAGACCATCACTGCGATCGCTAAAATGATAATACCGATTCCAGTGCCAATCGCAGATTTTTTAGACAGCGGATTCGGCACATTTGAGCCTGCAAGCCCTAGGTTTTTCTTTCTTGTTACAGCATATACGATAAGTCCGAGAAGCATTCCGACTGCGGCCACTCCGAAGCCAAGATGATAGTTGTACTTCTGTCCGAGTGTTCCGACAATTAACGGCGCGAGCAAACCGCCGAGGTTAATCCCCATGTAGAAAATACTAAAACCTGAGTCGCGGCGCGGGTCTTCTTTCGTGTAAAGATCTCCAACCACGCTTGAAACGTTTGGTTTTAATAAGCCTGTTCCGATAATGATAAGCGCCATGCTGATATAGAATGCTGTCGCGCTGCCCGGAAAGGCGAGTGCAATGTGGCCGAACATAATGAATATGCCGCCGTAAAACACGGTGTTTGCGGTTCCGAATACCCGGTCAGCAAGCCATCCGCCTATAATAGTCGACATGTATACGAGAGATCCGTAAATTGACATAATGGCTACCGCTGTGCCTTTGTCAAAGCCAAGCCCTCCGTTTACCGTCTCTGTATACAAATAGTAAAGTAAGATTGCTCTCATTCCATAGTAAGAGAAACGTTCCCAAAATTCGGTGAAAAAGAGCGTAAATAGTCCCCTCGGGTGACCAAAGAACCCTTTTTGCGGGACGCTTTTAATGATACTTTCGTTATCAATTGAAGCCATGTCAGCCAAACCCTTTCTTAAAAAAGTGTATTATAAAAATCATATTCTTATATAATACTTGTGTCAATATAATTTATACGCATTTCAAATAGTTCCATAATGGAAAAATTGTAACAGTATAAAAATAGTGATTTTATCCTAATGATTAAGTCCTTTTTCCGTAAGGTTTTCTAACAAAACGATTCCTTTATATTTTTTCAATAAAATTTTAGAAAAATGTACAAGCGGATCGGGCCGTTATGCGTATCATGATAGTATCATGAAGAAGGAGGCTCGCAATTGGCTGAATTCATATTAAATGCGGCTGATTTCGGTGTTTCAGGAGATGGCAAAACGGATTCAACAGAACTGATTAATCAATGCCTCAGTACCGCTGTTTTGAAAGGATATCATACGGTCTGGTTTCCAAAGGGAACATATCTAATAGACGGAACGCTTGGAGGTGATCCCAATCAGAGGTTTCGAAACGCGGGGATAAAAGTTCCTGCCAACCTTGAGATTGTGATGGACCCCGAGTGTATCATGAAAGTCATTCCGAACAGTTCGTGGGGTTATTCCGCATTTTATGTAGGCAAGCAAGAGAATATAACCATTTCCGGAGGACAAATCATCGGCGATCGCGATGAGCATACGTATGTGTCCGCGGGCATCAGGTCAACCCATGAATGGGGCTTCGGCATATGTATTGAAGGATGTTCGAATGTTGTGATTGATGATGTCAAAATTTCTGATTTTACCGGAGACGGGATCATTGTCAGTCCGAGAGGATTAAAGACAAATGATGATTATCGAACGTCAGAGCATGTCACCATCAGCCGCTGTGAGGTTCGGCGGTCGAGAAGGAATAACATTTCCATTACCGGATGTGACATGGTCACAGTGGAGGGATGCTTGATTGAGGACGCCGGAACGGGAAATGGAACAGCGCCTAAGTTCGGAATTGACATAGAAGGATATGGCGAAGGTGATATTGATTATGAAGAACCGGTCAATGTATCCATTCGCAATAACCATTTTACGGGGAATGTTTCGAGTTCTGTGACCAACTTTAACGGGTACGGAATTTCAATAGAAGGTAACCACTCAGACAATACGATCAGCTATGGGTATGGAACGCAAACAGTGATCAAAGGAAATATTCTCAGATGGGAGAAAGACGCGGCTGCCGCGCCTAGAGTCGGGATTACGGGACTCGGTGTGTCACAAGGAAAAGAGAGCAGTGATGCGGTCATCGCCGGCAACCTCATTACCGGGTTTTCAACAGGGATTGATGTCAGGGGAAAGAGCGTGCTTGTCACGAACAACAAAATCAGCAACTTTCAAAACACAGGGATATTGGTTTATCAGTCTTCCGACGTAAAGGTGGACGGCAACCAGATTCAAAACGGATTGTCTGAAACAAGGCGCAGCACCGGCCTTCGCGCAGTGCTGTCAGATGATACCGCATTTTTGAATAACTGCCTCATTCAAGTCATTGACGGCGTGAACATTTCCGGCGGCGATATGATTATAAAAGATAATGTGATGAGAAAATTCAGCCGGGGGATCTGGATCGCTCAAGGAAACGCCGTGATTGAAGGAAATACAATGATCCCCGATGCGTTTGAAGGCGCCTTGGAGTCGTATACCATTTCCGTCACGAACAATGCGAGCGCTATCATCAAAAACAACACATGTAAAGCGTTTAAAAACTACCCGATCTACTGTTCAACAAGGTCGAAAACCTCAATTATAGGCAACCACATTGAGAGATCTCCGCTTTTGGTCACCATCTATATCAACGCTGGTGTGCATGAGATTTTTGATAATACCATTTCAGTCAACAGAACAGCCGGAAATCCAATTGTCATATATGTTAACGATTCAGCAGGCTCTATCATCTCTGGAAACACCATCAATAACCTCTCCGCAGGCACGGCGACAGCCATCCAAACAAACACCTCAACCTATTCCAAAATCATCGGCAATCACATCTTCAAAGGAACCATCAGCAAACATAGCAGTGATACCGCAGACGGCAATATCATCGCCTAAAATTAGCGCCCCGCCTTGGGGTTCTTTTTTTCGACTTATACATCAAGAATATTTCTCTGCTCAATTCCAAAATGAAAAATAAAATCACGATCGATTCAGCAAACGTTGTCATCTTAAAGCTGGATATATTGTTGAATAGGGATTTTGTCAAACTGAATCCTTGCAGCGTGTCCATGAATACAGAAATAAATAACAGACAAAACAATAAAAGCGCTGTCACGCCTAATATCTTCATGATTGATCACCCTCCGCCTTTTAGTTTCTGTCTTTATCAGAGAGTTATACTGCCCGGCGATACATGCATAAACTTAACGCCTAAAGGGAGAATATGAGAAAACGACAAAGAAAGGTATTTGTGTATGCCTTTATTTTCTAAGCGAAAGAACAATACCGATTCAAAAGACAAACAGAATACAGAAGAAAAGAATCACGAACAGCAGCAAGAAAGAGAAAGGCCTGTACTCATTTCCGCAAGTTTGACAAAAAACATAGCGGAAATGAAGAAGGAAGTCGGAAGCAGCGCTGATGTCATCATTCGCGAGATCAAAATCGGTGAACAGGATCGTGTCCGCCTCGCCGTTATTTATATCGCGGGTTTGGTTGATAATAACACGCTTCATGAATCCTTAATTGAGCCTTTGGTTGAGAGTCCGTCCATCCAAAATCCTCATGCCATCCAGCAGATTCTCGAAAAAACGCTTCCGCTGGGCGGGGTGAAAGCGAATGGGAATTGGGACAAGCTTTTTTCTGAATTGATGGTAGGTAATGCGCTGGTTTTTGCAGATGGATCTGAAGCAGCGCTAATCTGCAGCACACAGGGCGGAGAGCAGCGCTCCATCCAAGAGCCTAGCACCCAGGTGTCGTTCCGCGGTCCGCGGCAAGGGTTTACAGAGTCTCTTCAGACCAATATTTCCATGATCCGCCGATACATCAAAAATCCGAATGTATGGGTAGAGAAAATGAAAATCGGGTCTGTAACACATACAGATGTCGCGCTAATGTACATTCATGGCATTTGCGAGGAAAAGGTGCTGAAAGAAGTTCGCTCTCGCCTGAAAAAAATAGATATTGACAGTATTTTAGAGTCGGGATATATCGAGCAGCTGATTGAAGATGAAACATTTACAACGTTTCCGACCATGTATCATACAGAACGTCCTGATGTTGTAGCGGGAAATCTGTTGGAAGGAAGATTTGCCATCGTTGTGGACGGAACGCCGTTTGTTCTTATTGCTCCTGCCTTATTTGTTCAATTCTTTCAATCGGTTGAAGATTATTATTCGCGGTTTGACATTGCGACGAGCATACGGATTCTGCGGGTTCTAGTCTTTTTTATTTCGCTTGTGGCACCGGCTGTTTATGTGGCAGCCACGACGTTTCACCAGGAAATGATCCCGACACAGCTGTTGGTTGTCATTGCCGCCCAGCGGGAAATTGTTCCATTCCCCGCTGTTGTCGAAGCACTCACGATGGAGGTTGCTTTTGAGATCCTCAGAGAAGCGGGAGTCAGGCTGCCCCGTGTCGTCGGCTCGGCGGTATCTATCGTAGGTGCGCTTGTTATCGGCCAGGCTGCCGTACAGGCTGGCATCGTTTCTCCGGCCATGGTCATCATCGTTGCTCTTACGGCTATTGCCAGCTTTGCAACACCGGCGTTTGCGATGGCGATTTCAGCCCGGCTCATTCGGTTCATCTTTATTATTGCTTCGGCTGTTATGGGATTTTACGGGCTGATTTTGGGGATCATTGTGATGTTTGTTCATTTATGCAGCCTTCGTTCCTTTGGGGTCCCTTATATGTCCCCGCTTGCTCCTTTTTCTTCTCAAGGCGTAAAGGACACGCTGTTTAGGGTGCCGTGGTGGGCTGATGAAAAACGGCCGGAATCAATCACCAAGAAAGATAAAGTGCGCCAGTCAAAACATCAGCGGCCTGTGCCGGACGCTTCACGCGGAATGGTGAACAAAGAAATGGAAGAAGGGGATAAGGATGATACGTAATCGTGTATTAGCCATTATCATGCTTTTGAGCATCATTGTGCTGCCCGGCTGCTGGGATAAGCGGGAACTGACAGATTTAGCGATTATTTCTGCGATAGGCATCGATAGGACAAATGAAGGAAACTATGTACTGCATTTTCAAATTATCAATCCCGGAAATGTAGCCGGCGGGCTTCAGGGCGGCGGTGCGGGAGACAGGCCGCCTGTATCCGTTTATTCGATTGAAGGAGACAACATGACGGAAGCGCTGAGAAAAGCCTCCATGAAGGTATCGAGACGGCTTTACTTTGCCCATACGAACCTGATCGTGATCAGTGAAAAGCTGGCGAAAGAGGAAGGCTTGGATTTTGTGTTAGATAATCTTGACCGTGACACAGAGTTCAGGACAACGGCCACAGTGGTCATCGCTCATAAAACGAAAGCGGAAAATATTGTGAAAACCCTGACGCCGATTGATAAAATTCCGTCTAATAAAGTCAATAAAACACTCGACTTTACACAGGCGCAGTATGGAAGGGTCATTAAAACGAATATTCAGGACGTCATAAAAACCCTTGCTGCTTCGACACAAGCGCCAGTCATACCCGGGTATTTGATGATCGGTGACAGCAAAAAGGGGATCAGCCTGGAAAACACACAGGCAACCGACCCTAAAGCGATTCTTCAGGCAAACGGTTTAGCGGTATTCGATAAAAAAGGCCATTTAAAATATTGGATTGAAGATGATACGGTGAGCTCCGGTGTGGTTTGGCTTTTGAACGAGATTGAGCATACGTTTATTAATGCCGATTGGGGCAAGACAAAGGATGCGGTAAGCTTACAAATCACACACCAAGACACCAAGCTAAGCCCCGAGATGCGCAACGGCCGCCCGCGAATTCATGTTCATGTCACTGTCGAGGGCATCATAGACGCTGTCAAATATCCGTTCCAATTGTCCGATCCAAAGGTGCTGGCCGGTATTGAAAAAGCTTTGAACAAAGAATTGGAAGATGAAATCAGCAGAACTGTGAAAACCATTAAAAAGAACAAAATAGATTTTATCGGATTTGGCGAGACGATATTTAGAAAGTATCCGAAGCAGTGGGAAAAAATGAAAGACACATGGGACAAAGAGTATTTGCCTGAACTGCCTGTCGATGTGAAGGCGGAGATATATATCAGAAGAACGGGATTACGCAATAACCCGATCAGGCACCAGCTCGGCCATGAATAGGCCTTGGAGAAAGGGGAAGTGACAGATGGAAAAAGCTCAAATTAGCATCAGGCAGCTGTTTGTCATGATTATCATTTTTGAGCTGGGCAGCTCCTTATTGATTACCCCGGGGGCGATGGCGGGCCGTGATGCCTGGATAGCAGTGCTCTTGGGCTGTGCTGCGGGTTTGTTTCTGTTTTATTTGTATCAGGGAATTTACCAATGCTATCCGGACTTCTCTCCGAAAGAATATATGGATGATATGCTCGGCACCAAGCTCAGCTGGATTTTTTCATTTCTCTATATTTTATACTTTGCCTATATTGCCGCACGGGTACTGCGTGACTTCGGAGAAATGCTTTTGACGTTTGCGTACCATGATACACCTATCATTATTGTCAACGCGCTATTAATGGTTGTTAGCATTTACGCGGTCAGAAAAGGAATTGAAGTACTGGCCCGGTCAGCGGAACTGCTTTTTGGGGCCATGTATTTTCTGGGTGCGTTCGGTCTCGTATTGCTTATTGTATCAGGCTCTGTAGAACCGCAAAATTTAAAGCCGGTTTTAGCAGATGGTTTTTCTCCTATCATTCATTCCGTCTTAACACAAACGATGTATGTGCCATTTGGTGAGGTTGTACTATTTGTGATGATTTTTCCTTATCTCAGTGATCGTAAAGGTGTAAAAAAAACGGGAATGCTTGCCATGGTCATCAGCGGATTGGTTGTGACGCTAACCGTGGCGATTAATATCAGCGTGCTTGATGTTGATTTGACATTAAGATCCCAGTTTCCGCTATTAAGCACCATTCAGACAATCAAGGTTGAAGAATTTTTAGACCGTCTCGATGTCTTTTTTATGCTGGCGCTGATTATCGGAGGTTTCTTTAAGGTCAGCCTTTATTTATACGCGGTGGTTGTGGGCACGTCCACGCTCTTTAAGGAAAAGAACCCTTCTCAATTGGCTTATCCGATGGGATTTGGCATCTTACTCCTTTCCATTACGATTGCGACTAACTTTTCGGAGCATTTGAACGAAGGCTTGAAGGTGGTGCCGCTCTATATTCATTTGCCCTTTCAGCTTTTGTTTCCGCTTTTCTTGTTTATCATAGCCGTTTGGAAAAAGAAGCGAAGAGAGAAAGTAAAGTCATCGGAAGAAAAGAAACAGTAAAAAGAGCGGGGGGATGCAGCCGCCGCTCTTTTTACGTTCACTTCTATATAAAAGGGGGATATAGGGTGCGCCCCTGTCTGCACTGGCAGAGGCGCGTTTTTGTTATACGACTGCGGCGTTTTCCTTCACAGTAAAGCTTCCTCTTGAAAGCCTGATATTGATGTCCGATACTTTCGCAATTTGCTCATCGTGCGTTACCATGATGACGCATTTCTTTTCCTTGTGTGCCAGATCTTGAAAGAGCCGCACGATTTCTTTTGATGTATCCTCATCAAGGTTCCCTGTCGGTTCATCGGCTACGATGAGATCCGTGTCACAGCAGAAAGCTCTTGTAATTGATACCCGCTGCTGCTGTCCGCCGCTTAGTGTCAGCACTTTTTGCCGGGCTTGTTTTTCATTGATGCCGACCTTCTGCAGCATCTCCAGCGCGTACGCTTCTTTATTCTTTTCTTTAGAACCCGTGATTTCCATGGCGGTCGTGATGTTTTGAAGAGCCGTCATATATGGCAGCAGGTTGTACGCCTGAAAGACAATGGATACAAATTGATTTCTGAAATTGGTTAATCCGATTTTGGAAACGGCTTTTCCGTTGTAAAGGATCGTTCCTTCTTTTGGTGCGTCAAGTCCGCCTGCCAGAGACAGAAAAGTGGTTTTCCCTGTCCCTGATGTGCCGACGATTGTATAAAATTTTCCTTTTCGAAAGCTGATGTTGATATCCTGAAACAATGGCTGGCTCTTGTCTTTATACCAGTAACCCACTTGTTGAAATTCTAATAAGCTCATAGGTTTCGCCTCTTTCTATTCCTGTTTTGTCAAGATCGTTTTCGGGTGGAGCCGCAGTACTGAAATAGACGGCAGCAATGTTGCGATGATCGCGATGAAGATGCCGATTCCGCCAAGAACTAGCATGTCGTTCATAGAAACAGCGACGTTCAGTGAATCAATGACATCCGCGTTTGCCGAGCTGTGGCCGAACATTCCGCCGCCCATACGACCGCCGCCAGGCATTTGCCCGTTTTGGCCGTTTGCGGATTGCGTTGAATCGGTTGATGAACTGATCTGCTGGGATAAAAGCTGATTGCCGAGCTGGTTTGCGACTAGGTTTCCCGTTACTGATGCAAGGCCGATGGCGATAACGGCCACGATCAGAATCTCAGTTAAAAACTGTCCGATCAATTTCCAACGTTTTTCACCGATGGCCATTAACACGCCCATCTCATATTTGCGCTCCCTGATTGACATCATAACAATCAGGCCGAGAATGACTGCGCCTGCCGCTGACACAAGATACACGACGTTTTTAGAGAATGAAGCTACATTTTCGATCGGGCCGACCATTTGCTGGTAAAGCTGATCGTTTGTATTCAGTGTGTACGTATCGAAGTCAATGGATGTTTTCTTTGCTGCTTTTACGAAAGCATCCATATTTTTGGCATCGTCCATATAATAAACAGCCGAATCAATGGTGTTTTTATAGTCGTCACCTTTCAGCGCCGCTGTTGCTGTATAAGGTGTGTAAAGCTTGTTGTAAGGATTTAAGAAAGAGAAATTCTGGGCTTGGTCATCGCCTGAAGACGTTGTTTTATAGATGCCGATAACCTTCAGCTTCACCGTTGTATCCTCATCGGTTGCTGACTCAATTGTCATCGAATCGCCAACGCTTATATCATTTTCTTCCGCCAATGTTTCATTCACCACTGTTACTTTTTTGCCGACGTCTGATTTTGTAATCGCACGTCCGTCAGTGATTTTTGAATCTCCGTCAGAGAATTCATCAACTAACGCTGTGCTGACGACACCTTCAATCGAAAGATCGGCTTGAACCATTTGCGGTCCGCCTTGTCCGCCGCCTTGGCTGTTTTTCGCATTTGAGCTCGAACTGCTTGAGCTGGAATTACTTGAGCTTGAGCTTTCAATCGCATCAAAGTTTCCCGCGTTGGCTGAAGCCGAATTAATGTAGTTGTAGCTCTTCACATGATCAAGTGCAGCTAGTTTATTCGCATCAGACACTTTGATCGGTGTTGATTCGAAACTGCGTTTTTCCCCGCTGTCCTGCTGTTTTTCCATTTGTTTTTGGCGGTCAACTTGGAGCGTCACGCTTCCGCCGAGTTCCTGTCTGGCCAATTCGCTTGATTTTTGTGCTGCCGACTGGATGGTGAGGCCTGACAGAACAAAGACACATATGACTGTAAACACAAATAATTGCAAGAACGTTTTTCCCTTTTTCGCCTTCATATTCCAAAAGGCCCGTTTGATGAAGTTCATGTATGTTCCTCCGTATAGGTATTTTTATTGATAAGGCCGCCTGTGGGGCGGGCCCGCTTGCTGATAAATGAATAGTAGCCCAAAGGTATGAAAAAACTATGAACAATCTATTTCTAGTCGATGAAATAAAAACTAACAATTGTGAAACACAAAACCTTCTGGCTCAAATGGTGCTATTATAGAAAAAAGCATCACAACAACCGGAGGATATAATGAAAATATTAATGATAGAAGATAATGTTAGTGTATGTACGATGACGGAGATGTTCTTTTTTAAGGAAGGTTTTGAAGCTGAATTCGTCCATGACGGGTTAGAGGGGTACCAGCGTTTTACGGAGGAAAATTGGGATCTGATCATTTTGGACATTATGCTTCCGTCTATGGACGGCGTGACCATCTGCAGAAAAATAAGAGAGACAAGCACGGTGCCGATTATCATGCTGACTGCCAAAGACACTGAATCAGACCAGGTTATCGGTTTTGAGATGGGAGCGGACGATTATGTCACGAAGCCGTTCAGTCCGCTGACATTGGTTGCCCGCATCAAAGCCGTTATCAGAAGGTACCAGGCGACAGGCAAGGCGGTTATGGATGATGATAGAATCGAGACGGAATGCTTTATTATTAATAAGAAGACAAGAGAAGTGTTTTTAAACGGAGAACCTGTGAAAAACCTCACGCCGAAGGAATTCGATCTGCTTTATTACCTTGTCCAAAATCCGCGGCAAGTGTTCTCCAGAGAGCAGCTGCTTGAACAGGTTTGGGGCTATCAGTTCTACGGAGATGAGCGAACGGTAGACGTTCATATTAAACGGCTGCGGAAAAAGCTTGCCAGCGAGGAAAAGCCTTTCCTATATACGGTGTGGGGAGTAGGGTATAAATTTGATGAAGATTAAATATTTATATCAGCTGCTGCTGAGCCATATCAGCATTTTGATTTTAGCGTTTGTCATTATCATTTCTCTCTTTTCCCACTTTGTAAAAGAGTTTGCCTATCAAAACAAAGTAGAGGAATTGACGTCATACGCGGTGCAGATCGCAAACGAATTCCAAGGCGGTCAGATTGATATGCACAGGCTGTACCCGTATCAGGATTTGCTGGGCACGAGAAAGACACAATTCATGCTCTTTGATGAAAAGCAACGCCCTTACTTCATGCCCGAAGGTTTTCCGCCAAGAGAAAAGCTGAAGAAATCTGAGTGGAGTAAGCTGAAGAAAGGGCAGACTGTCATGATCAGAGCGGATGGCCGTTTTGATGATGAAGTGTCTCTTGTGGCGCAGCCTATTTATGTCCAGAACGAATTTAAAGGTGCCGTTATGCTGATTTCTCCGATCAGCGGTGTTGAACAGATGGTCAATCAGGTCAATCTCTATATGTTTTATGCCGTGATCAGCACGCTTGCCATTTCCATTCTCGTCAGCTGGCTGCTATCGAAATTCCATGTGAAACGGATTGAAAAACTGAGAGAAGCGACGGATAAGGTAGCTTCCGGCGATTATGACATTCACTTGGAAAGCAGCTACGGGGACGAAATCGGCGTACTGGCGTCTGACTTTACGATCATGGCGAAAAAATTAAAGCAATCAAGAGATCAAATCGACCGCCTTGAGAAGCGGAGAAGGCAGTTTATCGCTGACGTATCACACGAACTAAAAACACCGCTGACGACGATCAACGGCTTGGTTGAAGGGCTGAACAGCCATACGATTCCTGAAGATAAGAAGGAAAAATGCTTCTCGCTCATCAGTGAGGAAACGAAGCGCATGCTGCGGCTTGTCAAAGAAAATCTGGACTATGAAAAAATCAGATCGCAGCAAATTACGTTGAACAAGCTCGATGTTCCGCTGATTGAGGTTTTTGAAATTGTGAAAGAACACTTGGAACAGCAGGCGGAAGAAAGGCAAAACAAGCTGGCGATTCAGGTAGAGGATCATGTCATTGTTCATGCCGATTACGACCGGCTCATTCAAATCCTCGTCAACATAACAAAAAACAGCATCCAATTTACGGAAAACGGCAACATTTGGCTGCGCGGAATAGAGGGATATAAAGAGACGATTATCGAAATTGAAGATACGGGAATCGGCATCTCCAAAGAGGATATTGAGCATATTTGGGAGCGGTTCTACAAAGCTGATATTTCGAGAACGAACACGGCGTACGGGGAATACGGGCTCGGTCTCTCCATCGTCAAGCAGCTCGTTGAAATGCATCAGGGCACAGTAGAAATTAAGAGTGAAAAAGGAAAAGGCACAACATTTATCATCCGCCTTCCTTTAACGGCAAAACAGCCATAACATACAGGGCGGCGCATCCTCAGATGCATCCGCCTTTTTTTGCACACCGCTTCGGTTGATTGCGTGCCCCCGAAACAAAGATTGCGTGTTTTTCGGGGTGGGAGGGTCTCTAAACATGATAAAATATGACATAAACAGTTTTTGATGGGAGAGGGTGAAGGAATGAAGAGCGGGGTAATTCCTTCTTCAGCGGTCGGTCAAAAAATTAACGAGTGGTACAAATATATCCGCACATTCAGCGTGCCGGATGCCGAAGTGTTGAAAGCTGAAATCCAGCAGGAACTGAAACACATGCAGCATGATTCCAACTTGCTGCTTTATTATTCACTAATGGAATTCCGCCACCAGCTTATGCTTGATTATCTTGAGCCGTTAGAGAAGTTAAATATCGAGGACCAGCCAAGCCTGTCTGAATTATCAAGAAACATTGACAGCAATCAGGCGGATCTCAAAGGGCTGCTCGACTATTATGTGAATTTTTTCCGCGGGATGTATGAGTTTGATAAGCGGGAATTTATTTCGGCGATTACATATTATAAACAGGCGGAAAAAAAGCTTTCCTTTGTCGCAGACCATATTGAGCGTGCTGAATTCTATTTTAAAATCGCGGAAGCTTATTATTATATGAAGCAAACGTACTTTTCACTGATTAATATAAAAAACGCCTATGAAATTTATGTGGAGCAGGAAACCTATAATGTGAGAATCATTCAATGCCATTTCGTCTTCGGGGTCAACCTGATGGATGAAAGGAATTTTGAACAAGCCGCACGCCATTTCAAATTGGCGCTCGATATGGCCGAAGCAGAACAAAAAGCCCAGTTGGTCGGAAGGGCATACTACAATCTCGGATTATGCTATTACAATCAAGACCTTCTTGACCCTGCTATTGACTACTTTGAAAAAGCGGTCTCCACGTTTGAAAGCAGCCGGATCATCAATTCGTTGCCGCAAGCCTATTTTTTAATCACCCTGATTTATTATAAACGGGGAAAACATGATAAAGCTTCGGCATATCACAAGCGGGGCTATGAATATGCTAAAGAAACAGACGATGCAGACTACGCGGTAAAATTCGAGTTTTTGCAATCCCTATATCAGCAACAGCCCAATGAAGAAGGAATCGATCGATGTTTCCAATACTTAAAAAATAAAAATATGTACGCTGATATAGAGGATTTAGCCCTAGAAGTAGCAAAATATTACTATGAACAGAAATGGTTCAAACTGTCTGCTTCCTACTTTTTACAAGTTGAAGAGGCAAGAAAACAAATACAAAGGAGTGAAGGTTTGTATGAAATTGAAATCTAAGTTGTTTGTTATTTGTTTAGCCGCAGCTGCGATTTTTACAGCAGCCGGCGTCTCTGCTAACGCGGAAGCACCCGACTTTCATGTGGCGGAAAGAGGAATGACATAAAAACCAGCCCCTTCTCATTGCGAGAAGGGGTTTTTTACAGAAACAGCGCCGCAAGACATGTCTCTTTCGGCGCTGCCCTTCCATGGAGAATATTTTCTTAGTATCCTCCGTTATAAAACGCAGTACCCACAATAATCAAGAGGATAAATAACACAACGATCAAAGCAAATGAGTTTCCTCCATAACCTGACATCTTGTGCCACCTCCTTGTGAGATTACCTTATTATATGCGCAATGGCCAGAAGAGGATTGGGTATAGACATATCAAAACAAAAACGCCGTAAGACTAATTTTAGTCTTACGGCGCCTATGAGGTAAGTGAAAAAGGTTTAGTAGAAGCCGCTGCCTACATATGCCGCTCCAACAATAATCAAAAGAATAAACAATACAACGATTAAAGCGAATGAATTATTGTAACCGCCGCCGCCAGTGTATCCTGACATAAGGCTCCACCTCCCTATCATGGATACTATAAGATATGCGCAACAGATCCATTTGACAGGGCCATTAGTGGACAAGAGAAAAAATGGACAATTTGGCTATGAGCCAGGCCGCATAAAAAATAGCGGGATGTTTGCGCCCGCTATTTATGTAACTAAGAGATCAGCACGCCCGCGAAAAATTCCTGATATAACGCTTGAACGGCTTTTCTTTCTTCGGCTTCTTTTACGCCGAACATCATGCTTACCTCAGAAGATCCCTGATTGATCATTTCAATATTCACATTTGCCTCTGATAATGCTTTGGCCGCTCTTGCCGTTGTGCCGACATTGTGGCGCATCGCTTCTCCAACAACCATAATCAGTGCGAGATGATGCTCGACAATGACTTCGTCGGCCTGCAGGTCCTTTTCGATCTGTTTAATCACGCTGCGTTCGGCGGCAGTATCCATTTGATCCTCGCGCAAGATGATGGTCATGTCATCAATACCCGATGGAACATGCTCATACGTCAAACCATGCTCCTCGAGGATTTGAAGGGCTCTGCGGCCAAATCCGATTTCTCTGTTCATTAAATACTTGCTGATATAAATGCTGCAAAAGCCTGTATCGCTGGCGATGCCGACGACAGGGCCGTTTGTGTTATCCCGCTTGCTGACGACGCGGGTGCCTTGGGCTGACGGGTTATTCGTATTTTTGATTTGCACGGGAATCCCCGCTCTAAACGCCGGAATGAGCGCTTCGTCATGAAACACTGAAAACCCCGCGTAGGACAGCTCCCGCATCTCTCTATATGTCAGCTCGCTGATTTCCTTGGGATTTTTAACGAAGGACGGATTGACAGAGTACACAGCGTCTACGTCTGTAAAGTTTTCGTACAAATCGGCTTGAAGCCCGTTGGCAAGAATGGAACCCGTAATATCAGAACCGCTCCGTGAGAATGTGATCACATCGCCAGTCTTGCTGAACCCGAAAAAACCGGGAAAAATAATAAGGCCGTCACGTTCCCGAAGACGATAGAGATTTTCATAGGATTCAGGAAGAACTTGTGCGTTGCCGGGTTCATTTGTCACAAAAAGGCCGGCATCCTTCGGGTTGACATATTCCGCTTTGACGCCTTTATGGCGGAAATAGGCGGCGATCAGCTTGGCGTTGTTATCCTCTCCGCTAGCTTTGACTGCGTCAAGATATTGCTCGGGATTGTTTTGCTCTCCTTCTAAAAGCGTAAACAGATCATCGCGGATTTTTTCGATAATGCTTTGCTCCAACTGAAGCTCATTGGCGATGAGGGCATACCGTTCCATAACAGCTTCCGCCAATTCAGGGGCGCTGCCTGATGCCAAATATTGTTCTGCACATGCGATTAAGAGATCAGTCACTTTCGTATCCTCAGCATAGCGTTTTCCCGGAGCTGAAACGACGACAGCTTTCCGTGCCGGGTCTGAGGTTACGATGTGAAACACCTTTTCAAGTTGGGCACCTGAAGCAAGTGAGCTGCCTCCGAATTTAACGACCTTCATGTTCACATCTCCTAATGTTTAAAATTTTCAAATAAATTTAGTATACATTATCTCTCTTTCAGTCCTGTAAATCAAGGATAATTTCTTTCTGTAATGAACATTTGTGTTTCCCACGAGGATTAATGTCAGGTTTACTGACCGCATACATGCGTGGTAAAGATAAATATGGTAAACAGCCTAACGATTTGGGATGGAAAATGAATCGAATGATTAGTAAAATTGAATAAATGACTACATTAATATTTTGAAAGAATATTGACTAAAACTAGAAAAATGGTAATATTGTAAATGATAATGATAATCAATTACTATATGGCCATATTGTTTTGAGTCCTTGCGGAAGTAGGAGATACGTTCTTTTTGCTGTAAGGATTGTAAGGAGGCAGCATGAAGCTACGTTACTTATTTATTCTACTTATCATATTAGCAATCACATCTGTGTTTATCGGCGTAGAAGATCTGTCGCCGCTTGATCTCTTCGATTTAAGCAAACAAGAGGCATCAACGCTGTTTGCAAGCCGTTTGCCGCGATTGGTCAGCATTCTTATCGCGGGCTTAAGCATGAGCATTTGCGGTTTGATTATGCAGCAGATCAGCAGAAACAAATTCGTGTCACCAACAACGGCGGGCACGGTGGATTGGGCGAGGCTTGGCATTTTAATTTCTTTGCTGCTGTTTACATCTGCCAGTCCTTTAATCAAAATGCTGGTCGCGTTTGTCTTTGCCCTTGCAGGGAATTTTCTGTTTATGAAAATTCTTGAAAGAATCAAGTTCAACGACACCATCTTTATTCCGCTTGTCGGTTTAATGCTCGGGAATATCGTCAGTTCCATCGCGACATTTATCGCATATAAATATGACTTGATCCAAAATGTGTCATCATGGCTTCAGGGAGACTTCTCTTTAGTCGTGAAAGGAAGATACGAGCTTCTTTATCTGAGTATTCCGCTCGTCATCATTGCCTATTTCTATGCGGATAAATTTACAGTGGCCGGTATGGGAGAAAGCTTTTCTGTCAACCTCGGCCTCAAGTATAAACGAGTTGTGAACATCGGGCTCATGATCGTGTCCCTGATCACGTCTCTTGTCATTTTGACTGTCGGTATGCTTCCGTTTCTCGGTTTAATCATCCCGAATATTGTATCGATGTACAGAGGAGACAATTTGAAGAACAGCCTGCCGCACACGGCGCTGTTGGGAGCGGTTTTTGTGCTGTTTTGTGATATATTGGGCAGAATCATTATCTTCCCTTATGAAATCTCGATTGGCCTGATGGTCGGAATCATCGGCAGCGGCATTTTCCTGTTTATGCTGTTAAGGAGAAAAGCGTATGCGTAACCAGGTGAAAATTGCGTTGCTCGTTGGTTTATCCATTGTATGTATCGGCTTATTTCTATTTTATGATGTAGGCAATTGGGATTACACCCTGCCGAGAAGAATCAAAAAGGTCGCCGCCATTGTGCTGACGGGGGGAGCGATTGCGTTTTCGACGATGATCTTTCAAACGATTACGAACAACCGCATTCTGACACCGGGCATCTTGGGCCTAGATTCTCTCTACATGCTGATTCAGACCGGCATCATCTTTTTGTTCGGTTCTGCAAATATGGTCATCATGAATAAAAACATGAACTTTATCATCTCTGTTCTGCTGATGATCGTGTTTTCTCTAGTTTTGTATCAGCTCATGTTCAAGGGAGAGGGGAGAAATATCTTTTTCCTTCTGCTCGTCGGCATCGTGTTTGGCACGCTGTTTGGCAGCCTGTCTTCCTTTATGCAGATGCTGATTGACCCGAATGAGTTTCAAGTTGTGCAGGACAAGATGTTTGCCAGCTTTAACAACATTAATACGGATTTGTTATGGCTTGCGTTCATCATCTTCCTGCTGACAGGCGTTTATGTCTGGCGTTTTACGAAGTTTTTTGACGTGCTGTCGCTCGGTCGCGAGCACGCCGTGAATTTGGGCATTGACTACGACAAAGTGGTGAAGCAGATGCTGGTCGTGGTTGCGATCCTTGTTTCTGTTTCAACAGCGCTAGTCGGGCCAATTATGTTTTTAGGGCTTCTTGTCGTCAACCTGGCGAGAGAATTCTTGAATACATATAAGCACTCATACTTAATCGCAGGCTCCGTCTTGATCAGCATCATCGCGCTGGTGGGAGGACAGTTTGTGGTTGAGAAAGTATTTACCTTCTCAACGACGCTGAGCGTCATTATCAATTTTGCCGGCGGGATTTATTTTATCTACTTGCTGTTAAAGGAGAATAAATCATGGTAGAGGTCAAAAAAGTAAGCAAACAATATGGGGGGAAAGTTGTCCTTGAAGAGACGTCAGTCACGATTCAAAAAGGCAAAATCACCTCGTTTATCGGGCCTAACGGCGCTGGCAAAAGCACGCTGCTGTCTTTGATGAGCCGCCTGATCAAAAAAGACTCCGGCGAGATTTTCATAGACGGCCAAGAGATTGGATCCTGCGACAGTAAAGAGCTTGCTAAAAAAATGAGCATTTTGAAGCAGGCGAACCAAATCAACATTAGGCTCACCATCAAAGATCTTGTCAGCTTCGGCAGATTTCCGTACTCACAAGGCCGGCTGACAGAGGATGACTGGGTTCATATCAACCAGGCGCTCGGCTATATGAAGCTGGAAGACATTCAGGACAAATATCTGGATCAGCTGAGCGGCGGACAGTGCCAAAGGGCATTTATCGCAATGGTCATTGCCCAGGACACCGATTATATTTTTCTGGATGAGCCGCTGAACAACCTGGATATGAAACATTCAGTTGAAATTATGAAACTGCTGAAACGGCTGGTAGAGGAGCTAGGAAAAACAATCGTGATTGTGATTCATGATATCAACTTCGCATCCGTCTACTCCGATCATATCGTGGCCTTGAAGAACGGCCGAATCGTAAAAGAGGGGCCGCCTGAGGAGATTATTGAAACCTCTGTGCTTGAGGAAATTTACGATATGACCATCCCGATTCAGACAATTGATCATCAAAGAATAGGTGTTTATTTTTCTTAATATATAGAAGAGGTGAGGAGCATGAAAAAGTTCGCATTACTATTCATCGCGTTGGTAACGGCAGTTGTCATTTCCGCATGCGGAAACCAAAGCACAAGCAGCAGCAAAGGTTCTGATTCAAAGAATGAACAAATCACAGTGAAACACCAGCTGGATAAAGACGGCACAAAAGTGCCAAAGAATCCTAAAAAAGTCGTCGTATTTGATTTTGGAAGCTTAGATACGTTAGATAAACTCGGTCTTGATGATAAAGTGGCGGGCCTGCCGAAACAAGCCCTTCCTAAGTATCTGTCCCAATTCAAAGATGACAAATATGCTGATGTGGGAAGCTTAAAAGAGCCTGACTTTGAAAAAGTGGCTGAAATAGACCCTGACCTGATCATTATTTCAGGAAGACAATCTGAGTCATACAAAGAATTCTCTGATATCGCGCCGACGATTTACCTTGGCGTGGACACAGCGAAATACATGGAGTCATTTAAGTCAGACGCGGAAACAATCGGTAAGATCTTTGATAAAGAAGATGAAGTGAAAGATGAACTTGCAACAATTGATAGCTCAATTGCAGACCTTAAGAAAACAGCTGAAAAGCTTAACAAAAACGGTCTTGTCATCATGGCGAACGACGGAAAAATCAGCGCGTTCGGTTCTAAATCAAGATACGGCTTGATTCACGACGTATTCGGCGTGACACCGGCTGATAAAAACATCAAAGCGTCTACTCACGGACAAAGCGTTTCTTATGAGTACATTTCAAAAACGAACCCGGATTATCTGTTTGTCATTGACCGCGGCACAGCGATCGGAGAAACATCATCTACAAAACAAGTCGTTGAAAACGATTATGTGAAAAACGTAAACGCAGTGAAAAATGATCACGTCGTTTACCTTGATTCTGCTACTTGGTACTTATCAGGAGGCGGACTTGAGTCTATGACGCAAATGATTAAAGAAGTGAAAGACGGTTTAGAGAAGTAAAAAAATGAGCCTCCGCTTAAAAGCGGGGCTCTTTTTTTATGGATCAGCGTGCCGGCTGCTGTTCGGCAGGGCGCTGAGGTTTCTTTAATGTAAAAGAGAGAAGGAAGCCGGCAAGCGCGATGCAGGCTGCCACAAGAAATGCGGCGTTCATGCCGTGCAGGGCTGCGTGTTTCGCATTTGTCGTGCCTGCGTGTGCCGCTTGGTTGCTCATGACGGATACCAATAGTGCGGTTCCGATCGAGCCGCCGACTTGGCGGATGGTGTTGTTCATCGCTGTTCCGTGCGGGATCAGGTGGCGCGGCAACGCGTTGATTCCGGCAGTGGTCACCGGCATCATGATCATGGCGGTACCTAAGAGACGAACGGTATACAACACAACAATCCAAGCGAGTGACGTATGGTCGGTCAGCTGCATAAACGGCAGCGATGTCAGGAAGATGATGCAGAAACCGGCGATCGCCAGCCCTCTTCCGCCGACACGGTCAAAGATTCTGCCGATGATCGGTGACATGAAGCCCATCACAATGGCTCCCGGAAGAAGCATGAGTCCTGTATCAAAAGCTGTGACGTCTCTGACGTTTTGTGTATAAAGCGGCAGGATGGTTTCCGTACCGATCAATAGTGCAAAGACAAGCGTTCCAAGCAGTGTTGTTAAGCTGAACACGCCAAACGTGAAGACGCGGAATTCCAGCATCGGTTTTTCAAGCTTCATTTGTCTCGTAATAAACAAGATCAGTGCGACGACACCCACCAGCAGTGAAATCAAGACGGTTGAACTGGTCCAGCCGTAAGAGCCGACGCTTGAGAAGCCGTACAGAAGGCCGCCGAATCCAAATGTCGATAGGATGACTGATAAAATATCAATCTGTGTCTTTCTTAAAGTCGTCACGTTCTTCATTAGGATGCTGGCAAGAAGCAAATCAATCACAGCAAATGGAAGAATGATATAAAACAGAGATCTCCAAGAGAAAGCTTCGACTGCCCATCCGGAAAGCGTTGGTCCGATCGCAGGCGCGAACGAGATGACCAATCCGACCATACCCATCGCTTGGCCGCGCTTTTCAATCGGAAAGATTGTCAAAAATACGGTCTGCATGAGCGGCATCATAATACCGGCACCAGCTGCTTGAATGATACGCGCTGTCAGAAGAACCGGAAAGTTCGGCGCGAACGCTCCGACAACTGTTCCGGCAGTAAAAATGCTCATTGCTGTAATGAGCAGCGTCCGGCTCGTGAATTTCTCAATTAAAAACGCGGTGATCGGAATTAAAATCCCGTTTGTTAACATAAATGAAGTTGTCAGCCATTGCGCTTGGTTGGCATCTACATTGAATTCCCTCATAATATGGGGAAGCGCGGTAATTAACAGCGTCTGATTCAAGATCGCGACAAACGCCCCGGCTAATAAAATGCCGACAATGATAGAACGGTTAAAAGGTTTTGGTGCAATACTTTTTTCCAATACATATCCCTTCTTTTCTTTACGTAATTAACAGTGTTTTTAACATCGAAACGGGCTGTGTTAAAACACCGGTTTGTTCCAGATAGCCAATCAGTGATTTGAGCAAAAAAGCGCGGGGTTCTTCCTTCTTCGCTTCTTCTTCCAGCATGGCGGCTGCGGATGTCAATTCATCTACGTCATAGTCCGCGGCGGGCAGGGAAGAGATGCCTTGGTGTAATTCTTTCAGGGTTTCCGACAACAGGGCTGATTTATCCTTTGGTTTGCAGGAGGATGCTGAATGAATATAAAGCTCGATGGCTTCTGGAGGAAGGAGAGACTTCCGGGTTTCCTTGTTTTTGACAAGCTGATTGAGGGTGCTGATGATAAACGCTGCGATTGGGTCAAGCTCAAGCGGTTTTTCCTCTATTTTGATCAGCATGACAAACTCACGCATCATGCCGTGAAGAATGATGACCAAATCCCACACGAACGGGAGAATGGTTTCTCCATATGCCTGAATCAGCGAATCGCGGTGCCAGCGGATAATCGTTGATCTGGTCTGATGGATATGCTGTTTGACCCGGTTATTATGCAGCTTGGGGTCTCCGTAGGTCAGCATATTGAAAAATTGCTGATTCCGCCTAAAGCCTTCCAGCTCCATTTTGACCTTTTGCATCAAACGCTCCTCCGGTGTCAGCTCGGTATTTTCCTGAAGTCTT
Source organism: Bacillus vallismortis (assembly GCF_004116955.1). Classification (NCBI taxonomy): domain Bacteria; kingdom Bacillati; phylum Bacillota; class Bacilli; order Caryophanales; family Bacillaceae; genus Bacillus; species Bacillus vallismortis. Next base: position 3,097,640 of record NZ_CP026362.1, on the reverse strand, counting down.
GAGGCCGCCGCCACCATTTGCTTCTGGTTAAATGCCAGCAGCTCTAAAAGCAGATCTTCCTTAGACTGAAACAGCTTATATATCGAAGCTTTTGACATCTTACATTCTTCTGCGATCGCCTGCATGGAAACTGACGTAAAATCCTTCTCCGAAAACAGCTTTCTCGCAGCTAACAAGATATCTGTTTTTTTATCAAGCATCTCATGGCTTCCTTCTTTCCTGAACATTAGAAAACCCATTGGTTCACACAAAACCAATGAGTAACAATGAAAAAATTTTACCAAATAAACGAAATAGAAGTCAATGGATTTTAACCGGACAATCAAAAGGCCCGCCGGAAAATCCGACAGGCCGGGTGAGGCTTATTTTTCAACTTTAAATCCTTGTTTTTCAAGCATTTCACGGATGTGTGGATAGTACAGGCGCTCATAATAGGATGCGATGCCCTGTGACCAGTTTCTTGTTTCTTTTCCGTTTGTCCGCTCTTTCATATATTCAGACATCGTCTCGTCATATGTCTGGATGTGGGACGTCAGCTCATCTTGAGTCAAATAGGTTTCCTGATGATTGACGGCTTCCTGTGGAAGACGCGGTTTTTTCGCCGAACGGTCTGCGGGATGGCCGATGACAAGACCGGATACAGGGAACACGTATTTTGGAAGCTCAAGCAGTTCAATCAGCTCTTGAGGGTTTCCGCGAACCGCGCCGATCGGTACCGTGCCCAATCCGAGGGATTCGGCAGCTGCTGTCGCTGTGCCAAGGGCGATACCAGCGTCTACGGCGCCGACAAGAACAGATTCCAAACCGTTTGTGATCTCCATATTGAAATCATGCAGATCTTCAAGCGCGATTTTAGCCCGGTTGAAGTCTGCGCAGAACAGAAGGAAAACAGGAGCCTGATCAATCCAAGGCTGTCCGCCTGCCAGCTCGGAGATTTTCTTTTTGCGTTCTTTATCCTGCACTGTGATCACAGTCACTTGCTGTCCGTTGATCGAAGTTGGGGCTGCTTGCACCGCTTGAATGATGTGGTCCAATTGTTCCTGGGATACAGGCTCATCTGTATAGCTGCGAATCGAACGGTGGTCTGTTAATGATTTAATGACTTCATTCATATGGGACACCCTTTCTTTACTCGCTAAGTTCTGTGCGGACAACATCAAGAGGAGCGCTCAGCAGTTCTTTTCCTTTTGCGACAAATCCTTGGAAATGCGCAGTTTCATTGTGGAATTTCATCGCCGCTTCATCTTTCCATTGCTCAAGCATCACAAATGTATTTTCTTCGCCCACTTTTTCAAATAGGTCGTATTGCGCGTTGCCTTCCTCAGCTCTTGAATGCTCAACAAGCGATTGCGCCTCGTTCAAAAATTCCTCGCGTTTTTCTGGTTTTACTTTGATGTAAGCTTGTAATACGATCATGTCAATCTCCTCCATCGTTATGCTGATTTTATTGTTCGAATTTCATCGAACTAACTGTATCATGTATTCAAAATGAGGTAAAGGAAAAACCCTCAAATAGTAAAATTGTCATTCTAATTGTTGTGTGATACATTTGTGTCATGAACATTCCAAACCATCCAGAAACAGAAACGTTGCAGTTGACAAAGGTTCTTCACGCACTGAGTGATCCGCTTCGTTTAGAGCTCGTCAAGCAATTAGCTGAAGCGAAAGAAAAAACGTGCGGCACCTGTGCGGATGTACAGGTTGCCAAGTCGACCTTGTCGCATCATTTTAAAGTACTGAGAGAATCAGGCATCGCTCAAGTTCGGATAGAAGGGAAGCGCCGGTATTATTCGCTTCGTGCTGAAGACCTTGAAAAGGCGTTTCCCGGCCTGCTTGAAGCCGTACTGAATGTGGACCAGGACCGCTGGTGAATCAATCCCCTGTACCGGGGATTTTTTTATGCCCGTAAACAGTACGGAACAGCCTCTCGACACCCTCTTGAATGTCTTCTTCCTTCAATCGCGCGAAGCCGATAATCAGAGCGGGCCGGCCTGTTTGCCGCTTGTTTTCCTTCAAGCCAAACCGGCTCATTCCGAAGATTTCGAGCTGCTGGCCGGCGGCATGTGCCATGATGTCTTGTTCGGTGCGGCTTGTATGAAATTCGGTGATGAAATGCAGTCCCGCATTTGCCCCTTGTACGGATACCTCTCCTCTGAACTTTGTTTCTAAAGCGGTGATCAGGCGCTCTCTCTTTTCTTTATAATGCTGCTTCATTTTCTTAATATGCTTCTGATATTTTCTCCGGATTCGATAAATTCCTGCAGGGCGCGCTGCGTAAGCGAGGAGCATGTCTGCAAATCATAGCCCCGCTGTTTATATGTCCGCAATAGCTCCGGCGGCAAAACCATATAGCTGATGAAATTCAAACCGGTTTTGCCAGAACAGGCACTTATTTCGCCATTGAACATTTTGATGTTGTTCCTGATATGATCACGGTTTCTAAATCACTAGCGGCGGGCCTCCCGTTAAGCGGTGTGATCGGCCGTGCGGAACTGCTTGATGCGGCGGCGCCCGGGGAGCTGGGCGGCACGTATTGAGGCAGCCCGCTCGGGTGTGCGGCGGCTTTAGCTGTTTTGGATATCATTGAAGAAGAAGGGCTGAATGAGGGATCTGAAGAAATTGGCAAAATGATTCAAAGAAAGGCATATGAATGGAAGCGAGAATCCCCGTCATCGGTGATATCCGGGAGACTCGGGGCAATGGCGGCAATCAAATCGTCAAGGATCTGGACACGCGAGAGCCTGATAAGGCGAAAGCGGCAGGGATTGCGGCGTATGCGAATCAAAACGGATTGCTTTTGCTGACAGCGGGAATCAATATGATTCGCTTTCTGACGCCGCTCGTCATCTCAGACAGCCTTCTGAATGAAGGGCTCAGCATCTTGGAGGCGGGCCTGCGAGCGTAATCATTGGAAAGAAAACGGCTGGGTCTGCTATCATTTTAAGTAATCATAAAACAGAAAGGAATGTTCAATATGCCAGATCAATTAACGGTCTACAACCCGGCTACGGGCGAGGAGATCAAAACGATTCCCCAGCAATCCGCCCAAGAAGTAGAAGAAGCCATTGAACGTTCACATCAAGCGTTTAAAACGTGGTCCAAAACATCAGCGAATGAAAGAGCGTCTCTTTTGAAAAGATGGTATGAGCTGATTGTTGAACATAAAGAAGAACTTGCAAATGTAATTACAAAGGAAAACGGAAAACCGTATCAGGAAGCGGTCGGCGAGGTCCTATATGGCGCAGGTTATATCGAATGGTTCGCAGAGGAAGCGAAGCGTGTATACGGAAGAACGGTTCCTGCTCCGACAACCGGCAAACGAATTGTCGTCACACGCCAGCCAGTCGGCCCGGTTGCTGCCATCACGCCATGGAATTTTCCGAATGCGATGATTACACGCAAAGCGGCGCCTGCTCTTGCCGCCGGCTGTACGTTTATCATCAAGCCGGCACCGGACACACCGCTGTCTGCCTATGAGCTTGCGCGGCTCGCATATGAAGCGGGCATTCCAAAAGATGTTCTGCAGGTTGTCATTGGCGACGGCGAAGAAATCGGGAACGTGTTCACAAGCAGTCCAAAAATCCGCAAAATCACGTTCACAGGATCAACGCCGGTCGGGAAAATCCTCATGAAAAACAGTGCGGACACCGTGAAACATCTCTCTATGGAGCTCGGCGGACATGCACCGCTGATCGTGGATGAGGATGCAAATATTGATCTTGCCGTTGAACAAGCGATGGTGTCCAAATACCGCAACGCGGGCCAAACCTGTGTATGTGCCAACCGCCTGATCGTTCATGAATCCATCAAAGATGAATTTGCTGCGAAACTGAGCGAGCAAGTGTCTAAGCTGAAAGTCGGAAATGGACTTGAAGAAGGCGTCAATGTCGGCCCGATCATCAACAAAAGAGGCTTTGAAAAAATCGTCAGCCAAATTGATGATGCTGTTGAAAAAGGAGCGAAGGTTCTTGCAGGGGGCACGTATGACCGAAACGATGACAAAGGCTGCTACTTCGTCAACCCGACAGTGCTCACCGATGTGGATACGTCAATGAATATCATGCATGAGGAAACATTCGGCCCGGTTGCACCGATCGTCACATTTTCTGATATTGATGAAGCGATTGAGCTTGCCAACGATACCCCGTACGGCTTGGCTGCTTACTTCTTCACAGAAAACTACCGCCGCGGCATCTATATTTCCGAGAATCTCGAGTACGGCATTATTGGCTGGAATGATGGCGGGCCGTCAGCGGTTCAAGCGCCATTCGGCGGAATGAAAGAAAGCGGAATCGGCCGCGAAGGCGGTTCGGAAGGCATCGAACCTTACCTTGAAACAAAATATATGTCCATCGGTTTGTAATAAAATGCAAGCTCCTAGAGCTGCCGGATCTTCCGGCAGCTCTTTTTGTGTTCCGGCGAATAATCACAACAATTCCAGCCAAAATAACAGCAAATACATTTTGAAAGAAGGTTCCCCAACAATGGATTTATTATTGGCTCTTCTCCCGGCTTTGTTTTGGGGGAGCATTGTTCTCTTCAATGTGAAATTAGGCGGCGGGCCGTACAGCCAGACTCTCGGAACGACGATCGGGGCGCTCATTGTGTCTATCGTCATTTACTTTTTTGTTCAGCCCGCTCTGTCACTGCGTATTTTTATTGTCGGAATCGTATCCGGGTTATTTTGGTCTCTTGGACAGGCAAACCAGCTGAAAAGCATTGAATTGATGGGTGTGTCCAAAACAATGCCGATTTCCACCGGAATGCAGCTCGTTTCAACCTCGCTGTTTGGTGTGATTGTATTTCGCGAATGGTCTACACCAATTGCGATTACGCTTGGCATTCTCGCTCTGATCTTTATCATCGTGGGAATCATTCTCGCGTCATTGGAAGATAAGAAAGGCAAAAAAGAGGGAGAGCCAAGCAATTTAAAAAAGGGCATATTGATTCTTCTTGTCTCAACGCTTGGTTATTTGGTCTATGTGGTCGTTGCCAGGTTGTTCAACGTGTCGGGCTGGTCGGCTCTTTTGCCGCAGGCGATCGGGATGGTAATCGGGGGACTTGCTTTAACCTACAAGCACAAACCCTTTAACAAATATGCAGTCAGAAATATCCTCCCGGGTTTAATCTGGGCAGGCGGAAATATGTTTTTGTTTATTTCTCAGCCGAAGGTCGGTGTCGCGACAAGCTTTTCCCTCTCACAAATGGGAATTGTCATTTCAACGCTTGGCGGCATATTCATCCTGCGTGAAAAGAAAACAAAACGCCAGCTTATAGGGATTGGAATTGGGATTGCCCTGATTATTGCGGCAGCCATATTTTTAGGAATCGCCAAAACAAATTCATAACAATTGGAGGAAGATAAAGATGTATCCGGATTTAAAAGGGAAAGTCGTTGCCATTACAGGAGCCGCATCGGGTCTTGGGAAAGCCATGGCCATTCGCTTTGGCAAGGAGCAAGCAAAAGTGGTGATCAACTACTACAGTAACAAGCAGGATCCAAACGAGGTAAAAGAAGCGGTCGTCAAGGCGGGCGGTGAAGCCGTTATTGTCCAAGGTGATGTCACGAAAGAGGAAGATGTAAAACATATTGTGCAAACTGCCATTAAAGAGTTCGGCACACTCGATATTATGATTAATAATGCAGGTCTTGAAAATCCTGTCCCCTCTCACGAAATGCCGCTGAAGGATTGGGATAAAGTCATCAGCACGAACTTAACCGGCGCTTTTTTAGGAAGCAGGGAAGCGATTAAATATTTCGTAGAACACGAAATCAAGGGAAATGTCATCAACATGTCCAGTGTGCATGAAGTGATTCCGTGGCCGTTATTTGTCCACTATGCGGCTAGTAAAGGCGGGATTAAGCTAATGACGGAAACGTTAGCGTTGGAGTACGCGCCGAAGGGAATTCGTGTCAATAATATTGGTCCGGGCGCGATCAACACGCCAATCAATGCCGAAAAATTCGCTGACCCTAAACAGAAAGCAGATGTTGAAAGCATGATTCCGATGGGATACATCGGCGAACCGGAGGAAATCGCCGCAGTAGCGGTATGGCTTGCTTCGAAGGAATCAAGCTACGTCACAGGCATCACGTTATTCGCGGACGGCGGCATGACACAATATCCTTCCTTCCAGGCAGGACGCGGATAAATCAAAAAAGCGACCCAGAAATACTTCTGGATCGCTTTTTTTCATTAGGCGCGCTTTTTCTTTACAAGCGCTGCCACAGATAAAATAATGGCTGCAGCAGACAGCACAATCGCTGTGATGTCGAGAGCCGAAGAGCCTGTGTCCTTGGAATCGTCTTCCGTTTTCGTGGCGCCGTGCTCATCTGTTACTTGCTTTGCGGCGGTAATATGTGTAATGGAATGAGGCGTATCGGCATTTTCGTCACCCGTCCACTCGACAATGCTGCCGTCTTTGTAATATTGATATGCGTCCCAAGCGGCTTCATCCGCTTTATCAGGGTTTTTGGCAACAAAGGTAAACCGCTGGAACTGTCCTTCCTGAATGCCGCCGTCAGTTGCTTCCCATGTGACAGAAACTGATTGATCATCGTGTTTCTGGGTAGATACCTTCCAGCCTGGAATCGGCTCGTATTGTTGGAACTCAACATCCTTCGGCATTTTGAGGACAACCTTTGTTGTCGGCAGGTTTTTTTCAGAAGGAACCTTCATTGTATAGGTTTCCCATGAGCCTGCAGCGGATTCAGCGGGCTTTACAGTAACGTGCGCGCTGGCAGAGGCCGTAAAGAATAAAAGTGAGCCGACAATAGCTGAACATAGTGTACATGCGATTTTTTTAAACAACATAAAACACTCCTTTAATTGGTTTTTGTAAACATGATATTGATTTCGTTAAAGTCACCGGTCAAACCGTGGACTTTGATCTTCCAGTTTCCTTTTTCATTAATGGACAGATTTTCATCCTGGAAGACGCCATTTTCTTTCTCTTTTAATTGAAAGGTGTTTTTGTTTTCGCTGCCTGACAGACCTGTTTTATAAACGGTTAACGTGATTTGCTGGATGTTTTTCACCGGGTCGCCGTTATGGTCGGTGACTCGCAGATCAAATACGTTTTTGCCTGGCTGATTCGGACTGATGCTGAGAGAAACGCTTTGCCCGTTCCCAATCGCTTTGGTTTGGTAGAACGGTTCCGGCCCGGGCTCAGGCGGGCTCGGCAGGCTGGTAAACACGGCCGCTGTGATCAATACAGCGATGCCGATTGCCCATTCCGCTTTCACCGTCCGGCTGATTCCTGCGCGGCGCTGTTTTCTGGTGAGCAGAAAATGAACCGCGCCTAAGGCCAGCATCAACACAAACAGTCCGCTTTTCACTAAAAGAGCTTGGCCGTACGCTGTGTGGAACAGCGAATCCATCGAACGTATGATGAAAAATCCATTAAGCAAGCCTGAAAACAAAATGACGCCGACCGCAGTAAGCGCCCATGGAGAGAACCGGCTTACCGTTTCCCATGCGAGCGTTTTGTCAGGCTGCTTCCATTCGTTTGCGAGCAGCAAAACGAGTGCCGCTATTCCGCCGACCCAGATGGAAGCGGATGATAAATGCAGGAAATCCATCAAAATGCCGACTGCTTTTTCTTCAACAACCGCTGCATGGCCGGTAAACGCTTTGGCGAGCAGGAGGCCGAAAAAGAAAATGAGCGGCGCTGTCCAATATCCGAAGGACGAAAAGCGGTTTTTGCGTATCGCAGGAATGACAGAGAGCGTAAGCAGCACGTACAGCGCGGCTTGAATGATCCAAATGGTGCCGCCTGCTGTTTTTAGAAGTGTTTCTCTGATGTAGTCCGGCTGGAAGGCGCTGCCCCAGCCGCCGCCAGCGTTTGCTTTTATTTGAATCGGAAGCTGAAGCAAAAGCGCCAGTCCCAATGCGGTGATCGAGATGATGAGGATACATCTCGTCCGTTTGGCAAGTTGTTTTGAATCTCCTTTATACCAGAAGAGATGGAAAAAAACCGTCCCGATAAATAGAGATAAGGCTGTATACAGAATCGCACGGTCTGCGGCTGTTGCCGGATTAAGCGCTGAACCGGCTGCTTTTTGGGTGCTGAATCCGCCTTCCGCTTTCCCGATGCTGAACGGTATGACGCCGGAGACCGGATGCCCGTCCGCGGACACAGCATTCCATTCCGCTCTGTATACATCACGAGGCAGATCCTTTTTCAGCTTCACCGCCATGATGTGATTGTTGTTTTTTTTGATTTCAGTTTTATCTGTATCCACCCGGTCGCCGTTTGAATTATAGACTTTAATGTAATGAAACCCTTCTTCAATCGGTTCATTAAATTCAATTTCCACCTGTGCAGGAGCGCTTTTTAATTCGCTGTTTTCGCCGGGTGAAGATGTAACAATATAGGCGTGAGCAAAGCTTGTTTTCGGCAGGAAAACAAGAAAAAGCAGAAGGATGATCCACCATCTGTTTCGCTTCATCACTCAAACACCACCTTCCGCTGTATATGTTGTGTTATGTCTTGGTGCAGGTGCAGCGCTTTTTTCTGTCTCGAAGCATGTCTTCGAGCGCCTGGTCGAACGTGTGGACGGCTCCGCCGAATCCTTTTTGAAACCGTTCGGCATGGTCGAGTGTTGCAAACGGAATCGCCTGCGGCTGGCAGCAGTGCAGGTTTAATTCAGCATTAACCACAAAATAAGCCGAACCGGCACTGACCGTTGTGTGTAACAGAAAATCTCGGCAAATCAAGTGTGAAACCTCTTCCGTTTTATCTGCGTAGCGCAAAAACGCGCAGTGTGCGCAGCATAGCTGTTCAATGTCTTGGTTTACCGTAATCAGCTGAACCGAAAAAGCCTGATTGACCGGCTTCAGGCAATAGCTGCACATATGACCTGCTTGAGGTATTTGGGCTGGGAGCGTGATGCCGCCGGCCGTTTTGATGACCTGATTTGACTGAACAAGCTGGTTGACATCTCTGTATACGGTCATTTCCGAAACGCCGAATTTTGCGCTGATGTCAGAAATTCTGAGCGCGCCTTCTTCTTTCAGCCACTTCAGTATGTGCTGCTGTCTATTAATCGGAAGCATTCATACATCCCCTCCATTAAGATCTATTTAAGCGTAGAGGATTTTAAAGGCAGAGACAAGTAAGTAGATGATAAAAAATGTGAAAATGTGTTGAACAGCAACAAAACGAAACAGAAGGGACTCTGGTATAATAGACATATGGAATGGAAAGTGAGGAATACCCTATGAAAGAAACACAATGTCCGAACTGCGGCAAACCTTTGACAGGCGACATGGTCAGATCATCAAACGTGCCTTGTCAATTTCGCTGCGGACACTGCCGGGAACGGCTTTATGAATATAAAGTATCAGCTCCGATGATGCTGCTGTCACTAGCAGTGATTGTGCTGCTTATTTATCTTTTGCTGCTCCTCCGCGATGCGGTTGGCTCAATGCTGCCGGTCGTACAGCACGTGCCGATGGCAATTTTTGCACTTGTGTGCGCTTATCCCGTTTTTATAGTGAGTGAGCGGATGATCGCCAAGTACGTGATTCAAAACGGCAACATTATTTATAGAGGCAAGAGAAAAGGCTCCTGAAATCAGGAGCCTTTTTTTATTTAAAAAATTGTCACACTCGTATGCCAAAGTCCTCTTTACTTTCAATTGTATAGAGTGTGTAAGCGTTTTAACATAGAGTCAAAGGGAAGCATGATTCTCTGAACATCTTTTTCTATCTTACAGCGACAAACAAAACAGGGAGGGTTTATATATGCAGCAAGAACAACAGCAAGGCGGCATGAAAGTGAAAGTGCAGCGTTTCGGCAGTTATTTGAGCGGAATGATCATGCCGAATATCGGCGCGTTTATCGCGTGGGGCATCATTACCGCGCTGTTTATTCCGGCGGGGTGGTTTCCGAATGCACAGCTGAATACACTTGTCAGCCCGATGATCACATATTTACTGCCGCTTTTGATAGCGTATACAGGCGGAAAAATGATTTACGACCACCGCGGCGGAGTCGTCGGGGCGACAGCGGCAATCGGGGTGATTGTCGGGTCAGATATTCCGATGTTTTTAGGTGCAATGATCATGGGGCCCCTTGGCGGATACCTCATTAAACAGACTGATCAATTATTAAAGGATAAAGTCAAACAAGGCTTTGAAATGCTCATCAACAACTTTACGGCAGGGATTGTCGGCGCGGCTTTAACGATTCTCGCGTTTTACGCTATCGGCCCGGTTGTCCTGACGTTAAACAAATTGCTGGCAGCCGGTGTAGAAGTCATTGTACACGCGAATTTACTGCCTGTAGCCAGCGTTTTTGTAGAACCGGCGAAAGTGTTATTCCTCAACAACGCCATTAACCATGGAATCTTAAGTCCAATCGGAATCGAGCAGGCGGCCCAAACGGGAAAATCGATCTTGTTCTTAGTAGAAGCAAACCCTGGGCCGGGGCTCGGCATTTTGCTGGCGTACATGTTCTTTGGCAAAGGCTCTTCAAAATCGACGGCTCCCGGCGCGGCGATCATTCATTTCTTTGGCGGGATTCACGAGATTTACTTCCCGTACATTTTGATGAAACCGGCCCTGATTCTGGCGGCGATTGCCGGCGGCGCAAGCGGACTCTTAACATTCACGATCTTTCATGCCGGACTTGTCGCAGCAGCGTCACCGGGAAGCATCATTGCATTGCTGGCGATGACGCCAAGAGGCGGCTACTTCGGCGTATTGGCGGGTGTATTGGTCGCTGCCGCTGTTTCGTTTATCGTATCAGCAGTGATCCTGAAATCTTCAAAAGCAAGCGAAGAAGACCTCGCTGCCGCAACAGAAAAAATGCAGTCCATGAAGGGGAAAAAAAGCCAAGCGGCCTCTGTTTTAGAAGCGGAGCAAACGAAAGCTGAGGAAGCGTCTGAGCTGTCTTCTGAAAGCGTAAACAAAATCATCTTCGCATGTGATGCGGGAATGGGATCAAGCGCGATGGGAGCATCGATTTTAAGAAACAAAGTGAAAAAAGCGGAGCTGGATATTAGTGTGGCCAACACGGCCATTAACACTCTGCCAAGCGATGCGGACATTGTCATCACACACAAAGATTTAACAGATCGCGCGAAAGCGAAGCTGCCGAACGCGACACACATATCAGTGGATAACTTCTTAAACAGCCCGAAATATGACGAGCTGCTTGAAAAACTTAAAAAGTAATCTCATAGAAAGAGAGTGATACCCATGCAAGTACTCGCAAAGGAAAATATTAAACTCAATCAAACGGCATCATCAAAGGAAGAAGCCATCAAAATGGCAGGCCAGACGCTGATTGACAACGGCTATGTGACAGCAGATTACATTGGCAAAATGTTTGAACGTGAAGAAACATCATCTACTTTTATGGGAAATTTTATAGCCATACCACACGGCACAGAAGAGGCGAAAAACGAGGTGCTTCACTCTGGAATATCCATCATACAGATTCCAGACGGCGTCGAGTACGGAGAAGGCAACACGGCAAAAGTGGTATTCGGCATTGCGGGCAAAAATAATGAGCATTTAGACATTTTGTCTAACATCGCCATCATTTGCTCAGAAGAAGAAAACATTGAACGCCTGATCTCTGCTAAAAGCGAAGAAGATTTGATCGCCATTTTCAACGAGGTGAACTGACATGATCGCATTACATTTCGGTGCGGGAAATATCGGGAGGGGGTTTATCGGCGCGTTGCTTCACCACTCTGGCTATGACGTAGTGTTTGCGGATGTGAACGACACGATGGTCAGCCTCCTCAATGAAAAAAAGGAATACACAGTGGAGCTGGCAGAAGAGGGGCATTCATCAGAGGTTATCGGCCCGGTCAGCGCCATCAATAGCGGCAGCCAGCCGGAGGAGCTGTATCGGCTAATCAATGAGGCGGCGCTCATCACAACGGCGGTCGGTCCGAACGTGTTAAAGCTGATTGCTCCCTCTATCGCAGAAGGGTTAAGACGAAGAGACGCTTCAAACACACTGAATATCATTGCCTGCGAAAATATGATCGGAGGAAGCAGCTTTCTGAAGAAAGAGATATACAGCCATTTAACTGAGGCGAAGCGGGAGTCCGTCAGTGAAACGGTCAGTTTTCCAAATTCTGCCGTTGATCGGATCGTGCCGATTCAGCATCATGAAGATCCGCTCAAAGTGTCGGTTGAACCATTTTTTGAATGGGTCATTGATGAATCAGGCTTTAAAGGAAAAACACCGGCCATAAACGGCGCGCTGTTTGTTCATGATTTAACGCCGTACATCGAACGAAAGCTGTTTACAGTCAACACCGGACACGCGGTGACAGCGTATGTCGGCTATCAGCGCGGGCTCAAAACGGTCAAAGAAGCAATCGATCACCCGGAAATCCGCCGTGTCGTTCATTCCGCACTGCTTGAAACCGGTGACTACCTCGTCAAAACGTATGGCTTTAAGCAAGCTGAACACGAACAATATATCAAAAAAATCATCGGACGCTTCGAAAACCCATTCATTACAGACGATGTGACCCGCGTAGCGAGATCACCTCTCAGAAAACTGGGAGAAAATGATAGGCTCGTAGGCCCGGCAAAGAAAATAAAAGAGCCGAATGCACTGGCGGAAGGGATTGCCGCAGCACTGCGCTTCGATTTCACCGATGACCCTGAAGCGGTTGAACTGCAAGCGCTGATCGAAGAAAAAGGATACAGCGGCGTGCTTCAAGAGGTGTGCGGCATTCAGTCTCATGAACCGCTGCATGCCATCATTTTAAAGAAACTGAATCAATAAACGACCCGTGACAGCATGTCACGGGCTTTTTTTACCATCTCGCATTCTAGTATAATAGAAAACGCTTACGATAACAGGGGAAGGAGAATGACAATGAAACAATTCGAGATTGCGGCAATACCGGGAGACGGAGTAGGAAAAGAGGTTGTGGCGGCTGCTGAGAAAGTGCTTCATACAGCGGCTGAGGTGCACGGCGGTTTGTCATTCTCATTTACGTCTTTTCCATGGAGCTGTGATTATTACATGGAGCACGGCGACATGATGCCTGAAGACGGCATACATACGCTTACTCAATTTGAAGCGGTTTTCTTAGGAGCAGTCGGAAACCCGAAGCTGGTTCCCGATCATATTTCGTTATGGGGGCTTCTGCTGAAAATCCGGAGGGAGCTTGAGCTTTCCATTAATATGAGACCGGCCAAACAAATGGCAGGCATCACGTCGCCGCTTCTGCATCCAAATGATTTTGATCTTATGGTGATTCGCGAGAACAGTGAAGGCGAGTACAGTGAAGTCGGCGGACGCATTCACAGAGGCGGCGATGAAATCGCCATCCAGAATGCTGTATTTACGAGAAAAGCGACAGAACGAGTCATGCGCTTCGCCTTCGAATTGGCGAAAAAACGGCGCGGCCATGTGACAAGTGCGACAAAATCGAATGGCATTTATCACGCGATGCCGTTTTGGGATGAAGTCTTTCAGCAAACTGCGGCTGATTACAGCGGAATCGAAACGTCATCCCAGCATATTGATGCGCTGGCCGCTTTTTTTGTGACGCGTCCGGAAACGTTTGACGTCATTGTGGCGAGCAACTTGTTCGGTGATATTTTAACGGACATCAGCTCAAGCTTGATGGGAAGCATCGGTATTGCGCCGTCCGCGAATATCAACCCGTCCGGCAAATACCCATCTATGTTCGAACCGGTTCACGGCTCAGCTCCCGACATTGCCGGCCAAGGCCTTGCCAATCCAATCGGCCAAATTTGGACAGCGAAGCTGATGCTTGACCATTTCGGGGAGGAAGAACTGGGGGCGAAGATCCTTGATGTCCTGGAACAAGTAACGGCTGATGGCATCAAAACACGCGACATTGGCGGACAAAGCACAACGGCTGAGGTGACGGATGAAATCTGTGCTCGTTTGAGAAAATGGTGATGAAATAGGGCGGGGTGGATGGTTGCCCCGGCCAATCAATTTCCTTACACAACTATCCGAAAAAACGAACCAAGAAGATCCAAATGCTGTATAATAATTTGGGATTCTTAGGAAGGTATTGGGTGAAGGAAATTGAATGCGAAAAAAATCACATTAAAGAAAAAAAGAAAAACAAGATGGATCGTTGTAGTCAGTATCGTTTTGATCGCTGCACTTATTTTGATGATTAGAATGGCGTTTTACAGGCCTTTTCTCGTTGAAGGTTTGTCAATGGCTCCAACGCTTCAAGACTCAGAAAGAATTTTGGTTGACAAAGCAGCCAAATATACAGGCGGTTTTCACAGAGGCGACATTATAGTCATTCAAGACAAAACGAGCGGCCGTTCATCAGTCAAACGTTTAATCGGTTTGCCTGGTGACAGTGTAAAAATGAAGGATGATCAGCTATACATAAACGATAAAAAGGTGGAAGAACCGTACCTAAAGGAACATCAACAAGAGGCCAAAGAAATAGGTGTGAGCTTAACAGGTGACTTCGAAGCTGAGGTTCCTTCAGGCCAATATTTCGTAATGGGAGATAACCGCCTCAATTCGATGGATAGCAGAAACGGAATGGGTATGCCTTCTGATGAAGAGATCGTCGGAACTGAATCTCTCGTCTTTTATCCGTTCGGTGAGATGAGACAAGCAAAGTAAAAAACGACTGAGGTCACTGATGACCATTTGTGCGCGTTAACAGAACAATCTAATGAAATAGGACGAGGTGGTTTTTCCGCCTCGTTTTTGATGAGGGAGAGTGTTTTGAGAAAGAGTGCCCTGTCAAAATAAACCGACTCAGGATTGGCAAAGCCATGTAGGGCATCAAATTGATATATCGCCAAATCGGGAGCTGTTTATCCCGCAGTATTTTGATGAGAAGCGCAACATCTCCGTTCACCTCAGACATACTGCTGCATTCCATGTGATCGTCGGCCCGCGCTGCATCCAACCATAAAGATGCGCTGTCCTCCGTTTTGCCTGATCATTGGTTTCTCCTGTTTTCAGTCGTTCATGTTTGTAAACTGGAATGTGTAGCTTCACACATCCTCGAGCAATTTAGGCGTCACCACATCATATCCAGCCATTTTGATCAGCTTTTTGATATGGCTGTTTACATATTTCGTGTGCGAGAATGCTTATTAACGGCTGAAGTATCAAATGAAGACGTGTCCTTTCTGCGCAAGCCTTGTCGAAAGAGGAAAAGAACGATTTTTATACTTTACTGTATCACCCAGCTAGGTATAGGAGGATGGAAATCGAATGATAACTGGTTTTTCTGATCATCCTTCAGAAAGTGATCTTATAAAACATCTCCTGATAAAATGTTAGGCAAAACCACATTAAGTTGGATATCCTCGAAATAAATAAGAGCCATTGAGAATGGCTCAATATACGCCGATTTTATTATTTCTATTGTTCTGTAACAATGTCCACTTCTTGGGCTTTAGAAGCCCTTTTTAAGTTTTGGGGAGTTATAATAATTTCATTTCCCCAAACACCAGCTCCCACTCCAAGTGTATCTTCTTTCATTAGGGTACGGTCTATAAATGAACGAAAATGAGTAGGTTGCCACCCAAATGGAGGGATTGATCCGATTTGGTAACCTGTAAGTTCTTTTACAGTAGCAGGCGAAGCCATTTTTATATTTTTTGAACCTACGGCTTTTTTCAATTTCCCTGACTTAATATTTTGATCTCCTCCGACCATTACTAAAATTTTTTCACTTTGGCCTGTTTCAAAGATTAATGTCTTGACCATTTGTCTTTCATTAAAATTCAATTCTTTAGCAACATTAGCTGCCCCTTTTTCAGTTGAAGTTGAAAAACTCATAGAAGTATACTCAAGTTTTAAATCATCTAAAAATAGGTGTGCTGGTAGTTTGTTCATTGGATCCTCCTTATGATTTATGGTTTAAATTATGAGAATATTATATATTATTGTGTAATATATTGCATACAAAGAAGAGGATTCATTGATATTTATTAATGGTTACAACACTTGTATTTTTGGCTATAGCTGGAACATGTCTTTATTATCTAATGGAAATATTAAAGGTTTAACAGTTGGGTATCCCTTTTGGTTAGTATCAAGCATTAGGAACCTTGTTCATTATTCTTATGTTCATTTTTAAAGGTTGGGGATAACAAATAATTGAATTGTAAGGCCGGAGTAAAAGGGGAGCAGCTATAATAATCTGCCCCCCTTACCATTTAATATAGACTCAAAGTTTTACCTATTCCAAGTTCTTTTGCTTTTTTGAAAATTTTGTACGCGCAAGCTATATCCTCAATAGCCATACCCATAGGATTTAATATAATGATTTCGTTTTCATTCTCTCTTCCGGGAATCCTACCTGTTATGATTTCCCCTAATTCTCCATGTAACTGTTCTTTAGAGAATTTTCCCTCTAAAACGAGTTGATTAATAACCTTTTTTTCACGATTAGCTTGGTCCCAATCATCCACTACTACTTTATCTGCTTTTAAGAAAGTCTCTTTTTCAAAATCCATTATAGAAACATTACTAATGAATGTTCCTTTTGAAATCCATTCAAAAGGTATATATGGCGTATCTGCAACCGTACAAGTTAATATAACTTCTCCATTCCTTACTGTTTTCTCTAAATTTTCACATACGTTAACTTCAATAAATCTGTTGTCTCCTTTATGCCTTACATATTCATCAATTTTTTCTTTTAATAAATTTGCTGAGTCTTGGTTAATATCAAATAAATTAATCTTTTTAAGGTTTTTAAAATGATCAATAAATGACTCGACATGGAATTGAGCAATTTGACCACAACCTAGACAACTCATTTCTGCGAAATTTTTTTTTGCAAGGTGTTTTGCTCCTAAAACCGAAACAGCTGCAGTCCTCATTCCACTTATCAAGCTACCTTCCATGATAGATACAGGGTAATTTGTTTCAGGATCATTCAATACAACTACTGCACTAGCTCGGCTTATTTTTCTTTTAGAAGGATTATCATTCTTGCTTCCGACCCATTTTATACCCGATATATTCATTTCATCCAGGTGTGCAGGCATAGCAATAATTCTGTCAGCGATATGTCCTTTACTTTGATTAGCTCTTAGGTATGGTTTTAGAGGTTGTACAAACTTTCTTTCAGCATGTAAAGTGAGAGCTTCTTTAATAGAATCCACATACAATGCAGATTGGTTTCCTTCAGCTTTAATAACATCACTCATACTTAAATAGGTTATTTCGGGTGCTTTAATGTTTGTTAACAAACTACATTCCTCCCTAATAATTATATAGTTTGGTTTTTTGACCAAATTTAATAACATCCAAGTCCATGTTTTTATTCTGAATCCATTGATCAGAAAATATTGTATTGAAATACCTATCTCCTCGATCAGGTAATAAGGTTAAAATTTTAACTTTTTCTTTTAATTTCTGAATCAGATTCGTAGCTGCAAAAACCGATGCCCCAGAAGAACCGCCGACTAGCAATCCTTCTTCTAATGCGAGCTGCCTTGTCATATAAAATGCTTCCTCATCTCCAACGTGAACGACTTCATCATATAATTGAGGTTCTAAATTACCAGGTACAATTGCATTTCCCATACCTATTAAATGTCTTTTACCAGAAGGGCCACCAAAAATAACAGAACCTTTAGCATCTACTGCGAGTGTTTTTACTCGAGGAATCAGACGTTTAAGTCCCTTAGTTAAACCAGTTATTAGCCCAGCTGTTCCTACAGGGCAAACAATCCAATCAAGGTCGCCTTTAAAATCATCATATATTTCACCCGCTAAGCTTTCTATATAGGCCCCTGGATTTGCGGAATTATTATACTGATTAGGCCAAAAACAGTTTGGAAGTGTCTTTGAAAGTTCTTCCGCCTTTCTTAACCGTTCTTTCAGATAGTTTCCATCTTTATCAGCATGGTCAACCATATAAACCTGAGCTCCAAAACCTTTAATTAAACTTAAATTAACTTCACTTATTTTGGGATCTACAATACAAATCATTTTATAACCTTTTCTTTTAGCAACCATAGATAAACCTATCGCCAAATTGCCCGAAGAGGATTCAACAATTGTTCCGCCTTTTTTTAGCTTTCCGTCTTTTTCTGCAACCTCTATGAGATTTCTTGCAACACGGTCTTTAGAGCTTCCGCCTGGATTGAACCCTTCCAGTTTTGCATATAACTCTGACTTCCCGCTTGGAACAAGATTATTTAACTTAACAATAGGTGTATTGCCGATAAGTTCTAAAACGTTATCGTAGATCAAACTGTAGTCACCTCTTTCTTCATATTTAAGTAATTAAATTCTGCAATTTTACGAATTTCATTTGAAAAATGTTTAGAATAGAAAACTGGCCCAATCATACTCTTGTCTGGGCTGATACCTACAAATTCTTTCTCCTTAAATCTATGTATCTTTGAAGCTTGATGTATTAATAAATCAAAAGCAAGCTGGTAACAGGCTCCTTTTAAATCACCCAATGATCTATATAAGAATGGATTAGTTATCCTAGTTGCTATTAATATTGGACCAGTGTCTATACCATTATCGATAAAATGTACAGAAGCCCCCACTGATTTTTTAAATTCCTCTATATCTCCTTTGTATGCCATAGACTCGATTGCATTCATTCCCCTGGCAAAGGGTAAGACAGCAGAATGAGCGTTAATAATTTGTCCTTTAGTCAGTTCAATCCACCAATCTTCTAACATTACGTCTAAAAAGATGAAAAAAACAACTTTATCAAATTGCCTCACGACACTTTCAAGCCAGTTTTTCGTCTCTTTACTGTTCAAATCTTCTCCTGCTAATATGACATTATTATCATAATGCAAGTGATTTTTAGGAACACCGTAAGTCATGATCATTTCTTTCTCTGCATTACTAAGTTCCCCATAAATTTCTTCTAAATCACCTATAGTTAGGCTCGGTAAGGTTGAAAGCTTGTCCTTAAGAGATACTTCATTTTTATTGCCGCGAATCATAATTCCTTTAAAATCATTTTCAGATCCAAAAGCCTTCATCCACTTATCAATTAGGTATGTAGTATGAAACCTATTTTCAGTTATTAGAAAAAAAGCTCTCTTAACTTCTCTGTCTGTCATGCTTCTCACTCCTAAATATCCTATATTCAATATATTAGTAAAGCTAAGAAAATAGAAAGGTTGTATGTAATGCCAGTACCGAAAAATTCTAAACAAAAAACGAGAATTTCAGCCAAAGATATAGTTTTTAATCAATTACAAAAATGGATTGTTGAAGGGAATCTGCGTTCAGGTGAAAGAATTAATGATGACGAATTAGCTGAAACTTTAGGGGTTAGTCGAACTCCCGTGAGAGAGGCCTTGCAAATTTTAGAAACGAATGGCTCAGGAATTTCATACATTATCGTTAATTTAGCTAATAATAAAGATTTAACTTCTATTATTAAAAATCTACGTATGCATCCATGCTTTGCGTTTAAAATTTACTTTTTTTAAAGAACATGAAGAAATCATCAAATTACAACTCAAAAACATGACATTAATGTATATTTCGAAGAAAAAAATTGTTAAGACCAATGAACGAAATCTTAAAACTGTTAATCTAGAAAAAAATTCTAACTAAAAACAATACTTATATGCGATATTGTTATTCCAAACTCACTTAATTAGTTGAACTCTAAATTTTAGATATCCCTCCTTAAATAGACATATGTAATATATTGAATATATCACATATTATGGAAAATACAAAATGTTATGAACTGCAATTTGGTTAAGAACAGCTCTTTAAAAGAAGTGCTGTTCTTATCGCTTATTTCATCATTCTATAAACAACTGATCTTTACCAGATGAGTAAAGCCAAATTATTGGTTTTATTGTTTGCTGCTTAGGGGAACCAACTGAAGGCGATTCTGACGAAATCTTGTTTTGTTCTACGGATTAATGATTCATATATGGGGTCCCGCATAGAAATAATGAAAAACTAAATCTCTTTTAGTGGAAGATGATACTCGTTATAGGGAATGAGCTTAGATAGCTGTTTTTGGGCATAACAGTCTCCTTTTTCGTTTTTTTCCATATATCCTATCGTTCAGCTGTAGGCTGATATATAATAGTCAAAAAAGGAGAGATCATATGAACCCATTATCTTTGCCTCACCGCTATCCGTTTTTGTTCATTGATCGCGTGACGAAAAGCGAGCCAAGCAAATATGCGGAAGCGTATAAGCTGATTAGTGAAAACGATTGGTTTATCACTGACACGCAAATAGAAATGCCGTTTTCACTTGTGATTGAAGCACTTGCGCAAACCGCGGCTTTTACAGGGATTACAGGTGAGAACAGCTTGGGCTTATTGTCTTCCGTGAAGAAAGCGGAAAAGCTCGGTGCGGCCATGCCTGGTGACCGGCTTGAACTTGCGTTTGAGGTTACGCGCAACCGGCGCGGGTTTGTGTTCGGACATGCCAAGGCGTCAGTGAGCGGACAGCCTGTTGCTGAAGCTGAAATCGGCATCTATATCGAAAAGTGAAAAAACCCTTCACAACGAATTGTGAGGGGTTCAATTATTTTGTATCGTAATCCCGTTCGCTTTGTGAGTCATCTCTTTGCTGCCGTTTGTGTTTTTCATCCTCCATATTTTCCTTCAGCTCTTCGTTTGGAATCGGATCGGTTAAGTCATTGTGTTCGGGATTTTCATTTGGTTTATTTTGCTGTTTTCTTTCTGTCATCTATCATCACCTCACCGTTTGTTTTCCTTTTATTCGCGTGCCTCAAACATGTGAAATCGCTTTTTTGTCCCGCTGGGTATAATGTATTAGAATAGGTAGAAGCACAATTAAAAGATAAAGAGAGGTACATATATGTCTGTTCAAAGAGAAAATGTGGATATTAAGCTGATCGCAATTGATATGGATGGAACGCTGCTGAATGACGAGCAGCTGATTTCGGATGAAAACCGTAAAGCCATTCGGGAAGCGGAGGATAAAGGCGTGTACGTGGTGATCAGCACGGGCCGGACACTGATGACGTGCCGGGAGCTGGCTGAATCGCTGAAGCTGTCGTCCTTTTTAATCACGGCAAACGGCAGTGAAATTTGGGATTCGAATTTTAACTTGGTCGAACGTAAGCTGCTCCATACAGATCATATTCAGATGATGTGGGATTTGCGGAACAAGCACAACACGAACTTCTGGGCTTCTACTGTAAATAAAGTATGGAGAGGCGAGTTTCCGGAAAACATTACGGATCACGAATGGCTCAAATTCGGCTTTGACATTGAGGATGACGACATCCGAAACGAAGTGCTGGAGGAGCTGAGAAAAAACAAAGAGCTTGAAATCACCAATTCAAGCCCGACAAACATTGAGGTCAACGCGCTTGGCATCAACAAAGCCGCAGCTCTTGCGAAGGTTTCTGAAAAACTCGGCTTTACGATGGAGAATGTGATGGCGATGGGTGACAGCCTCAATGACATCGCCATGATTAAAGAAGCGGGTCTGGGTGTCGCGATGGGAAATGCGCAAGACATTGTGAAAGAAACGGCGGATTGGGTTACGGAGACAAATATTGAGGATGGTGTCGCGAAAGCGATTCGCCATTGGGTTTTATAAAAAAAAGAGTCCTAAGATGGGCTCTTTTTTAGTTTGGCAGGTTTTCTTCTGGGTCCATGGTAGGTTTTCTAACAAAAGTATTTCACAAACTGAGAGGTTTGAATTATAATAAAGCAAAGTTCAAAAATTCGGAATAGTCGTTCCGAATTTCGGAACAATAAATACATCAAGCAAATCATTTGCTTTGGCAGGAGGGATTCTGTGTTTCAAGTTGATTTGAACTGTGATTTAGGAGAAAGCTTCGGAGCCTACAGGATAGGCCTTGATCAAGATATTTTAGAGTATGTCACATCTGCGAACATCGCATGCGGATTTCATGCAGGAGATCCCGGTGTCATGCGGAAAACCGTTGCGCTCGCCGCAGAAAACGGTGTGAAAATCGGCGCGCATCCGGGTTTGCCGGATTTACTGGGCTTTGGCCGCCGCAATATGGCGATTTCACCTGAGGAAGCGTACGATCTCGTCGTCTATCAAATTGGCGCGCTCTCGGGTTTTTTAAAAGCAGAAGGACTTCACATGCAGCACGTCAAACCGCATGGCGCTTTATACAATATGGCGGCTGTCGATCAAAAGCTGTCAGACGCCATTGCGAAAGCTGTCTATAAGGTTGATCCCGGCCTAGTGCTTTTCGGTCTTGCTGGGAGCGAGCTCGTCAAAGCGGGTGAACGGATCGGACTTCAGACGGCAAATGAAGTGTTCGCCGATAGAACATACCAAGCCGACGGCACACTGACACCGCGCTCCCAACAGGACGCACTCATTGAAAGCGATGATGCCGCCGTCACCCAAGTGATCAAAATGGTGAAAGAAGGGGCGGTTAAATCTCAGCAAGGCCATGATGTGTCCTTAAAAGCAGATACCGTTTGCATCCACGGAGATGGAGCACACGCGCTGACCTTTGCGCAAAAAATCAGAAAAGAACTCAAAGTGGCAGGCATTGAAGTGGCCGCTATTTCAGCACAGAAGTCAACATAAAGGAGGAACAATAGATGGAGCAGCAGAAAAAAACAGCAGGAAAAAAGGCGGGCAGCTGGTCATTGTTGATGGGGGCCGCCTTTTTAATGGCGACATCCGCGGTCGGCCCGGGATTCCTGACACAAACCGCAACATTTACAAACACACTCGCGGCAAGCTTCGGTTTTGTCATTATTATCTCTATTATTTTAGATATTTTCGCCCAAACCAACGTATGGCGCATCATCGCGGTTTCTGGAAAACGAGGCCAGGAAATTGCGAATATGGTGCTTCCGGGATTGGGTTATTTCATTGCCACTCTCGTCGTGCTTGGAGGACTGGCTTTTAATATTGGGAATATCGGTGGTGCCGGACTGGGACTTCAGGTGCTGTTTGGCATTACACCGGAAACAGGCGCTTTGATCAGTGCTGTTGTTGCCATTTTAATCTTTTTAATTAGAGAAGCTGGAAAAGCGATGGACCGTTTTACGCAAATTGCCGGTTTTGTGATGATCCTTTTAACTCTGTATGTCGCGTTTACAACAGCTCCGCCTGTTGGCGAGGCTGTAGCAAATACGATTGCGCCCGAGCAAATCAGCATTTTTGCTATTGTCACGCTTGTGGGCGGAACTGTCGGCGGTTATATCACATTTGCCGGAGGACACCGTTTGCTGGATGCTGGAATTAAAGGGAAGGAATCCATCCCGCAGGTGACAAAAAGTTCAGTTGTCGGCATTTTAATTACATCTGTCATGCGTATTGCTCTTTTTCTTGCTGTGCTTGGGGTTGTTTCAAAAGGCCTGCACATCGATGAAAGCAATCCGGCGGCTTCTGTCTTCAAGCTGGCTGCTGGAAATGTCGGTTATAAAATTTTCGGATTGATCATGTGGTCCGCTGCCATTACATCTGTTATCGGGGCGGCTTATACATCGGTTTCGTTCTTTAAAACCTTTTCTCCAAAAATTGAAAAAAATTCGCGCGGGATTATTATCGGGTTTATCGTAGTTTCTACGTTAGCTTTTGTCACAATCGGACAGCCTGCGAAAATCCTCGTGCTTGTCGGGTCACTGAACGGCTTAATTTTGCCGATTGCGCTCGGAACGCTTCTGATTGCCGCATATAAGAAAAAAATTATCGGTGATTATAAGCATCCGCTTTGGCTGACCGTTTCAGGTGCACTTGTTGTGGTTGTAATGGCTGTAATGGGCGTCTACACGTTATTTACACAACTTCCTAAATTGTGGAGCTGATAAAGGTGGAGCAATTAAATAAAATGGCGCCGAAGGATGTACGCGCCTTGATACGAGAGGGAAAAATAACCGGGCCGACCGCAGGCATAGCCGGCGGTTATGCCCAAGCGAACCTTGTGATTTTGAAAAAAGACCTTGCGTTTGACTTTCTGCTGTTTTGCCAGCGGAATCAAAAGCCATGCCCTGTGCTGGATGTGACGGATGAAGGTTCGCCTGTGCCGTCTCAGGCCGCGCCGGATGCTGATATTAGGACGGACTTCCCGAAGTACCGTATCTATAGGCAGGGCATCTTGACGGAAGAGGTATCTGATATCACGCCATACTGGGAGGATGACTTTGTCGGTTTTCTGATCGGATGCAGTTTTTCTTTTGAACAGGCGCTGATCAATAATGGAATAGCTGTCCGGCATATTGATGAGGGGACAAACGTCCCGATGTATCAAACGAATATCGATTGTGTTCCGGCGGGGGCGTTTCAAGGAAAGATGGTTGTCAGCATGAGACCCGTTCCAGAACAGCTGGCTGTACGGGCCGCACAAGTGACCTCGCGTTTTCCGGCTGTGCACGGCGGGCCGATTCATATTGGCAATCCGAGAGCAATCGGCATTGGGGAACTGGACAAACCGGATTTCGGAGATGCCGTTTCCATTCGTGAAGGAGAGGTTCCTGTTTTTTGGGCATGCGGTGTAACCCCGCAAGCTGTGGCTATGAATGTAAAACCTGAAATGGTCATCACGCATGCGCCGGGGCATATGCTCATCACAGATATTCGAGACGAGTCGCTTGCGGTGCTGTAACCTCTCGTCCTCCTGATGAACGAGAAATAAAAGAGGTGAGAAAGATGACTGTATGTCAAATCGAACAGCTCGGTGATTCTGCGATGATGATCCGATTCGGAGAAGAAATAAACGAACAGGTCAACGGCCTTGTCCATGCCGCGGCCGCTATGATAGAAGAACAGCCATTTCCGGGATTCATTGAGTGTATCCCGGCTTTTACAAGTCTAACGGTATTTTATGATATGTATGAAGTGTACAAGCAATTGCCTAAAGGGATAAGCTCTCCTTTTGAAAAGGTAAAGCTTGATGTTGAAGAGCGGCTGAAGGAAATAGCCAAAGACTATGAAAACAGCCGCCGGATTGTAGAAATTCCCGTATGCTATGACGGTGAATTCGGGCCCGATTTAGAAGAGGTGGCGAAGCTCAATCAGCTCTCTCCGGAGGAAGTCATTGACATTCACACGAGCGGCGAATATGTGGTGTATATGCTAGGTTTTGCTCCCGGTTTTCCCTTTTTAGGCGGGATGTCCAAGCACATTGCCGCTCCAAGAAAATCATCCCCAAGGCCTTCAATTCCCGCAGGTTCAGTCGGAATCGCGGGATTGCAGACAGGCGTTTACCCGATCTCAACGCCGGGCGGCTGGCAGCTGATCGGCAAAACACCGCTGGCTCTTTTTCGGCCGCAGGAAAACCCGCCGACATTACTGCGGGCGGGAGACATTGTGAAATTCGTCCGCATCTCAGAAGAAGACTATCACGCCTATAAGGAGGAGTCCAATTGAGCATGAAAGTGTTAAAGCCCGGACTGCTCACAACGGTTCAGGATATAGGCAGAACGGGTTATCAAAAATACGGCGTCCTGGCAAGCGGCGCTATGGACACGGTTTCGCTGCGCATTGCCAATCTGCTCATCGGCAACAGTGAAAATGAAGCCGGTCTTGAAATTACGCTGATGGGGCCCGGTCCGTCATTTTATTTTTCAAAACAAACGCTGATTGCGGTGGCAGGGGCTGACTTTACGCTGCGTATTAATGACGAGGAAGCGCCTTTATGGAAGCCTGTGCTCATCAAGGAAAACAGCACAGTCAGTTTTGGTCCTTGCAAACTTGGCAGCCGTGCGTATTTAGCGGCAGCCGGCGGCTTCGATGTGCCTGACGTCATGGAAAGCAAAAGCACGTACGTCAGAGCAGGCATCGGCGGACTTCATGGCAGAGCGCTTCAGAAGGAAGATGAACTGTTCATTGGAGAACTGTCATCTCTTTCACAAACCATCCTATCTCAATTAAACCCACAGCTTGGAAAGCGGGAATTTTCAGCACCGAAATGGTCGGTCAGCCGCGGCAGGTTTCTGCCATTAAAAAAGAATCCCATTATTCGTGTACTGGAAGGAAAACAATTCGGCTTTTTCACAGAGGAGTCGAAAACGCGTTTTTATGAAGAAACGTTTCGTGTCACACCGCAGTCCGACCGTATGGGCTACAGGCTCAAAGGAGAACCGCTCCAACTGAAGGCGCCGCTTGAGATGGTGTCAGAAGCCGTTTCGTTTGGAACCGTTCAGGTGCCGCCTGACGGAAACCCGATTATTTTGCTTGCAGACCGGCAAACGACCGGCGGCTATCCGAGGATCGCGCACATCATATCGGCTGATCTTCCGATTGTCTCGCAAATTATGCCGGGCGAGCACGTCCAGTTTGAGCCTGTATCCCTTCAAGAAGCGGAAGCGCTTGCGATTGAACGGGAACAGCATATAAAAGAACTGAAAACGAGAATGAAGATGGAATGGCTGACATAACAAAGGGGATGAATGATGCAGAATAAAAACAAAACCGTAGTCAAATCTATGGCTCTGCTAAATTTGTTTTTGCATGAACCAAACCTGACCTTAAGTGAATTAGTGTCGCTGTCAGGAATGCCGAAAACATCGGTTCACCGGATGGTTAGCTCTTTAGAGGAAATGGGGTTCCTCAATCGGGATTCATCCGGCGCTTATTCGCTGGGACTGGTGTTTTTGGAATTCGGACAGATTGTCGCTGACAGGCTGGATATCAGAAAAATAGCAAAACCGGTGATGGAAGAGCTGTGCCGGGAGGTGGATGAGGCCGTGCAATTGATCATGAGGGACGGCAATGAAGCGATATACGTTGAGAAAATCGAAGGGACGCAGACCGTGCGGCTGTACACTGCGATCGGCAGACGTTCTCCTCTGTATGCAGGCGCGTGCGCGAGAAGCATATTGTCCTTTCTTCCCAGAGAAGAGATTGAAACATACATGAAACAAACAGAGCTTCTTTCCATTGGCGCCGGGACCATCACCGATCCGGAAAAACTGCTGCAAGAGATTGATGCCTCAGTGCAAAATGGCTATACCGTCAGCTATTCAGAGCTCGAAAACTATACTGCGGCCATCGGCGCCCCGATCTTCAACCATAAGCGGCAAGTGGCAGCCGGCATCAGCATTGCAGGCTTTGAAGCGAGATTTACAGAAGATAGGCTTCCTTATTTAACAGAAAAGGTGAAGAATGCCGCTATGCAGATTTCCAGAAAAATAGGGTATTCATAAGTAGCCGATCTTTTCTCCGCTGCGTACATTAACGTATCGACGTTCAAGAGTGGAGGAAAGAACATGGTGCTTCGATACACAGCACTGGGGGATTCTTTGACGGCGGGGAGAGGCTCCGGGCTGTTTTCTCCCGGCTTCGTCCAACGTCTGGGAGACATGATGGAAGCTGACTTGAAAACAAAAACGGCAATCTCCATCTTTGCTAAATCAGGCTTAAATACAGAAGAACTTCTGGGGCTCCTGTCACATCCCCATGTGCAAAAATGCATTCAAGCTGCTGGCATGATAACCATCACAGGATGCGGAAATGATCTGATTGATTCTGTCTTTGCTTACCAAACGTCTAAAGATGAAACGATTTTCAGCCGAGCATCCGCCCATTGCCATGAAAACTTTGAAAAGATGATTGCGAAAATCGCCGCAATCAAAGGAGAAAACCCGTCCCCGTACGCCATCCGTGTGTTCAACTTATACAATCCGTTTCCAAGCATAGACATCGCTGGCCAATGGATCACATCTTTTAATTCTCATTTAGAAACACTTGCATCAGCGCCCCATGTCAAAATCGCGGATGCCTACAGCATCTTCAAAGGAAATGAGCAGGAATATCTGTCCTTTGATGGGGTCCATCCAAACAGCAAAGGCTATCAAGCGATGGCTGAAGCTGTTCACAAGTTGGGTTATCAAGAACTGTCAGTTTCATAGAAAACGCGCCTTGTCATAAGGCGCGTTTTTATGTAATCGAAACATTAAAAGAAACTTAAAATTCCCTGTCTCCTGTTCTACAGACAAAAAAAGTGCGCTAGAATAATGGAGGGCTTAGGCAAATATAGCCATAACGTTCAATATTTCGTATATAAGGAAGGATGGTCCTTTTGTTTCGGATTTTTAAAATGTCTTTTGCGGTTATCATTATTATTCTGGCGCTCGTTGCTTTTAAATATACGGAACATACCTCTGTTATCCAATCGGTCATGCTTGTCTTTTTGGGCGCTGTCATGTTTATGCAGGGGCTTGAAGAGCGCAAAAAAGAAAACGACGGCTCGGGTGCGTTTAATATTTATACCGCCGTTTTCGTATGGTCTGTCTCTCTCATCGGTTTTACCCTTCATATTATATAAATCTATTACACATCCTGAAAATGCTCGACCGCCGGAAACGGGGTATAGAACCGATGAAGCAAGGCTTTCCACTCTCGATACTCTGAAGAACCGCGAAAGCCTTCCGTATGGTCCTCGAGTGTTTCCCACTCCACAAGCAGCAGGTATTTATGTGTTTCTTCCATGCATTTTGATAAGGAGTGCGTGATATAGCCCTTCCTGCCGGAAATGATCGGCACCGCTTGCCGGAACGCCTCTTCAAACTCTTGTTCAAGCCCTTCTTTAATGTAAAGCATGGCTGCCTCTCTGACCATCTCATCCCTTCTTTCCTTCTTTTCAAATAGTCTACAGCAAACGGCAGGACAATTCTGCAAAAACGGTGAAGCTTTTCCTTCATTTTCAAAAACATCTTGCGCGCACCAATTCATATAAGAGAAAATAACAAGTGGAAGGCAGGGGAAAGTCATGTTGAAAAAGTGTATTCTACTAGTATTTCTATGTATCGGATTGATTGGAATCATCGGGTGCTCCAAAACAGATTCACCAGAAGATCGCATGGAAGCATTCGTGAAACAGTGGAACGATCAGCAATTCGATGACATGTATCAAAGCCTGACCAAAGATGTCAAAAAAGAAATCTCCAAAAAAGATTTCGTCAATAGGTATAAAACCATCTATGAGCAGGCAGGCGTCAAAAACCTGAAAGTCACCGCGGGAGAAGTGGATGAGGACGATAAAGACCACAAGACGATGAAGCACATTCCGTATAAAGTCAGCATGGATACAAATGCTGGAAAAGTCAGCTTCAAAAATACCGCTGTGTTGAAAAAAGAAAAAACAGATGATGAGGAGTCATGGAATATAGATTGGAACCCGTCGTTTATATTCAAGCAGCTGGCTGACGATAAAACAGTGCAAATCGCCAGCGTGGAACCAAAACGCGGCCAAATCTACGATAAAAACGGGAAAGGCTTAGCCATCAATACAGATGTTCCGGAAATCGGAATTGTTCCCGGAAAGCTTGGCGATAAAAAAGAAAAAGTCATCAAAGAGCTCGCGAAAAAACTTGATTTGACTGATGACGATATCAAGAAAAAGCTTGATCAAGGCTGGGTGAAAGACGATTCATTTGTGCCGGTCAAAAAGGTCAAGCCGGATCAGGAAAAGTTAGTGTCTGAGGCGACGTCATTACAAGGCGTAACGAGAACGAATGTCGGCTCCCGCTACTATCCGTATGGCGAAAAGACAGCCCATTTGACAGGCTATGTCCGCGCCATCACTGCGGAAGAATTAAAGAAAAAGAAAGACGGAGCCTACAGCGATACGTCTCATATCGGCATCACCGGACTTGAAAATGTGTATGAAGACAAACTGAGAGGCACAACCGGATGGAAAATTTACGTCCCGCAAACAGGCGAAGTCATCGCTGAAAAGAAAGCGAAGGACGGAGAGGATCTTCACCTCACCATTGATATCAAAACGCAAACGAAGCTGTATGATGAACTGAAGGATGACAGCGGGGCGGCAGTCGCGCTGCAGCCGCAGACAGGCGAAACACTCGCGCTTGTCAGTGCGCCGTCTTATGATCCAAACGGATTTAATTTCGGCTGGAGCGATAAGGAATGGAAAAAACTAAACAACGATAAAAACAATCCGTTTTCTGCGAAATTCAACAAAACATACGCACCGGGTTCTACAATTAAACCGATTGCGGCTGCCATTGGAATCAAAAACGGCACCCTAAAAGCGGATGAGAAGAAAACAATCAAAGGTAAAGAGTGGCAAAAGGATTCGAGCTGGGGCGGCTATTCAGTGACACGTGTGTCTGAGCGCCTTCAGCAAGTTGATCTGGAAAATGCCCTCATTACATCGGATAATATTTATTTCGCACAGAACGCGCTTGATTTAGGAGCAGACAACTTGACAAAAGGCTTGAAAATGTTCGGCTTTTCAGAGGACGTTCCGTATGAATTCCCGATCCAGCAATCGTCTATCGCAAATGGCAAACTCGATTCAGACATTCTGCTTGCGGATACAGGATACGGGCAAGGGCAAATGCAAATGTCTCCGCTTCACTTGGCAGCTGCTTACACGCCATTTGTCGACAACGGAGATCTTGTCAAACCGACGCTGATCAAAAAAGACTCACAAACAGCTGATGTCTGGCACAAGCAAGTGGTCACGAAGGAAGGAGCGGCAGACATTACAAAAGGTCTGAAAGGCGTTGTGGAAGATGAGCGCGGATCAGCCTATCAGCCTGTCGTGAAAGGAATCACCGTTGCCGGAAAAACTGGAACAGCCGAGCTGAAAACGTCAAAAGATGATAAAGACGGCACGGAAAATGGCTGGTTCGTCGGCTACGATTACAAAAACAAAGACCTGCTTGTCGCCATGATGATCCAAGATGTGAAGGACCGCGGCGGCAGCCACTATGTTGTTGAGAAAGCGAAAAAGCAATTTCAATCGAATTAACATACCCTTCGCTGTAAATGCGCTGACAAACAACTTGATCAGGATCAATGGTTTCGCATGTATGCAGCCTCACAGGGTTACGATATACGTTAACAAAAAGCATCAGCTTCGCGGCTGGTGCTTTTTCAATATTGTCACACCGCTTAGTGCCAAATTCCCATTTTTAAGTGATTGAATCTCGTTTGAAAGCGTTTTATATTATAAAGAAAACCTCTTTTATTCCTCTCTTGTATCTCCTTGCGACTTCATCCGCACATCAGACTGTCTAGGAGGCCTTTTTATGTATATGACTGCCAGAGAACAAAAGCTTTTAAAGCACTTATTATTACAAAACCGATATGTAACCGTAACTGAACTTGCCGAGCTGATGGAAGTCAGCACGAGAACCATCCACAGGGAGCTCAAATCAATTAAGCCGCTGATGGAAACCGTCGGGCTTACGCTTGATAAACAGCCCGGCAAAGGATTGAAGGCAGTGGGAAGCCCCGAGGATAAACAAAAGCTGCTTACCGATTTATCTTATGAACAGCATGAATATAGCGCGGACGAACGGAAACTGCTCATTCTCTGTTCGTTATTAGAGTCTCAGGAACCCGTCAAGCTGTACACGCTTGCACATGATCTGCAGGTGACGAATGCCACGGTCAGCTATGACTTAGACGAGCTGGAGAAATGGATTTCTCCCTTTGGATTGACACTGATCCGAAAAAGAGGCTTTGGCATCCAGCTCATAGGGCCGGAGAATGCGAAACGTAAAATTGTCGGCAACCTGATTGTGAACCGCCTCGACATCCAAATGTTTTTGGAAGCGGTTGAATTAAATATCAAAGGTAAAGCCGATTCTTCAGAGAAAATGTTCGGCGTTGTCAGCAAAGGCGAGCTGTTAAAAATGGAGCGTATGCTATTTCAGCTGAAAGAAGAAATCGCCTTTTCATTGTCCGACAGCTCCTATATCGCGCTTGTCGTGCATTTGACGTTTGCGATCGAACGGATCAAGCTTGGAGAAACCATCACCATGGAGGCAAATGAGCTTGAGGAATTGAAGAATGCGAAGGAATACAGCTCCGCTCTTGAAATCGCTGGCGAGCTTGAACGTGCCTTCGGTGTAACAATCCCTGAGGCGGAGGTCGGCTATATCACAATCCATCTTCGAAGCGCCAACCGCAAATACAAAACAGAATACAAAGCACAGGAAATCGAACTGGAAACAGCGCTGCAAACCAAGCGGCTCATTGCTTTTATTTCAGGCAAAATCAGAATGGATCTCACGAAAAACTATTCTTTATATGAAGGGCTAATCGCCCATTTGGAGCCCGCCGTCAGCCGCATAAAAGAAAATATCGACATATACAATCCGATGAAGGAACAGATTAAGCGCGATTATTTTCTCCTTTATATAGCGATTGAAGAAGGCGTGGAAAAGTATTTTCCAGGCATGTCCTTTTCTGATGATGAGATCGCTTTTATCGTCCTTCACTTCGGCTCTGCCCTTGAAATCAAAAAAGAAGAAGCGAAAGTGAAAGCGCTTGTCGTTTGCTCAAGCGGGATCGGCTCTTCGAAAATGCTTGCTTCCAGACTGAGGAAAGAGCTGCCTGAAATTCAATCGTTTGATATGTCATCTTTGATCGAACTGAAGGGCAAGGACGTCCAAGCCTATGATATGATCGTTTCCACCGTTCCGATTCCTTACGAAAACATTGATTATATGATGGTCAGCCCGCTTTTAAATGAGGAAGACGCAAACCAGGTAAAGCAATATATCAAGCGGAAAATTCCGCTCATTCTTGAGAAAAAAAGAAGCCCGAGGGAAGAGACACAGCAAGCTGACACACCTGACATGCTGGCAGCGGCGGAAAGCATGGGGAGGTATATGGCCGTCATTCAAGAAGTGCTGCGCCACTTTTCACTTACTCACATCAAAACGAAATCCAATCATGACATGCTCTTGTTAAAGCTATTTCAGCAGCTGAAGAAGGAGGGCTTGATTCGTGATCCTAAAAAAGCCGCGACTTTCTTGGCCGAGCGGGAGAAACAAGGGGGATTGGGAATCCCGGGGACCAACATGGCGCTTTATCATCTCAAAAATGATGAAATCGTCCTGCCTTTTTTCAAAATATATGATCTCAGCACATCTTATGAAGTGAATGGCATGGACGGAAATACCCTCAGCATGACACGCATTCTCGTGATGATGGCGCCTGGGTCATTATCCGCTGAAGGATCGGAGATATTAAGCGCGATCAGCTCCGCCATTATCGAGAGCGGAGAGAGTATGGCGGGGTTTCAGGGAGATGGGGAGCAAGAGCTGTACCAGCGGTTAAACCGCATATTTTTCACATGGATGAAAGAAAAAAACATACTGTAACCCTGCATGGCACACGTCAAAAAATTGGCGTGTGTTTTCATGTGGACGAGGCACAAAATAACAAAATGCGGGACTATTTTATCATTCATCAATGGAATAGTTCCAAATTGAAATAGTTTTACAAGTTATCTTTTTTGGGTTAAAATGGGTGAGGTGAGGAAGAAAATCTAACAAATTATTGAAGATTAAAGAGTATATAGGAGATGACGATATGGAAACATTACAGCATCTGATTCTGCATGACATGCCAGATAGCGAAGACATAGAGGCTGTAAAAAGCGGGAACCATACATTGACATATGCAGGTTACCGTAAACGGATGAATCAGCTGGCGAATGCTCTGCTGCAAAAAGGAATTCAAAAGGGCGACCGTGTTGCGTTGCTTTGCAAAAACGGACATCCCGCATCAACTATTATGTTCGCCGCGCTTGAAATAGGTGCTGTTGTCGTGCCTGTCAGCTGGCAGCTGAAGCCATATGAAATGACAGGCATTTTAAAAGCAAGTGAACCGAAAGCGCTGTTTTACGGAGCGGAGTTTAAAGAGAAACTGGATGAAGTTCTTCCTGAACTATCCTCATTGCGTATCACGATGGAAACAGGAACAGCTTACGAAACGTCTGCTGAATTTGAAGCTCTGTTTGCCGGTGCTGATCATTTGCCCGAAACTGAAATGGTTTCCCCTGATGATACAGCGCTTTTGATGTTTACGTCCGGTACAACAGGAAACCCGAAAAGATGCATGATCACACATGGCGGCATATATAGATACGTAGCGAGATCCAAAAGTTCAACCGAACGTATGAAGGGCCTGCGTTTTCTCGCGTGCCATCCGATTTATCATACGAGTGCGCTCATTTGCATCATGCTGGGAACTTTCGCAGGAACAACCTTCTTTTTTACGAAGGATCAAGACCCAGTTCATATGCTGAAGATCATTGAGGAAGAAAAGATTCAAACCGTGATGGCCCTTCCCGTGTTTTACACGTATTTGCTAGAAGCATGGGAAACGCACCAAACCGATTTATCTTCGCTTGTTATTTTAATGACAGGCGGAACAAAAGTGCCGAGCAGCCTGATCCGCCGCTATCTTGATATCGGCATTCCGCTCGCGCACGGCTATGGAAGCACTGAGGCTTGGGGAATCAGCACATGGATGCCTGATATGGGGATGGATAAAGCGGCATCTGCCGGGAAACCTGTGGCAGGTGTTAAAGTCAAAGTCGAAGATCCTCAGACGGGAGAAGAACTCTCTCAAGGAGAAATCGGTGAAATCGTTGTTCATACCCCATTCTTATTTAAAGGCTATGAAGATAATCCTGAAGCGACAGCGAAAGTACTGCAAAACGGCTGGTTCAAAACCGGAGATTCAGGCTATGTAGATGAAGATGGTTTTATTTTCATCACTGGACGCTACAAGGATGTCATTATTTACGGAGGAGACAATGTCTATCCGGATCAGGTTGAGGAAGTCATCCAGCAGATCCCGGGAATCCTTGAAACAGCGGTGGTCGGTATACCAGACCCGCTGTACGGGGAAAAACCAAAAGCGTTTGTCGTAACAAACGGCGGCCGGCGTGTAACAGAAGAGGACGTCATCGCATATTGTAAAGAACGCCTGTCCGCTTATAAAATACCTGAAGTTGAGTTTGTGAACGAACTGCCGAAAAATAACCTCGGCAAGGTGAAAAAAGACGTTTTGCGCAAGCAGGCCGTTCATTCATAAAAGAAGAAGTCCGCCACTTATGTGGCGGGCTTCTTTGCAGTTGCACAGACGGAAAGCTCAGGCTTAATGTTTTTAAATTGAATATCAATGTCTTCGAAGCCGGCTGCTTTGAAATCAGCAATCATCTGTTTTCCAAATGATTTGGTTTTCTCGGGACTCGCATCCGCTTCCCGCGGCTGCATCGTAATCGCTGCTTTGCCGCCGGGCTTTAGCGCCCGATAAATCTGTTTTACGCCTTTTGTCTGGTCATTCCAGATGGTGTAGTTGTTAACGGAAATCACTTTATCATAAAACGAGTCGGTAAGAGGAAATGTCTCGATGTTTCCTTGCATCAAGCGCACACCCTTCGATTTTACGCTGCGGGCGGCCAGCTTCATCATCGTTTCTGACACATCAATGCCATCAAGCCGGATGTCCTTTTCACGTTTTAGCATCTGCTGCATGCAGTATCCAGGCCCAAACCCCACTTCCAAAATGCTGTCCCCGCGTGTGACCCCCAGCTGATCTATTGTCCACTGATTCAGTGTTTGATTTTCAGCAGCCATGATGTACCCGGCAATCATGCCGAATATGCCCTTTGGCTTGCTGAATGTTTTAGAAAGCATGTTCATCATACCGAAACCTCCTTTGCAAGTTATTTCCTCCTAGCGTTTCATGTGAAACATTTTTCTGATAAAGCAATGTGAAGGTGCTAATCCATGTTTATCCAATGAACGGGCGAGGTACACAACAAATAGACATGAAAACAAAGGAGGAGAATTATCATGGCCAATTATCCAAAAGAACTTCCGGCCCAAGCCCAAAATCGCCAGCCGGGAATCGAAAGCGAAATGAATCCCAGTCCGGTGTATGAGTACGAGAATTATAAAGGAGCGGACAAATTAAAAGGAAAAGTTGCGCTCATTACAGGCGGCGACAGCGGGATCGGACGCGCGGTATCCGTTGCTTACGCAAAGGAAGGCGCTGACATTTCCATTGTGTATAAGGATGAGCATGGGGATGCTGAAGAGACGAAGAAGCGTGTAGAGCAAGAGGGCGTAAAATGCCTGCTGATCGCTGGTGACGTAGGCGAAGAGGAATTTTGCAATGAAGCGGTTGAACAAACGGTCAAGGAACTTGGCGGTCTTGACATCCTTGTCAACAATGCCGGTGAACAGCATCCGAAGGAAAGCATCAAAGACATTACGAGCGAACAGCTTCATCGCACATTCAAAACCAACTTTTATTCTCAATTTTATTTGACTAAAAAAGCAATTGACTACTTGAAACCGGGCAGCGCCATCATCAATACGACATCCATCAATCCATATCGCGGAAACCCGACGCTGATTGATTATACAGCGACAAAAGGGGCGATCAATGCTTTCACGAGATCAATGGCGCAGGCCCTTGTCAAAGACGGCATCCGCGTCAACGCAGTCGCGCCGGGGCCTATCTGGACACCGTTAATCCCATCTACGTTCTCTGAAGATACAGTCGCCCAATTTGGGCAAAATACGCCGATGGGCCGTCCGGGTCAGCCTGTTGAGCACGTCGGCTGTTATGTGCTGCTGGCATCAGATGAGTCATCTTACATGACTGGCCAGACGCTGCATGTGAACGGCGGAGACTTTGTAACGACGTAAGAGGGAGTGATACACATGGGCATCACGAAAGAGGAAGTCAACAGCTATTACCAAAAAGCCGGCATTGTATTAACCGATGAAGAAGTTGAACAAATCCAGCTGATGGACTACGGCTTAGGAAAAGAAAGAAAAGTTGGGCTCCAGCTC
Organism: Bacillus vallismortis; assembly: GCF_004116955.1. Taxonomy (NCBI): domain Bacteria; kingdom Bacillati; phylum Bacillota; class Bacilli; order Caryophanales; family Bacillaceae; genus Bacillus; species Bacillus vallismortis. Next base: position 3,061,125 of record NZ_CP026362.1, on the reverse strand, counting down.
TTCGTCTATGTCAATACAGACCGTTATTGTTCAAAAGAACTGGTGCTGTTTCCGGGACAGACTTGCCCGGAACACCGCCATCCGCCGGTTGACGGCCAGGAAGGCAAGCAGGAGACATTCCGCTGCCGCTACGGAAAAGTGTATCTTTACGTAGAAGGCGAAAAAACGCAGCTTCCAAAGGTTCTCCCGCCGCAGGAGGATAGAGAACACTATACGGTCTGGCACGAAATAGAGCTTGAACCGGGCGGGCAATACACAATTCCACCGAACACAAAGCATTGGTTCCAGGCCGGAGAAGAAGGAGCCGTGGTGACGGAAATGTCATCGACAAGCACAGATAAACATGATATCTTTACCGATCCAAGAATATAAGGATGTGGCTTAACAGCCCATCCTTTTTTTGTGGAAAAACAGAAGGATCAGGCTAATGGGGAAAACGCAGATTTTGCTGATAGAGAGAATAGATAGAGGAAAGGTGTACTTTTGGTGGGATCTGAGGTGCGGTAAGAAGAGCGCCTGGCAATCATAAAGTCATGATGGATAAACACCAGCGGGGCAGCACTTCGTAGTGAGGAAGGCTGGCTTGATAAGCTCCAAACCTATAATAAGGTGATCAGGCCAGACTTGGGCCTTTTTTTATTGTTATAAGGAATGGCCGCATTAACTTTATATTTAGAATAGCAGTTTACGTATCCGTTACGAGTAAGCTTACGATTGAGATCTATTTACTAAATATTTTAAAAAATCAAAATAATATTTTATTTATTCCCTATAATGGTGTAATATGTAAAATGAAATCTGAATAAAAATGCAGGAGGGAATTCGAATGTTTGTTGAAACCTTAAATTCAGGAAAACTTGTGTCAATTTCACCATCTGACCAACAAAATTTGTTTGCTTTAGTAGAAAAGATTCATTATTCTCAAAGCAATAAGGAACAAAATGAAGAGGCAATAAGCCAAATCAATATGCAAAAGAAACTTATTCCGCCTGAATTAAAAGATCATATTCTCGAATTTGTGAATTCCGATTATAGTTACCTTTTACTGAAGAACCTGCCACAAACAAAATGTGACGAACTTCTCTTATTGTTGACGAGTTTGGTTGGTGATCCTTTTGCTCATGCTGATGAAGGAAGTTTAATTATGGCCAACAAACCTATTAAAACAGAGGAGGCACAACACACTACTGCCTATTTTACTTGGAATAAATTTGACCTTCACACTGAACTGCCTTACATCCAAACACCTCCGGATTTCATTTCATTATACTGTGTCAATAATGTCAAAGGGGGATATACATACCTTTCCAATGTTGAAAGAGCGTTACATCTTCTGTCACAAGATCAAATGATAGAGCTTAAGAAACCGCAGTACACCATTCCGATTCCGCCTCACTTCGGCGCTGATAAAAAACAGGAATTCAAACGGCCTTTACTTTCTATCGTAAAGGGTCGGCCTTCTCTAAGAATTAGGCAGGATGGATTAGTGAGCGAAACAGAGGCGGGGATGGCAGCTGCGCAAGCACTGCAGTCTGCCCTGGATATGGTTAGGGAAGCAATTGAACTAGAACCTGGATCATTGATTATCATAAACAACCATCTATCAGCTCATGGAAGAGCTCCTTTTAGACCTACCTTTAACCATGAAGATCGAGAATTGCATAGAGTTTATTTGATTGAAGATGTCAATAAGTTTGGAAAAAACTATGACCCTATTCATCGCCGGATTAGAGGATTTTAATGGTGAAAGGAGAAGATAAAGTGGAGATGATAAAGACAATTATTAAAAAATATGAGACTAAAACTCCTATATTTAAAGAATTAGTCGAAGACGTCTCTAAAATAAAAATTTCATCAAAAGAAATGAAACGGTATATTCATGAAGTGCCTGACGATTTTGAAGGAAATTATTTCAGACAGAAAGTAGGAACAAGTCAGGTTGGGGCCCTGATCATGACCTGGTTTAAAGGATCAGACATTCATATTCATGATGATTCTGCCATCATTTATGTGCTGTCAGGACATTTAATCAATATTAAATATCAGATTATGAATAAAAGTTTACTAGTTAAGGACATTACAATCGCCCAACCGGGTGAAATGATTTTTGAGGAAAAAGGGCTGATACATCAGATCATTCCTGTAAGAAAAAATGATGATCCATGTCTATCAGCTCATTTCTACTTTCCTCCTAAACAAAGCTTAGAAGGAACAAAGATCATCGATCCAATGAGTGGACGTATCATTACTTTATCTTCGTTTGCCAAAGAGGCATGTATTCCATCAAATCATGAAGAGATATTAAGCATTCAAGAAAATGTGTTTTTTGATACAAATTTCTCGTTGTTCAATAAATTATTCCGTGAGCAAACAATCGCTTCTTCATTATGATGAATAATCGGAAGAACAAATGTTATTTTTAACATTTGTTCTTTTATATAAATTGATACAAATACAGGAGGAGAAAAATCAATATGGATGGAATCAGCACAGAGGTTTTACTATTCCTTATTGCAGCTGGATTTGCTGCAGCTTTTATTGATTCTGTGGTAGGCGGAGGAGGACTTATATCCATTCCCGCTTTGTTATTTGTCGGGCTTCCGCCGTCTGTAGCGTTAGGTACCAACAAGTTAGCAGCTACGATGGGGTCTTTAACAAGTACGATCAACTTCCTGCATTCAGGGCAAATAAACAAAAAGCTTGTTTTTAAATTGTTGCCTCTTTCGATTATAGGGGCGGGAGCCGGAGTGTATGTGGTTCAATTAATACCATCAGCGTTTTTAAAACCTATCATTCTTATCTTATTAATTCTTGTAACGGTCTATACACTTTTTAAAAAAGGATGGGGAATGGAGTCCAGCTTTAAAGAATTAACGAAAAAAATGACTTTTTTTATTGTGTCAGCCGCTTTGCTACTCGGTTTTTACGATGGGTTTTTAGGAGCAGGAACAGGTTCTTTTCTGATTTTCTCATTTTTACTTTTAGGGTTTAACTTTGTAGAATCTGCCGGAAATGCTAAGGTTTTAAATTTAGGAAGCAATATCGCAGCACTTATCACTTTTATGTTGTTCAGTTCTGTTGACTTTCGCTATGGAATCCCAATGGGGATTGCGATGATAGTAGGCGCGCTTGTGGGATCAAGGGTGGCCATTAAAAATGGTGCAGCATACGTAAAGGTTTTATTCGTTGGGATAACTGTTGTACTGATCGGAAAAAGCATCTGGGATTATGTGCAAAAATATATTTTTTCTTAGAAACTGTAAATGGAACATCTATATTTACGGCTGAACGAGACTCCCGTTCAATCAACATATTGGGCTCTGTCTATTTGATTGAATTGGATTGATTTTAGTTTGTGCATCTCAAAAAGGAGAGAAGGCGAAACAATGTTCACCTGCAGGGTAAATGAACACATCACCATCCGGTTATTGGAGCCGAAGGATGCGGAGCGGATTGCCGAACTCATTATTGAAAACCAGCAGCGGCTCGGCGAGTGGCTGTTTTGGGCTGAAAAACCAAGCAGCGCTGAAATGTATAGAGAAACGATCATTCCGGATTGGCGGCGGGAATATGCCGATCTGAACAGCATCGAAGCCGGGCTTCTATATGACGGCAGCCTATGCGGCATGATCGGCCTGCATCATCTAGACCAGATCAATCGAAAAGCGGAAATCGGATACTGGCTTGCCAAAGAATATGAAGGCAAAGGCATCATGACCGCTGCTTGCCGAACAATTATCACGTATGCTTTTGAAGAGCTTGGGCTGAATCGCGTCGCTCTCTGTGCGGCTGTCGGAAACCACAAAAGCAGAGCGATTCCGATGCGCCTCGGCTTTCAGGAAGAAGGAATCGCGCGGGACGGCTTATTCGTTAACGGCAAGTATCATGACCTTGTCTATTACAGCTTGCTGAAGCGTGAATGGAAAGAATTAAAATAAAGCGTGCATTTTCTTGTTTAAATCTTCCCCCGATGTGGAAAAGTAACAGCGGAGACGTTAAAAAGGAGTGATTCGCAATGAATCAGCAAGACATGAAACAAAAAGTGCTTGATGTTCTAGATCACCATAAAGTAGGCTCGCTCGCAACAGTTCAAAAGGGCAAGCCGCATTCCCGCTACATGACTTTTTTCCATGACGGGCTGACGATTTACACACCGACAAGCAAGGAAACTCATAAAGCGGAAGAAATTGAGAACAACCCCAATGTCCATATTTTATTAGGCTATGATTGTGAAGGCTTTGGCGACGCGTATGTCGAGGTTGCCGGAAAAGCCAAAATCAACAATTCGGCAGAACTGAAGGACAAAATTTGGAATCCTAAGCTAGATCGTTGGTTTGACGGCAAGGATGACCCGAACCTGGTCATTCTTGAAATTGAGCCGGAGGATATCAGATTAATGAATGCCGGAGAGAAAACGCCAGTCTCACTCGATTTATAAAAAGTTGTAATTGCAGGGGCGATATGTTATCATGAATAGCTAAGCAAGAAATAAGCAAATAAAAAAGAAAGTAAACTTCTTTTTTCTGTTTGAGAGAGAGAAGCTTTACCGCTTCCCAAGCAGCAAACCAGCTGCCCTTATTCTTTTCCTTCATAACAAATCGCCCCTAACGATGAGATGGAAAAAAGACTTTTTTGTTTTACAATTCACACCGGCGCGGCTTCGGAGCCGCAGTGACGATTGAGAGGTAGGGCTTTCGTTGTCTTGTGTTCAAGAAATTTCCATGGTGTTTACTTTCCAGAATGATTCTTCGGAACAATGCTTTTTGAATCGAACCGCCCGACTTGGCGGATGATATAATCTTTATTTGCCTATAGAAAAGAATAAGACAAACCGCTCGGCGTATGCCGGCGGTTTTTTTATTGTGAAAAACATTTCGCGTTGAAACCTCTTTGTCTTCTTTCCAGTCTTATCTCTAGGATGAAATTGGAGGAAGAATAACGTGCATGTCATGACAACTCAAGTACTGCTTATTTTCTGTTTTTTATTACTGATTCACTCGATAGAAACCTTAGCCTACGCCACCAGGCTTTCCGGAGCCCGTGTGGGATTTATTGCGTCCGCGCTTTCCCTGTTTAACGTCATGGTCATCGTGTCCAGAATGTCGAACATGGTGCAGCAGCCCTTTACCGGACATTTAATTGATGATGCGGGAAAAAATGCACTGGCGATTGTTGCCGGGCAGTTCCGCTTCCTGATTTTCGGATCGACAGTCGGCACCATTCTGGGCATCGTCCTGCTCCCGTCTTTTGTCGCTCTTTTCTCTCGGGCGATTATTCACTTGGCGAGCGGCGGCGGCTCCGTTTTACAAGTGTTTCGAAAGGGATTCTCGAAACAAGGACTCAAAAATGCCCTTTCCTATTTGCGTCTGCCGTCTCTTTCGTATGTAAAAGGATTTCATATCCGCTTGATTCCGAAGCGTTTGTTTGTCATTAACATGCTGATCACATCCATTTATACGATCGGCGTGCTTTCGGCTTTGTACGCAGGCCTTCTGGCGCCGGAGCGCAGCACGACAGCCGTCATGGCATCGGGCTTAATCAACGGAATTGCGACGATGCTGCTGGCGATTTTTGTTGATCCTAAGGTTTCCGTCCTTGCCGATGATGTGGCAAAGGGAAAACGAAGCTATTTATATTTAAAATGGACCTCTGTCACGATGGTCACATCAAGGGTAGCGGGGACACTCCTCGCCCAGCTGATGTTTATTCCGGGCGCCTACTATATCGCGTGGCTGACAAAGTGGTTGTAATAAGAAAGGCTGGACCATATAGATCCAGCCTTTTGTTATTTATATTTTCTTAACCTGCGGTCGTACAAAAAGTTTCCGAATGGGACAAAAGCGGCGATAAAGCCGGCGGCTGACCATTTCAGCGGCCATTTGACAGAGAAGGCCGCATACGCCAAGAAAAGCAAATACAAAATGAACAATCCGCCGTGAACCGAACCGACAATGGTTACGACAAGCGGAAGGCCTGCCCAATATTTAAGCGGCATGGCGATAAACAGCAGGATTAAGAGTGACATTCCTTCAATAAAACCCATCGTGCGTAGTCTTCCGATCGGTGTTTGCAGCATAAATCGCCCTCCTTGTGGACACGTTTTCATACTATATGATAAACAATCCGGAGAGCCATATGACGGCTTTCAGAAAATGTTCGGAAAACTTTCATTTTTATATGCTTTTTCTTGGGAACTGGTCTTGTCATTTACAAAAATACCCGAGATAATGTGAACAAAATCATAAAAGAAGGATGTTGAAATGAAACTTGATCAGATTGATCTGAATATCATTGAGGAGCTGAAAAAGGACAGCCGTTTGTCAATGAGGGAATTAGGCAGAAAAATTAAGCTGTCGCCGCCATCCGTGACAGAACGGGTGAGGCAGCTTGAATCGTTCGGCATCATTAAGCAATACACACTGGAGGTCGATCAGAAAAAACTGGGGCTGCCCGTTTCCTGCATTGTGGAAGCAACCGTCAAAAACGCGGATTACGAACGGTTCAAAAGCTATATTCAAACATTGCCGAATATCGAATTTTGTTACCGGATTGCCGGCGCGGCTTGTTATATGCTGAAAATCAACGCAGAAAGCCTTGAAGCGGTAGAAGATTTCATTAACAAAACATCGCCATACGCGCAAACCGTCACTCACGTGATTTTCTCAGAAATTGACACGAAAAACGGGCGCGGTTAGAGAGTGCTTGTTCAAGTCTGTTATAATAAAAGGATGAGCATGAAAGAAAGAGAAGTGATCAAGCATGTCAAAAACAGTTGTATTAGCTGAAAAACCTTCAGTCGGCCGGGATTTAGCCCGGGTGCTGAAGTGCCATAAAAAAGGAAATGGTTATCTCGAAGGTGATCAATATATTGTTACATGGGCTTTAGGCCATTTGGTGACACTTGCTGATCCGGAAGGCTATGGGAAAGAATTTCAATCATGGCGTCTGGAGGATCTGCCGATTATTCCAGAGCCCTTAAAGCTTGTGGTAATTAAGAAAACCGGAAAACAGTTCAACGCGGTCAAATCGCAGCTTACCCGTAAAGATGTCAATCAGATTGTCATCGCGACCGATGCAGGCCGAGAAGGGGAACTTGTCGCGCGCTGGATCATTGAAAAAGCGAATGTCAAAAAGCCGATCAAGCGGCTGTGGATTTCATCAGTGACGGATAAAGCGATCAAGGAAGGCTTTCAAAAGCTGCGCAGCGGCAAAGAATATGAAAACCTGTATCATTCTGCCGTCGCCAGAGCGGAAGCCGATTGGATTGTGGGCATTAACGCGACCCGCGCGCTCACCACAAAATTCAATGCCCAGCTCTCATGCGGCCGTGTACAGACACCGACGCTTGCCATGATTGCGAAGCGCGAGGCGGATATTCAAGCATTTACGCCGGTTCCATATTACGGCCTCCGCGCGGCGGTCGATGGCATGACGCTGACGTGGCAGGATCAAAAATCAAAGCAAACGAGAACGTTTCATCAAGATGTAACAAGCCGTTTGCTAAAAGGCCTCCATGGAAAGCAAGCGGTTATTGCTGAATTGAAAAAAACAGCGAAAAAAAGCTTTGCGCCTGCGCTATATGATTTAACGGAGCTGCAGCGCGACGCCCACAAGCGCTTCGGATTTTCTGCCAAAGAAACGCTTTCTGTGCTGCAGAAGCTGTATGAGCAGCATAAGCTAGTCACATATCCGCGGACGGACTCAAGGTTTTTATCCAGTGATATCGTTCCGACGTTAAAAGACCGTCTAGAAGGCATGGAAGTAAAACCGTATGCCCAATATGTCAATCAAATTAAAAAACGCGGCATCAAATCTCATAAAGGCTACGTTAATGACGCGAAGGTGTCAGATCACCACGCGATTATCCCGACCGAGGAGCCGCTCGTGCTCAGCAGTCTGAGCGATAAAGAACGAAAGCTGTATGACCTGATTGCGAAACGTTTTCTTGCTGTATTAATGCCGGCATTCGAATATGAGGAAACAAAGGTCATCGCAGAAATTGGCGGAGAAACCTTTACGGCGAAAGGCAAAACCGTACAGTCGCAAGGGTGGAAAGCTGTTTATGATATGGCGGATGAGGATGACGAGCAGGAGGATGACAAAGATCAGACACTCCCTGCGCTTCAAAAAGGCGATACTCTTGCCGTCCGCGCCTTAACTGAAACAAACGGCCAAACGAAGCCGCCCGCCCGCTTTAACGAAGGGACCCTGCTGTCAGCGATGGAAAACCCAAGCGCCTTTATGCAGGGAGAAGAAAAAGGCCTCGTCAAAACGCTTGGCGAAACAGGCGGCCTTGGCACGGTGGCAACGCGTGCCGATATTATTGAAAAGCTGTTCAACAGCTTTTTAATAGAGAAAAAAGACAAAGATATTTTTATTACTTCTAAAGGGAAACAGCTCCTGCAGCTTGTTCCTGAGGATTTGAAATCACCTGCCTTAACGGCGGAATGGGAGCAAAAACTGTCAGCGATCGCCGCTGGGAAATTGAAATCGGCTGCCTTTATTAAAGACATGAAGGTTTACGCTAACCAAACGGTAAAAGAAATCAAAAACAGCAGCCAGACTTTCAGACACGACAACATTACGGGAACCGCATGTCCGGAATGCGGAAAAATGATGCTGAAGGTAAATGGCAAACGCGGCACGATGCTTGTGTGCCAAGACCGTGAATGCGGAAGCAGAAAAACGGTTGCCCGAAAAACAAACGCGCGCTGCCCGAACTGCCATAAAAAAATGGAACTTCGCGGCCAAGGCGAGGGCCAGACCTTCGCGTGTGTCTGCGGTCACCGAGAGAAGCTGTCCGTATTCGAAAAACGAAAAAACAAAGATAAAGGGCGCGCTTCAAAACGGGACGTTTCCTCTTATATGAAAAAACAAAATAATAAAGATGAGCCGATTAACAACGCGCTGGCAGAACAGCTGAAAAAACTCGGTTTGGACAAATAACAGAAAAACCTGTGCATATCGCACAGGTTTCAGATTGTTGACAAAGTCATAAAACGGTTTTCGTTTTATGACTTTGTCATCTTTTCAGCGTGATTGAAAACCTTTGAAGTCTAGGAAGAACGAGCATTGGAGCGCAGCGAATGTAGTAATTCGTGAGCACCAACGCGCAGGACTGACAACGAATGCGAGGGTTTGTCGACACGCTGAAACCTGTGCATATCGCACAGGTTTTTTATTAGACTTAGGTCCCGTTTTTAAAATGTTCAAAAAGGGAAAAAAAAGCTAGCATTCCGCAATTTTTTCTTTTATAGTAAATGTAATTTGTAACATGGCAGTCGTGCTTTCGTCTATATATATTTGTGAGCGTCTGATTCGCTTCAGGCGACAAAGGGGGATTTGCCTGTGAGGCATGTGTTAATTGCTGTCATCTTATTCTTCTTATCTATCGGACTTTCCGCAGGGTGTATTGAAGCTGGAAATAAGGCCCAAAATCAGTCGGTGTCAGACGTGAATGCAAGCCCGCTTCAGCCGGCGGAATACTTCATTTATCACAATCTAATGAATGATCAAGGGCTGATCAAAACGGATTTGTCTGACCAGCCTTCGTATTTATCTGAATCTCTCGGCCTATGGATGGAGTTTCTGGTCAGCAAAAATGACGCCCCGCATTTTCAGGATCAATATCAGCACCTGACTGATTCCTTTCTGATGAGCAATCACTTAGTGACGTGGAAGATTCAAAACGGCCAGGCGAGCGGGACGAATGCGCTGATAGATGATATGAGAATTATGCTGTCTCTTGACCAAGCCGCCGCAAAATGGGGGCGGAGCGACTACGCGCAAACAGCACGGGATATCGGTACGGCGCTGAAGACATATAATATGAACAACGGTTTTTTTACAGACTTTTACGACTCACAGGCTGCTTCAAAGGATGTGACGCTTTCATACGTCATGCCTGATGCGTTAGCTGTCTTAAAGAAGAATGGAATCATAGACGAAGAAACAGAACAGCGGAATGCCAATGTTCTTTATTCAGCTCCTTTAAAAAATGGCTACCTGCCAAAGACATACCACTCGGAGACAAAGCAATACACATATGATCGTGAAATCAATCTGATAGATCAGCTGTACGCTGCATGGCACTTGCCGGAAGGAGATGAAAAAGCCGCTGTTTTAGCGGACTGGATCAAGCAGGAATTTCAGGCGCACGGAAAGCTGTACGGACGATATTCGGCAGATACGAAAGAGCCTGCCGTTCAATATGAGTCGCCATCCGTATACGCATTAGCGGTATTGTTTTTAACAAAACAATATGAAGACAATTCAGTCACCAAAGCCATATATGACAGAATGAATGACTTTGAAATTCTTGATCCGGTGAAATCGTATTATGGAGGCTATATGAGCGGCACTCAGACACACTCTTTTGACAATCTGCTGCCGCTGTTAGCCGAAAGGAAGCTTTTTAATGAAAATGTCATTCAATGAATCACAAAAATTATTTGTTTATCTTTCAGGGCTCATCGCAGCCCTGTCTCTGTTTATTTATTATGTGTCAGCCCAGCAATCGGAAGGCGCGCTGATCCTTTGCATCACGTTTATCGTCATCGCCGCAGGCATATGGTTCGGCCCGATTTACGCGCTGGCAGTGACCTTAATCGTACTTTTTGTTCTCGGCACTTTAATGATGTTTTTCCAGACTGGTCAGGCTGCGCTGTTTCCGGCTGAGGAAGGGCTGCGAATACTTGTCGTGTGGGGAATTGCGCTTTTGCTGTTTTCTTTTATAGCGGGAAGAATTCATGACATTGCCGCAGAGCTAAGGCGTTCAGTTACACGGCTGCAATCCGAAATTAAAAGCTTTGTTGCTGTTGACAGAGTGACCGGCTTTGATAACAAGCACCGGATGAAGCTGGAACTTTCAGAAGAAATCAAGCGGGCGGAACGGTACGGCGATTCCTTTGTGTTTTTGCTGCTCCATATGCATTACTTCAAAGAGTTTACATCTTTGTACGGTGCAAAAGAAACAGACCGTCTCTTTCAATATGTCGGCCAGCAAATCAGGACAAGCGTCCGGGAAACGGATAAGAAGTTCCGTCCCTCTGACGAGCGTATCGGGATTGTGCTGACGCACACGCCCGCTGAACATATGCCAGCCGTTCTGACAAAGCTGAAAAAACAATTGGACACGTATCAGCTGGAAAATGGGAAGTATGTGTCGCTCACGTTCCACGTCTGCCATTTGCCCTACCGCGAAGATATCAAAACAGCTGATCACTTTTTAGAAGAACTGGAAAACGAGATGATGATGAATGAATTATAAAGGAATCACACTGCTCTGCATCACAATGCTTCTGCTTTCAGCTATTGCGTCTTTTCCAGTTTCCGCACAAGCGAAGGAGCGTGATGCCGGCATTCTCATCATCTATTCAACCTTGGACGGCAAAGAGTCGTCACACGTCAAAATGCTTGATCTGCTTGCGGGCCACTTTACATCCCATGTGACTGTCAAAAAAGATTCAGACGTGGAAGCGTCCGATTTCAAAGGCAAGGACCATGTGATGTATTACGGCCAAACGAAAAGAAAGCTCAGCAAAAAACTGGTGTCCCTGATCAGCAGCGTCAAAACACCTGTTGTCGCCATCGGCTATAACGCAAGCCAAATCAGCCAATTTTCCGGGCTTTCATTGACCAGCAAAGAAAATGTGTATCAGGTCCACAGCAGGTCGGAAAAGGCTGATGTGTCTCTGGAGAGCGGGCTTAACGTGCTGAGCGTATCAGGCCTGAAAGGAAAGTCGCTTTATACCTTCAAAGCCGGTGACGGCAAAACACATTCTTTTATATGGAAAACAAAAAAAGCGAATGTGTACATTGGATTAACGAATTTGTTAAATGACAATTTGATTGTGGCAAAACAGCTCAGAGAAGCTTTCGGAGAGAAGGCGGGGACAACGTTATTGTATTTGCGTCTCGAGGATATCAGTCCCATGTCTGATGAAAAATTGCTGCTTCAAGCCGGTGCATATCTGCATAAGAGGCATGTTCCTTTTGTTCTGGCGGTGATTCCGGTTTACTTGAATCCCGAAACTGGCGACAAAGTGTATTTGGCTGATAAACCGGAGATGGTCAAGGTGCTGAAAAAGCTGCAAAGCATGGGCGGCAGCATCATTGTTCACGGCTATACACACGCCTATCGCTACAGTGAAACAGGTGAGGGCTTTGAATTTTGGGATGCAAAGGCGGATCAGCCGATAACATCCGGAAATGCCGAAGACAACCCGTCTATTTTGGAAAAAGAACAAGATTTTCCGAACGAACAAGCCTATAACAGTTATCTAGAACCATTTCGTGAAAAGGAAGAAACATATACAAAGCAAAAACTGACGCGTGCGATTGAGGATTTGACATCATCGGGTCTCTACCCGCTGGCGTTTGAAGCACCGCACTACACGATGTCCGAATATGGCTATCAAATCGCCTCACAACATTTTACAAGCATTTTCGGCCAGGTCCAGCTCAGCGGCACAACATGGAAAACATCCGGCGCACCTCCATTTGTGACCGCTCCTTCCATGCTGCATGGCATGACACTGTATCCGGAAACGATTGGCTTTGTCGATACATCAAAACAAAACCCGCTGGGCGATATGGAGGAACGCATCGCACAGATGATTGATTTTGAAGGCGGAGTAGCCGGGGGATTTTATCACCCGTATCTTGGAATGAAATATCTGCCGGAGCTGGTTGACCAGATGGAACGCATTCCGGATAGTGAATGGCTGGATTTAAAGAAAACGAAACAAACCGTCAAAACAGACAAAGTGGAAATTCACACAAGCGGTGACGGAACGATTCAGGTAAAAAACGGCGTAAGCGCCATCGGCGAGTTTTTCGATCATCATCGCCAGACCCCTCTGGAAAAGGCGTTATGGATTCTCTCCGCGGTCGTGCTCTTATTTGTTGTCATGTTTGTTAGTTATACGTTTTACTTGAGAGCCACATTGAAAAAACGAATTTTTAAGGAGAGAAGAAGCCTTGGGTAATACACTGTTCTTTATCTCGCTCAGTTTAATATGGGTCATGCTTCTCTACCACATGTTTCTCATGCAGGGTGGGTTCCGCCACTATATGACCTTTGAACGGAATATCCCGAAGTGGAGAGAAAACGTGAAGGAGCTGCCAAAGGTCAGTGTCCTTATCCCGGCGCATAACGAAGAGGTTGTGATTCGGCAGACGCTGAAGGCGATGGTCAACCTTTATTATCCGAAGGACCGGCTGGAGATTATCGTCGTGAATGACAATTCATCAGACCGGACGGGTGACATCGTCAATGAATTTTCCGAGACATACGATTTCATCAAAATGGTGATCACGAAGCCGCCACACGCAGGAAAAGGAAAATCCTCCGCCCTTAATTCTGGTTTTGCCGAATCGAGCGGCGATGTGGTCTGTGTATATGACGCAGACAACACGCCTGAGAAAATGGCCGTGTATTACCTCGTGCTCGGCCTGATGAACGACGAAAAAGCTGGTGCCGTTGTTGGGAAATTCCGCGTCATTAATGCGGCGAAAACGCTCTTGACGAAGTTTATTAATATCGAAACGATCTGTTTTCAGTGGATGGCACAGGGAGGCAGATGGAAGTGGTTCAAAATCGCCACGATCCCGGGCACCAACTTCGCGATCCGCAGAAGCATTATCGAAAAGCTCGGGGGCTGGGATGACAAAGCGCTTGCTGAGGATACCGAGCTGACCATCCGGGTGTATAACCTTGGCTATCACATCCGCTTTTTCCCCGCCGCCATCACTTGGGAGCAGGAGCCGGAAACGTGGAAGGTGTGGTGGCGCCAGCGCACCAGATGGGCGCGCGGCAACCAATATGTAGTGCTGAAATTTTTGGCGCAGTTTTTCAAACTCAAACGAAAACGGATCATTTTTGATTTGTTTTATTTTTTCTTTACGTACTTCCTGTTTTTCTTTGGCGTGATCATGTCAAATACGATATTTGTCGTGAATCTGTTTTATGATTTGCATTTATCGGTCGGATTTTTAGCCATGATCCTTTGGATATTGGCGTTCTTCTTATTTTTGACAGAGGTCATGATTACGCTAAGCATTGAGAAAACAGAAATGAACAGGCAAAACTTTTTTATCGTATTTCTCATGTACTTTACATACTCGCAGGCATGGATTGTGCTTGTGATCTATTCTTTATTCGTAGAAATTAAGCACCGTTTATTCAAGCAGGAGGTCAAATGGTACAAAACAGAACGATACAATCAACACAAAAGCGGGTGACCTTTTTGAAACAAATCATGATTTTTCTCACAAGCTTCATGCTTCTGGCGATGACCGGACAAGCGGCTTTAGCCAAAGAGGTGCAGGTCAGCGGTTCGCTTCTCGGGAAAAGCAGCCAAGAACAAGCCAAACAGCAGGTGCTGACAAGCGATTTGATGACACTGTACGGAGCAAAAGACAGCGCGGAGCTGACGTATCAGATTCCGGCAGGCGCCTCTTCCGGCAATCAGCAATTGGTGATTGAATACGAGGCTTCAAATCTTTTAATCTCTCCATCATCGTTAACGGCTGTCATTGACGATGAACCGGTCAAAACGGTAAAACTTAATGGTGATTCAAAACGGAAGACATTGAAGCTGAACCTGAACAAAAGCCAATCTGCCCAAGGCTATCACAACGTTTCGCTGACATTTTACGGTGTGATGAAAGAGGGCGTCTGCGTCAGACAGGATACGTCCGGCAACTGGATCAAAATTTATCCGGACAGCCGCCTGACGCTGGCGGACAGCAGTGAAGCAAAGGGAACTACGCTTGACCATTATCCTTATCCTTTCGCCCAATCGGGAAATACAGCGGAAGAAACAGCGATCGTCATCCCGGATGACCCAAGTTCGGCGGAAATTGAAGCAGCAGTAAAAACAGAAGGCTATTTGAAAACGGCGGACAGCAGTGTCACCATTTCGTATGTCACGGAATCCGAACTGAAGAAAATCGACAAGCCGACGATTTTCATCGGAGTGGACAAGCATTGGAACGGAAAGGTGAAAAAGCTGATGAAACAAGCCGGCCTACAGGCAAAAGGAGAAAAACTCCTGCTTGCGGAGCGGGTGTTAAAAGCAGAGGCTAAGGAGCAGCCGGTCCTTTTTGCACAGGCGGCATCTGACGACGTACTCACTGAAAAAATCAGTGTCATGACGGATCAGACTTACACAGGCCAGCTCAGCGGCGATACACTCTCAATCAGCAAGCTAAAACAGGCTGAAAAAAAAGAAAGCAATAAGCTGACCCTCAAGAATTTTGGAGCGGATGACATCACAATTGGGGCTGACAAAACATCTTCGGCACATTATTTTTATCCCGCATCGGCGGTTTTAGATGAAAACCAATCAGCGAGGCTATCGCTTAAGCTGAAAAAATCCGAAACGATTCAAGCTTCCACAGCCGAAAACGAATCCGCTTCCCAGGCGGCAGAGCTGAAGATCATGATCAACGGCCAGCCGCACTCAGTCCGGCTTGATGATATAGGAAAAGAAGATAAAAACGGATTTTATCATGCCATGGTAAAAGTAGATCCTAAGCTGCTGCAAAAAAACCGCTATATTGATATTCAGTTCGTCACAACTGGGCTAAAGGAAAACAATCCTTGCAACAGCACTGATGAAGAAAAGTGGGTCTTTATCGATAAAAGCAGTACATTGTCTTACACCGTCAAAGACATGTCTCCGTCAGCGGATTTTCAAAAATGGCCGCTTCCTTACGCCGGAAATCAGGACAAGGCAGCGCTGATCGTGATTCCTGACGCTGTAAGCCAATCGAAGCTAGAGGAGCTTTCTCTCATAACAGAGTCCTTTGGCAGCGAAGCGCACCATTCATATTCGGTGAAGAAATCATCCGACGTAACAGCGAATGACACAAAAGGACGGAATCTTATTTTCATCGGAAGCATCAATCAATTTTCTCTTCTGAAGGAGAAATCTTCAGAACTGCTTGTGCCGCAAGTGAAGAACGGCTCGTTTGATGTATCCGGCTTTGAGATGCTGAATGAGACAACGAAACAAGTGGCATTTACCCAAGCATCTCTTTGGGATTCGGGCTACACAATGGCAGTCTTTGCGCCGTCAAAAGGTAAAGGCGCGGCCGTCACGAAAGAGGTCATCAACTATCTCAACAGCACTGATGACTCGGCAACCGTCGTCAATGAAACAACAAGCCAGCAGGTGTTTACCAACCACCAGCAGCTCAAATCAGAAGCAAACAGTGCCAGTGAAGAACAGCCATCACAAGTGAATGGCCAGAAATGGCTGTATATTGGTGTGCTGGCACTCATTATGGTGATTGCGGCAGTGTTCATTTGGATTGCCGTACGACGCAGAAAAAGAAAGACAGACAGGGGATAGCACATGAAGAATGATGTCCCGAATAGTCATTCATTTGGATACAACACTCATACAGAGTGTTGTATTTTTTTAGGGCTTATACATGAAAACAGAAAATAGCGCCATCCTAAAGCGTAAAGATGAATAGGAGGGATATAGATGTTTTTCCATGTGAAAGAGTTACAATATAATGCCAAACCTGACCGGCCAGACCCCGTTTACGCGAAAAAATTGCAAGAAATATTAGGCGGGCAGTTCGGTGAAATCTCTGTCATGATGCAGTATTTATTTCAAGGCTGGAACTGCAGAGCTGATCAAAAATACCGTGACATGCTTCTTGATATCGGCACAGAGGAAATTGCCCATGTGGAAATGCTGGCAACGATGATTGCCCAGCTGCTCGATAAAGCGCCAATCGAAGAACAAGAGCAAATGGCGAAAGATCCTGTCATTGGAGCTGTAATGGGAGGAATGAATCCCCAGCATGCCATCGTAGGAGGCCTGGGGGCTAAGCCGGATGATAGTGTAGGATACCCTTGGACAGCCCGATATACCATTGCAAGCGGAAATTTGCTTGCCGACTTCCGTGCAAACCTTAATGCTGAATCACAAGGCAGGCTGCAAGCTGTCCGCCTGTATGAAATGACAGATGATAAAGGTGTGAGGGACATGCTGTCCTTCTTGATCGCGAGGGACACCATGCATCAAAATCAATGGCTGGCGGCCATCCAAGAATTGGAGGAACGTGAAGGCGTGGTCGTCCCAAGTACATTTAACCGTGAGTATGAAAAACAAGAAGTTTCCTATTCATTCATGGACTGCTCTAAAGGAACTGAAAGCCAAAGCGGGCGCTGGGCTTCAGGGACTAGTATGGATGGAAAAGGGAATTTTGAATATGTTGGGGAGCCTGAGGCTATGGGGCAAAAACCAGTGCTCAAGCCGGCGCCTCCGTATGTTCACGGCACAATGCCGGCCGACGGCGCATCATCGCTGGAACAGTAACGAAACGTTACGGGCTGCAACTATGTCTTGGCCGCTTGTTCTAACGAGATGATTGAAAAAACGGGCAGGCATACCACCCTTTACAGCAAGCGGCCTTCTTTATAGGAGTCCGGCTGTTCAAGATAAAGGACATAATGATGGCCGCGCTTCCGTATCATTTAAAAAAGCAAGGCGACTAGATCAAGGGGAAATGACCTTGGTCTTTTTTTGCGGGGAAAAGGAGAGTTGGCAATGCAAACGCAAGGTTCATTTGTCATTATATCGAATGAAAAACAGCAGATTTTGCTGGTAAAACGAAACGACGTTCCTTTATGGGATTTGCCGGGCGGCAGGGCTGATCCCGGTGAAACCGCTGAGGAAGCGGCAGTCCGGGAGGTATTGGAGGAAACGGGCTACAACGCAGCGCTTTCTGCCAAAGTAGGTGTCTATCAAAGGCCGAAGTTTCAAGATGAACAGCATGTGTTTGCCGGGCGCATAACAGGCGGACAAGCGATAGCACACGGGACAGAGACAGCGGAAGTAAGGTGGTTTTCTCCGCAGCGTTTGCCGTTTTTTATGGTGCCGAACCGAAAAAGGCAAATTAAAGATTTCACGAATGGCGCTCTGGATACAGCTATCCCCCTCAAGGACAGGGGCGTGCTTGTGGCGATTGATCTGTTGAAAAGAAGATTGGGCAAGTGATTCAGGTCTCCGGGTTTTAAAGCATTTCTCCTGTGGTATTGAAAAAAGGAAAAAGGAGGATACGGCATGGCACACAAAACTGCAGGACAAGCAATGACAGAACTCCTTGAACAATGGGGAGTTGATCATGTTTACGGCATCCCCGGAGACAGTATCAATGAGTTTATCGAAGAATTAAGACAAGAAAGAAACCAATTGAAATTCATTCAAACCCGCCATGAAGAGGTGGCTGCACTGGCGGCCGCGGCTGAGGCAAAACTCACCGGCAAAATCGGTGTCTGCCTGTCGATCGCAGGGCCGGGGGCGGTGCACTTACTAAATGGTTTATATGATGCGAAAGCGGACGGCGCCCCTGTGCTGGCGATCGCAGGACAGGTCTCATCAGGCGAAGTCGGACGTGATTATTTTCAGGAGATCAAGCTTGAGCAAATGTTTGAGGATGTGGCGGTATTCAACAGAGAGGTACATAGCGCGGAATCACTGCCGGATCTCTTGAATCAGGCCATTCGCGCCGCCTACAGCAAAAAAGGCGTTGCGGTATTGAGCGTCTCTGATGATTTGTTTGCGGAGAAAATCAAACGCGAGCCCGTGTACACTTCACCAGTGTATATTGAAGGGAATCTTGAACCGAAAAAAGAACAGCTCGTCACTTGCGCGCAATATATAAATAACGCCAAAAAACCGATTATCTTAGCGGGGCAGGGAATGAAAAAGGCGAAACGGGAGCTGCTGGAGTTTGCGGACAAAGCCGCGGCCCCGATCGTTGTCACGCTCCCGGCAAAAGGCGTTGTACCCGATAAGCACCCGCATTTTCTCGGCAACCTTGGACAGATCGGCACAAAGCCGGCTTACGAGGCCATGGAGGAATGCGATTTGTTAATCATGCTCGGGACCTCATTCCCGTATCGCGATTATTTGCCTGATGACACGCCGGCGATCCAGCTTGATTCAGATCCGGCGAAAATCGGAAAACGCTATCCGGTGACAGCGGGACTGGTGTGCGATTCAGCTCTCGGCCTGCGTGAATTGACGGAGTATATTGAACGGAAGGAAGATAGAAGGTTTCTGGAAGCATGTACTGAACATATGCAGCATTGGTGGAACGAAATTGAAAAAGATGAGACAGAGGCGGAAACCCCGCTTAAACCCCAGCAGGTCGTGGCGCGTCTTGAGGAAGCGGCAGCCGATGATGCAGTGCTCTCTGTAGATGTCGGCACTGTAACAGTTTGGATGGCGCGTCATTTCAAAATGAAAGCAAACCAGGATTTCATCGTTTCCAGCTGGCTTGCGACAATGGGCTGCGGCCTGCCGGGAGCAATCGCGTCAAGCTTGTCGGAACCGGAGCGCCAGGCGATTGCTGTCTGCGGTGACGGGGGCTTTTCCATGGTCATGCAGGATCTCCCGACCGCCGTCAAATACAAGCTACCGGTTACCGTCGTCATTTTAAACAATGAAAATCTCGGCATGATCGAGTACGAGCAGCAGGTCAAAGGCAATATTGACTATGTCACAAAGCTTCAAAATGTCGACTACGCCGCATTTGCAGAAAGCTGCGGAGCAAAGGGCATCAAGGTGACCAGGGCGGAAGAGCTTGCGCCTGCTTTCCATGAGGCGCTGCACGCAGATCAGCCGGTCGTCGTAGACGTCATGATTGGAAACGAGCCGCCGCTGCCCGGCAAAATCACCTACGGGCAGGCAAAAGGCTTCAGCAAATATATGCTGAAAAATTTCTTCGAAAACCAAAAAATCGACATGCCGCCATTGAAGAAAAGTTTAAAGCGGTTATTCTAGCAAAACAGGGGCCTATTCAGACCCCTGTTTTTCAGGTGTTGGAAAAAAATGGACTGTGCGTTATCATAGCAGTATATGAAATCAAAGGAGGAAAGCATGTTTGAATCCATAAAAGCAGCGGTGTATTTATTAGGGTCTGTAGGAATGATCTATGCAGCGTGTCACGATGTTCGCCATGCTCAAAACGGACAAAAGGACAAATGCATCTTCTTTCAAAACAAAAAGATCAGCGCATTTGTCCTTGTGTGTTTCATATGTTTATTTTTATCACATCTTACAACGTTCATGTCTCTATGAGTTTAGTTCTCTTTCTTCTTAAGCCCAAAAAAGAAAGGAAAAGCAGAACCGACCAGAAAGGTGCCGAATAAAAACATGCCGCCAATAAACACGTGGAAATTCGTGTGTCCGGCCGTAAACGCGGTGATCAAGGAAATGATACTGAGCACGATCATGGCAATGCCGGGCGCGACTCTCATTTTTCCCTTGGATTTATAGGCAACAGCAGAACATAAAATGCCGATTACAATAGGTACAATCCACAAATAAAACAGAATAAATAATGACATCATCAAGACTCCGATTTTTTTCTTCTATCATAACAAATTTCTGGCAAAAAGGGTATCAATGAGCTTTTCGAATCATAAAAAACCGGCTTTAGCAGCCGGTTTTTTTAACGAAACGTATCAACAATTAAAAATACATTCAACGCGACGATCAATACAGCGATCAGCCAAGACACCACTGTGACCCATTTGGCGTTGATTAAGGCTCCCATAATCCGTTTATTGCTTGTAAACATAATAAGCGGGATTAAGGCGAAGGCAATTCCGAAGGACAGAACGACCTGGCTCATGACGAGAGCGGTTGTCGGATTGACCCCTGACGCGATAATCAAGATCGGCGGAATGATCGTGATAAAACGCCGCACATACAGCGGAATGCGGTAGTTGATAAAACCTTGCATAATCACGTCGCCTGAAAGTGTGCCGACTGAAGAACTGGATAGTCCGGCAACGAGCAGTCCGATTCCGAATAAAACGGCTGACACCGGGCTGACAAGATGTCCGAATTGCTGAAACGCGACATCGAGATCCTCGACAAACAGCCCGTTTTTGAAGAATAACGCGGCAGCCACAATCAGCATGCTCGCATTAATCGCACCCGCGATCAGCATCGCTATTAAAATATCAATAAATTCAAATCTGAAGATTTTTTTCCGTTCAGTATCAGTTTTGCCTACAACCCGCCGCTGTGTAAGGGCTGAGTGTAAATAAATGGCGTGCGGCATAACGGTTGCACCGAGAATACCCGCTGCGAGAAGCACACTGTCAGTGCCTTGAAACGCCGGGACAAAAAGGCCCTTCATCACTGACACGGCATCAGGCTTTGCGAAAAAGGTCTGCAGCGCAAAGGCGATTACCACCACAAACAGCATGCCGGTAATGCCAGCTTCAAGAGAACGATATCCGCGGCGCTGAAGCTCCAATATCGCGAAAGAGCCGATCGCCGCTATAATAGACGCTTCAAGCATCGGGATGCCGAACAGCAAATACAGTCCCAGAGCCGCTCCGATAAATTCGGCCAGATCTGTTGCGATAATGACGAGCTCGCCCTGAATCCATAATCCGATGGAGACAGGCTTCGGGAATTCTTCACGGGCAACTTCGGGCAGGTTTTTGCCTGTCGCGATGCCGAGTTTGGCGGAGAGTGATTGAATTAAAAGCGCCATAATATTAGAAAATAAAATCACCCATAGCAGCATATATCCGTATTTAGAACCCGCTGATATATTCGTTGCGAAGTTGCCGGGATCAATATAGGCGATGGCTGCTATAAATGCAGGGCCCAGAAAAGGGAGCAGCCCTCTGAACCCTCTGGTTTTCCCGTCAAGCGCCTCTTGGACTGCTTTGGAACGGGGAGATTGTGCTGTGATGTCCTTGTTCATCATGTCTCACCTGAATTCTGATTGTTTTTGCCGAACAACAAAGAGTTTCCTTAAGGCAAATTATTTTATCTACATCATATGACCATCCCGGTTTCTTGTCAACCGAAAATGTTCAAAGTACATTCCTGAATTTTTCCCTGTTATGTCACATGATATGTAGGAATTCGGATAATGTCCCATATAAAAAGACATCGTTTCAGTACGAAACGATGCCTCCTGTATGAAATGAGACTAAGCTTCCTTACGCAGCCCGCGGAACACGAGGCTCAGCAAGAATACCAGAATGGCGGCCCCGATAATCGCCGGGATAATGGCAAAGCCGCCGAGGCTGGGTCCCCAAGTGCCAAAGAGTCCATGTCCGATCCAAGCGCCGGCCATCCCGGCAATCATAGATCCGAAAATTCCTCCCGGCATCCGATTCCCCACAATAGCGCTTCCGATTAATCCAATTAGAATAGCAACAACTAATGAAACCAAAAAGCTAAGCATGATGCTCACCTCTCATAAAAGATTTATCAATCAATAACCTCTCACGCTACACTCGAAACACCGAATAGCATATTGCATTAGGTTCCTGTTTTGATCTTTCTCTGCACGCTGCCGTCAGCTAAATGAACAACCACTTCAGTGCCTTTATGCGCAGCGATCTCCTTTGCCCGTTCAACCGCTTCTTCCTTTGTATCCTTGACCTCAGACACACGTTTGGCATCTTCGGCTTTGACCGCCCAGCCGTTTTTATGCTTGATGACATGCTCAGCTTTATCCATAAGCTCATGGCCGTTGCCGCTGCTTGAATCTTCATCGCGTTCTGTCACGTCATCATGCTTGAGGAAATCATCAATTTCCTCTTTAGAGGCGTTTTCCGCCCATTCCTTCGCTTTGCTAGTCGCTATTGGAATCGCGCGTCCGTCCTCATAGCCCTCATCAATCATCGCATTCGCAATGTCAATCGCTTTTTTCTTCACCGGCTTCTCGAGATTTTTGAATGAAGCGGGATAATCCTTCATCGACCAAGGCATGTCCATCACTCCTTTTCCTTTTATAAAAATGGTACCCGCAGATGAAAAATAAAAACGTATCCGAGAAAATGAAGGTATACTATATAGGAGAAAAACGGAAGGGAAGTGCGGGTTGGGTGACAGCAGAACGAAAAGAAGACTTACACCAGCAATTAAAAGAAATAGAGAAATGGGAAAAAGATCAGCAAAAAGTCTGGTTTTGGGAAAAACTCGGCCGTCTCCCGTTTCAGCTGCTGGACAAGCTGACGCCGGAATTCATTCAGAAAAAGATTGGCAAGCTTTTGGATGAGGTCGGCACCTTCGTTCAAACAGGAGGGCAGTATCTGACATCGGAAAAACAAATTATGAAGATGTTTCAAAAGAAAATGCCGGAGGAAACCTTCGAATCACTGGAGGACGTGCGAAAAGCGCCTCTGCCTGTCATGGATGACGTTGCGGAAGGAATGGGCAAAAACAGAATCAACGCCGCAACCGTACAAGGCGCGACAACGGGTGTGGGCGGCGTGTTTACGCTGGCGGCGGACATTCCGGCCGTGCTTGGCCTGTCGTTAAAAACGTTGCAGGATATCGCGGTTGCTTACGGCTATGACCCAAAGGAGAAAAAAGAGCGGGTCTTCATCGTAAAATGCTTACAGCTGACATCGGCTGATGTTGTCGGCAAAGAATCAATCCTGCAAGAATTAAAAGACTATGATGAAGATCGTACATATAAGAATGTCGCTTCTCAAATCCAAGGCTGGCGTGAAGTCGTTTTAGGCTATCGCGACACGTTTGGGTGGAAAAAGCTTTTTCAACTGGTCCCGGTCGCGGGAATGATCTTTGGCGCGGCAGCCAACCGCTCAACATTAAATGATATTACCGAAACAGGCATGATGCTGTATAAAAAGCGGCGCGTTCTTGAGCGGCTGAAAGAAACAGAACGGGAGATGGAATAGAAGAAAGCAGACGGACATCGAGCTCCGCCTGCTTTTTTTAGTGGAAACACACCCAATGTGTTTTGTTTGTTTAAAAGAATCGATAGCGGGAATACAACAACCAACACCAATTAAAGGAGGAATTCAAAATGGCAGACGATAACAAAATGAGCAGAGAAGAAGCAGGTAGAAAAGGCGGAGAAACAACAAGCAAAAACCATGATAAAGAATTCTATCAAGAGATTGGTCAAAAAGGCGGAGAAGCCACTAGCGAAAACCATGACAAAGAATTCTATCAAGAAATCGGCGAAAAAGGCGGAGAAGCCACTAGCCGAAACCATGACAAAGAGTTCTATCAAGAAATCGGCGAAAAAGGCGGAGAAGCCACTAGCGAAAATCATGACAAAGAATTCTATCAAGAAATCGGCCGTAAAGGCGGAGAGGCAACAAGCAAAAATCACGATAAAGAATTCTACCAAGAGATTGGCTCAAAAGGCGGAAATGCCCGCAACAACGACTAACCAAAAGCATAAAGGCAGACAACCTGTAGATAAAAAGCGATCCGGCGCATCAGCTGGATCGCTTTTTGTTGTGGGAAATTCTTGATGTATTCCGTTGTTCCGATACAATGAGTAAAAAAAGGAGCTTTTCGCTACTGTGTGAGATGCAAAACCAGCTCGCTACTGCCTCAAGTTGCGTGCATCTCTTACATGTATCCCTGAGGAAGATTTATCATGCTAATCAAAAAGATTGTATGTAAAGTAGACGCGGCAAACGCTGAAGCATTTGCAAAAGCGCAGTCACAGTGGGGAGCACTGTCACATGTAAATGGCTTCATCAAACAGGCCGGCGGCTGGCGGAAAACAGCAGATGGGCTGTTCACCGCAGAAATCATCAGCGTTTGGGAGAACAGAGAAGTTTATGAAGCTTTTATGGAGAACGAACATGACAGCATATACGAAGCTAATGAACAGAAGACTGTAATTCATTCGATAGAAGTAGAGCTGTGCGAAGAGGATGAACCGGCCCTTCACGACCTGTTACATAATCCTGACATCCGGTACGAACTGGGCTGGACGGTTCTGAGGGCATAATGAAAGCCCAAAACATCACGTTTTGGGCTTGCGTCTTTACTCGCGTCCGGGAAGTGTATCATGAACAAAAGGCGGTGCTGGTTTTAACTCTGGTTTTTCTCCAAACGCTTTCGCTTCTTTCACATATTCAAAGGCTTCTCCATCCGGCGCTTTTTCGTTCAGCCAATTTTGCTGGGCGCTTTCTTCGCCTTCAGAGAAATTGATAAGCTGATGTGAGAACTCTTGTTTTTCGAGTGCTTTCGGGAATGTCCCCGGCACTATCGGGCCTTCCTGTGCTTCTAATTCTTTAATGGCGGCGAGCCATTGATTTTGGTGCATCGTGTCACGCGCCAGCAGGAAGCTAAGCATATCTTTCACGCCTTTGTCATCCGTCATTTCAAACAGGCGTGCGACCTGCAGACGTCCTTGTGATTCCGCATTCAGATTGGCACGGAAGTCTGCGAGCAGGTTTCCGCTTGCTACGATATAGCCGCCGCTCCAAGGGACGCCTGTACTGTTTTCCGGCATGGCGCCAAGTCCTGAAACAATTGCGTGGTGAGGGTTCATGCCGCCCAAAATGGAGCCGATGACCGGATCTTCAGCGGCTTTTTCCTTTTGGTCAAGCGGGGCATCCTCAAGAAGTCTGGCGATCATCGTAGCGATCATTTCAACATGCCCGAGTTCCTCAGTTGCCGTATCCATCAGCAAATCCTTGTATTTTTCATTTCCTCTTGTATTCCAGCCTTGAAATAAGTACTGCATGGCAACAGAGATCTCTCCGAATTGCCCGCCTAGGATTTCTTGCAATTTTTTCGCGAATACTGGATCTGGACGATCTGGTTTAGCAGGATGCTGCAGCATTTTCGTATGCTTAAACATGTTCCCATCTCCTTTTTTCGTTTTCTCTTTCTATATTTCCGGTCAATTGAAAGATAAACGAAAAACAGCGTATCGAGTTTGGGACTACGAATCTCCTCGCAGCTCTAAAAGCTCCTGAATCAGCTTCCGGCCGAAGATAGGCTCGTACTGCTGATAAACAGGATCAAGGCGCTTTATCCATTTTTTCTTCTCGTTGTCTGACAGCTCGTAGATCTGTATATCAGATTTCTTTTTGATTTCTTCCAGCTGCTCTTTGTTCATTTGTTCGGCATGCATTTCATTCCACTCTGTCGTTTCCTTCATCGCTTCAGTCAAAATACGCCTTGTTTCCGGCGTTTGCGCGTTCCAGAAGTGCTCATCCGTCATGACGGCATAGCCGAGATAACCGTGGCTGCTTATTGTCAAATAGTCCTGAACATTATAAAATTTTTTAGAATAGATGTTTGAGATCGTATTTTCTTCACTATCAACTACATTGTTTTCTAGCAGCTGAAAGGTAGAATTGAAGGATTCCTGATGAGGTGTTGCGCCAAGCAGCTTGAACTGATCCTCTATCACATCGCTTTGCATAATGCGGAGATCCTGCCCTTTTAAATCATCCGGGGTTTTGACCGGCCCTTGATTTGTCGTAATTTGTTTAAAACCGTTTGTCCAATAGGCGAGGCCTTTTAATTGATTTTTCTTTAGGGAATCAAACAGCTGTGTGCCGATGCTGCCGTGCAGCCCTTTTTTGACGGCATCGTAATCTGTAAATGCATACGGCAGATCCAGCACCCCCCATTCAGGCGAGAGCATGCCGAGCTTCGATGTGGAGGGGGCGATAAATTGAACATCGCCGTTTTGCAATGCTTCAATTTCTTCAATGTCTGAATATAGGCTTCCGTTTGGAAACACTTCAATTTTCATTTTCCCGCCTGACTTTTTATTTACCAGCTCGGCGAATTTATTGGCGGCCAGCCCTTTCGGCGTATTTTCGGCAACCACATGGCTGAATGTAAACACAATTTGATCCTGTAAGCCTTCCTGATCGTCATCATAAACGATCTCTTCACCACCGGAACGATCATGGAATCCGATAAAAAAAGCGGTTGCAATTCCGGCGATCATCAGTCCGAGACATGCAAGCAAACTTTTCATGACAAGCCCTCCCCTATATTTTAAGAATAATGGGGGCCATGCCATTCGTAAAGACCTGAAAGGAGAAGCTGATGAACAAAAAGAAGCTCTCAATCCGTTGGAAAATCACGATTTTATCCTATATCCTCGTCATTTTCTCCTTTTTGATCGGTGGCATTGTGCTCATCGGCAATATCCAGCATACAGAGGAGCGGGAGCTGAAAAAGCGGCTGATGAATACGGCCCGGACGGTGTCGGAGATGACGGAAGTGAAAGAGGCATTGACGCGAAAAAAACAGACAGAAGCTGTTCGCCATGCAGTCGAAGAGATCAGAATGATTAATGAAGCAGACTATATTGTCGTTATGGATATGAATCACATTCGCTACACACATCCTGTCAGCACAAGCATCGGCAAGAAATCAGAGGGTGCAGATGAGGAGGCGGCGTTTGCGGAGCATATTTATTTCTCAGAAGCAAAGGGCGAGATCGGCACGGCAGTCCGCGCATTTTATCCGGTGAAGGATCATGATCTGAACCAGATCGGCGTGGTGCTTGTCGGGAAAACACTGCCGGGGATCACTGACATATTGCTTCAGTTAAAACACGATATCGCATTCATCGTTTTATTGACACTCGGCTTCGGCCTTGCGGGTTCCTTTCTGCTGGCCCGCCATATCAAAAAACAAATGTTTCAGCTTGAGCCACATGAGATTGTCCGAATGTATGAAGAACGGACAGCGACGTTTCATTCCATGAACGAAGGCGTGATTGCCATTGACAACCGGCTCATTATTACGATTTTCAATGAAAAAGCGAAACAGATCTTTGAGGTGCAGGGGGATCTGGTCGGGAAGGTAATCTGGGAGGTTCTCAAGGATTCACGCCTGCCCGAAATCGTGGAGCGGAACAAAGCGGTTTATAATGAAGAAATTCGCGTCAGCGGAAAGGTGATCATGAGCAGCAGAATTCCGATTGTCATGAAGAAAAAAGTCATCGGCGCCGTCGCGATTTTTCAGGACAGAACGGAAGCGGCTAAGATGGCAGAGGAGTTGACTGGCGTCAAAAACTTTGTAGAGGCGCTCCGCGTCCAAAACCATGAGCATATGAATAAGCTGCACACGATTGCCGGCCTCATCCAGCTGGGGAAATCTGAAAAAGCCATGCAGCTTGCATTCCGGGCGTCAACTGAGCAGGAAAATGTGTCTGAATTTCTGCATCGCTCGATTCAAAATGACGCTGCGGCAGGCCTGCTATTAAGTAAAATCAGAAGAGGAAGGGAGCTTGGCATTGCTGTTCATATTGATGAAAACAGCAGCCTTCGGCAATTTCCCGAGCATGTTGATCAGCATGATATCGTCGTGCTTCTCGGCAACCTGATTGAAAACGCCTTTGGTTCATTTGAAACCGTTCAATCTGATGAGAAACGGATTGATGTCAGCATCGAACAAACGGATGATATCTTGGCCATCTTAATAGAAGATAACGGCTGCGGGATAGAACCGGCACATATGCCGCGCCTTTACGACAAAGGATTTACGGTCAATAAAACAGGCGGCACAGGCTATGGCTTGTATCTAGTCAAACAAATAATAGACAAAGGATCGGGCACGGTAGAAGTGGATTCACACGCAGGGCAGGGAACAGCATTTTCTATCGTTTTTCCAATGAAGGGGGAGGAAGCACAGCATGGCTCATAAAGAATGGAAGGTTCTGCTCATTGAAGATGATCCGATGGTTCAAGAGGTAAATAAGGATTTCATCACAACTGTCAAAGGTTTTACGGTCTGCGCAACAGCGGGAAACGGAGAAGAAGGCATCAAGCTGATAAAAGAAAAACAGCCCGACCTCGTCATTCTCGATGTGTACATGCCGAAAAAAGACGGAATCAAAACGCTGCAGGAGATCAGAAAGCAAAAGCTTGAAGTGGATATCATTGTCGTTTCCGCTGCAAAGGACAAAGAAACGATCTCCCTTATGCTGCAAAATGGCGCAACTGACTATATCTTAAAACCATTTAAGCTTGAGCGAATGAGACAGGCGCTTGAAAAGTACAAGCAATATAAACAAAAAATAGATGCGCACGATACGCTGTCTCAGGAACAGCTCGATGCGATCCTGAATATCCCGCAGCAGGCCGTACAGGATCTGCCGAAAGGATTGAATCATTTTACGATGAATGAAGTCACTGCTTTTTTGAAGCGGCAAACCGCATCTCTTTCGGCAGAAGAGGTCGCCAAGGCGCTCGGCATCGCCAGAGTGACAGCCAGACGATACCTTGATTATCTAGAAAAAAACGGAACCATTAAGCTGGACGTTCAATACGGCGGAGTCGGCCGGCCCGTCAACCGCTACGTGTTTAAAGGATAAATCTGAGACCAAAAAGACCAAAATGTCCGTTATGATCATAAACTTCCCCACCTTGTATGAAAACGCTATCATTCTAGTAAGAAAGACATAAAGGTGAATAGGACAGGGGGATGCAGAATATGAAACTGTTTAAAAATTTAACAGTTCAGGTCATAACCGCGGTCATCATCGGGGTCATTGTCGGGCTCGTCTGGCCTGATGTCGGCAAAGAAATGAAACCGCTTGGCGATACATTTATCAATGCTGTTAAAATGGTGATCGCTCCAATCATTTTCTTCACTATCGTTCTCGGGATTGCAAAAATGGGCGATATGAAGAAGGTTGGAAAGGTAGGGGGAAAAGCGTTTATTTATTTCGAGGTTGTCACAACTCTCGCACTCATGATCGGTTTGTTTGTCGTTAATTTTCTGAAGCCGGGAGCG
Organism: Bacillus vallismortis; assembly: GCF_004116955.1. NCBI lineage: Bacteria > Bacillati > Bacillota > Bacilli > Caryophanales > Bacillaceae > Bacillus > Bacillus vallismortis. The sequence goes on along the minus strand of NZ_CP026362.1, from coordinate 3,031,573 downwards.
GGTCTTGATTACAGCAAGCTTGAAAAGGGCGATATATCACAATACACGCAGGATGGCGGTCAGGGAATCGACTGGATTGAATTTGTTACACACATTGTTCCGTCCAACATGGTTGATGCCTTCGCAAAAGGGGACATTTTGCAGGTCTTATTCTTTTCTATTCTTTTCGGAGTTGGTCTTGCGGCTTTAGGTGAAAAAGGGAAAAGCGTCATTGATTTCTTTGATAAGATTTCTCACGTCTTTTTCAAAATCATCGGCTATATCATGCGTGCCGCGCCAATCGGGGCATTCGGGGCGATGGCGTATACGATCGGGCACTTCGGGCTCGATTCCATCAAGCCTCTGGCAAGCTTAATGATGTCTGTTTATATTACGATGTTTCTGTTCGTGTTTGTTGTGTTAAATATCATCTGCAAGCTTTACGGATTCAGCCTGTGGAATTACCTGCGCTTCATTAAAGATGAACTTCTGATCGTGCTTGGCACTAGTTCTTCAGAGTCAGTGCTTCCGCGTATGATGGATAAAATGGAGCGTTACGGCTGTTCGAAATCCGTAGTCGGGCTTGTCATTCCGACGGGCTACTCGTTCAACCTTGACGGCACATCCATTTATTTATCAATGGCGACGGTTTTTCTTGCACAAGTATTTGGAGTCGACCTCAGCATCGGCCAGCAAGTTACAATCATCCTCGTTTTGATGCTGACATCTAAGGGAGCGGCCGGTGTGACGGGAAGCGGATTTATCGTTCTTGCCTCAACATTGTCAGCGCTTCAGGTTATTCCGCTGGAGGGCCTTGCGCTTCTGCTCGGGGTTGACCGTTTCATGAGTGAAGGAAGAGCGATTGTGAACCTGATCGGAAACGGAATCGCCACGATCATTGTTGCAAAAAGTGAAAATGAATTCGATGAAGCAAAAAGCATAGAGGCTGTTGAAGGCATGAAAAACATGAAAACAGCAGTCTGAAAAAGAACGGCCCATCAAACGGGCCGTTTTTTTACATTGTTTAAGAATTATTAAGGTAATGACAGAGACCTCAGCATTTTTTTGTTATATAATTTACAGATGGATACTATATTGAATTAAGGACGTTTGTCCTAACAGGGGTGTATAAATGGCCGCTTTAGTTAAATTTTTTCAGCACCCGGGAGTAAGGCGTTTCTCCGTCTTTGTCGTGTTAACTGGTGTGTTATATCTATTTAAGAGCATGATCAACTTAATATTGCTTACCTTCATTTTCACGTTTCTAATGGATCGCTTGGAGTTTGTGGTACGGCGGTTCGTAAGCCGGTTCTTCCGGGTAAGCCAGCGGGTTGTCATTACATTTCTTTACGTGTTGCTGGCTGTTCTGCTTACAGTTGGGGGATTTGTTTTTTATCCGATCGTCGCGGCGCAGATTCAGCAGCTGGCTAAGCAGATTAAACATATCGCGTATCACCCGGACACCATCCCTTTCTTTGACGAGATCACAAGTGTTTTCGGAGACATTAATATCAGTTCATATGTCAAAGAAGGTTTCAATGTGGTGTATACGTATCTGGCAGATATCAGCACATTCGGCTTGCAGATCGTAATGGCGCTCGTTCTCAGCATGTTTTTCTTATTCGAGAAAAAACGGCTCTCGGAATTCATGGAGAAATTTAAAACAAGCAAATTGTCAGTCTTTTATGAAGAAATTGCTTTTTTCGGAAGCAAATTTGCTAGAACGTTCGGCAAGGTGCTTGAGGCTCAATTTATCATTGCGCTCGTCAACTGTATTCTGACATTGATCGCGCTTTGGATTATGCATTTCCCGCAGCTGTTTGGGCTTTCTATCATGGTGTTTTTCCTTGGGTTGATTCCTGTGGCAGGCGTCGTCATTTCTTTGATTCCTCTCAGTATTATCGCTTACAGCACAGGCGGCGGAATGTTTGTGATCTACATTGTGCTTGTCATATTCGCCATACATGCGATCGAAACCTATTTCTTAAACCCGAAGCTGATGTCTGCGAAAACAGAGCTGCCGATCTTTTTCACTTTTATCGTCCTCATTTTCTCTGAGCACTTTTTCGGCATTTGGGGTTTAATCATCGGGATTCCGATCTTTGTATTTCTCCTTGATATTCTTGGTGTGACCAATAAGGAAGAAGGGCCCAAAAGATTCCAAGAGGAAAGTAACAAAAAATAGTTTACAAAATTGGTTCTTTTCTGTATAAATAAATTATCATACAATAGTAAGCCACACGCTTAATCCTTTAACCAAGGAGTGGGGGACCCGATCTTTTGGGGTTAATTTTTCATCAGAAAAACGGACATCTCTTCGTCCGAACCCGTCAGCTAACCTCATCAGCGTGAAGAGAGAGTCCTGTGGTTTGATGTTACAGCCAAAGCCCACGGGAGTCTCTCGTGGGCTTTTTTCAAAAAGGGAGGAAAGCTAATGAAACTGGCTACAAAGATCATCATTGCATTGGTGCTGGGTGCGGTGACGGGAATTATTCTTAACCTAACATCACCTGAATTATTCGAAAATTTAAATAAGTTTGTATTCGGGCCGCTGGGCACGATCTTTTTAAACCTTATTAAAATGCTTGTCGTTCCGATTGTCTTTTTCTCACTGACACTGGGAGTAGCCGGACTGGGCGATCCTAAGAAGCTTGGCAGAATCGGTGTAAAGGCGATTTCTTATTTTCTCGTCACGACTGCAGTGGCGATTACCATTGCCATCGTTTTAGCCCTTGTCATCAAACCGGGAGAGTTCGGAACATATGATACATCATCTGCCGAATTCACTGCTGAAAAAGCCCCAAGTATTGCGGACACTCTGTTAAACATCATTCCGACCAATCCTGTTCAAGCGATGACGGAAGGAAATATGCTGCAGATTATTGCGTTTGCCATCTTTGTCGGGCTTGGGATTACTATGCTGGGCAAAAAAGCGGATATGCTTCTCAAAGTTGTTGAGCAAGGAAATGAATTAATGATGTACCTTGTCAATCTGGTCATGAAGTTTGCTCCGTATGGCACATTCGGTTTGATTGCGACAGCCGTGGGAAGCCAAGGATTCAGTGCAATGAAAGCGATGGGCTTGTACATGTTAGTGGTAACCATTGCATTGTTAATACATGCAGTCGTTACGTACGGATCTACGGTAGCGCTTATCGCCAAAAGAAATCCGATTACGTTTTTCAAAGATTTCTCAGAGGTTATGGTCGTCGCGTTCAGTACATCCAGCAGCAGTGCGACTCTGCCGGTTTCCATGGGTGTGGCGCAGAGAAAGTTAAAAGTGCCTGAGCCGATCAGCAGCTTCGTCCAGCCGCTGGGCGCTACAATTAATATGGACGGAACAGCGATCATGCAAGGGGTAGCCACCGTCTTCATTGCGCAGGTATTCGGGCATGATCTGACACTCACGCAGCTGGTGATGGTCGTACTGACGGCTGTGTTAGCAAGTATCGGAACTGCGGGTGTGCCGGGAGTCGGCTTGATTATGCTCGCTATGGTGCTTCAATCTGTCGGTCTGCCTGTCGAGGGAATCGGATTGATCCTTGGAATTGACCGCCTGCTTGATATGCTTCGTACAGTGGTAAATACAACAGGAGACGCGGCCTGCGCTGTCATTGTGACAGAAACAGAGAAGAACAAACAGCCAGAGCAAACGTCGACTCTATCGGTCTAACCAAACATTTGGAAGGAACAAATGCTATAATACAAACAGTGCCTCATTTTTGGGCACTGTTTATTTTTTGCCGAAAAAGGAGGAAGGCTTTATGGCTGAGCCGATTTTACATATTAAAGACCTCGATAAAACGATTGGGTCTAAACCAATTTTAAAACAGATCAGCATGGACGTCATGGAGGGGGAAATCATCGGCCTGCTCGGTCCGAATGGTTCCGGAAAAACAACGCTCATCCGCATCATCGTCGGGCTGTTAAAACAAAACAGCGGAAGTGTGACAATCAGCGGATTCCAGCATGACACAGAGTTTGAACAAGCGATGGAAGCAGTGGGGGCGATCGTTGAAAACCCTGAGTTCTATCCATATTTGACAGGCTGGGAAAACCTGAAGCACTTTGCGAATATGCACAAAAAAATAGCGGATGAACGCCTTGATGAAGTGGTGGAACGTGTCGGGCTGACGTCAGCGATTCATGATAAGGTCAAGACCTATTCCCTTGGCATGCGCCAGCGCCTCGGCATCGCGCAGGCGATTCTTCACCGGCCGAAGCTTCTTATTTTAGATGAGCCGACAAACGGTCTCGATCCCGCGGGCATGAAGGATTTTCGCGATCATATTAAAGAGCTCGCGGAACAGGAAGGAACAGCAGTCTTATTCGCCACCCATTTATTGCGTGAGGTTGAAGATTTGTGCGACCGGGTCATCATCATTCAAAAAGGTGAGATCAAAGCGGAAGTCAGCTTACATGGAGCAGGCCAACCAACAGAAAAAGCGATCATTGAAGTGCAGCCGGAAGAAAAAGCGTTCAATTGGCTGACAAGCAATCAATATCAAGCTGAGCGGCAAGACGGGGCGATTGTTGTTGAGGTAGCAAAAGAAAACATTCCGGAGCTGAACCGCGCACTTGTCGGACAAGACTTACATATATTTTCTATTATGCCTTACACGCAATCACTAGAGGACGAATTCATGAAAGCGACAACTGCTCATCAAGAGGAGGGAGAAGAGCTTGTCTAAATTAATTTGGAATGAACATATGAAACTTTTTAATCGGAAGGTCACATTGGTATCTCTTATCCTGATGGCGGTCTTTCAATTTTTCATGGCTTTGATCATTAAACGGATTGTGACAAGTGCGGGAACAGATGAAAACTTCATCGGCTATTTTTCGTATACACCGAGCCTGAACATCTTGCTGCAGGCGTTAACGATCGTGATCGCAGCCACAATTGTTTCGATGGAGTTTGATAAAAAGACGATCAAATTCCTGCTTATTCGTCCGGTTAAACGCCAAAAGGTGTTTTGGTCAAAATTAATCACAGTCGTGATGGTCAGCTTTTATTTGTATTTGACATACTACATTTTGGCGTTATTGTTCGGTCTTATCTTTTTTGGCACATCCGTGACCGCCGAATCAAAGACATTGCTAGTCAACACCTTGGGGCTGATTGGGTCAAACTGGCTTGAAGCCGTCATGATGGGCTTATTCGGGCTGCTTTGTTCTTCGCTGTTCCGCAACAGTGCGGTAGCCGTTGTCGTTTCTTTTGTCGTTTTATATGGAGCGAGTACACTTGTCCAGCTCATGAAGCTGTTTGAAAACAAATGGGGAAGCTTTTTGCTTTTTGCGAACACTGACTTCACCCAATACAGCAACGGACAAACCGCCTTGTTTTCAGGCATGACACCATTGTTTTCAGCGGGGATCATCCTGATACATGCCATATTTTTCATCGCCGTTAGCTGGTGGTGCTTCTGCAAACGTGATGTTCGGGTGTAAAGGCAAGGAATGACATTTTTGTGAAAAAACTCACGTAAATCAATATCAATTGATCGTTTGGTTTATACTAAAGGTACTGACGGAGGTGTCTCGATTGAGGAACTTTATTACCGCGTTACCGATTGTATTGCTGCTTGGATTCTCATTTGTGTCATTCATGTTTCAATTTGAACATCTAGTTTATTTCAGACTCGCGCTTGGATTATTTTCTCTCGCGGGGCTGTACATGATATATAAAATGAAGACGGGCATCCGTTATTTTATCATCTATCTGTATGCAAGCTGGATTGTGCTTGCGGCAGTAACCGTTTTTGAAGAGCCGATTTTCTCGAGCTTTTTCTTTGGCGGGCTGGTGATGACAATGGGTTACCTGACATATATGCTGATCTATCTCGGCATGAAACAAGACCGGGATGCAAATCCTGTCTAAACGCGCTGTTCCCTCGGGGAACGGCGTGTTTTTCTATACCGGCCAAAAGGGTTAACAGTTGCGGAATAATGGCAGGAAATCTATAATACATATTAAATTTATCGGAATTAAAACGTTGGGGGGCTGCCGGATGTCATTATTTATACAGAACGAGCAACAGCGGCGATGGATGGAGAAAATCGGACGGATTGCGGATGAGTTTCAGCAAACGGCCGCTGAAGATGACGAACAGGGACGTTTTCCTGTAGAAAAAATACAGAAACTGCGTGATGCTGGATATACAGCCTTAACATTGCCGGTGTCTTATGGAGGAGGGGGCATTTCTGTTTACGATATGCTCCTGTTTCAAGAACGGCTGGCACGGGGAGACGCTCCCGCAGCGCTTAGCATCGGCTGGCATTTGAGCGTAATCGGCGAGCTCGGCGAGGGAAATAGCTGGGATAAGGGCGTGTTTGCGTTTATTGCAAAGGAAGTCCAAAATGGAGCCGTCATCAATAGGGCGGCCACAGAAGCGAATACCGGCAGCCCGACAAGAGGAGGGCGTCCTGGTACAAACGCTGTCAAAAAGGAAGGCAAATGGGCAGTGAACGGAAGAAAAACGTTTACGACGATGTCGCAAGCACTGGATTACTTTTTAGTGACGGCATGGATTGAAGAAAAACAAACAACAGGTGTGTTTCTCATTCATAAGGATGATCCGGGATTGTCGATTGAAGAAACGTGGGATATGATGGCGATGCGGGCGACTGGGAGCCATGACCTAGTACTGAATGAGGTCATGCTTGATGAGGAGAAACTGGTGGAAGTGCTTCAAGGTCCTCGAGGGGCAAAACCGAATGGATGGCTTCTTCACATACCGGCGATTTATCTTGGCATTGCTCAAGCAGCACGAGACTATGCGGTGCAATTTGCAGCCGAGTATTCTCCAAACAGTTTGAAGGGGCCGATCAAGGATGTTCCGGCCGTCCAGCAAAGAACAGGCGAAATGGAGCTTGAACTGACTACTGCCAGACATTTTCTTTTCCATATTGCCCAATTGTATGACGATCCAGAGCGCCGCCCTCATTTGAGAAGCGAGCTCGGTGCGGCGAAACATATCGTCACAAACGCTGCGCTGTCTGTTGTCGATAAAGCGATGAGAATTGTCGGCGCCAAAAGCCTCGAACGAACCAGCCCGCTTCAGCGCTATTACCGTGATGCGCGCGCCGGTCTCCACAACCCGCCAATGGATGACGCGGTGATTCAAAAGCTTGCTGCAGAAGCGTTTGAGTCATGAAAAAAAAGAGCCTTCCCGGCTCTTTTTTATGTATTGCTTTGCTCTTGCACGTTTTTTTGATGCTTGCGGTCGATTCTGTCATAAATGACGTTCATCAGCTTCGGATTGCCCATAATTGCCTCTTTGTTTTCCTGGATCAGCTGTTGGTAGGTTTTCACTTTACGTTTCGGCATGCTCTGGTGCCCTCCTGACATGTTTGTATTCGCTTTCTAACTCTGTCAGCGACAATTCATATAAATGACGCGTTGACTTTTTGTATATACCATTCTGTATTAACAGATGAATGAGCTGTTTTTTTCTGATTTCTGCAGACTGAGGTGTCATTGGATCACCAACCTCCACCAAACGATATTGATAATCATTATCAATTAACAACAGTATACATTGCTCCGAATCGCCTGTAAAGGTGAAAACAGTCCTATCTTTTCGGCAATCTGCAAATATTCAACAGATCGACAAAAAGTTTCCCGGGCAATAATTTGCTGTCGAATTGTCCCTCGTATTGAATACTGCTGTATTTTTTGCGTTTTGAACCATACTATGTAACAGAATGGAGGCTGGTACTCAATGGAGCGGACAAAAAATCTGAAAAAGGGAGAAAAAGGGGCGCTCCTTAATATTTTCGCATATCTCATCCTTGCTGTTGTGAAGCTGGTTGTTGGGATTCTCTATCATTCTGAAGCGCTGAGAGCAGACGGATTAAATAATGGAACTGATATTGTAGCATCGGTAGCAGTACTGATTGGATTGCGCATTTCTCAAAGACCGGCTGACAACGATCATCCATATGGCCATTATCGGGCTGAAACGATTTCATCCCTTGTTGCGTCTTTTATTATGATGGTTGTCGGCATTGAAGTGTTGATCGGCGGAGGAAGAGCGATTGCGGGCGGAACAACGGAAACGCCAAGTCTTATCGCTGCATGGACGGCGTTAGGCAGTGCTGTGTTTATGTATGGCATCTACTTATATAACAAAAGGCTGGCGGCATCCATTAAAAGCTCAGCTCTGATGGCAGCGGCAAAGGATAGCAGGTCAGACGCCTTTGTAAGTGCCGGAGCGTTTATCGGTGTGGTGTCATCGCAGCTGCAGCTGCCGTGGATCGATCCGGTAACGGCTTTTATCATCGGCATCATCATTTGCAAGACGGCGTGGGATATCTTTAAAGACGCTTCACATTCGTTAACAGACGGCTTTCACTTAAAAGATCTTGAGCCTTACAAACAGACCGTCGGCAGGATTGAGAATGTACATCGGCTAAAGGATGTGAAAGCGAGGTATTTAGGCAGCACTGTTCATATCGAGATGGTCATTACGGTGGATCCGAAGCTTACAGTAGAAGAAGGCCATGGAGTGGCGGATGAAGTAGAAGACAAAATAAAACATGAACACGATGTCACTCATGTTCATGTTCATGTAGAGCCCGACGACATAAAATAAGGCTGTTTAACGAATTAGCTTATATGTTCAGATAAAAATTCAGTCACTTCTTCAGGCGTTTTGGCATTAGCGCTGTGAAGATGAGCTGTTTTTTCACCGTTTTTGAAGATTAGCAAGCTGGGAATGCCCATTACCTGGTATGTTTCGGCCGGCTCAGGAAGGTCGTCCCTATTCAGCTCATACCAATCGTTTTGATTGTACTCTTCCAAAATATCGCCGATAAACATATTCATGCGTGTGCAGTCTGGGCACCAATCTGCATAAAACTTCACAATAATTTCTTTATCAGATTGAATCAGTTCATTAAATTGTTCGTTTGTCGTGATTTTTTTCATATGTCACATCTCCTTTTCAATGCCATTTTAATATAAAATAAAAAGGAATTACATACAAATGCATTCAGCATCAGCATGCCCAAAAATAATTAGATCATTTTCTCGTGAAAGTGATAAGATAGTAAAGATGAATTGTAGTGGGGGGAGTATCCATTGAAAACAAGTCTAGGATTAGTGTACGGAGGAAAGTCAGCTGAACATAATGTTTCACTGCAGACGGCTCTGGCTGTAATCAAAGCGCTTAATACTGAGAAGTTTGATATACATCCGATTTATATAACTGAAAAAGGCGAATGGGTAAGAGGCGCCCGTTTAACTGAACCTGTTTCAAACGTGAAAATGCTTCAATTTGAGCAAGGAGGCAGCGCTTTTTCTCCGGCTGCCCTGAATCAGGAGATGTTTCCGCAGGAAGTGTCACAGCAAAATGAAACCATCGACGTCGTATTCCCGCTCCTCCACGGACCGAACGGAGAAGACGGTACGATTCAAGGGATGCTTGAACTGTTGAATATTCCTTATGTCGGCAACGGTGTGCTTGCTTCTTCAGCCGGCATGGATAAAGTTGTCATGAAACATTTATTCGCGCAAGCCGGCCTTGCTCAGGCCAAATACGCAGCTTTTCTTAAGAAAGACTGGACTCGTTCTCCGGTAGAAAGCTGTGAGCAGGTCGAAGAGGAATTAGGGTACCCTTGCTTCGTAAAACCGGCGAACCTTGGCTCAAGTGTCGGAATCAGCAAATGCCGAAACCGTGAAGAACTGCAAAAAGCGTTCGAGCTTGCCTTCCAATATGACCGCAAAGTTGTCGTTGAAGAAGGAATTAACGGCCGTGAAATCGAAATCGGCGTACTCGGTAATGATGATCCTAAATGCTCTGTTGTGGGAGAAATCGCACCGAAGACAGATTTCTACGATTACAAAGCGAAATATGAGGACGGAGATACTGACCTAGTGATTCCGGCGAGTGTGACCGATGAGGAATACGCGAAAATCAGTGATATGGCGATTCAGGCGTTTAAAGCGATCGATGGTTCAGGACTTGTCAGAGCGGACTTTTTCTTGACAGCTGACGGCGAAGTTCTGATCAATGAAGTCAACACGATGCCCGGCTTCACTCCTTTCAGCATGTTTCCGCTGCTCTGGAAAGAGGCAGGGGTAGAGTACGCGGACCTTATTGAACAGCTTGTGGAGCTTGCAAAAGAACGCCACGCTGAAAAACAATTGATTAAGCATACATTCTAATGAAGATGGACACTGCCGGTAAGAGGGCAGTGTCTTTTCCCGTATACAAAAGAAAGAGAGGGACCTCACTTGATAAAGCGAACTATAAAGAGCATTGCAGACATGGTCAAAGGCACTTTGACAAATCCGCAATATGAACAAACAGTCATTCATGGAGTGGCAACTGATACAAGAAAACTGGAACAGCATCAACTTTTCATTCCGCTGAAAGGGGAGAATTTTAACGGGCACACTTTTGTGCAGCAGGCTTTTGAAGCCGGTGTAGCGGCTGTTCTTTGGGATCGGTCAGAACCAAATCCGCCCGAGAATCAAGCCGTCATTTTAGTTGACGATACCCTTTCCGCCCTTCAGCAGCTTGCAAAAGCATATTTGCAGGAGCTTGGCACGCGTGTCATCGGGGTAACCGGAAGCAATGGCAAAACAACAACCAAAGATATGATTCACGCCGTCCTGGGAACCCGGTACCGTGTCCACAAAACAGGAGGAAACTTTAATAATCACATCGGCCTGCCGCTGACGGTTTTAGCCATGCCTGAAAATACGGAGATCGCCGTATTGGAGATGGGAATGAGCGCCAAAGGGGAAATTGATCTTCTGAGCCGCCTGGCAAACCCGAATGCGGCTGTGATTACGAATATTGGCGAATCCCACATGCAAGACCTTGGCTCAAGAGAGGGCATCGCGGAGGCGAAGCTTGAAATCATTAACGGGCTTAAAGAAGACGGAGTGCTGATTTATATCGGGGACGAACCGCTCCTTCAAAAAGCATACAGCTGCCAAACGACAACGTACGGATCGGGAGGGCAAAACGATTACCAGCTTCAGGATGTAGACCAGAGTGAAGCGGGAACCCATTTTACAATCAAAGGGATGGAAAAAACATTTTTTATTCCGGTGCTCGGGAAGCACAATGTCATGAACGCTATGGCTGCGATCGCAGCAGGAGCTTATTTCGGCGTCACAGCTGAGGATGCGGCAAAAGGACTGAGCGGACTAAAGGTAACCGGCATGAGACTTGAACTCATCAAAACAGACAGCGGCCTTTCGATTATCAATGACGCTTACAATGCCAGCCCGACTTCCATGAAGGCTGCCATTCAATTGACAGAAAGCCTTGAAGGCTACGGAAAAAAAATGCTTGTGCTCGGCGATATGCTTGAGCTCGGTGATCTTGAAGAAACATTCCATAAAGAGTGCGGTGCTGTCATCAGCCCTGAAAAAATCGACCGCGTCTTTACGTACGGAAAGCTGGGCGCTTTTATTGCGGAAGGCGCACTGAACCACTTTGAGAAAGAACGCGTCAGCCACTTCACCGAGAAAAAAGATCTCTTTCAAGCCGTGAAGGAAAGCGCGTCAAAAGGGGATTTGATTTTATTCAAAGCGTCCAGAGGTATGAAGCTTGAAGAAATCGTTAAAGATTTAATAGACAGCCCGCTTTCATAAGAAAAAATCCTGCGAAAAAAACGCATATTGCATCATAAAATAGAATGATGTGCAAACACTAATATATGCCGGCCTGAAATAATGTATATCTGGCTGGCCGCGGCTATGATACAATAATGACAGGTTATTTTGCGATACGAAAATATTTGTCCGGACTTCCATTCGCCCGCCAGAAGTTCTCCCGCCGGACATTTGGGAGCGGATGGAACAGCAGCCGGCATATTGGAGAAGCCGATCTGCTTCTCATTTTATTGAAAAACAAATAGTGTAATGGTAAGATAAAACTTAGAAGTAATTCGGGCTTTGTATACGTACGGACCTGTCCTTTTTGTGGAAAGGGCAGTTTTTAGTGGTAAATCACGACATTACTGACACAGCAATTAGAAGGAGTTTGAATAATTTGACTATAACGTTTCAAGATTTTAATTTAAGTTCTGATCTCATGAAAGCAATTAATCGTATGGGATTCGAAGAAGCAACGCCGATCCAGGCACAAACGATTCCGCTCGGACTTTCAAATAAAGACGTCATTGGACAAGCGCAAACAGGTACAGGTAAAACAGCTGCGTTTGGTATACCCCTTGTTGAAAAAATTAACCCCGAGTCTCCTAATATTCAAGCAATCGTAATCGCGCCAACCCGTGAATTAGCCATTCAAGTATCTGAAGAATTATATAAAATCGGAAACGATAAGCGTGCGAAGGTTCTTCCTATTTACGGCGGCCAGGATATTGGACGGCAAATTCGGGCGTTGAAGAAAAATCCGCATATCATTGTGGGTACACCTGGGCGTCTTCTTGACCACATCAACCGCCGCACAATTCGTTTAAACAATGTAAACACTGTTGTAATGGATGAAGCGGATGAAATGCTGAACATGGGATTCATTGAAGACATTGAATCTATTCTTTCAAACGTGCCGAGCGAGCATCAGACACTTCTGTTCTCTGCTACGATGCCAGCGCCGATCAAACGTATTGCGGAGCGCTTCATGACTGAGCCGGAACACGTAAAAGTAAAAGCAAAAGAAATGACGGTTTCTAACATTCAGCAGTTCTATTTAGAAGTGCAAGAGCGCAAAAAATTCGACACACTGACTCGTCTTCTTGACATTCAGTCTCCTGAGCTTGCGATCGTATTCGGACGTACAAAACGCCGTGTCGATGAGCTGGCTGAAGCTCTGAACCTTCGCGGATATGCGGCTGAAGGCATTCACGGTGATTTAACGCAGGCGAAACGTATGGTTGCGCTTCGCAAATTTAAAGAAGGCGCAATCGAAGTTCTTGTTGCAACAGATGTTGCCGCTCGCGGACTTGATATCTCTGGTGTTACACACGTGTACAACTTCGACGTGCCTCAAGATCCTGAAAGCTACGTTCACCGTATCGGAAGAACAGGCCGCGCAGGAAAAACAGGTATGGCGATGACGTTCATTACACCGCGCGAGAAAAGCATGCTTCGCGCAATTGAACAAACAACAAAACGCAAAATGGACCGCATGAAGGAGCCTACACTTGATGAAGCGTTGGAAGGCCAGCAACAGGTTACGGTTGAACGCCTTCGTACGGCAATCAGTGAAAACAACCTGAACTTCTACATGACAGCGGCAGCTGAGCTGCTTGAAGATCATGATGCAGTGACAGTGGTTGCGGCGGCTATCAAAATGTCTACAAAAGAGCCGGACGACACACCGGTTCGCTTAACAGACGAAGCGCCGATGGTCAGCAAACGCTACAAAAACCAGCGCTCTTCTAAACGCAGAGACGGTCAAGGCGGCGGCTATCGCGGCGGAAAAGGGAAAAACAACAACCGTTCTTCCTACGACAAAAAGCGTTCAAATGATCGCCGTTCTTCAGGTGACAGACGCCAGAAAAAATCTTACTAATCCTATCGATTAGAAGCCCAAAACATGTCGTTTTGGGCTTTTTTTATGTTCATGTTTTGGCACCTCAGCAAACTTTCAGCTGACGGAAGCCGTTTTTCTCTGTATGCTTAAGAATGAAACCTTTCTGTATAAGAGACGTATAAGTAACGAAGAAAAAACGGGAGGTAGTTATTTTGAGAGAGCAGCCTAAAAACCAAATCAGTCCTGACGGATTAAAGGTATGGCGACTTCAAGAGATCATCGTATCCGCTGTCTGCTTGCTCATCGTCATTGCAGTGGCAGTGTTAAGCTATTATTTTCATTGGCCGTACTGGATCAGCGGCGTGCTCGGCGGGATTTGGCTGCTGGGTTCGATTGTGACGGTCTTTATCATTCCGAAAATCCGTCATAAAGTATGGCGCTATGAAGTCCATGAACATGAAATAGATATTCAGTCAGGTATTTTTGTGGTGACGCGTGTGATTGTCCCTATGGTCAGGGTTCAGCACGTCGATACGTCACAAGGGCCGTTATTGAAAAAGTACAACCTGGCAACAGTGAAAATTTCCACGGCCGCGACCGTTCATTCCATTCCCGCTTTAGAGATGGGGGAAGCGGATCGGCTGAGAGACTCCATTTCCCGTCTGGCAAGGGTGACTGAAGATGATGTCTGAACCGAAACGCCTGCACCCTGCGGCAGTCATTTTGAATTTAGGCCATACCATTATTCAAACAATAAAAAATATCATTCTGCCTTTCTTTTTTGTATATATCGTCAATTCGAACAATACTGTCCGTTTTTACGGCGCCATTGCGCTCGGTGTGCTGTTTATCTGGCTTGTTGCCGCAAGCATTATCAAATGGAGAAGGTTTACCTATCGAATCGAAGATGACGAATTCAGAATTGAAGAAGGCTTGTTTGTCACGAAAAAGCGATACATATCGATCGATCGGATTCAAACGATGAATACGAGCGCGGGCGTGATCCAGCAAATCTTTAAGCTTGTGAAACTGCAAATTGAAACGGCAGGCGGAGGCAAGGAGGCGGAAGCTGTACTTTCCGCTATTTCTGTAGAAGAAGCTGAACGCATCAAGGAAGCCGTCTTTAAGAAAAAAGCAAAAAGCCATGAAAGCGAACCCGATGAACAGTTGCTGGAAGCTGAGCAGAAGCAGACTCTTGAAGCTGAACCGCAAGAGCACTATCGCATGAGCATGAAAGAGTTGCTCATGGCCGCCTCTACCTCCGGCGGAATCGGAGTGATCATCTCCGCTCTATTTGCGCTTATCTCTCAGCTTGACGAAGTGCTTCCGATGGATTGGTTTTTTGATCAATTTTCCTTCCTTCAGCACGCCGGCATCGGCATTTATGCGGTGCTCATTTTTATCGGTTTGTTTATCGTCTGGATGTTCAGCATCGCCGGTATGATGTTTAAATACGCGAACTTTCAAATTATAAAAAAAGAGCAGGAGTTAGTGATTTCAAGAGGGATTATTGAAAAACATCAAGTCACGATTCCGCTCCGAAAAATACAAGCCATTAAAATCAAAGAAAATATCATCCGCCAGCTTTTCGGCTATGTGACGGTGTCCATCGTCAGCGCGGGAGGCGGCGATCGGGAAAAAGAAGAAGGCGCTTTGACGATTCTTTTTCCGATGATTCATAAAAAGAAGCTTTCGCGCATGCTTCAGACATTTACGCCGGAATACACGCTGGAAGAAAACGTCCGCCGTCTGCCGCGGCGCGCGTTGAAACGTTATTTATTCCGCTCCGTCATTTTTTCACTTTTTTTGATCATCCCATTATGTATCTTCTTTCAGCCATGGGGCTATCTGTCGATCATCCTGCTGCCGATTGAATTGTTCTTCGGCTACCTCGCCTATAAGGATGCAGCATGGACGATCAACGGGGAGCGTCTTCAGCTGACGTCAAGATTCATCGGCAGAACAACCGCGATTGTGCTGAAAAGGCGCATGCAGATTGGCAAATTGAGCCAATCTTATTTTCAAAAGAAAGGCCGCCTGTATACCATTTCTACCGCGGTAAAATCATCGAGCCATATGGAAGAATTAGCGGTGAGGGATGTAAGTGAAGAGGATGCAGGCTTCATTTTAAATTGGTACTCCTATGAAAAAGCGGACGGTTAATACCGCCGCTCTTTTTTCTGCACACATAAAAACGAGAGAAGAAACCCGCCGCAAAGCCCAAACAAATGGGCCATGATGTTAATATTGGAGTTGATCAATGACATGAGAACGGCAAATGCGAGCAGTGTGAGAATCATTTTAGAATGCTCGCGCCCGATCAGCTCTTTGCGAAATACAACCATATACAGATACACGCCGAACAGCCCGAAAATCGCGCCTGAGGCCCCGACATGTACATAATCAAGCGGCTCTGCCACGTATGTGCCGATATTGCCGATGATGCCGGAGCCGGCGTACACAAGAAGGAAACGCGCTTTTCCCAGCATACGCTCTAAGGCAGGAGCAAATAAAAAGATCGACATGGAATTAAACAGCAGATGGGTAAAGCCGGCGTGCAGCAAAACCGGTGTGATCAGCCGCCACCATTCACCGTTGGCTACGCCTAGATTATAGCCTGTGACGGTATCTCTCCATAACACGACTGAATGGATAGGAAGTGAAAAAAACAGCCAGAGAACAGCTTGCAAAGCCAATATAAAGGTGATGACGGGGTAAAGCCTGATAAAGGTTTGGAAATTTTCTGTCCGTATAAACATTCCGAGCCCCTTTTCTTCATTTTGGTATTTCTATAGTAACACGTTTATGAGACAAACCATTCAAATAGTACGTACGCAAAGGAGGTTATCACCCATGATTTACGGCATAGGACTAGATATCACCGAGCTTAAACGGATCGCTTCCGCGGCCGGCCGCCAGAAACGATTTGCCGAGCGGATTTTGACGCGAAGCGAACTTGAGCACTATGAGGGGCTTTCAGAGAAACGAAAAATCGAGTTTCTCGCGGGGAGATTTGCGGCAAAAGAAGCTTTTTCAAAAGCGTTTGGCACCGGTATAGGAAAGCAGCTCAGCTTCCAGGATATCGAAATAAAGAAAGACCAAAATGGCAAGCCATATATCATTTGCGCAAAGCTGAGCCAAGCCGCCGTTCACGTATCAATCACTCATACAAAGGAATACGCGGCCGCTCAGGTTGTGATTGAAAGGTTGTCAAGCTAGTCTGCATATTAGGGACACCCCGCTCATATATTTGATAGTGCATTAAGGGAGACGAGTTGTTTGAGGCTTTTATGGTACGCATCCGTTCTGCCTACGTGTACCGAGCGTATCGTTAAAGTCAAACAAGCGATTTCTTCCTTTTACATCAATTGAGAAAAAGGGGTTGAAAAAGGTGAGAAAAAGCTTTGTTTTGCTTTTAACGGGACTGCTTGCTGTCCTTATTCTTTCTGCCTGCGGGCAAAAAACACAGCAAGATATTGTGACCGGGTTAGATGAAAAGGCGAAAGAATATACCTCGTACAAAGCAAAAGCGAAAATGACCATCGAGACAGGGAGTGAGCCTCAAGTATACAATGTGGAAATCTGGCACAAAAAGCCGTCTCTGTACAGGGTTTATCTAGAGAATCCGAAAAAGGACCAAAACCAAGTCATTTTACGAAACGAAAACGGAGTATTTGTTCTCACGCCGTCTTTAAATAAGAGCTTCAGATTTCAAAGCGACTGGCCGAACAACAGCAGCCAGGTCTATCTGTTTGAATCGCTCGTAAAGGATGTTCAAAACGATTCAGATGCGGTGTTCACTGCAAAGGAAAAGAACTACGTTTTTGAAACAAAAACGAACTATCAGCATAACAAAATGCTGCCAACGCAAGAAATCACGTTTAACAAAAAAGATATGAGCCCGTCATCTGTCAAAGTCATGGATACTGACCGAAAAGTGATGGTGAAAGTAGAATTCAGCAGCTTCGAATTTAATAAACATTTCGACAAAGAATCATTTGACGAGAAGAAAAATATGACGCTTTCCCAAATGGACGTTGCTACAAGCGCGAAGCCATCCGAAACATTCGCGGTCAAAACTCCGCTTGAACTTCCGCTTGGCGTAAAACTGCTGGAAGAAAAAGATATTTCAACTGAAGACGGGAAGCGGATCATCATGACCTACGGAGGAGAAAAATCATTTACTTTAATTCAGGAAAAAGCCCAGATTGCCAAAGCCTCTTCTTCAGTTAAGATGAACGGCGAACCGGTGAATCTCGGCTACACCATCGGCGCCTTGTCAGATGCATCATTATCATGGACGTATGATGGTGTAGATTATCTTCTTTCATCTAAAGATCTTACAAAAGAGGAAATGGTGTCCGTCGCGAAAAGCATGCAAGGACAATCATCCAAATAACCGCCAAAGGCCAAACGCGATTTGGCCTTTTTTTCGTCTTGCATCGTTTCCCTTCGGCCTTTAATTTTAGTATGATATGTAAATGATATTGAATAAAAGCTAGGAAGTGTCATAATGAGCACAAAACCTTTTTACAGAAATACGTGGGCGGAAATCGACTTGTCCGCGATAAAGGAAAATGTCAGCAATATGAAGAAACATATCGGCGAACATGTCCACCTGATGGCAGTTGTGAAAGCAAACGCCTACGGACATGGTGATGCAGAAATAGCGAAGGCCGCGCTTGACGCAGGTGCTTCATGCTTGGCGGTGGCTATTCTCGATGAAGCGATTTCACTGCGCAACAAGGGCTTAAAAGCGCCTATTTTGGTGCTCGGCGCGGTTCCGCCGGAATATGTGTCAATCGCGGCAGAATATGACGTGACCATAACAGCTTATTCTGTTGAATGGCTTCAGGAAGCCGCCCGCCATATGAAAAAAGGTTCTCTTCATTTTCATTTAAAGGTTGATACGGGAATGAACAGGCTTGGCGTAAAAACAGAAGAAGAAGTTCATCACGTGATGTCAATTCTTGACCGCAACCCTCGTCTAAAATGCAAAGGGGTATTTACCCATTTTGCGACAGCGGATGAAAAAGAAAGAGGCTATTTTATCAAGCAGTTTGAGCGCTTTAAAGAACTGATTGCTCCGCTGCCGCTCAAAAAACTGATGGTGCACTGTGCGAACAGCGCAGCCGGCCTCCGGCTGAAAAAAGGCTTTTTCAACGCGGTCAGATTCGGCATTGGCATGTATGGCCTCCGTCCGTCTGCCGACATGATGGACGAAATGCCGTTTGAGCTGCGCCCAGCGTTCAACCTGCATTCAACGCTGTCGCATGTCAAACTGATCAAAAAAGGCGAGAGCGTCAGCTACGGAGCGGAATACACAGCGGAAAAAGACACATGGATCGGAACGGTGCCTGTCGGCTATGCGGATGGCTGGCTTCGAAAGTTGGAAGGGACCGAAATCATTGTGAAGGGAAAACGGCTGAAGATCGCGGGCCGGATCTGCATGGACCAATTTATGGTGGAGCTGGATCAGGAATATCCGCCGGGCACAAAAGCCACATTAATCGGCCGGCAGGGAGATGAATATATTTCCATGGACGAGATTGCAGACAGGCTCGCAACCATTAACTATGAGGTGTCTTGTACAATAAGTTCCCGGGTTCCCCGTATGTTTTTGGAAAATGGGAGTATAATGGAAGTAAGAAATCCTTTAGTGCAGGAATATACAAGCAAATAGCTCCTCTCATAATGGAGAATTCATAAAACAGCTTTGCTTGAAGAGTGAATAATGGTATCATTATCACTGGATGGATAAAAGAGTCGTATCCGTAAGTTTGGTGGAGGTGTATGTTTTTTGTCTGAATCCAGCGCAAGAACCGAAATGAAAATCAGCTTGCCCGAAAACCTAGTAGCTGAATTGGATGGTGTAGCGATGCGGGAGAAACGAAGCAGAAACGAACTGATATCACAAGCAGTGAGAGCGTATGTCAGCGAACGAACAACTCGTCACAACCGTGATTTGATGAGACGCGGCTATATGGAAATGGCGAAAATCAACCTGAATATTTCTTCTGAGGCTCACTTTGCGGAGTGCGAGGCTGAAACGACAGTTGAGCGCTTAGTCAGCGGAGGATAATCATTTGATTGTGAAACGCGGCGATGTTTATTTTGCTGATTTATCTCCTGTTGTTGGCTCAGAGCAAGGCGGGGTGCGCCCGGTTTTAGTGATCCAAAATGACATCGGAAATCGCTTCAGCCCAACTGCTATTGTTGCAGCCATAACAGCACAAATACAGAAAGCGAAATTACCAACCCACGTCGAAATCGATGCAAAACGCTACGGTTTTGAAAGAGATTCCGTTATTTTGCTGGAGCAAATTCGGACGATTGACAAGCAAAGATTAACGGATAAGATTACTCATCTGGATGATGAAATGATGGATAAGGTTGATGAAGCCTTACAAATCAGTTTGGCACTCATTGATTTTTAGACATATGTACTGGTTGCTCAAATAGAGCAACTTTTTTTGTTTTCAAAAACCATAAACGATATAATGAGGTAATAACGAAAAAAATATGGTGTTTTTTATCGGGAGGTAAGCGAATTTGATGTCGAATCAGACTGTATACCAGTTCATTGCCGAAAATCAAAATGAACTGCTCCAACTGTGGACTGACACACTAAAGGAATTAAGCGAACAAGAGTCATATCAGCTGACTGACCAAGTGTATGAAAATATATCTAAAGACTATATCGACATTCTTTTGCTGTCTGTTAAGGACGACAGCGCTGCTGAAAGCCAAATCAGCGAACTGGCACTGAGAGCCGTCCAAATTGGACTTTCTCTGAAGTTTTTGGCTACGGCGCTTGCTGAATTCTGGAAGCGTCTCTACACGAAGATGAACGATAAGAGATTGCCAGATCAAGAGAGTACGGAATTAATCTGGCAGATTGACCGCTTTTTCAGCCCGATTAATACAGAAATTTTCAACCAATACTCAATCTCGTGGGAAAAAACAGTATCCTTGCAAAAAATCGCGCTGCAGGAGCTTTCTGCGCCGCTCATCCCGGTGTTTGAAAATATCACCGTAATGCCGCTTGTCGGAACGATTGATACCGAACGTGCTAAGCGAATTATGGAAAATCTTCTTAACGGCGTCGTTAAACATCGCTCACAAGTCGTGCTGATTGATATTACAGGTGTTCCTGTCGTTGACACGATGGTTGCCCATCATATTATTCAGGCGTCTGAAGCGGTAAGGCTTGTCGGTGCGAAATGCCTGCTCGCCGGCATCCGTCCGGAAATTGCTCAGACCATCGTCAACCTGGGCATTGATTTATCCCAAGTTATTACTAAGAATACCCTGCAAAAAGGAATTCAAACAGCATTGGAAATGACGGATCGAAAAATCGTTTCATTGGGGGAATAATATTTTGAGACATCCGAAAATCCCGATCTTGAAACTGTATAATTGCTTATTAGTGTCCATTCAATGGGAACTGGATGACCAAACCGCATTAACCTTTCAAGAAGATTTGTTAAATAAAATATACGAAACAGGTGCCAACGGGGTCGTAATTGACCTGACATCTGTGGACATGATTGATTCATTTATCGCCAAAGTGCTGGGCGACGTCATCACAATGTCTAAGCTAATGGGGGCCAAAGTTGTTTTGACCGGCATTCAGCCTGCTGTGGCAGTGACGCTGATTGAACTTGGCATCGCGCTAGAGGAAATCGAAACAGCGCTCGATTTAGAGCAGGGGCTTGAGACATTGAAGCGGGAATTGGGGGAATAGCGTATGAACGACCAATCCTGTGTGAAAATCATGACAGAATGGGATATCGTGGCCGCCAGACAACTGGGACGAAACGTTGCAAAAGAACTGGGTTTCGGCACGGTAGACCAGGCTAGAATTACAACGGCTATTTCAGAATTAGCCAGGAACATTTATTTATATGCCGGCAAAGGCCAGATTGGCATTGAACAGGTCGCTGACAGAGGAAAAAAGGGCCTGAAAATCATAGCGGAAGACCAAGGGCCGGGAATTCCTGATATCCGTAAAGTCATGGAAGACGGGTTTTCAACGTCTGGCGGACTCGGAGCGGGACTTCCCGGTGTCAAAAGGCTGATGGATGAATTCAGTTTAAATTCCGTATCGGGGGAAGGAACAGAGATACAAGCCATTAAATGGCTTCGGTAGGAGGTAAGAAAGTGGATTTTAGGGAGGTTATTGAGCAGCGCTATCATCAGCTGCTTAGTCGATATATAGCCGAATTAACAGAAACATCTTTATATCAAGCCCAAAAATTCAGCCGAAAAACAATCGAGCATCAAATTCCTCCGGAAGAAATCATCAGCATTCACCGAAAAGTGCTGAAGGAGCTGTATCCAAAACTCCCGGAAGATGTTTTTCATTCGCTGGATTTTTTAATAGAAGTCATGATTGGATATGGAATGGCTTATCAGGAGCATCAAACCCTCAGAGGGATACAGCAGGAAATCAAATCGGAAATTGAAATCGCCGCAAATGTTCAGCAAACGCTGCTCGGGACAAAGATTCCGCAGGAAGAAGCGCTGGATATCGGTGCCATCAGTGTGCCCGCTAAACAGATGAGCGGTGATTACTACCACTTTGTCAAAGACAAGGAATCCATAAATATTGCAATCGCGGACGTGATCGGAAAAGGCATTCCGGCGGCTCTTTGTATGTCCATGATCAAATACGCGATGGACTCTCTGCCGGAAACGGGCATACACCCTTCTCAGGTGCTGAAAAATTTGAATCGGGTTGTTGAACAAAATGTGGATGCCAGTATGTTTATTACGATGCTTTATGCAAATTACAATATGGATAAGCATCAATTTACATATGCTTCTGCGGGACATGAACCAGGATTCTATTATTCCCAAAAAGACAACACGTTTTACGATTTAGAGGCCAAAGGGCTCGTTCTCGGCATCTCGCAGGATTATGATTACAAGCAATTCGATCAGCATCTTGATAAGGGAGATATGATTGTCTTATTTTCTGACGGCGTCACAGAATGCAGAACGGAAAACGGTTTCTTGGAGCGTCCTGATCTGCAGAAGCTCATTGAGGAACATATGTGTTCCTCCGCGCAGGATATGGTCAAAAACATTTATGACCACCTCCTCAAATTGCAGGATTTTCAGCTGCACGATGATTTTACGTTAATTGTTTTGAGAAGAAAGGTTTAGCTTCGGCCAGCCGTGGGTATAAAACAATTAGTGAATTGAAGGATAATTTGAGGTGATACGAATGAATATAAATGTTGATGTGAAACAAAACGAGAATGATATACAAGTAAACATTGCGGGAGAAATTGATGTATACTCAGCTCCAGTGCTCAGAGAGAAGCTCGTTCCTCTGGCAGAACAAGGCGCTGACTTAAGAATTTGCCTGAAAAATGTCAGCTACATGGACAGTACCGGACTCGGCGTCTTTGTAGGCATCTTTAAAACAGTGAAAAAACAAGGCGGGTCGCTGAAGCTTGAAAATCTTTCCGACCGGCTGATCCGTCTGTTTGAGATTACAGGCCTGAAGGACATTATTGATATTTCTGCAAAGTCAGAAGGTGGAGTGCAATGAAGAATAACGCTGATTACATCGAAATGAAAGTGCCGGCCCAGCCTGAATATGTAGGAATTATAAGGCTGACGCTGTCAGGCGTCGCGAGCAGAATGGGCTATACGTACGATGAAATTGAAGATTTGAAAATCGCAGTCAGTGAAGCGTGTACGAATGCGGTGCAGCATGCTTACAAAGAAGACAAAAATGGGGAAGTGTCAATACGATTCGGTGTGTTCGAAGACCGTTTAGAGGTCATTGTCGCGGATGAAGGAGACAGCTTTGATTTCGATCAAAAGCAGCAGGATCTAGGGCCGTACACACCTTCGCATACAGTTGATCAATTATCAGAAGGAGGGCTCGGTCTATATTTAATGGAAACGCTTATGGATGAAGTCAGAGTGCAAAACCACTCCGGCGTCACCGTAGCGATGACAAAGTATTTAAATGGGGAGCGAGTTGATCATGACACAACCATCAAAAACTACGAAACTAACTAAAGATGAAGTCGATCGGCTCATAAGCGAATACCAAACAAATCAAGATGAACAGGCGCAAGAAACGCTTGTGCGGGTCTATACAAATCTAGTTGATATGCTTGCGAAAAAATATTCAAAAGGCAAAAGCTTCCACGAGGATCTCCGCCAGGTCGGCATGATCGGGCTGCTGGGTGCGATTAAGCGATACGATCCGGTGGTCGGCAAATCGTTTGAAGCTTTTGCGATTCCGACAATCATCGGTGAGATTAAACGGTTCCTCAGAGATAAGACGTGGAGCGTTCACGTGCCGAGACGAATCAAAGAACTGGGCCCAAGAATCAAAATGGCGGTGGATCAGCTGACGACTGAAACACAAAGGTCGCCGAAAGTAGAAGAGATTGCCGAATTTCTCGATGTTACAGAAGAAGAGGTTCTGGAAACAATGGAAATGGGCAAAAGCTATCAAGCCTTGTCCGTTGACCACAGCATTGAAGCGGATGCGGATGGAAGCACGGTCACAATTCTTGATATTGTCGGCTCACAGGAGGATGGATATGAGCGGGTCAACCAGCAAATGATGCTGCAAAGCGTGCTTCATGTCCTTTCAGACCGTGAAAAACAAATCATAGACCTTACGTATATTCAAAACAAAAGCCAAAAAGAAACTGGGGACATTCTCGGTATATCTCAAATGCACGTCTCGCGTCTGCAACGCAAAGCTGTGAAGAAGCTCAGAGAGGCCTTGACTGAAGATCCCTCGATGGAGTTAATGTAATGATCCAGGTTGAAGCAAACGAGCATATTCAAACTCTTGTATACCAACTGAATAAAGAAGGAAAATCGATTTGCGGCGACAGCTTTTATATGAAAGCTGATGATAACGAGTTAATTTGTGCGGTAGCGGACGGGCTTGGAAGCGGATCGCTTGCCAATGAATCTTCTGCAGCCATCAAAGACTTAGTGGAAAACTATGCGAATGAAGACGTACAAAGCATTATCGAACGCTGTAATCAGGCGATGAAGCACAAAAGAGGCGCAACAGCTTCTATCCTGAAAATCAATTTTGAACAAAGGCAGTTTACGTACTGCTCCGTCGGAAACGTACGTTTTATTCTGCATTCCCCGTCTGGTGACAGCTTTTATCCTCTGCCGATTTCAGGCTATTTATCAGGCAAGCCGCAAAAATACAAAACGCATACCGCCACCTATGAAAAGGGTTCAAAGTTCATTATACATACAGATGGACTCAACGTACCCGATATCCGCTCCCATTTGAAAAAAGGCCAATCGGTAGAAGACATATCGAATTCGCTGAAAATGTATACAACATCAAGAAAAGATGATCTAACCTATATTCTGGGACAGCTGTCCTAGGGAAATCTGAAAAAAGAAGCTGGGCATCCGGCTTCTTTTTTTGTGAGCGGGCAATCAAACGGATAGTTTGAAATAGGGGGAAAGATATCGGCCAGCGGGCTGTTTTTTTTATGTGTTTTTTTCGGTTTTTGATACACTAGAGAAAGAACGACAAAATTGGAGGCTTTGGTTACATGGAAACGTCAGCCCTTTTAAAACAGCAAATTGCGAAAGAAATCGGTTTACCACAAAAACATGTTGAGAGTGTCATCCACCTGCTTGAGGACGGCAACACAGTCCCGTTTATCGCTCGGTACCGAAAAGAGCAGACGGGTTCAATGGATGAGGTTCAGATTCAGACGATTTCTGAACGCTGGCAATACATACAACATTTGAATCAGCGAAAAGAAGAAGTCATCAGGCTCATTGCAGAGCAGGATAAACTGACAGATGACGTCAAGCGAAAAATTGAGCAATCGGTGAAGCTTCAGGAAGTGGAAGACCTGTACCGCCCGTATAAACAAAAACGCAAAACAAAAGCGACAGTCGCAAAAAGCAAAGGCCTCGAGCCGCTTGCCGACTATATCCTGACACTTCCGCAGGATGACCGTCTGGCAGAAACCGCAGACCAATACATCAGCGAAGAAAAAGAAGTGTTTACACGGGAAGAAGCGATAGAAGGCGCCAAGCACATTATTGCCGAACAAATCTCAGACGAGCCGAGTTTCAGAAAGTGGATTCGCCAGGAAACCTTTAAAAAAGGAACCATTAAGTCTGCAGCAGGAAAGTCGGCAGACACTGACGAGAAAAATGTGTATGAAATGTATTACGAGTATGAAGAGCCAATCGCAAAAGTCGTTCCGCACAGGGTGCTGGCGATGAACCGCGGCGAAAAAGAAGACATTTTAAAAGTGTCAATCGAACCGCCGGCGGATCATATTAAGGCTTACTTAGAAAAAGAGATCATCAAAAACCGCTCAACGTCCGTAAAAGAGATTTTGCAGGCGGCGATTGAAGACAGCTATAAAAGGCTGATCCAGCCGGCAATCGAACGTGAAATCAGGAAAGAGCTGTCAGAAAAAGCGGATGAACAGGCGATTCATATTTTCTCTGAAAACTTGAGAAAGCTTCTGCTTCAGCCGCCGATGAAAGGCAAAACCGTTCTCGGTGTTGATCCAGCCTTCCGAACCGGCTGTAAGCTCGCTGTCTCAGATGAGACCGGAAAAGTCATGAAAATTGATGTCATCTATCCGCACGCGCCAGTCAACAAAACAAAAGAAGCCCATGAGAAAGTGAAAGCGATTCTCGAGCAGCATCAAGTCGAGATGGTGGCGATCGGAAACGGCACGGCATCGAGAGAAACTGAGCAATTCATCGTCAATGTACTGAAGGACATGCCGCGGAACATTTATTACGTGATCGTCAATGAAGCGGGAGCAAGCGTATATTCGGCTTCTGAGCTTGCAAGAGAAGAATTCCCTGAGCTTCAGGTTGAAGAGCGCAGTGCCGTATCTATTGCGCGAAGACTGCAAGACCCGCTCGCAGAACTCGTCAAGATCGATCCCAAGTCTGTCGGTGTCGGACAGTATCAGCATGATGTCAGCCAAAAACGCTTAAATGAATCTCTGCGGTTCGTTGTGGAAACCGTCGTAAACCAAGTGGGAGTAAACGTCAACACAGCGTCCGCCGCGCTGCTTCAATATGTAGCCGGATTGTCAAAATCTGTCGCAGGCAACGTTGTCAAAAAACGTGAGGAAATCGGCAAGTTTTCGAACCGAAAAGAATTGAAGGACATCCCGCGACTCGGTGCGAAAACCTATGAACAATGCATCGGTTTCTTAAGAGTGCAGGAAGGGACAGAACCTTTAGACAGAACAGGCATCCACCCGGAAAGCTATAAAGAAACAAAAGCGCTATTGAAAAAGCTCGGCCTTTCAACAGAGCAAATCGGCACGGCGGAATTGAAGGATAAAATCAATCAGCTGGCGCTTTCTGAAACGGCACAAGAGCTGGGAATCGGAGAAATCACCCTGAAAGATATTTGTGAACAGCTGACAAGGCCGGAACGCGATCCGCGAGATGAGGTGCCTAAGCCTCTGCTGAAAACAGATGTCCTTCAGCTGGAAGATTTGAAAGAGGGTATGGAGCTGCAGGGCACCGTGCGCAATGTAGTGGACTTCGGAGCGTTTGTTGATATCGGAGTCAAACAAGACGGGCTTGTTCATATCTCAAAACTCAGCAATCAATTCGTCAAGCATCCTCTTGATGTCGTATCCGTCGGCGATATTGTGACGGTTTGGGTTGACGGCGTAGATGTACAAAAAGGCAGAGTATCGCTGTCTATGGTAAAATAAAAGCACTGCTTACGAGCAGTGTTTTTTCCTATAGAAATACCAGCATTGATTCAGCAGTTTAATTTGGTAATTATCTTTTTCAAGGAACGCTTTTTGCATCTGTTTTTTAAGCCAATTTGGCATAGGCTCATTCCTCCTCAGCTTTTATCATAAGAGGGACGGTGATTACCATATTGTATGCGAACGGTGAATTGTCCCGTTCAATGTTTTTTAAGTGAGGTGCACCATGGATAACAAAGAGCTTCAAAAGCTGACAGAGGATATTTCTGATACATATTTTAACAAGCCGTTCCGCCATCAGGCACTTTTTAATGACAGGCTGAAAACGACGGGCGGAAGGTACCTGTTAACCTCCCATAACATTGAATTAAACAGGAAATATTTAATTGAACACGGCAGGGAGGAACTGATCGGCATCATCAAGCACGAGCTCTGCCATTATCATCTTCACCTTGAAGGAAAAGGGTACAAGCACAGAGACAGAGATTTTCGAGCGCTGCTGCAGCAGGTCAACGCGCCTAGGTTCTGTACGCCTTTAAAGAAAAAACCAGAAAACAAAAAAACTTACAGGTATATCTGTACGGCGTGCGGCCAACAGTATATAAAGAAGCGTGCCATGAATCCTGACAGATACCGGTGCGGAAAATGCCGCGGAAAAATAAAAAGAATTTTTTCATGAAAAAGGTTGACGGATATGGCAAGCCTATGGTACATTATAAAAGTCGTCACGAGAGATGAACAAAAACATTTACCTCTTGACATTGCATATCAAGGATGATAGAATAAGTCTTGTCTCATTATTCCACAGTAGCTCAGTGGTAGAGCTATCGGCTGTTAACCGATCGGTCGCAGGTTCGAATCCTGCCTGTGGAGCCATATTGGAGAAGTACTCAAGTGGCTGAAGAGGCGCCCCTGCTAAGGGTGTAGGTCGCGTAAGCGGCGCGAGGGTTCAAATCCCTCCTTCTCCGCCATCAGATTTCGATATAAGTCTCGACCATCGGCCCGTTGGTCAAGCGGTTAAGACACCGCCCTTTCACGGCGGTAACACGGGTTCGAATCCCGTACGGGTCATTCCATTTTCGTTGGGCTATAGCCAAGCGGTAAGGCAACGGACTTTGACTCCGTCATGCGTTGGTTCGAATCCAGCTAGCCCAGCCATTTTTATTTTTTGAAATCGAATAGCAAGAGCCATTAGCTCAGTTGGTAGAGCATCTGACTTTTAATCAGAGGGTCGAAGGTTCGAGTCCTTCATGGCTCACCATTTGTCTTTTTGCGGGTGTGGCGGAATTGGCAGACGCGCTAGACTTAGGATCTAGTGTCTTACGACGTGGGGGTTCGAGTCCCTTCACCCGCACTTTATTTACAAGGTGCACGCAAATCGGTTTTACTAGGTTAAGAGCCCTACTAAACCAGCACAAAAACACAATTTTATGATCACGCGGTCGTGGCGGAATGGCAGACGCGCTAGGTTGAGGGCCTAGTGGGTGAATAACCCGTGGAGGTTCAAGTCCTCTCGGCCGCATCAATGATACCAAGGGTTGTAGACCCCTGGTATTTTTTTATGCTCTCTTTTATTTTTAAGGTTTACTCCTTTTTACTCCACTTGTTAGAATAATTCATCCAGCTTATCAGCAGTTTCTTTTTGTTTATTAGGAAAGAGATGACCATAAACATCGATTGTTGTTTTGATTGAAGCATGTCCTAGTCGTTCCTTTATTGTGATGTAATCTTCTCTTTGATGAATTAACAATGCGACATGTGAATGTCTCAGATCATGAAGGCGGATCGGTTCTACTTCTCCTCGATTACAAATTGTTTTGATTTTTCGGCTAAAGATGTCTTTATTGGCTGGCCTCTCTTTGTACTGGAAAATAAAAGTGTTGTCTGATGATGATACTTGAAGTTTTTCTAATATGTCTTGTTGTTTTTCTTTCCAGGCCAGTAACATTTCAAATAATTTTGTATTAATACTGATCCGTCTATTAGAGTTTTTGGTCTTTGGTGGAGTGATTTTATATTCACCTTTAATAAATGATAGTGACTTATACACATTTATTTCTTTTCTTACGTTATCAATATCATTCCAAGTCAAAGCGAGTAGTTCTCCACATCTCATTCCCGTGAAATAAGCAACAGTGTAGAATACTTTAAAAAGCTGCTCTTCATTTTCATCTATTAATTTTACAAATGCTTTAAATTGCTCAGGTGTCCAAAATTTCATTTGTTTTTTAGGTATTGAAAGATTAGGTACTCCAGCGCATGGATTTACATCAATAATTTTTTCATTAATTGCGGTATCAAATAACTTTTTTAATATGATCATTATGTTGTTAACAGTTTTGTTAGATAAGCCTGTATCAATCAATTGTTTCTGGAAAAGTCTTATTTCTGTATGGGTAAGCTTCTTGATATTACTATTTATAAAGTGAGGAGTAATATGTTTATCAATTGTGTATAACTGAATCTGATAATAGTTAGGTTTGTTGTGAAGTTTACAATTTTCCAAGTATATATCTTTCACTTCGTTAAAACTTAAGTTTCTTTGACTTGGTTGTAAGCCAGAATTGTATTTATGCTTGAGCGCAATATACAATTCTTCTGCCTCTTTTTTTGTTTTTGCCATTCTTGTTTTTCTTCTGCGCCTTCCTGTAACTGGATCTACACCGACGCTTATATCTACTTTGTATGATCCATTCTTCAGCTTTTTGATTGGCATGATGTCAACTCCTATCCAAATGCCCCGACTTTGCTGTTCAAATTTAATATGTAATCCGTTGTATTTTTAAATTGAGAAATTTTTTGTTCCGCAACAAATAAAGGCACCTTAAAATAAGATGCCACATTTTCTTTGGTGAGATCTCTTATGATGGGGAGGGCATCTAACAGCATTTTATCTGTTAGAATTAACTCGGTTGCAAATATGTTTGCCTGTTGTTCCAATTTATCTTTCAATATGACGGAACAGTTTGACAATTTAAAGGTGTTTAGGTTTTTATGCAAAAAGTAATGTCCAATTTCGTGTGCAATAATATAGGACTTATTTTTATGAGAATTATTAACATGAATGAGGTAATGGTCTTCTTCTTCGTAATACTGAAGAAAACCATTTACTTTACCTAAATGACTATAAAGCACTGAGATATTAAATATGTTACAAATTTTAAAAGGATCATTTGTTTTATGACTTTTAATGATTTTTTGTACCTTATGTTTTATGAATTTATTAGTGTAAATTTTTCATCACTCTTTCTTTTTAAGTTCATCAACAAATTTTATCCCATTCTTTAATGCCTTTTTTATTAGTTCTGCTGTTTCCTCATCGATTTCTCCATCATTCATGAAATGGAGGGTATTTTCATTTTTGAGATCTTGCAACACCTCATTGAATGCCTGATCCAATTTAGAATCACTGTCTTTCGAAAGATTTTTGTCCAATAAATAGTCAATGGAGACATTATAAATATCACTTAATTGTTTTAGCATTTTTGTATCGGGGTCTCTATAATCTCGCTCATAATTTGATAATACTGATTTTGTTACTCCTAATTTTTCAGCTGCTTCTTTCTGAGATAATCCAGTTTTAATTCTTGCTTCTCTTAAACGTTTGCCTAAAGTCATTTTTCTCATCCATTCCACGAAAAGTTGATTATGAAATAATATTATCACCATTTGTTTACTAATTCATTACAGGTCACGAAATGTTTACCCCGATTAATCAGTAAAAAAAGAAAAAGTTCATAAAAGACCTTGTTCACGTTGTGTTTACTTATGTTATGTGTTTTGATAAATTTGATCACGAAATGTTATTTTTAGTCTTGACGTTCACGTATCGTGATCATATAATGTAATTGTAGCCACGAAAAGTTGATTATCTTATAGGGAGGTGATTTCTTGAAAGAATTTTTAACTGCTAAGGATATTCAAAATATTCTAGGAGTTAAACAAGCAAAGTCATACGAGATCATTAGAGTTTTAAACGCTGAAATGAAGAATGATGGTTACATGGTTATTCAGGGCAAAGTGAATAGGGCTAAATTTGAAGAGCGCTATTGTTATAAAAAGCAGGAGAGCAAAACGGGGTGATTTATATAAACACTGAAATAACAAACTCGTTTATGAAAGAAGCTGTTCCGTTGGCCAGACAAATGGAAGGGGATTGGATAGCACGAATGAAAATTGCTCTGAATTCAGTCATCATCAATCATTATTTAAACCTTCCCTTAACAATTGAAAATGTTAATGAATTACTGCGAAAAGGCGTTTCGTATCGAAGGATATGTAAACATTACGGAATCGGAAGAAAAGACATTGAAAAGCTGCGGCAATCATCCATAGTGTGACGTTATATACCACTATAGGGAGCCGTTAAGAATCTTTGAAAGGAGGGATGCGATGAAAATAAGGGTGAATGCAACAATCATCACTGATGTTGAAGCTTTAAAGGCTGATAAGGATTTAAACCATTTTAAAGATTATGCCACTTGTGAAACATTCATTGTTGATGCTGATAATTATTTGAAGGCTAATGAGGAAGTATCTGAGCTGTTAAAAGGCTGGAATTGGTGGTGTATCTGGTCTACTCGTCCATTGAGTAAGAAGGATAACCAAGTGTTTACTTTGTATAACGATGATCTGTATAACTTATGTCGCTAGGAGTGTTTGTTCCTTGAAAACTACATATAGACAAAAAAAGCGCCTTGACGAATGATCATCAAGAACGCCGTGTAAAGATTAGACACCTTTATTATACGGCACTTTTATAAAAATGTCATGCGTGAGTATTTGAGTGATGAACAGCAATCACTTTAAATGCTGTAGCAGGCTAGAATAAGCGTGCGGAATAGCTGTAGTCAGCTTGATGGCTATAATTAGCCTACTAGGTTGCCATGAGGGCATAACGCCGTTAGCAACTGATAAGCGCCAAGATGGATACAGAACCGGAGCGAATCCAAAAAAATAAACTAGAAATTTAATGATCTTTTGAAAATAAATAATAAAAAATGAAATGGGGATATGAAATATGAACTTAAACTTTATTGTACCGGATATCAATATGACTTTTGGTGAACTGAAATTTTTAGGTTTAAACCGTGAGCGCTATGCCTATGTAGATGGTAAAAGAACAGATACATTGGAATCAAGGATATATAATTTAGGATCTAGTGTACAAGGCGGGCAGATTGAAGTGACAATTCCTGCTTATGTTGATTTAAAGGAATTTGATTTCTTTAAGGATGTTGAATTGAAAAATCCGAAAATCATGGCTTCTGCTAGAGCAAATGGGAATTTTGCTAATGTTAACTGGACTGTTGAAGCAGAAGATCTGGTATTAAAAGGCGCAGGGTCTGCTGTATCCTCAAAACCAGCCGCGTTAACTAGTGGAAATGAAAAGAAATAACGTGATGCTCTCATATCGGCAGGCGGGTGATATATATGAGTGATTTCTTAAACAAAAGATTTTGGAAATACAGGGGCAAACGAATCCGCCCGTACATGAGAAATAACGTAAAATTAGCAGGCGCAATTATCTTTGTGCCTGTTTTTTTATTGTCTATGTTGATCTTTTGGAGAGAACAACTGGTTCATTTTGATCTTAACCGTGTTATAAAACATTTTGAGTGGAATGTACCTTTAATCATTAAAAGTGTTTTAGGCTCTCTGTTAATTGCTGTTGGAAGTATAGTTGCATCTTACTTTCTTTTCTTTGACAGCTATAAGAAAATCCTTCACAGGCAAAAGCTTGCAAAAATGATTTTCTCGAATAAGTTTTACGAAAGAGATAATGTGAAAGTAAGAAAACTCTTTTCGAATGAAACTGACACAAGAGAAAAGATCACATACTTTCCTAGAATGTATTACCAGGTTAAAAACAATCACATTTATATTCGTATTGCTATGGACATGAGCCGTTTTCAGAATCGCTTCCTAGACTTAGGAAAGGATTTGGAAAACGGCTTATTTTGTGACTTGGTTGATAAGCAAATGGAAGAAGGTTTTGTTTGCTTTAAGCTTCTTTATGATGTGAAAAAGAATCGTATTTCCATTGATGATGCAGTAGCTGAGAATGGAGTCCTTCCGTTAATGAAGCATATTTCATGGCAATTTGATAAGTTGCCGCACATGTTAATTTCTGGCGGTACAGGTGGAGGAAAAACATATTTCATGCTAACGATTATCAAGGCGTGTGTTGGACTTGGGGCAGATGTAAGAATATTGGACCCTAAGAATGCAGATTTAGCAGACTTGGAAGAAGTGCTTCCGAAAAAGGTATATTCCCAAAAGAACGGCATTCTCATGTGCCTAAGAAAGTCTGTAGATGGCATGATGGAACGAATGGATGAAATGAAACAGATGCCCAACTATAAGACAGGTGAAAACTATGCCTATTTAGGCTTAAAGCCTGTGTTTATCTTCTTTGATGAATATGTGGCGTTTATGGATTTTTTAGATATGAAAGAAAGAAATGAAACCCTTTCTTACATGAAACAGTTGGTCATGTTGGGAAGACAGGCGGGATATTTTCTTGTTTTGGGGGCACAACGTCCAGATGCAAAATATTTGGCTGATGGTATTCGTGATCAGTTTAGCTTCCGTGTGTCATTAGGTTTAATGTCCGAGACTGGATACGGAATGATGTTTGGCGATGTTGATAAGGCATTTGTTAATAAAAAAGAAACTGGACGAGGCTATGCCAATGTTGGCACAGGTTCAGTGTTGGAATTTTACAGCCCTATCGTGCCCAAAGGATATGATTTTATGTCATCTATTAAAAATGCGCTGGTTGGAGTCGAGGGAGCGCAGGCGACGGCAGTCGCCAGCGGCAGC
Source organism: Bacillus vallismortis (assembly GCF_004116955.1). Taxonomy (NCBI): domain Bacteria; kingdom Bacillati; phylum Bacillota; class Bacilli; order Caryophanales; family Bacillaceae; genus Bacillus; species Bacillus vallismortis. Next base: position 2,997,582 of record NZ_CP026362.1, on the reverse strand, counting down.
GTAAGCGACCAGACGGCCAGCGGCGAAGGAGTGAGCGAAGCGAATGGATGAGCTAAAACAACCCCCCCACGCTAACAGGGGGGTAGTAATCGTAAAAGAAGAAAATGAAACCGTTGAAAGTCCTTTAGTATCAATGGTTGACTACATTCGAGTCTCTTTTAAAACTCATGATGTTGACCGAATTATCGAAGGAGTTCTTCACCTTAGCAAAGACTTTATGACGGAAAAAACATCTGGCTTTTATGGCTACGTTGGCACGTACGAACTGGACTATATCAAAGTCTTTTATTCTGCACCAGACGATAACAGAGGTGTTTTGATAGAAATGTCCGGTCAAGGTTGCCGTCAATTTGAATCCTTCTTGGAGTGCCGGAAGAAAACATGGTACGACTTCTTTCAAGACTGCATGGCACAAGGCGGTTCATTTACTCGCTTTGATTTGGCGATTGATGACAAAAAGACATACTTTTCTATACCGGAATTGTTGAAAAAAGCCCAAAAGGGCGAATGTATTTCACGCTTTAGAAAATCCGATTTCAATGGCTCCTTTGATCTATCTGATGGTGTTACAGGCGGAACGACAATATATTTCGGTTCTAAAAAGTCAGAAGCGTATCTTTGCTTTTACGAAAAAAACTATGAACAAGCAGAAAAGTATAACATTCCGTTAGAAGAACTAGGCGATTGGAATCGTTATGAACTGCGGCTTAAAAATGAACGCGCACAAGTAGCTATAGATGCTTTATTGAAAACAAAGGATTTAACTTTAATCGCTATGCAGATCATTAATAACTATGTAAGGTTCGTTGATGCTGATGAAAACATCACTAGAGAGCATTGGAAAACGAGCCTTTTTTGGTCTGAATTTATAGGGGATGTTGGAAGGCTTCATTTGTACGTAAAACCACAAAAAGACTTCTATCAAAAATCAAGAAACTGGCTTCGTAACTCTTGCGCCCCCACTATGAAAATGGTACTGGAAGCTGATCAGCACTTAGGGAAAACTGATCTGTCAGATATGATCGTAGAAGCTGAACTGGCAGAAAAACATCAAAAAATGTTGAATGTGTTTATAGCTGATGTCGCTGACATGGTGGTTTAAAAACAAGTTGATAAACCTTTATAAAAACAGGTGATGCGATTAAACGTATGTGTCAACGGTACCGGAACGAAGTGAGGATAAGGAGTTGACATATTCAGCGCCACCCAAACCCTCTTGGCATTGAACAAACAACCGTTTGTTCCTGCCTACCGGCGAGGGAGTCCCCCGATGATTCGGGGGAATAGGGGGCTAGATAATTATTTTTAAAAATATATGGGGTGATTAAGACTGAATAAATTAATAGTGATAGCAGAGAGAGCTTATGTTTTCCTTTGGATTATAAATTATTTACTATGGTCATTTGTCACTTTTTTAATTTTGTATCAATCCGTGTATTCACGTAATTTTGTTTATGCATTCGGTAGTTTAATTTTATTTGCTGTGCTTTCAAGCTACCATGTATTAAAAGTTTATAAAAAACTTAAATTAAAAACTGAAACAACAAAGGAATAGCAAACAACAGTAATATAGCAATCCCAAAATTGTATTTTGCTTTCGTGGAAAAAAACCGATCTTTTATGAGTAACATCTTTAATAAATAAGTTGCAACTATTAAAGAAGCGACTATAAGTAAACCCATTAAGAAGGGAGGGGTTATCTCTAGTAAAGAATGAATTGTGACGTTTTCTTCTGGTTCAGGAGCTTCATTAACAATTTTAAGGAACTCGTCACCTAAATTCTTAGTTTTAAAAACTGTGAGAGTAAGGAAAGCTCCTATATTTAAAAATAAAAGATATATCCAAGTAAAGATGTTTTGAATAGATACTTTCTTCGTAGAAAGTAACAGCAAGTTTAAAAACAAAGCAATACTTAATCCGAAAATTAGATGTAGAGTTAATTGCCCAATACTTTGAAATGCATTCATGACGGAGGATTCAAATGTTTGTATATTGCTCATAATACCCTTATTTGAATCCCAAGCTGAAGAAATGTTAGTAATCATAATGATAGCGCCCGTTATGTAAATGATGGATATAAAAACTTTATCAATGATACTAGAAAAACGCTCAAACTTTAACTTTTTTTGTCTAGCTTTTTCCAGTTGGTTTTGCAAAGAGAAGTATTCTTCGGTTTCTTTATTATGAACTACATTAATATTCATCTCATTATACAAGCCATGTTGAGTGTAATTTGTGACTTTACTGTATTCGTTTTGGGTGCTCATTTCATTTTTTTGCAACACGTATTGCCTATAGGTAATAACGAAGGACACAACAGGAATAATCATTTCGACAAAAAAAGTTGCCCAGTTTTGCAATTGATTAACAAATAACATCCATAAAATCCCTTTCTTTTTTGGTATATACTACACCAATACCTAAAACTGGTCAATTTCCCTTTTGCAACTTTTGTCGAAATTTGGCGTGAAGTTCGGTAAACATAAAGTACTAACTTGGAGGGATAAGATGTTTAACATTAATCTGTTGAATCAGGCCCGACTAGAGAGTGATTTGGAGTCTCTTGGCTGTTTAGAAATTGCTGAGGAATTGATCGAAAGAATGATGGAAGATGTCTTTTACAGTGATGTTGCTCAAAGAGTCATAGTTCAAACTCTTGCGGTTATAGATAATGTGAATGCCAAACTTCAAGCCACATTCAACATACTGGAGGATGAAGATACCGAGACAGATGAAAGAATTGTAGAGTTTGAAGGAATTAGCTACTATATGTAGATGAAAAACAAGCATACTGTCATATGCTTGTTTTTATTTGAGACATCATGAGTCACTACTTAATTTTTTCTTTTTTAATTGCATTGTGTTTGCCACAAGACACACTGCACTATAAAATGTCATAGCAACACCTAGTAATAACACTATCCAATTCAAAGTAACTGGTAATTCAATAGTATTTGCAATAAAATTTAGAATGCTTCCAACTGATAATAATGCTAATAAGATAGGTTGATTTTTAATCAAGTTATCACTCTCCAAACATTGTCAAATTTAATATACCATACTTTTTTCCTTGTTATCCATTATTTATAGAGGGAATCGGGGTGAGAAAGTGTAATGTCTGCTGTAGACAAACGTTTCAAAAGCTTGGGTTTTAATGTGGGTATCCCCTCTTTAGTTTTTGTGAGAAGTTTAAGCAGAGATTGTATGCTGGTTGTCGAGGGTGAAAGAATAAAAGGGTTTGCTGAATATCGTTACACATTCTATAAGACAAGATACTTGCCGGACGGTCGTATGACTAGCTTAAAAGTTTATATGGAGAATCAAAGCATAAAAAGGGTGTTACATCGTGTAGCATCCTTTTTATTATTCCTTGAAAAAACAAAACAGGTTTGAAGAAAGCGAGGTCTTTCATGAAACAGAGTGTTGAGGTCGTTGAGATTAAAGGTAAGCCAGTGGAAGTGATCGTGACGGAGTTAAACGAACCAAACTATGAAAAAATGGCAAGAGCCATTTTGAAAATGATAAGAAACATGAAAGTTAACCAGGAGGAAAGTGCTTAGAAATCTATGAAAGGAGAGTGAATCGAATTGCTCCATAAAGAAATTGGCTCAGATAAAAAAGAAGATTCATTTTTTCGGTCTGCCTTTCAAAAACTGAAACGAATTGAACGACCGGAAAAAGACAAACAAAAAGTACCTCGTGACAGGTCGAAGCTGATCGCAGTTACATTGTGGTCTTGTGTTGGGGGGTTACTGTTTATCTGCTTGCTTGCTGTGCTTCTATCAATTAACACAAGATCCCAACTTAATGACATGAAAGACGAAGCGAATAAGCCAACAAATGACGATAAACAAAAAATTTCGGTGACTGCTGCTGAAAACTTTCTGTCAGGGTTCATCAATGAATATGTGAATGTGAAAAACGATCAAGAGTCTATTGAAAAACGTATGCAGAGCCTTGAAAGCTACATGGTGAAACAGGAAGATAACCATTTTGAAGATGAAGAACGCTTCAATGTGGATGGTTTAAAAGGTGATCGAGAGTTAAAGGGTTACAGCTTATATAACGTGAAAGAAGGTGATAAAAACAGCCTTTTTCAATATAAGGTCACATATGAAAATCTATACCCTGTAGAAAAGGAAGTTGAAAAAGAAGTTAAAGACGGAAAGAAGAAAAAGAAGGTGAAAGAAAAGGTTAAAACAAACGAGAAATCTGAAAAACAAATTTTGCTGAATATTCCAGTCACAAATAAAGGTGATTCCTTTGCGGTGTCTGCTGTCCCTTACTTTACACAAATTTATGATCTGAAAGGCAATATTGCTTCTGAGAGTAAAGAAGAGACTAGAGACGAATATGCAGGCGGGAAAAAAGAATCTATCGAATCTTTCCTTCATACTTTCTTTGAGAAATACGCTTCTGAAAAGAAAGAAGAAATGGTTTATATGATGAAAAAGCCGGAAGCATTGGAAGGAAACTTGTTATTTGGGGAAGTTCAGTCAATGAAAATCTTCGAGACGAAAAAAGGTTTCGAGGTTTTTTGTGCTGTTCGATTTAAGGAAAAAGAAAATGATATTCCGATAAATGAAAAATTCAGTTTAGAGATTACTGAAAACAGCGGTCAATATTACGTGAAAAAACTTAATCATCAATAGGAGGTTTAAATATGGATTTCATGAATTTCTTTATTCTTGGCGCAGACCTTCCAACACTTGGAGGGGTAAAAGGTTGGGCATCAGATGTTGTTATCCAATTCATTACGATCGTGGTCATGTTCATAGCCGCAAAGAATCTGATGAAATTAAAAATGGGCGGCATTATCTTTGTTTGCTGTATTGGCAGTGCGGTAACATGGGTTATTAAACACTGGTCAGAATTCTCCGGCTGGATCAATGCGCTAATGGAAAAATTGTAAGGGGGCATCTGAATGGGGCGTCTGGTGTTCAACTACCGAAAGGCAATGAGAGAGCCGAAAAAAATTCAGCAATTAACCGAAAATTATTCGTTACCCTTTGCAGTTGAGTTAATACCGGCTATTAACTATTTCATTTTTGTTGGCCTATGCTTTGGGTTCTGGTACGGCGTGAGGATGATTTTTCCTCACGCTTTTGATAACAGTTTCGTCATCGTGATTTTTGGAATACCGATTTTTTTAACAATGCTTGTTACGAAAATAAAGCCGGAAGGCAAAAACATTTATTTATACTTCATTGATTTTGCAAAGTATTACTTCCTCATTAAGCTTCCACAAAAGAAGTTTTGCAATGACCGAAAGGTTGATTTAAGTAATGAAAAACAAATTGAGTTTCGAAAACTTGTGAAGGTGGTGGATTATTCGAATGAGACTAAAAACGCCTATGAAGGCAATACACAAGAATTTGCTGTTAACAAGAACGGGCGACGTGTGGGCGTACTACCGAATAAAAAGCAATTCGATTCCTATGCAAAATAAAGAAAAAGTTGAATCGTATAAAAAGAAGTGGCAGCATCTTTTTGAAGAAATTACATCTTATGAGGATTTTCACTTGATGATGTATCCAAGTGAGTATGAATTAGAAAAACGATTTAAGGATTTAGAAACAGATATTGCGGCAGATGCAATGGATGTGGCACGTTACTACAATGAAGAAACGGTAAGGCTGTTAGAACAGCGATTAGGAAGGCTGACAAAGTATGACTTCATTTTAGGTGTAAAACTGAAAAGCAGTCTTGTAAATATTAGTGTCGAACTTAAAGACAATATATTATCTTTTTTCAATACAGCGACTGATACAGTCGTGAAAATGCTCGGGTGGGAACAAAATGTTTCCACCTCTTTTTTTGAAAAATATGAGGAAGTCGAAGAAACACTAGCGAATATCATGGCTTCTGTTCGCGGAGAACGGCTTTCAGAAACAGATATGACATACATTAACCGTTATCACTTTGTACGTGGGTTAAAGCACCAAACGAATGAAGAAAGTGAGATAAAGGATGTTCGCTCTATTACAAACACGATCATAGACCCCACTGACCCATCAGTATTGCATTTGCATAGTGATCAAGATGAAGGCTATTCAGCTTTTGTCGTGATTGACGAATTTCTTCACAATATGTCGGAAAGTGATTTGTTTTATGAAGCACAGTCTCTTCCCTTCCCTGTTGAAGTTCAGATGAAAATTCAAACGGAATCAAAGTCCATCACCAAGCCTGCCCTCAACCTCAAAAGACAGCAATTGAAAGAAGAACAAAAAGAACAACAAAGCACAGGCGATCGAAGTGATGTTTCCACTGTCACAAGTGCCACAATGATAAGGCATTTACAAGATGAAATAAAGAAAGAAGATGTGCATGTGATGAACTGGCTGTCGGTGATAGTCGTTCATGGAAAGACAAAAAAAGAATGTGTGGGAAAAGCAACGATTGTCAAAAGGCATTTAAAAGGCGCTGGCATTACTTGTCGGCTTCCGGTGGCTGATCAATTGAACCTTTTTTATAAAATGCTTCCTGGTGAAAAGTTAGACATAACCGATAAGAACTGGATTCAAAAAACAACGCAAGACGGTGTGGCTGAAAGTCTGTTTGCTGTTAACTCTGATATTGGTTCGAAGATCGGGTTCTTTCTCGGCTGGGTTGATCGTTTCCAAGAGCACACCGACTTAGAAAGTGCCATTATGTCCAGCCGTGATTTTGTCTTATTCCACCCTTTCTTAGCGAACCAGCAGTTAAAAGGTTCAAAGACACGTTCTCCTCACTGCCTAATCACAGGAGACACAGGAAATGGCAAGTCATATCTAGCGAAATTGATCTTTAACTATATCAGCATGTTAAATATCAAATCTCTGTATATAGACCCTAAAAAGGAAATGAGAAAGTGGATTCAAAGAGTCTTGAATGATGAGTACATTAGAGAGAACTTTCCCTTATATATTGCACATTTAGAGAAATACAACTATATCACGCTAGATCATGAAAACACGCACAACTGGGGAGCGCTTGACCCTATCTCCTTCCTCCCTCCTATGAAAGCAAAAGAGCTAGTTCAAGTCATTTTTGAACAAGTATATGACTTTAAAGGGAAGGACGACATAAACACGGCTTTCCTCCGTGCTACGTCAGAAGTGATTGATGCGAAACAAAACGGTGAACAGGTCGGCTCACTTGATATTATTCGGAAGATGCAGAGCCATCCCGAAGAAGCTGTACAAAAAGCTGGTGACTATTTAAATGAAGTCGTGTCAGATTCCATTTTGAAACTTTGTATTCATGATGGTTCAAATCCTGCATTGTCACTAGAAAAGCGAATCACCATTTTAGAAGTTGAAAATATGGATTTGCCGGATCATGCTGAGCGACTTGAAAACTACACCATATCACAATTAAAGTCTAGTGCCGTCATGTTTGCGCTTGGTAAGTTCTGCGAACTATTCGGTATGAATCAAGATGAACAAACTGTTGAATTTATAGATGAAGCATGGATATTCACCACTTCCCAACAAGGAAAAAAAGTAGAAAGACAAATGCGTCGGATTGGTCGTTCATACAACAATGCGGAATATTTCATTTCCCAATCCACAAAAGACGCTTTGAAAGAAGAAGATTCCGGAAACTTTGGCGTTGCCTTCGCCTTTGACGAACCAAACGAACGTGAAGAAGTGTTGAAATGGATGAACATGGAGGTCACAAGAGAAAACAAAAAAATGATGGAATCCATGTTCCAAGGTCAGTGCTTATTTAAAGATTACTATGGCCGTACCTCCAAAATTTCGATTGAATGTCTATTCGAAGAATGGCAAGGTGCTCTGAAAACGGTTGAGAAAAAAGCTGTCGCATATGCGGAAGAAAAATATTTGTAAAAGGGGTTGAATCGTACATGGAAATAGCTTTCTTAAACTCTCTTGTAGTCACCAGTCCAGGCTTTTATAAAGCTGAAAAAATCTCATTGGACGAAGTTAAACAATGGCTGAATCATTATGACGGTCGATACAAAAGTTTTATCGGACATAAATCGACGGCTCAGTTTCTGCAAAAATTATTAGGTATCAAAATTGAACAAAACCGAAAAACTTTCAGACATATGAAATACCAAAAAGCCATCTGTTTCTCTTTGTATGAGCGATATCCCGAAAACGTACTGCTAACGCAGAGAGACTTAGAGAAAGCCAGATACCAATTTTATTTATTAACTCGGTTAGATTAGGAGGTGGTTGTAATGAAAAAGAAAAGAATTTTGATTGTGTCGGCTATTGTGTTGCTGTTTTTAACTGTCGCATCAGCTATAACAGTATTTTCGGCTGACGGAGATACAACGACGCAGCCAAAAGTCGAAAAAGCTGGCGGCGTGGAATTGAAGGTGAAAAGGTTTCCTATCTCACGCTATCAAGCGAATAATGAAGCATCTGACGATTTAATTAAGGGGGCGTTTGTTGGACTGACAAACGTCACTTTTTCTTTTGCGGGAAACATTGTCCGTGTGGTTGATGCTGGAATGGATATTTTGTATAACTTGCAACCAATTGACGAGTTTGCCAATTCTATTACAAACGTCTCTAAAACAGTTTATAAAACACTGAAAAAGAATTTCGGTGAAGCTTTATTTATATTCACGTGCGCCTATGTTGTCTACCTGTTCTGTGTGAGAGGTAGCATAAAAGAAGCAATGCGGCGGAGTATTCTATTTATTTGTGTCATGGTGATCGGCGGGCTTTGGATGTCAAACGCCAGTTATTACATGAAAGCGTTGAATGCCTTGTCTGTAGAAGCGCAAGGAAAGCTTTTAACTGCGGGAAATGGATTGGTTGGCATTGTTCAAGATGAAGGCAATTTTGCGGACAGTTCTGCGATTGAAAAAGGAAAGGAAATGGAAGGCACAGTTGCGGTTATGCGTAATCTTTACTTTGACATTGCTTTGATGAAGCCATTTCTAATCGTGAACTTTGGAGAAACAAGTGAAGCAAAAATTAATCAGAAAGGTAATTCGAAAGATAAGTTATCGAGGGTTGATAAATTGCTTTCTTACAAACTGTCTAAGGACGGAGAAGAAGCGAAAAAGGATTATATAGATGATGATGAAATTAAAAAATACCAAAATGAGTCCATGACCTCTGGAAATGTGTTTAATCAACTAGGAGAATCTTTTATTGCTGTGGTCGCTTCTATTGTCATTGGGATACCATTTTTATCATTAGCGTTCTTTAACTTTTTACTTCAAATTATCGCTTTAGTCATTGTCTTCTTTGTGCCATTTGCTTTCATCTTAGCGTATGTTCCTCAATTAGCTTATTCGGGATTTGTTACGCTTGGACGCTTGGGGAGTGTTTATCTACTAAAAGCAATGTTAGGAGTTATCGTTCTGTTTGTGTACGTAACTTGCTTTATCGTTGACAAGTTAATTCCTCCAAACGGTTTCGGAATGTACCTCTTAAATGTTGCTGTCCTTGCCTCAATCTTGTGGATTGGTTTTCACAAAAGGGATGCCATTATCAAGTTTGTGACTGCTGGAAAAGTTGTTTCAGTTGATAATAATATGATGGAAAACATGAGACAAAACGTTGTTCAGCCTGCTTGGGAAAATGCGAAGATAATAGGAAGTACATTGGGTAACGGAGGCGGCGTATTTACTGACTTTGCAAAGAATTTCAGGGGAAGAAAAGATGGTTCGAATGCTGATGGCGTAACTGGTACTTCAAGTGGAAGTGGCGGCGATTCGCTGAGTGGGGCTGCTATGGGATATGATAATACTTATGCCACTTCAAGAACTCCGCAAAAAGAGACGGCTAATGGAATTGCTAGTCATAACAGCCGAAACTTAAAACGAAATCCTCAAACTCTATCGAAAGAACAAGAAAAGCAAAAACAAAAAAACGCCTTTGCGAATGCAAAAGAAAATAAACACCAATCTCATTTAGACAGATTGAGAAAAGACGGAATAAATTCTCCTATGTTGAAAGACGCTTTGAATGAAGGAAATGAGGATTTATCCAAACGAGCACCTATCTTGCTGGATAAAAAGGATGAATCAGCACGAACAGATCAAAAAGAATATGTTAATCAGCTTCTTAAACAGCCTGATAACCAGCAACAAACTGATGATGCATCATTACAACATGAAGAAGAAATTACTTTTAATCGTGCGCCTGTCTTACAAGAGAATGAAAAAGATACAGAGCGCACTGATCAGAAAGCATATGTTTATGAAGAACACAATCAGAATCCTGAAACAGATCAGCAACAAGATTTTGAAGTCCAGAAAGATGATTCTGTTTCAAAGAGTGAGCCTGTAGCACAAGAGAAAACAGCAGACATTAAACGTTCAGACCAAAAAGTTATGATAAATCAATCTGAACCACAGTATGGATTTGAAAGCCCTCAACCTGCAAAAGTAGAGAATCAGCCTATTGTCAATAACGAACGTAAAATCAGACCATCTGAACCCGCAAAAGTTCATTCAGATGGTATTCGTGTTGAGGAAAAACAGGTTATTGCTCCTGCTGAAAGTAAGGCTCTATCAAGAGAAAAACAACCTTCATCACAAACCATTAAACGGACTGAACAAAGCATAAATACATTTGAGCAAGTGTCTTTAAATGATATTGGAAGGCGTACCTCGTCAAAATTAGAAGATCGACTGAGAAGGGATGAAAAAACAAGATGATAAGTAAAAAGGTAGTTCTTCCTGTGGTGTTCTCGGCTCCTTTTATCTTCTTTTTTGTTTTATCTATAGTAGTGGTTATGACGATTTCAAGAGAAAATCAAGTCGGAGACGATTTTATAGGCGGCGGGGATGGCGAATATGAAACGGTTGGCATTGCACCGGAAGTCGAACGATTTAGGGCTGTATTTGAAAAGTATGCCCGACAGGAAGGTGTTTTTGACCAAGTGAATATTATTATGGCGCTCACCATGCAAGAAAGTGGTGGGCGTTCTTTAGATATTATGCAAAGTTCCGAGAGTATTGGTTTACCTCCAAACTCCATAACTGATCCAGAATATTCGATTGAAGTTGGCATTAAACATTTTAAGAAGGTTTTTAAACAGGCTGGCGGTGATGTTCGTTTAACCTTACAGGCATACAACTTCGGTTCTGGATTTATAGACTATGTGAAAAAGAATGGCGGGAAATACACGAAGAAATTGGCACTCGATTTCAGCCGACTGCAAGCATTTAAAATGGGCTGGAAAAGCTATGGTGACCCAAGTTATGTTGACCATGTCATGAGGTATGTGAAAGGCTCTGATAAAAATGTAAAGCCTGTGAATGGCTCTATGGATTTCTATGAAACGGTCATGAAAGAAGCTTTGAAGTATGAAGGGCAACCATATGCCTGGGGTGGATCAAACCCGAAAACTGGATTTGATTGTTCGGGCCTTGTGCAGTGGTCTTTTGCGAAAGCTGGAATCACTCTTCCTAGAACAGCACAAGAACAACATGGGGCAACAAAGAAAATAAGTGAAAAAGAAGCGACTGCGGGTGACTTGGTGTTCTTTGGTGGCACATATGAAGGAAAAGCCATTACTCACGTCGGCATCTATGTAGGGAATGGCAGAATGTTTAATTCAAATGACAGTGGAATCGAATATTCTGATCTGAAATCAGGTTATTGGAGAGATCACCTTGTATCTTTTGGACGAATTAATTAACTAGGAGTGGAAATATGAAAACACATATTGCATGGGCTGCAGCTTGTTTATTATTGATATTGCTGACCGGATTTTTTACGAATGGACAGCAAACGTATAAAATTGAAAAGTTAAAGGATAAAAATGAGGTTCTGACAGAAAAAAACAAGGAATTGAACCATATAGAATCAACAAGCAGCGCTTCGGAAAATAAAGCATTTTTTGAAGCGTTCTTTAATTACTCTGATATAGATAAGCGATATGAAACAGTTAAGAAGTATACAACCGGAAAAGGGTTTGACTATGCATTTCCTTCTCGCTCAGATCAAAAGCACACAGTCAGCGTGCAAAGTGAATTACTCTCATTGGAGAGTTATTCAAAACCGTTAGATCCATCTCATGAATTGTTCTTAAACATTGTTGAAGTTGCCACAACCGCGAATTCAGTAACTACGAATCAAGTGTTGATTGTTCAAACTACTATGAAGAAAGAAAAAGATGGTTGGTTAGTCGATAATGTGCAGGTTAAGGGAAATGGATAAAGTTTACTTTCTCTGGTCCGGTAAAGTCTGAAATTTCCTAAATGGCTCTTTGTTCTCTCTTAGGAAACTAATTGTTGCAATGTATATTCAATATAGATACAATGAAGGTATAGTGTATATACAATGTATATACGGAGTCAGTACACCTTAGTACAATAATTAAGCGTGTGGGAATATAATTTGTTTTGAAGAGTATACTGTGAATACAAAAAGATCGAAGATGCTGGTAACATCTCCGATCTGCAATAGAATAGCTCCTGCAAGGGAGTCGGCTTTTTTCCAAAAGTCTAATTTATGAGTAGGAACGCCAAGATGTAGGAGTCTGGGGCGTTCTTACTTTTTTTTATTTGTGAAATTATAGGCTAACGTCAGAATTGCTACAATTAGAATTCCGAAGGAAAGCATCAATTGAATTGCACTTTCTACTGCCATATTCTCACCTCCCTTCTTTCCAAACGTGGAGGTGAGCCGAACGCCCCTACAAAAAGCCGATCTATCGCTAAGTTTTACTTTATAGGAACTTAATGGAGAAAACAAGAGTAGATTTGTTTTATAAATTAACTTATTATGTATCATTTTGGATAAAAATATGGAAAATGGTGAATTGTTTATTTATACTAAATATTGAAAAAGGAGGGGATTGTTAGTTTTGAAAAACCTTTTTATTTTTCTTAGTTTGATGATGATGTTTGTTTTAACTGCATGTGGTGGCAACAAGTATGATGATGCGATTGATGATGTAATTAGCCAATATAAAAAAGAAAGAGAAGTAAATAATCCAAATTACGAAATAACAAGAGATAATGCCTTGGTTAAAGTTTTTGATGGTGGAAAATATATCCAAGTCGCTTTCTATACGTCTAAAGATTATAATGATGAATTATCTTCGTTTTCATACTACGAAAAGCAAGGTGATGAATATACAAGGCTAGAAGACATGTCAAGAACTGGCGAAAATGATCGTCTTGGCTTATCAAGGAAAACACCAGACTATGAAGAAGCAAGAGGTAAAGAAACTAAGTTAGAGGAGTAAACTATGGGTTTGCTCCTCTTTTTCTGTTTATAAAAGGATTGCCGTGATGTTGGTGTCAAGTCGCAAAAGTATTGGTAAACGCAAAAAAACAACAAGGGTTAGATATAATATTCCTTTTTCTCTTTTTATTTTAAAAACTTCTTTCTTAATTTAATGAATAATAATCATTATTTAAGTGAATCATTTTAAAAAAAAGTTGTTCTCATAAATTTTCATACCAAGTATAATTGAATTACTCATATAAGAAAAGGTGATAAAGTTTTGGTGCAAGTAATAAGAGGAGCCTCAGATAAATATGCTTCATTACAAAGTCTGACTGAATATTTCGAAAAAAGGACGGATATTCATGGTTTACTATATGTTGGATATCCTATTATAGGTAATGTTGATGGTGCTCTTGATATTGATGCAATGTTGATTTCAAAAGAGCATGGAGTACTTGTTTTTGATCTTTGCGAAGAAGTAAAAGTAGAAGATAGAGAAGAAATAAGAGACGAATTATATAATAAACTAAGGGCAAACCTTAGTGAATATAAAAGTCTACACAAAAAAAGGACTTTTATGGTTAATATTGAAGTTGTGACTTACGCCTCTGGATGGAAGGGGTTAACTGCAGAGGAAAAAGAGGAAGATGTGATTACTAATCATAGTGAGTTAGACAAATTCCTAGAAGGAATTACTTGGGGAAATTCTCAATACTATGAACATTTATTACAGGCAATTCAAGCCATAACTAAAATAAGAAATACTCCAAAAAGAGAGTATGTTAAGAAGATAAATTCTAAAGGAGATAAATTAAATAAACTTGAAGCATCAATTGCTAATTTAGATCACAAACAAAGCGCTGCTGTAATTGAAACAGTGGAGGGACCTCAGCGTATAAGGGGATTAGCTGGATCAGGAAAAACTATTGTATTGGCCTTAAAAGTTGCTTATCTTCATAGCAAAAATCCGGATTGGAAAATAGCAGTTACTTTCAATACGAGAGCATTGAAAAAGCAATTTGAAGATTTAATTACTAGATTTGTGTATGAACACACTAGGGATGAGCCAAACTGGGACAAAATCAAAATAATTCAAGCTTGGGGAAGCCCCAAATCTGAAGGGATTTATTATAACACTTGTTTAGCTCATAATGTTGAGTATTTAGATTTAAACATGGCTAAACAAAGAACTTATAAACAAGATAAATTTCAATTTGTCTGTCAAAAAGCTTTAGAAGAAATCAACGAATTTAGACATTTGTATGATCTAATATTAGTTGATGAGGCTCAAGATTTTTCGAAAGAATTCTTAAAGATTTGTTATGGAATCTTAGGAGAATCAAAAAGGCTGATATTTGCCTACGATGAATTACAAACTTTAGGTGATTCCTCAATGGCTACCCCTGAAGAAATTTTCGGTGAGAAAGAGAATGGTAAACCATTAGTAGTATTGAATAATGAGGATGATCGACCAAGGCAGGATATTATTTTAGATGTTTGTTACAGAAATCCAAGACCTATTCTTGCAACAGCCCATGCTTTAGGTTTTGGAATACATCATGAAAATGGTATGGTACAAATGTTTGGTAATGAAACTCTTTGGAAAGATGTTGGTTATGAAGTTGTCGAAGGAGAACTACGCGAGGGAGAACAGGTAACCTTAAAAAGAACAAGTCAAGCAAGTCCTTTCTTTCTAGAAGATCATTCGGACATTGATGATTTAATAAGTTTTGAAGCTTTTCAAGATGAGAACGAGCAAGCTGATTGGCTTGTAGACCAAATCTATAAGAATATATTTGAGGATGAATTACGATATAAGGACATTATGGTAATTCATACTGATCCGTTAACAACAAATTCTGCAGTAGCGAGTATCAGACAGAAACTTTTTGCGAAGGGAATAAACTCACATGTAGCAGGAGCTGCGAATCCGGATATTTTTGTGGAGAGTGATTCCATTACATTTACAGGCATATATAGAGCCAAGGGAAATGAAGCTGGTATGGTATATGTGATAAATGGTCAAAACTGTTATAGCGGATATCAATTAGCAAAAAAGAGAAATATTTTATTTACAGCAATTACACGAAGTAAAGCATGGGTAAGAGTTATAGGAATCGGTCACTCTATGCAAAAGTTAAAAGAAGAATTTTTAAAAACTAAAGAAGATGATTTTCAATTAATCTTTAGGTATCCAACAGAAATGGAAAGACAAAAAATGAAGGTGATTCATAGAGATAGAACAAAAAGTGAAATAAATCGTATGCAAAAACGATTAGGGAGTTTAGATGAAATAATACGAGATCTCGAAAACGGAGATTTATATATTGAAGATATACCAAGTGAATATTTAGAGATATTAAGGAACATTATATCCGATGAATCCTAAATTAGTGATTAAGGAAATAAACGGTTTAATTTCAGATGTTATAGCTTGTGGTGTGTGTATTGATCAAAATTTCCCTAGTCAAACTGAAACAAGAAGTGGATGTATTGAAATTGGGTGGGGCGAATCTAATCATCTATCTATTGCGATGAAAAATGTGGATTATGAACATATATATCGTGTATTAGATGAGCGACGTTTATATAGCTTTAAATTAATTGATGGTGCTTTGATTCAAATTATGTATAAATTTGATAGTGTAGGGTTAGTATCTCATAGATTAGCTTTCTTTCCATCGTATAGTTTGGAAAGTTATCAAAATGATCCTGAGCTATATGAAAAAGAAGATTTATATGCAGATATATTAGCGAAAAACCTAGTACCAGTTCCTATTAGATTTGACTATAATAGAGATGAAGACGGTAATCCACAATTTCATCATGCTAAGTCACACCTCACCCTGGGTCAGTACAAAAACTGTAGAATACCAGTAATAGGACCTCTTTCTGCAACATCATTCGTTGATTTTATATTAAGAAACTTTTACTCTACATTACATCAAACGTTAAAAATTAAAGATGACCAGTTTGTTAAATTTGAGAGAACAATTACAGCTGATGAGGAAAGACTCTTACACTTAAACATGATTTAACATTATCAATTAGAACCCAGTTTCTTGTTACAAAATATAAAAAGTGGAGTAAATGAGTATAACTCAAAAAAATGCAATTATAATAGGATGTCATAAAGAATGATACGTATTAACCCACGAGGGGGGGGAATAAACATTTAGAGAGGCTTTTCGCCTCTCTTTTTTTTATTCTCAGTTACTGTCAAGACGCAAAAGAATTGCTATAACCGAAAAAAAACCGCAAAGGAGTAGATATAATGTACCTTTTTGTAATTCATCTTTGTAAAATAAAGGGTGTTCTGACATAATACAATTAATGTAAATATTCTCACAATTTATGTAAGGATGGGGGAATTTTCTTGCGGGGTGTTTACTTAGATAAAGATAAAATTCCGTACGACATAGTCACAAAAAAGTTAAATGATTGGTATACATCAATAAAAAAAGATCAAGTTGAGCAAGCAGAGATTATAAAAACAGAAGTAGAGAAAGAATTGCTAAACATGGAAGAAAACCAAGATGCCTTGTTATATTATCAGCTATTGGAATTTAGGCACGAGATAATGTTGAGTTATATGGAATCAAAGGAAATAGATGTCCTGAACAGTGCTTATGAGACTATAAAAGAGATTGAAGAGCAAGGGCAATTAACCGGAATGCTGGAATACTATTATTATTTTTTTAAAGGTATGTATGAATTTAGGCGTAAAGAATTGACTACGGCGATAAGCGCCTATCGAATAGCAGAATCAAAGTTGTCGGAAGTTGAGGACGAAATAGAGAAAGCAGAGTTTTTTTTCAAAGTGTCCTATGTGTATTATTATATGAAACAAACTTATTTTTCCATGAATTATGCTAATCGTGCGCTAAAAATATTTAGAGAGTATGAGGAATATGCTGTTCAAACGTTACGCTGTCAATTCATTGTTGCCGGAAATTATATTGATTCATTGGAATATGAAAAGGCATTACAAGTTTTTTTTGAATCATTGGAGATAGCAAAAGAAATAAATATTGATCATTTAATTGGAATGTCTCATATAAATATCGGTATATGTTTTGATGAATTGGAGGAATATACAAAGGCATCTCGTCACTTGGAATTGTCTTTAGAGTATTTAGAAAAATGCAATAATTCTTTTGTGTCGAAAGCTTTATTTATTTTGACACATGTCAAAGCGAAACAGAAGAACTTTAATTTGGCTTTTGAATATTTTAAGAAAGGGAAAATGTATAGTATTAAAAATAATGATAATGAATACGAGGCGAAATTCAAAATATTAGAAGGACTTTACTTTTCAAATGGTGAATATCATCATATTGAAGATGCTTTTACTTATCTAGAATCAAAAAAATTGTATGCTGATGTTGAGAATTACGCCATAGAAGTTGGGGATTACTTTCACCAAACGGGCGATTTGGTGCTTTCAAACCAATATTATCGTTTAAGCATTGAAGCCAGACAAAAAATAAAAAAAGGAGAGATTATCAATGAAAATCACTCGGGCTCTGTTGGCAGTGCTGGTATTGAGTAGTGTTTTAACTTTGAATCATTTGCAAACTAAAATGGAAACAAATCATGAAATAAAGATTGCATCGGACAGAGTTGCAGCATGATTTTTTTGATTGGTACAATACATTCAGCCGATGACATATGATCATTTATTAGTGGGGTTATTTCAAGCCTCGTCCCGTGCCCATTTACTGCCCAGTATTAATAACAAATCATGAAAATCAGTGTAAACGAAATAACTAAGTGCTATAAATAAAGGCTTTTGTAAATGAAGATATGATTTTACTAGGTTGAGGGACTCAATTTAGATGAAGATACCAAGTCATATTGGTATCTTTTTTGCTTTAGATTTATTAAATCTCCTTTAGGAGTTCATGACTTGCCACCAATCTCAGGTCTTGAATCACACTGAATGTTATGTTCTCTTAGAGTCTTCGCAAAATGAAAAAACAGACAATTAAATTGTCTGTCTCAACAAATATTTTTTTCTGGTTGCATCTCAAGAATGGAATGAAAATAACTTACTCAAAATCATTCCAATTATCTAAGTAACGGTATAATGTTGTTTTACTGATGCCCGTTTCTTTGGTGATTTGCTGAATGGTATACTGCTTGCTTTGATACATCTCCATAGCACGGCGGACATTATGATCAGGTTTTCTCGGACGTCCTGTATTTTTCCCCTTTAATTTTGCCTCTTGAATTCCAACCTTTGTGTTTTCACTAATTATGTCAAATTGAAATTCGCTGACTCTTTCTAAAAAATCGAAGAAAATGGAGCCGTCTTTTTTGGAGGTGTCCACATTATCTAAAATCGAAATAAAGTTGATTTGTTTTGTTTTGAAGAATTGAATGATATCAATTAGGTTTTTTGTAGAGTCGGCAATACTGTACAACTTATAAATGACTACGGTATCTCCGATGTTTAAACTTCTACATAATGACTCAAATTCTGGTCTGTTTTTTGCTGAATTTGTTTGTTCAATATATATCTTTTCACAGTTGAATTCTTTAAGTGCGGCTAGCTGTTTTGTTATATCCTGATCTTGACTAAACGGACGTGCATATCCAAAAATCAAATCATCAACCCCTGATGAATTTTGTATATTTTATTATAACAAAATAAGATGGATAGCGCAGAGTGCGCTATTAGTTCCAAAAAAGATCTATTTTGGTACAAAAAATTGTAGACATTTGAATTCTTGTTTGTTACATTTTAAATAGTTACAAACGGCCCTGACTTCTATGAGAGTTAGAAGTCAACAAAAATAATCATAAAGAGGTGTACTGTATTTTATGTTAAAAAAATTAAATATGGAGTGGTTCTCAAATATAAAAGGGGACTTATTAGCTGGTATTGTCGTTGCTTTAGCATTAATACCTGAAGCCATTGGTTTTTCCATTATTGCAGGTGTTGATCCTATGGTAGGATTGTATGCTTCATTTTGTATTGCTGTAGTGATTTCTTTTGCAGGCGGCAGACCTGCTATGATTTCTGCGGCTACTGGGGCTATGGCTTTGTTAATGGGAACGTTGGTGAAGGATCATGGATTACAGTATCTGTTTGCTGCTACGATCCTGACGGGTATCATCCAAATCATATTTGGGGTTCTGAAAGTGGCGCGATTAATGAAATTTGTACCTCGATCGGTCATGGTAGGTTTTGTTAATGCACTGGCCATTTTAATTTTCATGGCACAAGTTCCTCATTTTGTTGGTATATCCGGTATGACATATGTGTTTGTCGGCATAACCTTAGTCATTATTTATTTGTTCCCGTTTATTACAAAAGCTGTTCCAAGTCCTTTAATAGCGATTGTATTTCTCACGGTCGTTTCTATTTGGGGTCATTTTAATGTTCAAACAGTTGGAGATTTAGGAACAATCAAACAAGCTTTGCCGAGCTTTTTGATTCCCGATGTTCCATTAAACTTTGAGACGCTGTCAATTATCTTCCCGACTTCTATTGCTCTTGCTGTCGTTGGTCTGCTTGAGTCGCTGTTGACATCTTCAATTGTAGATGACATGACAGACACAGATAGTAATAAAAACAGAGAGAGTCGAGGACAAGGCATTGCCAATATCGTTGCAGGATTTTTCGGCGGTATGGCTGGATGTGCGATGATCGGTCAATCTGTTATTAACGTAAAATCCGGAGGGAGAGGCAGACTGTCAACCTTTACGGCTGGCGTGTTCCTCATGTTTTTAATACTCGTTTTAGGTGAATGGGTTGTTCAAGTTCCTATGCCTGCATTGGTTGGCGTTATGATTATGGTTTCAATTGGAACATTCGATTGGTCTTCGCTCCGAACGCTTAGAAAAGTCCCACTTACTGATACAGTTGTCATGATTGTTACTGTGATTACAGTTGTAGCAACAGATAATTTATCCATTGGTGTAATTGTAGGAGTCATATTAAGTGCCATATTCTTTGCTTCTAAAATCTCTAGAGTGAAAGTGGATATTTCTTCTGTTTCCGAGAAAGAGGTTGTGTATGACATTAAAGGTCAAGTGTTCTTTGCTTCTGTTCAGGAGTTTGTGAATTCATTTTCATATGAAGATGTAAAAGAGCGTGTTGTGATGAACTTTTCAGAAGCACATATTTGGGATGATTCAGGTGTCGCCGCAGTGGATAAAGTTATCTTGAAATTCAAAGAGAATCATGCAGATGTTAAATTGGTCGGCTTAAATGAGTCAAGTCACAATTTGATAGAAAAGCTTGCTACTTACAAAAATCCGAACGCACAGCCGTCAGGTCACTAAGGGGAAGGTGAAGGGGTATGTATAAAAATATCTTGTTGGCAGCTGATGGATCAGAACATTCTATTCGATCAGCAGAACATGCAATCCGTATAGCAAAACTGGTACCTGATTCAAGAGTGGAGATCATTTATGTTAAGGACTTTTCAAAAGCAAAAAGTGAAGTGCTCCATACTTCTAGTACTGAAGAATTGGAAATGGAAAGACGTAAGAAGTTAGACCCGATTATAAAAAAATTTGATCAAGCTGGTGTACAACATGATTTAATCATGAAACATGGAGAACCAGGACCCACAATTGTCTCTTATGCAAATGAAAATCAATTTGATATGCTCATAGTAGGAAGCAGGGGATTGAATTCATTACAGGAGATGGTGTTGGGCAGTGTCAGCCATAAAGTTGCTAAACGAGCAAACTGTCCTGTGCTGATCGTAAAGTAATCGTTGAACAAGTCGATTAAGAATAAATCGGCTTGTTTTTTTGTGTGATTATTTTAGTAGACATGGCACCAATGACATGTCATGTAACCTTCTGGTGATGAACAAAACTACTCCAATTTCACTCCACAATATGAATAAATCATTGTAAAACAACATAATCAAAATAAATAAACACTGATATATAAAGGTTTTGTAACAGAAAACACAGTTTCACTTTATTGAGGGCCTAGTGGGTGAATAACCCGTGGAGGTTCAAGTCCTCTCGGCCGCATCAATGATACCAAGGGTTTTGACGAACTTGGTATTTTTTTGTGTTCATTTTTATATGATCTACTGTCCACAAACTGCCCACTTACCTAAGCTCATCTTTCCTTTTGTTTAAATATAAGTGTCCCAAAACATCAATTGTTGTTTTTACAGAACCATGATAGTGCTTTCTCTTCACGTTCAGATCAAAAGCACACAGACAGCGCGCAAAAAAATAAGTGGAGTAGACTAATGGAAGGCCAACACAAAAATTGATAAAGGGCCATAACATATTAGTATATAAAATATGTTATGGCCCTTCTTGTTCTACTACCGCATCTATTACTTTGTGTGTAAATGTTACTTTATGATGGAATAAAAACAAGTATCAGTTAGCTTACTGCCATCTGCAGATAAATCATCATTTCTTAAAGTGCCTTCGAATACAAATCCTAATTTTTCTGGAATAGCACGACTTTTAAGGTTTGTTGATTCACATCTTATTTCAATTCTTCTAAATTTTAAATTGTTTAACCCAAAGTCAGCTAATTTCTTTACTGCTTCTGTCATATATCCATTTCCACTACATTTAGAATGTATCCAGTACCCAATTTCACATTTAGGAATGGTCCAGTCAATTCTCTGAAGGCTGGTTATTCCAATAAATTCATTGCAATCTTTATCAAAAATAAGGAACCGAAAACTTTCTCTCTTTAAAAAATCTATATGAGCATTTCTTACATTGATCTCTGTCTCTTCAACAGTTGGAAGTTCTTGAGCAAATGGCAACCACACTTTTAATTCAGCAAAGGAATCTCTAATTTCTTGGTTTACAATATTCCCGTCTCCTGTTTGGTGTGGTGCTCGTAGAATGAGTCTTTCTGTTTCTAATTGTATAGGAACATCTAACAACAAAGGGTTCACTTGATTTCTCCTCTCCAAAATGAAATATTGAAAAAGATAGTAGTTATAATTTCCTGTTAATCTGTCTGGAAGGGGGGACTCTGAGATCATCTTCTTTCTCTTTCATTTGTTAATCGATGACGTCTTCAGTAAGAATTGAATATTTGTTATACTCATCAAAGAATTTTTGAACTCTAGAGTAATTCACATTTAACTTCACATACATTTGATTTTGGTCTGCAATTCATCAATCTTATTAAGTTCGTACTCATAATCACAGTTTTCTTCTAAAACAAAATTCATAGTTTCAAAGAAACTTTTTGCATTCTTTAAGAGTGATTCAAAAAAAACAAGTTTCGGTAGTAATACTTTTTGTTTTTGGTCAATTTCAAATAACAACATATCATTCGATATTGATTTCATTTTCAATAGAAGGGGTTGATCTGGAAAATAAGTTTCGCTTTCTCCTGTTTCAATATATTCTTCAATTAGATTTAAAAAATAAGCCCACAATTGGTCAACCAAGTCCCACATAGTGACATCAAGCAAATCTTGTTCACCATATTTTAAAATAATCGCCCCAGATAAATAGTAAGAGTCTAACTGTGGTTTTATGTTCTTTAGTCCCTCTATATTGCTAAGTGGAACAAAGTAATCGTCAATATTATTTTTTAAGATTGAAAGATCGTTTATCTTCTTATTTGGCCTAAGAATTAATGATTGAATATAAAACATTTTACCTCTCCTATTTTTCAGGATAGAATTGTTCTACTCTCCCTACCTCATACGATCTTTATATCTATTGCTCCGTTTTCAGCTTCAGATAACAAGGACGGGCTTCAAAACTGTCAATGTAGAGAATTCATAACTAAATATTACCATAGATGTGAAAGAATCAAAGGAGGTACTGAATCTTAGATCCTTTAAACATTATGGGACTTACAAAGTTGAGGGATTTTATTTAGAGGAAGATACCAAAAATACTAGTATCTTTATTATTTTTGGTTTGGAGGTATAAGTCTTTATAGTTCATATTCAAATTAATCATCATCTAAAACTCATAACAAACGTAGGTGATGGGAATGAAAAAGGAATTGCAATAAATATAGATTTCAAAAGGTGAGAGTCTATCTTAGAAAACCATACCAAAGCATCTTGGTATGGTTTTCTAACACCTTTATTTTGAGAATTGTAAAGATTAATCTTCCCAATCCTCATCTTCATCTTCATCTAAGTCCTCTTTACCTTTTTCAAGTCGCTGAAGAAAAAATTCAAGAAAATTACTTGCAGCAGTATAACCATATCCTTCACTGTTATCCCAAAGAATAACTGGACACTCTCCATCCACCATTCTGTTTGTATCAAGACAATAAGAGAATTCATCTATATACTCAATAACAACAAGACCTGGTATAAGACCGTAAAATGTTCTGTATTCTTTTGTTTGCTCTACAACTTCAGCGCCTTCAGAGTCATAACCAAGGATCATTGTTCCGTATGCACCACCAGAACCATACTCTTTTAAAAACCATTTATAACTTTCGGGGAGAGAAACTTCAAGTTCTTCTTCTATCTCATGAATCTCTTTCTCGCTGATGCCTCCAGTGATAATAGAGAATTCTTTGTTTTCTTCTAAAAACTTTTGTATTGTTGAGTAATCCATAACATTCACCTCTTACTGTTGTTTTTCAAATTGTTGTGCTCTCCACTTCCAATATTTCTTTCTAAAACTGTCGTATTGAGCAGAAAGTTCGGGATTGTTTCTAAAACTTTGCCCGTTTTCCTTTAAACCATGGAGAATATTGTGATATTTTTTGTGCAGGCTTTCAGGAACTTCAACGATTGTACCAGGTTCTTCTTGGATTAAATGATGTAGGTTTATTTGTGTTCCGTCCTTTGAAAAAGGTGCATTGCCAAGTTTCATTAATTGAAGATTTGTTTGGCCTTTACGATTTTTTTGATTAAGGTCTATATCTTTTAACATATACACTTTTCGGCTTACGTCTTTTATATTTCCTTTAGCTTTCACTTTTCCTTCTATTTCAGCAGCAGTATATTTTTCTTTATTTAACCAAGGAACATCAATGTATTTCCCCGTAAAAGGTTTTCGAGTTACATCAGCTACCTTCTTGGAAAACTGATGAAATGATTTTTTATAACTCTCCCCATCTATTGTGTTGAATGGAAAAGTCCCTGAACCGCCAGCCATTGCATATTGTTGTTCAAAAACATTTGGTATTTTAACGTATTCAATACCTTTTTTTATTCCTGCTTTTGAAGCTTCAAGTGTCTTAATTGCAGCAACTTTTGAACCGGCTTTTGCAACTTTGGATACTTTATCAATACCTTTCGGACCAACTATTGCAAGAACAACAGTGCTGCCGACATAGGACACCCATTTTGCTCTGCTGTAGCTATCTCCATTAATCATATCACGTTGGAAAGTGTCTTCTATGTCTTTTGCTATGATCTTATAAGTATCGATTGGATGTAAGACTGCGTTCACCGTTCCCGAAAGCGTTTCAATAGGGTGCATTGCGAGTTGATAGAGACCTATCACTGTATCTTTACCGGCTTCATACATTCCCATTGCAATACCTTTTCCAATTTCAGCTTTTTGTTGGAGTTCTTCGAGTTGGCGGAAATAAACTTGCTGGTCAGGTTCCATATTCTCGTATCCTATTTTCTTCGCAATTTTTAAATACTCGTCTGGATCTGTTACCTTTACAAGCTGTTTTTTCAAATCTTTTATTTCGATTTCGTGTTTTTTAGCTTCTTCTTTTTTGATCTTCAAATAAGCTTCAGATTGCTTCTCGATATCGCTTTTTTTCTTATGTATATCGCTCTCACGATATGCCTTGGCATTATAGTGAAGGGGTGTAGCGTTCTTGCCCTTACCTGTTGATTCCTGTAACTTTTGAAAGTCTGCTTTAATGAATTGTTCGTTAGGTTCAGTTATTGCATATTCAGTTTTTAAGTTTTCGTCCACATCGCCTATTTTATCAACAGTCTTTTTCCGTTTGTTTTCGGCAGAAGAGAGCTCATCCTTAAAAGTCTCTGTTGAAAATAAATCAAGTGGAAGAATGTCATCGATATCATTCAGAATATCTTTCATTGCTTTCTTCTGCTCAGACATAATTGATTTTGATTTTTTATATGCGTTTGCTAATTCATGTTCCAAGAAGGATTCTTCGATATATGCATCAGATAAGCTGGCATCTTCTAGAACACCGGAGATACTAGTAAGGAAAGCAATCTTCATTTCAATTAAATCAATCCATTGATCAGTGACACCCACATGATCGTGATAAAATGCTTTGATATTGTTTGCTCCCTTGCCAGAGAACTCACTGTCATCCAGATCAGCAACAGCCTTAAATGCTTTTCTTAGCTTAATCATTTGATTTTTCAATTCTTTATAATCTTTTGCTCGGTTTTCAGCTTCAGATAACAAAGACTTAGCTTCAAATACCTTCATTGTCCAATCCTTTCAGTGATTTTGTATCTAAATATTACCATGGAATAGATGTGAAAGTTTTAAAGAATGTTTAAGGAGAGGGAACGAATTTTAGATCATTTGAGCATAATGAGAGTTGGAGAAGTGGGGAAGTATAGGGTGTTTTTTGCCCACCATATATTAACCATAATTCATACAAAATATCACGGATGATCAATTCCAGCACCTCTTGTCTGCGTGGAGAAAGAAAAGTAAACACCTGTACGATGTTATTGTCTGATTTAAAAAAGAGCATTCCGTTATAGAATGCTCTTCATAAGTTATATTACCAATTGATGCAAACTGCCAATCCACCAACGCCTGTAATTTCAGCTGCTAAACTTTTAAACGCGCTGCCTCCAACCCTTAGTTTTTCTTCCCATGTAGTAGCACCGGCTAGAAGTTTAGCAGTTTCTTTAAGACCACCAAGTTCCTTTATATACTTCTTTACTCTTATTATTTTTGCAGCTGCAAACAAGTTTGATCCAATGAACCAAGTTATAGCTGCAGCACAAGCTCCTATTTTAGCCCAATCAGGATCTGCGATAACTGGAAATGCAGTGTTTTCATTAAAATCTATTACTTGAATCAACGAGTTTCCCTCGACTCTAAAATGAGAAGGGATATCATCTTTATTCGCATCTTTTGCCCAAGCTGGACTAAAAACACTTGTAACAATGTTATCAGAATCCACAACAAATACTTCTCCCGTATCAAACTCTTCACCTAGGTATTCTGCTGCGCTTATTAGTTTGCTGCCTTTAGGCAATTCCAAATCATATTTATACTCTTTAGGAGCCTTTTTATTTTTAATTTTTATTAAATTTCTTACTCCATCTTTTGTTGGTTGAACACCAAAACCCACACTGCTTTTTGGATGATCAAAAACAATTGTCCCATTTTTAGTTGCTACATCAGGGGCGTTTAGTTTTCCAGTTGGTAAGTGGATGCTTGTTGATACATTATTAAAATGTATTGATTTTTTTGAATCCTTAGGTATTTCTATGATTCCACTCTCATTTCTAACGACTGAGTATGTATCAGTACTTTCGTTTGATTTCATTATGTTTTGAATTCCTGTAACATGTTCAATATCTTGGGCTGTTTGCTGAATCTCCTTATGAACCTCAGTTGTTTTAGCACTTGATACTTTTGGATGGATAACTGAAATGAACAGTGCCAATGATACAATTAATGGTAAAGATACAAATAAACGTTTCTTTAAATTTCTCATTTTTGTCTCCTTTCTTATACTAGTAATTTTATAGTATAATTAAATTTTAACATAGATTACAATTATTTAAAATGGAGGAATTTTATGTTTGGGGTAATTATTCTGCTAATTTTAGGATTATCGGTTCTTGCAGCTGGTTTTTTAACTCTAAAAAGAGAATTGTCAATTGAATCTGTTTCTATATCTTCAGCTGATGAAGCCAAATCAGAAATGAAAAACATCTTTAATGACCATGGCTGGTTTTATCTGTCTGGAGTAGCCCTTTTCATGCAGTTTGTTTTTCGGGGTTTCCATTTTACATTTGAGTATTTTTTTCATGCATTTTTAATTAGCTCCGGAATCCAGTCACTATTTTATCTTTTCAATAAAAAAGAGCTGGGCTATAAAGTTTGTGCGGTTATTGTTGTTAGCTTTTTAGTTATTTATTTATAACAAACAAGGAAAAAGAGTGATGAGTCGTCCATCACTCTCTTTTTCTACGTAAATTAACAATTTGACAAAGACTAGAAGGCATCTTTTCCGAATTCAGCTATTTGAGAGGGTCTTCGATATCACGGAAATAAATTTGCTGGTCAGGCTCCAAATTCTCGAATCAATTTTTTAGCGATTTTTAAATACTAATTTTTGGGTCTGTTACTTTTATAAGCTGTTTTTTCAAGTCTTGAATTTCATGTTTTTTCGTATGAAGAAGGGCTCTTCGACATATGCATCTGATAAGCTGGCATCTTCTAGAACACCGGAGATACTAGTAAGAAAAGCGATCTTCATTTCAATTAAATCAATCCATTGATCAGTGACACCCACATGATCGTGATAAAAAGCTTTAATATTGTTTGCTCCCTTGCCAGAGAACTCACTGTCATCCAGATCAGCAACAGCCTTAAATGCTTTTCTTAGCTTAATCATTTGATTTTTCAATTCTTTATAATCTTTTGCTCGGTTTTCAGCTTCAGATCACAAAGACTTAGCTTCAAATACCTTCATTGTCCAATCCTTTCAGTGATTTTATAACTAAATATTACCATGGATTAGATGTGAAAGTTTCAAAAGTTGTTTAAGAGAAGTCACAAGTGTTAAATCATTTAATAATAATGAGATTTGGAGAAGTGGTGAAGTATAGGGTATTTTTTTTCTCACCAATTATTAACCATAATTCATACAAACTTATAGAAATGATGTAAAGTGAAGTTAGTAAGTGTAATGAAAACAAGCTTCCATAACCAATGATACTGATTTACTATGTTGAGGGCCTAGTGGGTGAATAACCCGTGGAGGTTCAAGTCCTCTCGGCCGCATCCCAATAATACCAAGGGTTTAACCACCTTTGGTATTATTTTTTTGTGCTTATTTTTAAATGATCTACTGCCTACAAACTGCCCACTTCATAAATTAAGTATCTACAACAGACACGGCATCCTTTTATAGTAGTAGTCTTTTTAAACTTTACGTTTTTTTCAAGGCATCGCCAATAACGAACGGAAAATCAGACCATCTGAACCGGTAAAAGTTCACTCAGATGATATCCGTGCTGATAAAAAACAGGATAATGTACCTGCCAATAAGAGTAAATCAATTTTATAGGCGGCAGGGGTGGCGAATTTGAAACGGTTTGCATTGCACCGGAAGTCGAAGGGTTTAGGGCTGTATTTGAAAAGTACGGCCGTCAGGAAGGCGTTTTTGACCAAGTGAATATTATTGTGGCGCTCACCATGCAGGAAAGTGGTGGTCTTTAAAGACCTGGTGTCAAAGAATCCCTCACTTTTTATTTTTCAACTCCGAATGAAACATCTATATATTGCACAATTGATTTTTTAATTTCTCGACAGCCTGAGGAGTAAACCATGTGTTTACTCCTCTTTTTTCTGTTTAGATACAATGTATCTTTTTGTAATTCATCTTTGTAAAATTGAGGATGTTTATTTCTTTTAATCTTAAAAAGGATTACTTTTCAGAAGAGTTACCAAAAGTAATTCTTAAAACAATGCCCATAATAATAATTGCAATTAGTCCAATAATATTAACTATTGTTGAAATAGATTCATTATCTACAAAAATGTTAACAATAAACGAACCTGCAACAATCAATAATATCAAAGAATAAAAACTTTTTTTCACAAACACACTCCTATTGCAAAAATAATTCTATAAAAATATTGTAAAGTAGTTATAACGTGAAGAAAAGCATTAAACAATTGGTCATTGTAATCTGTTTCTCTCTAATTTTTACCACTATAACAATACCAATAGCTAACGTGAAAGAAAGTTCTAATGATGTTTCTTCTGAGCAAGTTAATGTAGAAGCTCAAATCATGAAAAGAACTCTCGAACCTCTATTAGAATTAATTGATCAAATGCCAGAGGATGTTGCTGAACAAGGAATAAACTCCGGTATTGAATGGTTAAACGTACATAAAGGGAACGAATTTGTAGGTTATGAATTTGTGGTTGATGGAGAAAACCTGACTGCTGTTAAAACCGCCCAAGAAAGTATAGGACCATTTATAGTACTGAGTACATGGAGTTGCATTTCTAGTGCTGCTAAAGCTATAGCAGTAAACGCTATCCCATGGGCAAAGATCTTAAAAGTTAAAAAAGCAGCAAAATTAATGGGCGGACTAAATTCAATGACAAAAACAATTATTACAGCTTATAAACATCAAAGAAACCTAGGACTTTCTAGAACAAATGCTATAAAAAAAGCCGTAAAAGTATCTACTAAGGCACTACCAGATGAAACTCAAAAAGTCGTACTAGAATTCTTTAGTTTAGGTGACGTTGTTGATAATTGTTTCTAATTGTTTTAAAAACGGGATACAAACAGGTTTAAATTATTAAAACCTAAATTATAAAAACCCTTAAAATAAAGGAGAAAGCATATTAGACATATATAATATGTTTTCTCCTTCGTAATGGATTACAGACACAGTCAAGATATTGTTGTTGAAGCCCACTCACCAATCGCTCACGGTGCAATTCTTGATATAAACGATACAGAGCATTTATTAAGGTTTCAATTTGGGTTTTACCTTCCGAAGAATCTTTTCGTGAACTGACATCGTACACCTAAATATGAGAAAGTTGGCGCTGAGTGCCAATAGGTGGGTGGTATGCCAATTAATGGCGAAAATGATCGACTGGGCTTATCAAAGAAAACACCAGACTATGAAGAAGCAAAAGGTGAAGAGACAAAGTTAAAGGAGTAAAACGTGTGTTTACTTCTCTTTTTTTATTGTTGGATTCCTTTTACAATTTGCGATGTTCAGGACATTTTTTAAACACACTAGAAAATAAGGTATTTTTGTGCTTTTTTTTTAAGCTCCATGAATTGCCATCAAATGCAAGGCGTAGTAACTTTTCGAAAAACTTTTGTCGGTTGATACGCAGGGTTCAAGGCTTATCAATCATTGTTTGACTAAAGATATGGAATAGTTTAGGATGAAAGTAAATATTTATATTTTATACACTGGGGGAGCTTTTAGAAGCTGAGAAGAGACACAAGTCCTGACCCTTTGAACCTGATTTGGTTAACACCAACGTAGGGAAGTGAAAAAAATAGAGAGATTTTTTATCTTATCTATATTTAAGCCACTTTCCATATGAAAGTGGCTTTATTTATTTTGAAAGGGGATATTAAAGTGACAACTAAAAAAGTTTTTTTAGCAGGACCTTTTAAAAGTTTAGTAGATGTGAATACTGGATTGATGAGTTTACATGAAAGGGAGAAGTTAGAGTCATTAATTTCTTTTTTTGAAAATGAAGGATGGTTAGTTCATAATGCTCACAAGCGAGAAGGATGGGGGAAAGATTTCATGACACCCCAACAATGCACTAAAATTGATTTTGATGAAATACGCTCTTGCGATCTTTTTGTAGCTTTTCCTGGCTCACCGGCTTCTCCTGGAACGCATATAGAAATAGGATGGGCTTCTGCCTTGAAAAAAAAGATAGTGTTATTACTAGAAAATGAGAGGGATTACGCATTCTTAATTCAAGGGTTAAGCGTAGTAGCTGATGTTGAATACATTAATTTTAAAGGTACTGATGATTTATTAGAGAAGATTAAAAGTATCCTTATGGAATACAAGGTGGAATCTTAATGAGAAAGAAAACTTTTCATGAAGCATATATGGAAACCCTATATGACATCTATTATTACCCTGAATTTTTAAATTCACCGCGTGGACAAAATAGCAAAGAAAAATTGAACTATCATCTGACCCTTGAAAATCCAATAGAACGTGTCACTTACTTACCCTCTAGAAAAACAAATATCGTGTTTAATTTTGCTGAAGTTTTATGGTATTTATCGGGGAGTAACAACTTAGATTTTATTAGTTATTACAATAAAAAAATGCCTTTATATTCAATGAATAAAAAAACATTAACAGGTACTGCGTATGGACCTAAAATATTTGAATTTGGAAACGCAAAACTAAATCAATGGAATAGAATAAAAAATCTTTTGACACAGGAAGACATTGATTCAAAAAGGGCATTTATTCAAATATTCGATGCCTCGGAACTCTTCGTTTCTGGCAATATTGATGTTTCTTGTACAATAGGTTTGCAATTTTTCATAAGAGAAAACAAGTTATACATGTCTTCCATAATGCGTGCAAATGATGCATTTCGAGGAATGATTAGTGATCTTTTCTCTTTTACATTTATGCAAGAATTAATGGCTAGAGAACTTCATTTAGAAGTCGGAGAATATTTCCATAATGTTGGTTCCATTCATATCTATGAGTCCGACAACGAATGGGCAAAAACAGTACTTGAGGAAGCTAAAACTCATAATGATACCTCGGCTTTTGAATTTCCTAAAATGCCTACCGGGAATAATTGGCCTTTTATTGAAACAGTTTTAAAATATGAGTCTTTGCTTAGAAAAGATCAAATTTCAATGTCAAGGCAGGATATTGAAACTTTAGATTTACCTGAATATTGGGAACAAATTCTCTTACTTTTTAGTATATATCAGCATATTGCTTATAAGCGAGATATGGATCATTCATTATTTCAAAGCTTACTTCCTACTTATCAGTTTTTTGTTAAAAATAAGTGGTTTAATTACTTTTCAACTAAACAAAAGGAGGAAATTTAATGAAAACTTCTTGGAAAGAAGACAGTGTTGCTGGTAAATTCGATGCTTATAACGACGTTTTAGAACAAACATTAGGTTTTGAGTATGTTTTTCGTAAATTTGATAAAGCGGATATTAAAAAGGTGCTCGATTTTGGCTGTGGACCCGGTAAGGTAGCATATAGGTTAGCTGACAGAATAGATTGCAATGTAATCGCAGTAGATGAATCAAGTAAGATGTTGGATATAGCAAAGAAAAAAAGAAAACATTCACATGTCGACTATCATTTAATTGAACATGATAACCTTTCCTTCTTACCAGATCATTCAGTTGATGCTGCTATGGCCTGTTACGTCTTTATTAATACAGATAGTGATCAACGTATCAAAAGAATTATGGGTGAAATTTTTCGTGTGTTAAAACCAGGTGCTTCTTTTGTTATACTGGATACAAACCCTGACTCAACTGGAAAAGAATTTTCAACCTTTCGCAACGGAATACCGGGGAAAGAGTATTCTTATGGAGAAGAAAGAAATGAGTGGCTTCATGTTCCTGAACAAGAAGATTTAATTTTAAATGACTTTCATTGGCCGAAGTCAATGTACTATAAACTTTTATCTAATGTAGGCTTTGAAAGTGTAACATTACTGGAACCAACGTTAAACGATATTGACGGAGAGCAGTTAAAGGCCATCGAACAAAAATTTAAATTTAATAATTGGAAAAGTGAAAAGGAATACCCACCTTTTATCATTTTTGAAGCAGTGAAACCTACCTTAGGAGGAGTATGAGTTGACGGATATCTATAAAGCACTTTCGATTGCTGGAACAGATCCAACCGGGGGAGCGGGAATTCATGCAGACTTAAAAACCTTCCAGGAGCAGCAAGTATTTGGAATGGCTGTTATTACATCAGTTGTTGCTCAAAACACACTTGGTGTGAAGAGTTTTGAGGAGGTATCTCTGAATAATATATCTCAGCAAATAGACTGTGTCATCGGAGATATAAAACCAGATGCTGTAAAAACTGGTATGCTTGCAAGCGTGGATATTATAGAACTGATAGCTGAAAAATTAAAAGCGGCTAAAATCCAATCGTATGTGATGGACCCAGTTATGGTTGCTAAAAGCGGTCATCATCTGCTTCATAAGGATGCCGTTAATCATTTGAAAAAATTATTAATACCTCAAACAACTGTTATTACACCAAATATTCCAGAAGCAGAAGTAATCATCGGCAAATCAATTAAAACTGTACAGCAGATGCGCGATGCTGCTAAAGAAATTGTGGAAGTATACGGGGCAAAGAGTGCTGTCGTAAAAGGGGGGCATATGAACGGAGAAGCTCGTGATATTATGTATTTTGATGAGGCCTTCGAGGAGTTTGTTTCCCCTCGCTTTGATACAAAACATACCCATGGGACAGGCTGTACTTTTTCTGCTGTCATCACTGCAGAGCTAGCAAAGCAACACAGTATACCAGAATCAGTAGCAACTGGAAAAGAATTTATCTCAGCAGCCATTAAACATCCTATAGGGATTGGGAAGGGACAAGGGCCTACAAATCATTTCGCGTATCGCTCAATCATTAACCCCACGACAGCTACTTAAGGAGTGTTATGATGATCTATAAGGAATATGATGTATTTTTATTCGACTTAGACGGAGTTATTTATATAGGAGACAAAGCTTTACCAGAAGCTGTTTCTTCTTTAAAACGCCTCCGTGAAGAAAAGAAATCCATTCGTTTTTTAACGAATGATCCCTGTGTTACAAGAGAAACGATTGTTAAAAGGCTTCATAAGCTTGGTATTTCAGCAAGTATTGATGAAGTGATTACTTCGGGGTGGGCAACAGCTGATTACCTTGTTAAGGCTGGAATAAAGAGAGCATATATATTAGGAAATGATGAACTTAAAAGCGAGATTCGAAAAGCTGGTATTGATCTTGAAGAAGACCTAGCAGAAGCTGTTGTCATTGGATGGGATCACAATATTACTTTTCAAGATATACATAAGGCGGTAAATCTCATCCGCAGTGGGGCTTCATTTATTGCTACAAATGGGGATAAAACATTTCCCACCGCTAAAGGACCAGCTCCAGCTACAGGTGCCATAGTTGAGGCTGTTAAAACGGGAGCAGATAAAGAGCCCATCATCATTGGAAAGCCGGAGTCTTCAATATTTGAAAAAGTACTTGAGTCCTTTGAAGACAGAGAAAGATGCGTCATGATTGGAGATACACCTGAGACAGATATTATTGGAGCGAACCGAATGGGTATACCTTCTATCTTAGTTTCTGATCAAAATACTTTATTTCCTGTAGAACATGACTTTAGAAATCCAGATGTTGTGATACGCAATTTGAAGTATTTGTTCGATAGTGAAGTTATGATAGAAGTACGTGAGAAACCAGATTATCAATGGACAGAACAAGTGAAAGCTGGAGTCGCTGGAATAATAATCAAAGAATCAAGTTCGGTTTTATTAATGAAGCGTGCTGATAATGGTCTATGGGGCATCCCTTCAGGACATGTGGAACCTGGTGAATCAGTTGAACAAGCGATAATAAGAGAAATAAAAGAGGAAACCGGATTAACTGTTAAAGTTTCTAAAATGATAGGAGTTTATTCAGATCCAAGCTCACAGACATTTATTTACCCTGACGGAAGAGTCAGTCACTTTATTACCAACTGTTTTCAATGTGAAGTGATTGGAGGGACATTGAAAAAAAAGACAGAGGAGGCCTTAGAAATTAGGTATTTTAATATTCACGAGTTACCAGATACTCTATTGCCAATGCATCCTAGGTGGTTGGAAGATGCTTTAGCACAGAAAAACCTTGCTTTTATTCGTTAAATTGACTTTATATTTTCAATTAGTAAGATGAAGTATCCGATGAGGTATGCAAACAAGTGTGAAGGGAATCAAATAGAGAAGATGCCAATGATTAAATTGGTATCTTTTTTATTTTTCATCCCTACAGATTTATCCTTGATGAAGTATCAGTGATTATTTTGTACACAAAATGAAAGTAACTTTATGTAAACATAGAAATGGAATGAGCCTTCACACTTGCGATATAGGATCTGAAAAACAAAGAATTGCAAAATGAAAAAAGACTGGCATGTCGAATTGGGGGCGTTAGGAATAACAAATAAAGAAGCAACCCCTATTTGGATACAAATACAAGAAAAAATCGTATACGATGTTGGTAAAGTACTATACGAAAAATTCTTGAAACTCTTAAAGCCACGATAATCAATTAAATATACAAGATTTAAAGAACTGAGAATGTAAAAGCTTTCTTTCTCTTTATTTCAGCTATTTTAAAAGACCTGACACCAATGACATGTCATGTAACTTTCTGGTGATGAAAAAACTCCATTTTCACTCCACAATATGAGTAATTCATTGTAAACCAACATAATCAAAATGAATAAACACTGATATATAAAGGGTTTGTAACAGAAAGCACAGTTTCACTTTATTGAGGGCCTAGTGGGTGAATAACCCGTGGAGGTTCATCCTCTCGACCGCATCAAAAATACCAAGGGTTTTGACGACCTTGGTATTTTTTTGTGTTCATTTTTATATGTTCTACTGTCCACAAACTTTCCACTTACCTAAAGAAAGTCATCTTATTTATCAGCATATCCTTCTGTTTGTTTGGATATGGGAGTCCGTAAACATCAATTGTTGTTTTTGCAGAACCATTGGGTACTGGATAAATTCTAAATGTAGTGGGAAGGGATATATGGACAGAAGAAGTTATGAAATTTACTGACTGTGGTTTAACAATTTAAAATTTAGAAGAATTGAAATAGGGTGTGAATCAATAAACCTTAAAAGTCATGCTATCCCAGAAAAACTGGGATTTGTATTCGAAGGGACTTTGACAATCTGTAGATGGCACCAAGCTGACTGATACTTATAGAATTGTCTTACTCATCCTTTTAGAAAGTCTAGAACTTATTGTTGATCTTCATACGATCTTCATACGATCTTCATATCTTTAGCTCAGTCTGATGTTTTAGATTAAAAAGAGTATGATTCACCATTTTCAGGCACTAAAACATGAGAAGCAATTCCTTTTTCATTAATAAAGGATTTTAGTTCTTCTTTTGATAATCCCCAATGGTTTACTGCTTCCATGTGGCTTACAATAATTTTTGCTTTTGGAGCAGCCTTATACGTTTCATAGATATCTTCTTTACCCATGATGAGAGAACCACCTTCGTAGAATTGATTATCTCCGCCATTTACGACAATAATTTCTGGTTGATGTGTATTAATCTCTTCCTGAATGGCTTCATACCAAACTGTATCTCCGGTTACATATAACGTTTTCTCGCTTTGGTGTTTGAAGGCAACACCGCAAACAAGGCCTGCAAGTTTTAAAATTTCTCCTCTTCCGTGTTCGCCTTTTGTTTTAATCAATTGAATGCCTTCAAAGGCTGTATCTTTTGTTAAAACTTCGACATTATTGAATCCGGCATTTCGTATTTCTGTTGCATCTTCTTCGTTTTGGGAGAACAATTTGATATCTTTTGGCAACAACTCTTTAGCAGCCTCATCCCAATGGTCGTAATGTAAATGAGTAACAATAACAGCATCAATACCTTTAATAATATTATCAACAGATGTTGGCAGTTCAATCAAAGGGTTGTTTTGATCTTGTCTTGGCGCATTTGGGAAAGGAGGATAAACACCTTTCTCAGCTAACATAGGATCTATTAAAAACTTTTTGCCTGCATATTTGACAACAAGTGTGGCATTACGAATTTGTTGTATGTTCATGTGTAACACTCCTTTTTTTGATATGTGTATAGTTTACATACTGCCGCTGAATAAATACATGGAACAAATCAAGTCTTTCTGTCGATTGACTTGATTTTTGAAAGTATGTATTTTATTTTGTATGAACTGTTAGAAAATCAGAGAAACGAATTAAAAAATAATGACTTTTTTGAGGGGATTTTATAAGCACGATAAAATTAATGAAAGGAATAATTTATATGTTAGATCATACTGATATAAGAATTTTGGAAGAGCTATCAAAAAATAGCCGTATTTCAATGAAACAATTAGGAGAAAAAGTTCATTTGACAGGGCAAGCAACTGCTTCTAGAGTTGCCAAGTTAGAAGACAACGGTGTTATTGAGGGATATACAATTAGAGTTAACCAAAAAAAATTGGGATGTAACATACATGCCATGCTGAATATCTATACAAAAAGCACATATCATACTCCATATTTAAAATTTATAGAAACACAAGAGAAATATGTAGTCAATAATTATAAAATTAGCGGGGATGGCTGTTATCTTCTTGAATGCAGATTTCCGAATAATGAAATGCTAGATCAGTTTTTAACGGAATTAAACAAGCATGTAAATTATAAATTAACAATTTTGATTAACAAATAAAAGGTATCTTTAGGGTGTTTGCTATTCTAACGGACTTGGCACAAAGACATGGTTTAACTGTTGAGCAATAAAAAGCACTACTATACTTTACAATGAAGAAATTAAAATTCTTAATCAATATAGATGAAAAGTAAGGACATTGTTTCGACTCACCATTTTTTAACATAATTGATGTAGTGAACGTAGTATAGAAATGATGGCAAATAAATATAAGGAGTATAATGAAAACAAGCTTTCATATTCAATATTTACTACGTTTAGACCTCACGGGTGAATAACCCGTGGAGGTTCAAGTCTCTCGGCCACATTCCAATCATATCAAGCGTTTAACCACCTTGGTATGATTTTTTGTGCGGAAAATACGGCAACAAATACACCGAATTACTGTATCAACACGAAAAAAGTGCTGACCTCTGCACAATACAGTTGTGCGAGTCTGCACTTTCATTCTGTAAGATACGTTGCCAGTTATCATTGATGATGGGGAGTTTGTTTAATCCGTTTCTAGCTGCGGTGATACCTGGCTTTTAGAAGCTTTTTTTAAGTGGCTAAAACCGACAAATTTTTTGCTTTCTTCATCCCATAGGCGGAACTTTAACGACTTAAGGCTTGTTGCCAGTGTAATGGTCGGAACGTTTTGCAATGGTTCAGCGTTGTTATGCGCTTTTTCAAGCTTATAGTTTGGGACTCTCGGGCTTAGATGGTGAACATGATGGAAACCGATATTGCCTGTAAGCCATTGCATGACTTTTGGAAGCTTATAATAAGAGCTTCCTTCAACTGCTGCTTTTACATATTCCCAATGCTCATCTTCTTCAAAATAAGAATCCTCAAACGTATGCTGAATATAAAACATCCAAATGCCTAGAGATCCCGATATCAGAAAAATGGGCGTTTGAACCAGGAGGAAGTTTTGCCAGCCAATAGCCCAGCATAAAAGTGCTGCCAAAGCGGCGATCCCCAAGTTCGTTACATACGTATTCATCCGTTCTTTGCGTTTTGCCCCTTTCCGATTAAAACGATTGGTAATCCCGAAGACGTAAAGCGGCCCAATCACAAACATAACAAACGGGTTTCTGTACAAACGGTACATGATTTTTGTCTTTCTTGAGGCTTCCTTATATTCTTCAACGGTGAGTACCCAAATATCGCCTGTGCCGCGTTTGTCCAGGTTGCTGCTTGTCGCATGATGGACAGAATGGTCGTGTGCCCAATGATCAAAAGGATGCAGAGTCAGAATTCCTGTAATTGTTCCAAGAATTCGATTCGCCTTTCTGTTCTTAAAAAAGGAATAGTGGCAGCAATCATGAAAGATGATGAAGGTTCTCACTAAAAAACCTGCAGCAATGACAGAAAAAGCTAATGTAAGGAAATAAGAAATCGACAAACTTTTATATGCCAAACACCATAATAGAAAAAATGGTGCCAATGTGTTCATGATTTGAAAAATACTTTTCTGTAAATCAGACTTTTCATAAGGTGTAACCAGTTTTCTCAACGTCCTTAGGTTTTGTTCATTCATGTTTTAAAGGTTCTCCTTCCCGGATGATCTTCTGAGTAAAGTAAACGTTTATTGCCTTTGAAGTCCCGGCGCGATGCACCATATATGAAGGTATCTTTCCCAATTATTTATGAAATTATTGGCAATCATAAAATGATTTCCAGTTCAGTTACATCTTTATTGGCAGAGCCAGCCGGGATACAAAAGGGATATGAAGAATATACCCAGCTCTTTATCTGGCCAAACTCTTTCCCTGCTCCCTATGGGAATGGGTTTATTGAGCCTGTGAACATTGATTTGTTTGAGGAAATATTAGAGAAAATTTGGATTGATTTTGAAGTGTCATGTTATAAAAATCGATGCAGAATGATTTGCATTTTTTGCTTTTGTTTACCGCTTCTGCACTGGAATCCACACATGGAAAAAATAATAATGAATAAAACGAAAATATTAATTTGGAATGATTTCCGTTTCGTGTTATGATAAAGAAGAATTATTTTTGTTCGGTGTAAAGGATAGTATGAATATTGACTTTTCGTCTTGAGGATACTATGGGCAAGGATAGTATATATTGTGTGGTAACACACTAGGAGGCAACAATAATGGAACAAGGTACAGTAAAATGGTTTAATGCAGAAAAAGGTTTTGGCTTCATCGAACGTGAGAACGGAGACGATGTATTCGTACACTTCTCCGCTATCCAAAGCGAAGGATTCAAATCTCTTGACGAAGGTCAAAAAGTAACGTTTGACGTTGAGCAAGGTGCTCGTGGAGCTCAAGCTGCTAACGTTCAAAAAGCTTAATCTTTAATCGTTTAAAAAAACAGGCCCTTTCTATAAGGCCTGTTTTTTTATGTTCTCTGTATAATAAGCAATAAAATACCCTGCTCAATGTTCGAGCAGGGAGATGTTAAAAGGTAATAGAAAAAGATTTAAAGCTTCAAAGGTTTGGTTACAGTATAGCATAGCGGACTGACAATATGCGGCATGTATATACATTTATTACTTTCTTTTCGATATTTCTCTTAATTTAAGCCAAGGCTTCATAATCTCAAGTCCAGATAAACTCAGATCTTCACTCCGTTTAATTGTTTCTTTTTTATCTAAGATGTTAATTTTATTGTTGACCATATATTTAGATGATACCCACTCGTATATCTCTTTTATGAAAACTATTTGCTTATAGATTGAGGGGAAATGAATTGATTTTTTCTGAAATAATCACTAAGTTATACCTCAAACAATGAAAGCCCTGCCTCTCTTTCATCCTTACGGCTCCTTGTCCGTGCCAGTGTGAGTCAGATAAAAAAACAAGTGATTATTTCGATTTTCACTTCAAATGTTTGTAGAAAAAAAGTAAATAATAAAAAAGGGATAGATTGTAGAAATAACAAAAGAGAGTAAGTTGAAGAAGTTGAACGTTTAAAAAGATTTACTTTAATCATAAAATTCATGAAAAATCCAGGGGGTATGTGAAATGCATCTTAACAGAAACTTTTTATTTGGTTTTCAGTGATTCCTTTCATTAATTTCAGTTCACTAATCAAAAATTCATGAGCATGATCCAGCATTTTTTTTTCGCTTGTATTAAGTGCTTTTTCTTTCTTCATACGCATTAAATCACGTACAACTTCAGCGCCTTCTAGTATTTCACCCGTTTTTATTTTGTTCGTGTTTACTTGATACCTTTGTTTCCAGGGCAGTAACCTATCTGATTCTCCATGCTGAAAAATGTGTATAATGTGTTTTAATGCAAGTATATCAGTAACCGGTCGTATGCCTGAACTCAATATTTTACGCTTGGGAATCATCACTGTCATATTACTGATTGACATTTTTATGACATAATACTGTTGTTTTTCCTCTAAGAATTCTTTTTCTTCTATGGCTTCAATTATACCTGCTCCGTGCATTGGATAAACAATGTTATCGCCAATTTGAAACATATCATCCACCTCCAAATAAATGCTAACCTTCTTAATGTTACCATTTACTTAGTTTTTAAGCAAACATTTAATAATAACATGGACGTATTTTTAGTGTCAATATTTTTTTAGAAAAACAGATTAAGGACAATGGGGAACTTGTCGTCTTCCCTAATGGATCCGTGTATATTCCGAATCCTGATTAATTAAAATAAATCAGTTTTTATTTGAAAATGAGTGATTAAATGGGGTAGTTAGAGTACAAAATTACTTAATTTCGATGCTGTTAGATAAAGGTTGTAGTATAATAATTTGTAAAAAAAGGAGAAAGTTAATTTTATCCTCTCAACTAGAAAAGATGAGGTATACTGCATTGTGGTTAAGCTGATAAGCAACTATTTACATGGTGAGCACAGTCGATATTTGTTCAATCTTAATGATAAATAATGGTTGTGGCAGCTTTGATTTAACTGCATATTCTTCATTCAATCACATAAGATGATTATGGAAAAATTTTAAAAATAGATATACAATTTTGGCACACATAAAAAAGGAGTTATAACAATGTTGAAAAGGTTTTTTCTGGTGTTGTTTACGTTAATGATGTCAATAGTTGTCATGCTAGTGGCTGCTAAAAATTCACCTGGAGAGCATGTCATTTCATTTGATGAGCCTATTATTCTCATGATATCAATGGGGATTGTTGTATGTTTATTTATCCCTCCATTAGTCATGTCCTTTTTCGGCAATTTTATTGTAAGAATCATATCTGGAGTATACCAATGCTTTATCGTTTTCACTTTTATAGGGCTAATCCCAATTGGCTTTTTCATTCCCAGTGGCTTCTTGACAATTCTTGTTGCTATTGCCGGAACGTTAGTTAGTATAGCTAGTGTTGTAGGAACTTTATTCATTGGTAAAAATAAAGAGGCTAAACTATAATTTTGTACGTGAAAGAAGCGGCTAATGAAGGTGCTTCTTGTTTTTACAGTGACAGTTGGACACTTAATCTAGCAGAAATATGGGGAGGAAGCTACTTACTCTAATAGTTGAATAAATGACACCATAAACACCATGAAACCGATTTTTTTATGGTGTTTTTTGATGAATCATTTGCACTCGTGAACGAACCACCGGCCATCCATAAAGAAGTTATGCAGTGGCACATTCCCGCCTCACATGCATAGGGTAATATCATAAAACTAAAAAATGTGGGGATCGAAACATGTACTATATACCTGTTATTCAGCAATATCCTTATGCTGTGTATGCACCAAGGTGCTGTGACGGAAGATCGGTTTATTGGATGAATCCAAATAAAAGTAAGCATGTAAATGCAGGACAAAATCTTCACTTGACAGATTATGGGCCTAAACCATTTGTTATGAATATTAACAAAGCGACAAAACAAAACAATACGTTCCGTACCGCGCTATGGACAGGTGCGCACCTGCAAGTTACTGTCATGAGTCTAGATATTGGAGAAGATATCGGTTTGGAAATGCATTCTAACCTCGATCAATTTTTGCGGATTGAGCAAGGCCGCGGCATCGTTAAAATGGGCAAAAGCAAAGATCAGGTAAACTTTCAGCGAAATGTCTATGATGATTCAGCCATCGTCATACCCGCCGGCACATGGCACAATCTGATCAATACAGGCAATACGCCGCTAAAACTATACTCCATTTATGCCCCGCCTAACCATCCATTTGGCACGGTTCATGTGACCAAAGCAGATGCAGAAGCTGCGGAAAAGGAGCACAGTTCATACAAAATTTGAGCGGGTTAATGAGACTGTTTCAAATCCAACATTTATCTTTTTCGGTTTTAACGCAAACCATTTCCGGTGTTTGTTTATGTGGATCATTTTTGAGAGGGAATGAAACACGAATAAAAAACATACCAAAATAGCGGTATGTTTTTTATTCGTGTTTATTATGAATCAAAATCATTCCAATTATCTAAATAACGGTACAGTGTTGTTTTACTGATGCCTGTCTCTTTGGTAATTTGCTGAATGGTATACGTTTTGCTTTGGTACATCTCCATCGCGCGCCGGACATTATGGTCTGGTTTCCTCGGACGTCCTGTGTTTTTCCCCTTTAATTTGGCCTCTTGAATTCCAATCTTTGTGTTTTCACTAATCATGTCAAATTGAAATTCACTGACTCTTTCTAAAAAATCGAAGAATATGGAACCGTTTTTCTTTGTGGTGTCTACTTTGTCTAATATTGAAATAAAGTGGATTTGTTTCGTTTTGAAAAAATCAATGATATGAATTAGGTTTTTTGTAGAGTCCGCAATGCTGTATAACTTATAAATGATTACAGTATCTCCGGCATTTAAACTGTTGCATAATGACTCAAATTCTGGTCTGTTTTTTGCTGAATTCGTTTGTTCAATATATATTTTTTCACAGTTGAACCCTTTAAGTGCAGTTATCTGTTGTGTTACATCCCGATCTTGACTAAACGGACGTGCATATCCAAAAATCAAATCATCAACTCCTGATGAATGTTGTATATTTCATTATAACAAAATAAGGTGGATAGCGCAGAATTCGCAGTCAGTTCCAAAAAAGATCTATTTTGGAACAAAAAATTGTAGACATTTGAATTCTTGTTTGTTACATTCTAAATAGTTGCAAACGGCCCTGGCTTCTATGAGAGTTAGAAGTCAACAAAAAATAATCATAAAGAGGTGTACTGTATTTTATGTTAAAAAAATTAAATATGGAGTGGTTCTCAAATATAAGAGGGGACTTATTAGCCGGGATAGTCGTTGCTTTGGCATTAATACCTGAAGCCATTGGTTTTTCTATTATTGCAGGTGTTGACCCGATGGTGGGATTGTATGCCTCATTTTGTATTGCGGTGGTGATTTCTTTTGCGGGCGGAAGGCCTGGGATGATTTCTGCGGCTACAGGGGCTATGGCGTTGTTAATGGGAACGCTCGTGAAGGATTACGGATTACAGTATCTGTTTGCTGCTACGATCCTGACGGGTATCATCCAAATCATATTTGGGGTTCTGAAAGTGGCGCGATTAATGAAATTTGTACCTCGATCGGTTATGGTAGGTTTTGTTAATGCGCTGGCCATTTTAATTTTTATGGCGCAAGTTCCTCATTTTGTTGGAATATCCAGTCTGACATATGTGTTTGTCGGCATAACATTGGCCATTATTTATTTGTTCCC
The DNA here is from genome assembly GCF_004116955.1 of Bacillus vallismortis. Taxonomy (NCBI): domain Bacteria; kingdom Bacillati; phylum Bacillota; class Bacilli; order Caryophanales; family Bacillaceae; genus Bacillus; species Bacillus vallismortis. The sequence goes on along the minus strand of NZ_CP026362.1, from coordinate 2,953,687 downwards.
GTTTATGACAAAAGCTGTTCCAAGCCCATTAATCGCAATTGTATTTCTTACTGTCGTTTCTATTTGGGGGCACTTCAATGTTCAAACAGTTGGTGACTTAGGAACGATCAAACAAGCCTTGCCAAGCTTTTTGATTCCTGATGTTCCATTCAACTTTGAGACGTTGTCCATAATCTTCCCGACCTCTATTGCGCTTGCTGTCGTTGGCCTGCTTGAGTCGCTGCTGACGTCTTCCATTGTTGATGACATGACTGACACAGATAGTAATAAAAACCGGGAAAGCCGAGGGCAGGGGATTGCCAATATCGTTGCCGGATGTTTCGGCGGTATGGCAGGGTGTGCCATGATCGGTCAATCTGTTATTAACGTAAAATCTGGAGGGAGAGGGAGACTTTCAACCTTTACGGCTGGCATGTTCCTCATGTTTTTAATACTTGTTTTAGGTGAATGGGTTGTTCAAGTTCCTATGCCTGCATTGGTTGGCGTTATGATTATGGTTTCAATTGGAACATTCGATTGGTCTTCAATCCGGACGCTTAAAAAAGTTCCATTCACTGACTCGGTTGTCATGGTTGTCACAGTCATTACAGTAGTGGCAACAGATAACTTATCCATTGGGGTCATCGTAGGCGTCCTGTTAAGTGCTATTTTCTTCGCTTCTAAAATTTCACGAGTAAAGGTGGATTTGTCTTCTGTTTCTGAGACAGAGGCTGTTTATGACATTAAGGGCCAGGTGTTCTTTGCCTCTGTTCAAGATTTTGTGAATTCATTTTCATATGTCGATGTAAAAGAGCGTGTTGTGATGAACTTTTCAGAGGCGCATATTTGGGATGATTCTGGTGTCGCCGCAGTGGATAAGGTTGTCTTGAAATTCAAAGAGAATCATGCAGATGTTACATTAGTTGGCTTAAACGAGTCAAGCCGACATTTGATTGAAACGCTGGCTACCTATAATCATCCTAATGCACAGCCGTCAAGCCACTAAGGGGAAGGTGAAGGGGTATGTATCAAAATATTTTGTTGGCAGCTGATGGATCAGATCACTCCATTCGATCAGCAGAACATGCAATTCGTATAGCGAAACTGGTGCCTAATGCAAGAGTGGAAATCATTTTTGTTAAAGATTATGCAAAAGCGAAAACCGAAGTGCTTCATACCGCGAGTTCTGCAGAGTTAGAAATGGAAAGGCATAAAAAATTAGAGCCAATTTTAGAAAAATTTGAGCAAGCTGGCGTTCAGCATGATGTAATAATGAAACACGGAGAACCAGGACCGGCCATTGTTGCTTATGCAAATGAAAATCAATTTGATATGCTCATAGTAGGAAGCAGGGGCTTGAACACTTTACAGGAGATGGTGCTGGGCAGTGTAAGCCATAAAGTGGCTAAACGAGTGAATTGTCCTGTGCTGATTGTAAAGTGATGGATAAAACAAGCTGATTTTAAAAAAATCAGCTTGTTTTTTTTGTGTTTCATTTAGCTGAGTATAAGTGATAGCGGTTTTATTTACAGTGTGACACAGCGCTCCGTTTTACATACTTGACTTTATACCCCGGTAGGTATTGTATATTGTTGATGCATAAATAAGAAGATAGTAAAGGTGGTGCGGATCAATTTTTTACTTGGTTGTCGCATTTCTGCTTATTTTCATATTGATCTATGCCATGTATAGACGTTATTATCCTGTGAGAGGTATTTTGTGTATTAATAAAGATGAATTGGAAGTGCTAGACATGACCATATTAGATATTCGTCATTATAACGATGCAGCCAATTTTTCAGATGATTTTATTTTAAACATTCCATATGCGTATCTAAAACGTTTTTATTTAGAGATTCCGCGTGATAAAATACACATAATAGCTCGTGATAGGGTAGAATTACATTTAGGAGTGCGTTTTTTAAAGCGCAAAGGCATTTATGTGAACAGTTATGAATTGGCAACTTGTAAATGCAGAAATTCATGAAAGAAAGGATTTCAACGACATGGAGTATGATCAAAAGGTTAAAAATCGCTTACGCAGGATAGAAGGGCAAATTAAAGGTGTATTGACGATGATGGAGCAAGGGAAAGACTGCAGAGAAGTTGTGACTCAATTGGCAGCCTCACGTAATGCGATTGATAGAGCATTAGGTGTTATTGTTGGCACAAATCTTGAGCATTGTATTCGTGAAAGCTTGGATCAGGGCGAAGACACATCCAACTTAGTAAAAGAAGCGGTCGACTTACTGGTAAAGAGCCGATAAAAAATTCATCAACCTATCCTTTTTAAGGTTGACGGATTTTTATATGCGTTATAATATACCCCTATAGGTATTTGAATGATAGCATTCGCCATCAAAAAATTTTAAGTTTCTATATACCCATGGGGGTAATCTGAGGTTAGGAGGATAAACATGACAGAACAAACAAAACGCACAACGATTGTATTATTCAGCGGGGATTATGATAAAGCGATGGCTGCTTACATTATTGCAAATGGTGCAGCCGCCTATGATCATGAAGTGACCATCTTCCATACGTTTTGGGGATTAAACGCTTTACGTAAAGAAGAGCTGGTTCCTGTGAAAAAAGGATTTCTTGAAAACATGTTTGGAAAGATGATGCCTCGAGGCGCTGATAAGATGGGCTTATCTAAAATGAACTTTGCAGGTATGGGTCCTAAAATGATCAAAAATGTGATGAAAAAGCATAATGCATTAACATTGCCTCAGCTAATTGAGATGGCTCAAGAACAAGGTGTAAAGCTCGTAGCTTGTACGATGACAATGGATCTGCTCGGTTTGCAGGAACAAGAACTATTAGATGATATCGACTATGCTGGCGTAGCAGCTTATTTAGCTGATGCTGAAGAAGGCACTGTGAACTTATTTATTTAATTGAAGAGGGGTGAATCGAATCCGATGGATAGCAGTGTCATGATCTATACCATACTCTTTTTGTTGTTTCTATGGATAGTGATTCGGAATGTTTCACCAGTAAAAGGTGTGAAACAAATAACAACGACAGTTTTAAAATCAGAGCTGAAAAGTAAAGGGAAACAGTTTATAGATGTTAGAACACCTTTTGAGTTTCGTACGAAGCATATAGAAGGTTTTAAGAATATTCCCTTGTCAATACTGCCTCAACAAACAAATCAACTTTCGAATGACAGGGAGATTTTCGTTATTTGCCAAAGCGGTATGAGAAGTATGAAGGCGAGTAAGATATTGAAAAAACAAGGATTTAAAAGTGTTACAAATGTAAAAGGCGGCATGAATGCATGGCATGAATATCGGTGAAAGGAAGAAGATCTCTTTTTTTGACGGATCATATACCCCTACCCCTATTAGATAAAAGGAGGAAATAACATGATACAAGCAAATGTTGTATTAGATGCTAAAGGTTTAGCATGTCCGATGCCTATCGTCAAAACGAAGAAGAAAATGAAGGATTTAAAAGCTGGTGAAGTATTAGAAATTCAAGCAACAGACAAAGGCTTTACGGCAGATTTGCAAGCATGGGCCAAAAGCACAGGTCATCAATATCTAGGTACTGAAACAGAGGGAGATTTATTTCGCCATTTTCTTCGTAGAGGAGGCGAGCCTGCATCAGAAAACGCATCGTCCATTCCGGACATTTCATTAGAAACTTTCAAACAGAAAGTAGAAAGTGAAGAGCCGCTTCACATTTTAGATGTCCGCGAGGCAGAGGAGTATGAAGAAGCTCATATCCCCGGTGTAGTGCATATCCCTCTTGGTGAAGTGGAAGCACGCTCTAGCGAGTTAAATAAAAATGATGAAATTCACATCATATGCCATTCGGGAAGAAGGAGCGAAATGGCAGCCCAAACAATGAAAAAACAAGGTTTTAAAAAGGTAATCAACGTCGTCCCCGGTATGCGTGATTGGACAGGTAAAACAGAAAAGGGAGGGAGGTAAACATGACCGTACAGGCACTTACCGCAAAAGAAGTGACACAAAAAATCTTTAACAAAGAACCTTTATTTATTCTGGATGTTCGTAATGAAAATGATTTTAGCGATTGGAAGATTGAAGGTCACGATGTTGACCATTTGAATGTTCCGTATTTCGATCTTTTAGATGGTGTAGAAGATATTTTAGATACCATTCCTTCAGATAAAGAAGTGCTAGTCGTATGCGCAAAAGAAGGTTCATCCGTCATGGTATCCGACATGCTTTCCGAAGCCGGTCTTTCAGTATCGTATCTTAAAGGCGGAATGAAAGCGTGGAGCGAGCATCTAGAACCGGTAAAAGTCGGGGATTTAAAAGATGGCGGTGAAATGTATCAGTTTGTTCGAATCGGAAAAGGCTGCCTGTCATACATGGTCATTTCCAATGGCGAAGCAGCGATGATTGATGCGACACGTATGGCAGATATTTTTATAGACTTTGCGAAAGAGAAGGGTGCGGCGATTACACACGTATTTGATACACACCTTCACGCAGACCATATTTCAGGCGGCAGAGCAATTGCCGAAAAAACAAAAGCAACCTACTGGTTACCGCCGAAGGATGCTGAAGAAGTGGTATTCGATTATCAGCCGTTGGAAGAAGGAAATGATATTATCATTGGAAATACAAAGATTAAAATTCAACCGATTTTTTCTCCGGGGCATACCATTGGCTCCACTTCTTTCATTGTCGATGATCAGTATCTTCTCTCAGGTGATATCTTATTTATCGATTCAATTGGCAGACCAGACTTAGCCGGTAGGGCAGAAGATTGGGTAGGAGATTTAAGAAAAACTCTTTATAGCCGTTACAAAGCGCTACCAAAGGATTTAATCGTATTACCGGCACACTTTATGATCATTGATGAGCTAAATGAGGATGGCAGTGTGGCTAAAAAACTAAGTACATTATTTGCCGAGAACCATGGGTTGAACATTGCGGATGAAACAGAATTTAGACACCTGGTAACAGATCATTTGCCTCCGCAACCAAATGCATACCAAGAAATTCGTGAAACAAACATGGGGAAAATCAGCCCGGATGAAGAAAAACAGCGTGAGATGGAGATCGGTCCAAACCGCTGTGCAATTCGGTAACACAAGTTTTTATTAAAAAGGGAGAGATGAACATGAAATCAGATAAAGTATTAGATGCAAAAGGACTGGCATGCCCTATGCCGATTGTGAGAACGAAGAAAGCGATGAATGAACTGGAATCAGGTCAAATATTAGAAGTGCATGCAACAGATAAGGGTGCTAAAAGTGATCTTGCGGCTTGGTCTAAATCAGGCGGGCATGACCTTTTAGAGCAAACTGAAGAAGGCGATGTACTGAAATTCTGGATTAAAAAAGGCTAATGGATGTGAAAGGGTATCGAATATAAAGATACCCTTTTCCTTTGAAAAGGAGGAAACCAAAATGGATATGGCCTTTATGATCACTCTTTTCATGATAGGGTTTATTGGTGCTTTTATTTCCGGAATGGTCGGTATTGGGGGATCTGTTATTCATTATCCAATGCTATTGTACATTCCTGCTTTAGTGGGAGTGACGTCATTAACAGCCCATGAAGTTTCAGGGATAGGAACGATTCAAGTTTTCTTCGCGACACTTAGCGGTGTATGGGCTTATCGTAAGAGTGGTTTTTTGAATAAGCCATTAATCATTTATATGGGGAGCAGTATCCTTATAGGTAGTGTACTGGGGAGTTACTTTTCGCATCTTATATCTGAAAAAGGAATGAACTTCATATACGGAATATTGGCTATTATAGCTGTGATATTAATGTTTATGCCTAAAAAAGGACATGAACATAGAAAAGGCGAAGAAGTCATAATTCATAAATGGTTAGCTTCATTCTTAGCCTTTATTATTGGCGGAGTATCAGGTATTTTAGGAGCTGGCGGCGCTTTTATCCTCGTTCCCATTATGTTATTGATTTTAAAGATTCCGGTGAGAATCACCGTCGCTTCATCTCTTGCGATTACATTTCTATCATCTATTGGCGCGACAGTTGGAAAGGTAATCACAGGCCAGGTTCTTTTTATGCCAGCTCTGGTTTTGATGATCGCTAGTGTAATTGCTTCTCCTATTGGCGCAAAAGTTGGACAAAAGGTAAATACAACATTTCTGCAATGGATTTTAGCGCTATTCATTTCAGCGACAGCCATTAAAATCTGGTTAGGGTTCCTTTGATATAAACGCTTCAAGTGCTGGATGACATTCTTTTTGATAATGGTGGTTTGGGCAAGCTTTGATGATAATGCTTTGAAGAGCATTTGATTTAGTGGTTTCCAGCTTTTTTGCATGTAGGACAGCCGTTCAGAAAATAAAAAGGTCCATACCTTCACGATTACATTTCATAAGTCAATAAAAATGAGCTGGTTGTTATGACTGCAAGGATGGCTTCCAACGCTTGATATCAAAAGCGTTTGGACCTGATCAATATTAGCCAGGCAGGGCATAGTGGGGCAATAGCCTGTCGAGAATACGATCCCCCCGGGGCACATCAATCATACCAAGGGGTATAACGCCCTTGGTATTTTAACGGTTTTTATTCCACCTTACAACATTCGTTTTAAACTCTTAGGAAGGAAAGTTTAAGAATTCGTTGCCGATTGCTTTTTCAGTTTCATAAGACTGCTAATTGATGATGATGCTATAAAAGCTCCGGCAAAACTAATGTACTGAGGATAATCAAATTTTGCTTCCGGCAAAAGAATACCAGTCATAAATAAAGTAATGCCAATTAAAATTCCAGTAACTCTTATTTTCATGATGTAATGCCTCCTATAAGCAGGTAGGAAGAATTATACATTATGATGTTGGTTCATGCATCTCAAAAGGGGAGAGAGAAGAAATGATGGAAGCCGTTTGCGAAAGTTCAACCGGAGTTTAACACTTCAAGGTTGACTATGGAGTCAGAGTTTGAGGAAGTAGCTAGAAGAAAAACAAGCATTATATTACATGCTTCAGGCTGTCGAGAAAATCTCGACAGCCTTTATTTTTCCTTAAAATATCCATTCTTCTGTAATAAAATAAAAGAAAGACTAAAAAGGACGGTGTCTTTCTCATGTTCCACACAAGAAATTCTTCTCAAAACGCAGCTGAATTTGTTCTGCTTGACCAACTCGTCGAAGAGGATCACCTGCTTCGAAAAATTGATAAACACATTGACTTCTCTTTTATCATTGAAAAGGTTAAGCCTTACTACAGCGAAAACAAAGGCCGCCCCTCACTCGATCCGCTGATTTTATTCAAAATGATGTTTATCGGCTACCTCTACGGTATCCGTTCAGAAAGACAGCTTGAAAAAGAAATTTATTACAATATGGCGTACAGATGGTTTTTGGGCCTGAATATCAATGACCCAGTTCCGCACCACTCCACCATCAGCTGGAACAGACGCACACGCTTTAAAGATACAACGATTTTCCAAGACATTTTTGATGAGGTCGTTCTTCAGGCCATCAATCATGATATGGTGGGCGGACGTGTCCTTTTCACTGATTCAACTCATCTGAAAGCCAATGCCAACAAGCACAAATACACAAGAAAAACGATTGAACAGGATACACAAAACTATATCAAAGATTTAAATGAAGCCATTCAAGAAGATCGAGAGGAGCACGGAAAAAAGCCATTACCGGCCAAAGAGGAGGTGAAAGCTGAAAAAGAGATCCGCCACAGTACCACTGATCCGGAAAGTGGTTATATGTATCGCGAAAACAAACCGGAGGGTTTCTTTTACTTAGATCACCGAACAACGGATATGAAACATAACATTATCACCGACGCCTATGTTACGCCTGGAAATGTCCATGATTCTGTGCCTTATCTTGACCGATTAGATCACCAAATTGCACGATTTGATTTTGAAGTAGAAGCCGTCGCTCTTGATTCTGGTTATTTGACGACTCCGATCTGTAAAGGATTAGCTGACCGCCATATTTTTGGCGTTATTGCGCATAGACGATATCACCCTACTAGAGGCTTGTTTCCAAAATGGAAGTTTCATTATGACAGTGAAAAAGACAGATACATTTGCCCGAACCAGCAAACACTTACATACTCAACAACTGACCGAAAAGGCTACCGGTCATATAAATCAAATCCTGAAACCTGTTCCGCGTGCCCATTGCTTGAACAATGCACAAGATCAAAGCACCGCCAAAAGGTCATCACCCGGCATGTATGGGAGGACCACAAAGAAAAGGTCAGACAAAATCGCTTATCTGTTTCAGGAAAAACCCTCTATAAAAAAAGAAAAGAAAAAATAGAGCGAAGCTTTGCAGATTCAAAACAGCTGCATGGGCTTCGCTATTGCAGGTTGAGGGGAAAACGGAATGTGAGTGAACAAGTTCTCCTCACAGCCGCATGCCAGAACATGAAGAAGATTGCCACATACCTAGCTAAGCAGGGCTAGGTATGTGGGAGCTCTTTTTCAGTTTTTGAAATCCGCTGAACAACTAAAGAAACAGCAGAAAACAAAAAAGGCTTGTAGAAAAAACGTCGTTTTCTCTACAAGCTGAAGCATTATATTACATGCTTGTTTTTCTTAAGACATCATTCACTTATTTCTGAGATATAAGCTTTTGATTCAGATTGTACGCCACTAAACATACGGCGCTATAAAATAATAATGCAACACCTTAATAATACAATCCAGTGAAAAGTCTCTGATAATTCTAGGGTAAGGCTCATCACATTTAGAATGTTTCCAACGGTAAGGATAGCTAATAGAACCGGTAGATTTTTCAGCAAGTGATCACACTCCAAACTTTGTTCCATATGAATATATCATTCTTTTTCGATTGCTGTTTAATGAATAACCATCATGTCAATAAGCCGTTTGATTTTTTTATTGTCGCCTGTCTTTACGTACACTGTTTTTTTATTGTTCATGATATTCTCAGTCACTTCCCGCATAACCCCTTGATCTAAATCATCAGCGGAATCCCAGCGTAAAGGGACATTGTATACATGAATCGTGCCATCCCCGTTACCATGATAAGTGACTGATCCATCGACTAATCGAGAACCTGCCAACTGGATCACATCTTCTGGATAGCTGGCACTTGTCTCATCATTAGGATTGATCGGTTCACCGGCTGAAATGTGCCGAACATTTAATTCATCTATCTCTTGATTAGGCCCAAGCTGCAGCCAAACACGGGCATATTCGATTTTTTCAGAAGAATACGCTGCCAATCCAGTGTCTTCATTATCTTTCTCCTCATTTTTTGCTTTTTCTGAAGAGGTGTCATCTGATTCACCTGTTGTGGATTCTTCTGATCCCGTTGTTGGCTCTGATTCATCTTTGCTTATTTTGTTGCTGTCTTCGTTATCATGATGATTTTCGTCAGTTTGTGCAGCAGTTTCATCATTTGAAGTTTGTTTTGATTCTACATTCTTACTGCCCGCACATCCAGCAAGCAATAAGGCGAGCAGCAGCAGAGCGGCATTGCAGTAAAATATCTTTCCGAGTTTCCTCATTCTTTCATTCCTCTCCATCATTGATAAATACATATCGGGAAATAATGAAATCCATTTTTGATCAGCGATCAAGACAATATTGTGCTAATGAGCACGGCGGAAGCAGACTGCTTGATTGACAAATCCTTTTCATAAAAGCAAGTTTTCTGCCAAAAAATGATATTATGTTATATTTAAATATAACATAATATATGAAATGAGGAATGGCATGAATACAAACGAGAAACATAAGAAATTCAAGGCGAAAATCATCCTGCAAGTCATCATGGTCATAATCGGAGGAATCATAGCGGCATATGGACTGGAAACGGTGCTCATTCCAAACAGCGTATCTGATGGAGGGGTGACAGGCCTCAGCATTGTTGGGTCACAGCTGTTCAATATACCGCTGGGGATTCTGATTGCTGCGATCAACATTCCGTTTGTCTGGTTAGGATATAAGCAAATTGGGAAACGCTTTGCATTATTATCAATTATCGGAATCGCATCACTTGCTGCGGGTACAAGTTTTATGCACCACACTCCAGCCATCATCGAAGGGGATACTTTGTTGATAACCGTTGTCGGCGGGATTATCCTTGGGTTTGGAATGGGGCTGGCGCTGCGTAATGGCGGCGCATTAGATGGAATTGATATGCTTGCAGTACTGCTGTCCCGAAAACTGCCATTTGGAACGAGCGATCTCATTCTATTCTTAAACCTTTTTGTGTTTATTTTTGTTTCCACCGTATTTGGCTTGCAAGGAGCATTGCTTTCAGTCATTGCTTACTACATTGCATCCAAAGTCATTCATGTCGTGGAGGAAGGCTTAAGCGGTTCTAAAATGTTTCAAATTATTACAACCCAACCTGAACTGATGGTAGAGACTATACGTGATCAATTAGGCCGAAGCGCTACATATAAAGAAGCTTACGGGGGTTTTTCCCATGAGAAATTCAAAGAAATCACATGTGTCATCAACCGGTTAGAAGAAACCAAGCTGAAAGAAATCATTAATGACATTGATAAAAACGCTTTTGTTACCGTATATGACGTAGCAGAAGTGAAGGGCAGCAATTTTAGAAGGGTCAATCATCATTAGAAAAAAGAGTGACGAATAGCTGAGCAGCCATCATATGGTTTGACGAGCCTTATGAAGCTGTTTGCTCATGATTTGTTGAAATCCTGTTTTCTTCAAGCAGGATTTTTTCTTGTTTAGGTAAATATAATCAATTGATTATATAAGTGAAAGCTTATATAATGATGTTGTGAAAAACGTAATGTTTATTTTTTTGCAGGGACAGTGCCTCTTTTTGATTGGGGGTATGATCACTGGGCCAATATATCATGATTCCATTATATATTGGGTTAAAGGAGGAGTTCATTTGATTGCTGATACAAAAATAGGAGTGGCAGCGATGACCGGCTGTTTAAAAATACTTAGTGATCAAACAAGGCTTATGATGATGAAATTATTTTTTGAAAAAGAATATTGTGTCTGTCAATTGGTTGATATGTTCGATATGAGTCAGCCAGCCATCAGCCAGCATTTGCGAAAATTAAAGAACGCGGGATTTGTGAACGAGGACAGAAGAGGGCAATGGCATTATTATTCAATCAATGAATCATGTCCGGAATTTGATACATTGCAATTGATCTTGCATCAAATCGATCAGGAGGACGAATTGTTACTGCTGATGAAAAAAAGGGAAACTCAGTCATCTTGCAAGTAAGGAGGTAATAGAATGATTTCAATCATTTTGGCGGTAGCCATATTTTTATTCACTTTAGTATTGGTCATATGGCAGCCGAGAAACTTATCTATTGGGTGGTCAGCCTGTGGAGGGGCTGTTTTAGCTTTAATAGCCGGCGTTGTCAATTTTCAAGATGTAATAACTGTGACAGGCATTGTTTGGAATGCGACATTGGCTTTTGTGGCAATCATTATTATCTCGTTAATCCTTGATCATATCGGTTTCTTTGAATGGTCGGCGCTTCATATGGCGAAGGCTGCAAAAGGAAACGGTGTTCGGATGTTCGTTTATGTAGCGATATTAGGAGCGATCGTCGCCGCATTATTTGCAAATGACGGTGCGGCTCTTATATTGACACCGATTGTATTAGCGATGGTCAGAGCATTGCATTTCAATGAAAAATTAGTTTTTCCTTTTATCATTGCCAGCGGATTTATAGCAGATACGACTTCGCTGCCGTTCGTCGTGAGCAATTTGGTCAACATCGTTTCAGCGGACTATTTTGATATTACGTTTATTGATTATGCATCCAGAATGATTGTGCCGAACTTATTCTCGCTACTGGCGAGTATCATTGTACTTTACCTTTTCTTCAGAAAAAGCATACCTAAACGTTATGATCTGACTGAGCTTAAAAAACCTGCAGAGGCAATAAAAGACCAGAAGATGTTCAAACTATCATGGTATATCTTAGGGCTGCTGTTAATTGGTTATTTCACCAGTGAATTTTTCTCTATTCCCGTATCAGTGGTAGCGGGCATCGTCGCCATCTTTTTCTTAATTGCTGCACAAAAGAGCCCAGCCGTTCACACCAAGCAAGTGCTGAAAGGAGCGCCGTGGGCTATCGTGTTCTTTTCAATCGGCATGTACGTTGTTGTGTACGGTGTCCGTAATGCCGGGTTGACAGATGTCCTTTCAGGCGTGATTCAAGCCTTGGCTGATCAAGGGTTGTTTGCGGGGACGATTGGAATGGGCTTCATCGCGGCGATTCTTTCTTCCGTTATGAATAACATGCCGACTGTCATGATTGATGCATTGGCTATTGCCGGCACAGATACACATGGGATGATGAGAGAAGCGCTTATCTATGCCAATGTCATCGGATCCGATTTAGGCCCTAAAATAACGCCGATTGGATCCTTGGCGACACTATTATGGCTACATGTCCTTTCACAAAAAGGTGTGAAGATTTCCTGGGGCACTTATTTTAAAACAGGAATCATTCTGACAATCCCAACGTTATTGATTACACTTGTCGGCCTGTATATGTGGCTGATGATCATCCATTAATGTTTCAAAAAGGAGAAGATAAACATGTCAAAGAAAACCATTTACTTTTTATGCACTGGAAACTCTTGCCGCAGCCAAATGGCTGAAGGATGGGGAAAAAAATACCTTGGAGACAAGTGGAACGTGTACAGCGCGGGAATCGAAGCTCATGGGTTAAATCCTAATGCTGTCAAAGCGATGAAAGAAGCAGGAATCGATATTTCCAATCAAACCTCAGATAGGATAGACCTGAACATTTTAAACAATGCTGATTTGGTTGTGACTCTCTGCGGTGATGCAGCTGACAAATGCCCAGTGACGCCTTCACATGTCAAACGTGAGCATTGGGGATTTGATGATCCGGCAAAAGCGCAAGGAACGGACGAAGAAAAATGGGCGTTTTTCCAAAGGGTGCGTGATGAAATTGGAGACCGCTTAAAACAGTTTGCTGAAACTGGGAAATAGATATGCACAGTGTGTAATGAAAAACAGGTGTCTGCGAGCTGAATGCAGACACCTGTTTTTGTTTAACTTGTCTATGATCCATGAATTGTCCGCTTAAAAGGGAAGGTATTTAGCTTGTGACAGAGGAAAATTGATTTTGTGAACAGAATCATGAAGAAGACGCTGTTTTAAAGGAGTTGTCAGTTTGCAGAAGGTAACAAAAGAAACATATAAAGGCTTAAAAACATGGTTTCATGAAAAAAATTGCCCAACATTTGTCTATTCAATAGTAGAACAAACCATTCCGGGAGTTGTTTATGTGGATGAACACACCTTCCCTAAATCATTTTTGATAGGGACTGAATCAGGAATTTACTTTATTGCGGGAGAAGAGGGTAATCAAGATTTCAATGATTTCGTTGCTGAATATTATGAAAAACAAGTGAAATCAACAAAAAGATTTACCTTGTTTAGTTCTAGCGATACATGGGACAGCGTCATGAAAACAATCCTGAAAGACGAATTGAATCACATGAAAAGAGCCGCATTTTCTTTTCAGCAAAAACCGTCTATAACGGAATTACAACTTCCAAAGGGGTTTGTATTAAAAAGGATAGACGAAGACATTATCTCAAACAGCACGGAATTTAACAAAACATATTATGAGGACTATTGGGGTTCTGTTTCGCAATTTTCTTCAAAAGGTTTCGGATTTGCCGTATTACATGACAATCAAGTTGTTAGTGAGTGTACATCTATATTTTTAGGACATAATCGTGCAGAAATGGATATCTATACACTTGAAGAATACAGAGGCAAGGGTTTAGCTTATTATGTGGGAAGTGAGTTTATCGACTTTTGTCTAAAAAATGAAATGGTGCCTAGTTGGGATTGTGATGTTAACAACGAATCTTCCTTTAGATTAGCAGCTAAACTAGGCTTTAAGGCAAAAACCGAATACTCTATTTTTTATTCTGGAAAATCGTAATGAAGGAGAATTAAAATGAAGTGCACCCCATGAGGGTCTATGAATGCGTTGTGCGGTAAAAAGGATAATTCCATAGATACCAAAATAGACCAAGTCACAGCTTGGTCTATAAACGTTAAAAAGGTCAAGTTTCTGAACGAAAGGTCTTTCCTATTTCTTTTCCTAAGCCAAAATAATGTCTAAAATTATAAATAAGCGGACTCCATTTTGAAGGATTGATGTGGTTTTCATTCAATATGATCCTTTCCTCGGCGTGAAAATGTAATGCCTGTGTCTCTACAATTGCAAATAACGGGTCATATTCTGGAATCCGAATATGTTTTACTTCAGCTTCAATGTGAATAGGGCATTCTTTAATGCGTGTTGGTGAAACTGTCTTTGATTGTAAAGGTGTTAAGCCTGCTGACTCGTATTTTTCTTTTTTATATGTAAATCCGAGCTTTTTCTTCAAAGGCGGTATATTCTTTTTTCCACTATAAGACGAAATCCTTTCAACGTTTTCCCATAATTCCGGGCCAGGCAAGTTTATGACACATTCTTTGTGTCTTTCCAAATTTTCAATGGCTTTCCCCCCTAGGCCTACTCCAAGGACAATATAGTTTCCCAGAGCCCAAGAAGAAGACATGGGGCTAATATTAGTTGTACCATCCTCATTCAATGTTGTCAGAAGAAATGTTGAGCTACCATAATACATGATTTTTGGTTTGATTTCTTTAAAATGAAGAGTGTCTTGTTTTTCAATGTCCAACGCTTATTCCTCCTTGTCATCATTACATTCATATTGTAAAGGTTTAACATTTCAACTATCATCGAAATATGAATGTAAGGAGGAAAAATCATGAATCCTAATATCGCAAAAATCTCTTCGTTGTTATCTGATCCCTCGCGTTCATCCATTCTACTCACCCTAATGGATGGAAGGATACACCCTGCGGGAGAGCTTGCATATCTTGCTAACATTAAACCTCAAACCGCAAGTTTTCACCTGAAAAAATTGCTCGAAGAAGAGCTGATCAGCGTAGAGAAGCATGGAAGACATAGGTATTACAGATTGTCTGACTCAGATGCAGCAAATTTAATCGAACAATTGCTTCATATTGCGCCTAAATCTCAAGTCAAATCTTTAAAAGAGTCAAAAGAGAAAAGAGACCTGCATTTCGCCCGCACTTGTTATGATCATCTGGCAGGTTATGTGGGCGTGCAAATGACAAATTCACTAGTTGAGCAGGGCATAATAAAAAAAGTCGATGTAAACTTTGAGGTGACGTCAGAGGGTTCTTTGTTCTTTTCAAATTTAGGCATCAACGAAGAGCAGCAGCGAAGTAAGAGGAGAGCATTTGCCCGCTGCTGTTTGGATTGGAGTGAGCGGCAGCATCATATTGCAGGGGCGTTAGGAAACGCCCTAATGGTTCGAATGTTAGAAGAAGAATGGGTCGTTCGTATGCCGAAAACGAGAGCGATTAGGATTACACAAAGCGGGAAAAACGCGTTTGAGAAATACTTTAAAGTGAATATTTGGGGATAGGAGAAAGAGTAAGATTCGTTAAAATCTTACTCTTTCTCATTATCTAGAAGCTGCTTGATTCCCCATTGCAATAGAGATGCGATTCCAACTGTTTATCTGATTGATGATGAGAACTAGGTCAACATATTGTTTTTCATCATAATGTTCCCGCACTCGATGATATAGCTCTTCAGGAACTCTTTTAGATGGAATGAGCGTGATATGTTCAGATAGTTCGAGTGCTGCTTTCTCTTCAGGTGAATAAAAATCACATTCATTCCAAGCGTGTAAACAGTAAATCCGCTGTTCCGTTTCGCCCATTTTTCGAGCATCCGAAGTATGCATATCTATGCAGAAGGCACAGCCGTTTATTTGAGAAACCCTGATTTTGATAAGCTCTCTCGTCGTTCGGTTAATTGAAGATTGTTTCGTGTATTTCTCCATATCCATCATGACTTTCATACCTTCAGGTGCAACCTCATAATAAGACACTCTTTGACTCATAAGGCAAGACTCCTTTTTCTTAAGATACATAAATTGTATTCCGATATTCATCATTTTACCAATGAGCAGTTTTTATGGCGGCTATTTGACTATCTTTTGGCAAGAAGCTGCTTTGAATAAAAGTAAGGATAGCCAACAATGTGAGCGGAGCCGCTAATGCAAGGAGTATCCATGAGCCCGAGTGACTGTCTCTAATGATTCCAATGAATATACAAATACCGATCAGAAAATATATAAAAGCCCCTAAAATCCAATACATATTCATTCCTCTTTTTTCTTACGCAGTCTCTTGGATTGAGCATTTTTGTTTGTATGCTTGTCTGTTTTTTCGTTCACCTTGCTTAATTGATCAAGGCACTGATTTTTTAACACTTTCTCAGTTCGGATGCCTTTTCTTTTTAATGATAAAATGGTGAGATCAAGTGATTTCAATAATGATCATTCCTTCAATGAATAGTGAGTTCTTTATTATTGTAAATGTACATTTGAAAAGATAAAACGTACATAAAGGCAGAACGCTTATGTACGTTTGGGCAATGAACATATGCCGGGAACACCTAATGGTTCAGTGCACTTGGTATTGTTGAGTTCATTCTTTTCCTATAAAATGATTGGATAAATGGTTGTTGCACGTTATTGAAATGGTATCGATTTTCATTAGTCTCTGTTCGGTTAAACTGTTAAAGGAGTGAATGCGGTTTGAGGAATCCTTTCAAAGAAAAATACTACTTACATGATAGACGGGCATTAAATATGCTTGCGCTCAGAGTGCCTGGCCTGGCTTTTATCCTCATGATTTATGTAGCCTCTATCGTGCTGCAATTTCTGTATGGGAGCTGGTCCATTTTATTGCTTAATGTGTTTGCGGTATTGGCCGCCATCTTTGCTTTGTTGCATTGGCACTCATATCGCTGGGTTAAGAAAAAGGTGATTCTGTACTTCGTAATACAAGGCTTGATCACTTTTACGCTTGCTAATCTCATGACTGACTTTCTGGTACTGATCGTCATTGGCCTTTATGCATTTTTGATCGGACAGATTATAGGAATGGCGGACAGAAGAAAGACGTTCCTCATCCTTTATTTATTGCTTCTGCTGTCAATCAATGTACTATATCATATTCACAAAGGTGAATATTTGCATTTTCTTGTCATAGCGGTACCTATTATGACCGTGATTATCACATATGCCGCTACATTTTTCGCCCAAGTCGATGAAAAAATAAAAGCGCAGCTGACTCTTGAAAGGCTTGAGCTGGCTCATCAGCAGGTAGAACAGCTGACGCTGCAAAATGAAAGACAGCGTATGGCCCGGGACTTACATGATACGCTTGCTCAAGGGCTGGTTAGTTTAAATATGCAGCTGGACGCTACTCATGTTCATCTCGCCAAAGGCAACACAGAGAGAGCAAAAGAAATCATTCAACAATCAATGAAAAGAGTGAGAGGGACATTAGCGGACGCGCGTTCAGCCATTGACGATCTGCGCAGCAAATCGGAAGAAATCGTTTTTTTAAAAGAAAGAATAACTTCACTAATGGATCATTTTCAAGAGTCGACAGGCATGGGTGGGGTTTTAGACTACAAGTTACATCAGGTGTTAGACGTTCGTACAGCTGAAAACTGTTACTACATCATTGGGGAGTGCATAACGAATGCAGCAAAGCATGCTGAAGCAGATACGATCTCGGTATCCATTTGGGATGATAACGGGAGACTCCATTTAACGGTTAGAGACAATGGCAAAGGCTTTGATGTTGAAAAGGGCAAGAAAAAGAGAGGACATTATGGGCTACTCGGCATACAAGAACGCGTCAGGACAATGAAAGGCCAATTCAATATAAAGAGCACAAAATCGAAAGGAACACAAATTGAGATCACAGTGCCAATTCAGGGAGAGATGCAAGATGAATAAGGTTTTAATCGTTGATGACCACCTTGTGGTGAGGGAAGGTCTGAAGCTTTTAATTGAAACGAATGATCACTACACCATCATAGGAGAGGCGGAAAACGGCAAATCAGCAATCCGCCTTGCAGATGAATTAAAACCGGATGTTATTCTCATGGATTTGTATATGCCAGAGATGAGCGGGTTAGAAGCCATTAAACAAATCAAAGAAAAACACGACATCCCCATCATTATTTTGACTACGTATAATGAAGATCATCTCATGATCGAAGGAATTGAATTAGGGGCGAAAGGATATCTATTGAAGGATACGAGTTCAGAAACCCTTTTTCATACAATGGATGCAGCAATAAGAGGAAACGTGCTGTTGCAGCCTGATATCTTAAAACGTCTGCAAGAAATCCAACTGGAGCGGATGAAAAAGCAGAGCAGTGATACGCAGCTGACAGAAAAGGAAGTCATTGTTTTGAAAGCAATTGCTAAAGGCCTCAAAAGCAAAGCGATCGCCTTTGATTTGGGCGTCTCTGAGCGAACAGTAAAGTCTAGACTAACGTCCATTTACAATAAATTAGGCGCGAACTCAAGAACGGAAGCCGTGACGATTGCCATGCAAAGAGGCATTCTGACATTAGACAAATAACATCAAATTTGAAATTTGCCCAAACGTACATGCCCCAATGTACGTTTTTTTTATTTCATTGTCCACTACAATGAGAAAGAACGTGATCAAGCAATGTGTTGAAAGGAGATTATCATGTCAAAAATGTTATATAAATTAGGAGGATGGGTTGCTCGCCATCGCATTAAAGTAATATGCGCGTGGATCGTTGTGTTAGTTGCTTCGATAGGGCTTGCAATTACCTTAAAACCAAGTTTTTCCGAGGATATGTCCATACCTGACACGCCTTCAGAAAAAGCGCTGGATGTGATTCAAAAAGAATTTCCCCACGGCCCTGATAAAGGAAGCATACGGGTGATTTTCGGAGCGGAAGATGGGGGGGAACTTACTGCAAAGCCAGCGAAACAAGCAATCGAAAATACGTTTAAGGAAATCAATAAAGATGATTCCGTAGACTCGATTGCAAGTCCTTTTGTGACAGGAACAATCGCGAAAGATGGCACAGTTGCCTATGCTGATATTACGTATAAATCTTCAGCAGATGATATAAAAGATTACTCTATCGAACATGTAAAAAACAGTTTGAAAATAGCTGATGCTGAGGGCTTGCAGACGGAGCTAAGCGGAGATATACCAGGAGCCGAGATGGAGATAGGCGGCGTATCTGAAATTGTCGGCATTATCTTGGCCTTTGTCGTTTTAGCCATTACATTCGGCTCCTTATTAATAGCAGGTTTGCCGATTTTAACTGCGCTAATTGGTTTAGGTGTAAGTATTGGACTGGTGTTGATGGGGACACAAGTATTCGATATTGCTTCCGTCAGCCTTTCATTAGCCGGAATGATTGGCCTTGCTGTTGGTATAGATTATGCTTTATTTATTTTTACGAAGCACCGCCAGTTTTTAGGCGAAGGCGCACAAAAAAATGAATCAATTGCGAGAGCTACAGGAACAGCCGGAAGTGCTGTCGTTTTTGCCGGGCTTACTGTGATCGTTGCACTTTGCGGGTTGACGGTCGTTAACATTCCTTTTATGTCTGCAATGGGGCTGACAGCAGGGCTTAGTGTACTGATGGCTGTTCTCGCTTCAATCACGCTTGTGCCTGCCGTCTTGTCGGTAGCGGGAAAACGGATGGTTCCGAAATCAAACAAGAAAAAAGAAAAACAAAACGCTGACACAAATGTCTGGGGACGCTTTGTCACAAAAAATCCTATCATGCTAAGTGTATGCAGCATTCTCATTTTGCTTATTATTAGTATCCCATCTATGCATTTGGAGCTGGGCTTGCCTGATGCAGGGATGAAAGCGAAGGACAATCCAGATCGACGGGCTTATGACTTGCTTGCCGACGGTTTTGGCGAAGGATTTAATGGCCAATTAACAATCGTAGCGGATGCCACAAGTGTGACAGAAAATAAGGCGGAAGCCTTCGCAGATGCAGTGAAAGAAATAAAGGAGCTAGACCATGTATCAAGTGTCACTCCTGCAAGGCCTAATGAAGAAGGGAACTTTGCCATCATTACGGTAGTTCCAAAAACAGGCCCAAATGATGTGGCAACGAAGGATTTGGTAAAGGATGTACGCAGCTTATCAGATAAAAACGGGGTAGATTTGCTCGTTACTGGATCGACTGCAGTGAATATTGATATTTCAGACCGCCTTAATGACGCGATACCGGTGTTTGCTGTACTCATTGTTGGGTTTGCGTTTGTCTTGCTGACAATCGTATTCCGTTCGTTGCTTGTGCCTCTTGTTGCTGTTGCAGGATTCATATTGACGATGACAGCCACACTTGGAACCTGTGTATTTGTTTTACAAGACGGTAATCTCATCGACTTTTTGAAAATACCTGAAAAAGGGCCGATACTCGCGTTCTTGCCGATTTTATCTATTGGGATACTGTTTGGATTAGCCATGGATTATCAAGTATTCCTTGTAAGCAGAATGCGAGAAGAATATGTGAAAACAAAAAATCCAGTCCAAGCGATTCAAGCTGGTTTAAAACACAGCGGTCCTGTTGTCACCGCAGCCGGCCTGATCATGATATTCGTTTTTGCAGGATTTATCTTTGCTGGTGAAGCGTCTATTAAAGCAAACGGATTGGCTCTATCCTTTGGTGTGCTCTTTGATGCATTTATTGTACGAATGACACTCATTCCAAGTGTCATGAAGCTGATGGGGGATGCAGCTTGGTATTTGCCAAAATGGCTGGACAAGATCATTCCGAATGTAGATATAGAAGGGCATCAACTCACGAAAGAAATTCAGCCGGAGATTGACCAGGATCAAAAGAAACAAATCATGTAATAGAAAGCAGATCTTTGAAGATCTGCTTTTTTGCTTAAAAATCAGTTCCTAGGATTCTATAGCCTTTCCATTGTGGTAGTATTTAGAAGAAGTCGGCAGTTAAAAGGAGACACTTATGGTGCAATCACTCATTTTCGATATGGATGGAACGTTGTTTCAAACGGATACAATTTTAGAATTATCATTAGATGATGCTTTCGGTTATTTAAGGTCACTTGGCCAATGGGGATACAGCGACCCCTATTGAGAAATACAGGGAGATCATGGGCGTTCCTTTGCCTAAAGTGTGGAAGACGTTGTTGCCGCATCACTCTAATGAAATAAGAGAAAGGATAGATGCTTATTTTTTAGAAAGGTTAATAGCTCATATCAACCAAGGGAAAGGCGCATTATATCCTCACGTTCAAGAGATATTCAGTATTTGAAAGACAACCATTTTTCAATTTTTATAGCAAGCAATGGATTAAGCGACTATCTAAAAGCCATTGTGAGTTTTTATCAGTTGGACAGGTGGGTGACTGAAACGTTCAGCATTGAACAAATACATTCGCTGAATAAAGGCGATTTAGTAAACGCTATCCTGAAAAAATACGGCATTCAACATGCGGCAGTTGTCGGAGACCGCCTATCTGACATAAAGGCGGCTAAAGACAATGGTTTGATGGCAATCGGATGTCATTTTGATTTTGCGCAGGAAGAGGAACTTGCTCAAGCCGACGTTGTCATACATGATTTAATTGAACTGAAAACATTGCTGCCTGAGCTGAAAAAAGGAGATTCATTTTTATTCAGTCGTCAAACGTAAAGGAAAGAGAACAACAAGCGTCTCCTTCCTTTCAGTATGACTTTCTTTCCGAACATTAAAACCGCAGCCCAAATGTATGAATCACGAAAATAACAATAGGCGGAATCAACAGGGACGGCAGCAGGTTTAGCGTTTTAAACTTCTTAATGCCCAGAATGCTTAACCCTGAACTGAGGATGAGGATGCCTCCTACAATTGTGATTTCGTTGATAAGGTCTGTGTTAAGCGCACTCTCCATTACTTTAGCAAATAAATAGATGGAGCCCTGCCAGGCAAATAGCACAATGGCAGACGCTGCGATTCCAAAACCAAAAGTCGAAGCGAGCACAATGGAGGTAATCCCATCTAACATTCCGTTTGTCAGGAGGTATTTATAATCTCCATGCAACGCGGCTTCAACAGGGCCTAATATGGAGAGCGAACCGATACAAAATAATAAGATCGCCGTTGATAAGCCTTCAGCTAAATTGCTTTTAGAGAATCTGTTCACCAGCTTGTTGAATCGCAATTCAAGGTTGATGATTTGGCCAAACAATCCCCCAATGGCTAAACTGACGATAAAAAGAATGGGGTATTTACTTTCAGGCATATGCTGTGTAATCGCGTTGATCCCCAGCGCAACTGCTGCAAACCCCATTGCCTGCATCAAGATATCCTGATACTCGTCTTTAATGCCTTTCTTACATATCCCTCCGATCACACTTCCGGCAATAATCATAACGGTGTTAAAAATGGTTCCAAACATAAGCTTTCTCCTCCAATAATGATTCCTGCATAAAAAATAAACCCTCAAGTTAGTAGAGAGTCAAGGGAGGTTAAAAACATATTCATGAAATTATTTTGATGGGCAGCAGGATTTCAGTCACATAATTGTCTAGATGATTTGTTATTCCATAATCAATGAGTGTAATTTCAATTGAGTCTCCTGCTATTTCATAGTGATGCTCGTTCATATATGCCAGCAACTGTTTGTAATAGGGTTCGGCTTCGGGATGTGACCCTTTAAATCGGATTTGCAGATATTCTCTGGAAGGAAAAATGATTTCGGATGAAGTTTCTTCATTTTCATCTTCAAGAATCATGAATATGCTGGAATATTTGTCGAACTGATGTGCTTTTACATTTGCTGCTGAAATGGATAAACCGATCTTGCCTATAAAAATTTCCTTGTTGGCACTCAGGCGGGTTCTCAATTCCGCTAACGAATGCTCGATATCATGGCCGAGAATATATTCATGCTGTAAATAAGCCACACGCAATGCGGGAAGTTGTATTTTTGTAATGTGACCTAACGGCGTGTGAACAGCATCTTCTATTTGCATGATGCGGCGGGAGATCTTTTTTTCTATGCATTCCAATTCTCTCTTTTTGCGTTCAATTTCAGTTTGCTGGCTTTTCAGTAAATGAAGCAGAGTATTTGTGTTTTGAGAATGAAAAAAATCAAGAAGTTTATGGATTGGCAGGCCTAATGCCCTCAAATACTTGATGGTGTCCAGCCGCTCAAACTGTTGGGTAGAATAATATCTATAGTTTGTTTGCTCATCTTTATGCTCCGGTTTCAAAAGACCGATTTCATCATAATACCTGAGCGCAGAGATTTTTACATTGAATAACTTTGAAACTTCTCCAATCGAAAAAAACTCCTTCATTTTAACAACCTTTCTGTTCATTGGATTGTATACATTTACATTATATAGTACGGCGGGGGCTATAAGTAAAGTTTGCGGCGTCAGGCAATGAAGAAAACTCCTCTATGAAAAGGAGCTTTCAGCGTGTCGAAAAACCGTCGGATTCGTTGTCAGTCCTGCGCGTTGGTGCTCACGTGAAAAAAGATCAGCAGCTAAAAGCTAGAGTGTCCTGGTCAAACGCCCCTGTCACCGCATCCTGCGGAAGTCTGCTCCAATGCTTGCCCTACTTAGACTTCAAGGGTTTTCAATCACGCTGAAAAGATGACAAAGTCATAAAACGAAAATCGCTTTATGACTTTGAACAATCTGAAAGCTTCTCTATGAAAGGAGTTTTTCTATTCCTCAAAATAAGGATTCACATGGATGAGCACTTCTTCCACATCTGGAAACTGCCTTTTGATTTCATTCCTGATGTCGCGGGCAATATCGTGCCCCTGCTTAATTGTCAAATCATGATCTAAAGATAATCGGACATCAAGCAATTTATAGTGGCCATGTTCTCTCGCACGGATTCTATCGATTCGTTTTACTTGATCACATTGAAAAATAACCGCTTTGTATTCCGCTATCAGCTTAGGATCAACGCTTTTCTCCATGAGAATATCAACAGACGGCCTGATTAATTCCATTGAAATTTTGAAAATAAGGTAAGCCACGATGGCACTGGCAATAGCATCGGCGTACAACAGATAGGTCCATCCGCGGGTGTTTCCGATAATCGCCAATAGAACACCGATAAAAGCGGCGAGAGAGGCAACGATATCGCCTTTATGATCGTATGCGATCGCGATAATCGCTTTACTGTTCCATTTTTCCCCCTGCTTGATGGAATAACGATATAAGATCTGCTTGGCTGCGTACGAAATCAGGGCTGCAAACAATGCGCTGTATTGTGGAACGCTTGGCCCTTCAACAAAGGACAGAACCGCTTCTATTAGAATATAAACGGATACGATCAGTAAGATGATGCCTACAATCGCCTCACTGATGACTTCAGCTTTCCCATGGCCAAATGGATGGTCCTGGTCGGGCGGTTTGTTGGAAATGCCGATCACTGCCAGGACAGCAATCGAAGCAACGACATCCGCTGCGGAATGTATACCGTCTGCAAAAACGGCTTCACTATCGCCTATAAGGCCAAAGAAGATCTTTCCGGCCATTAAAATCAGGTTGGCTATTAATGCTATCAAAGCAACTTTTTTGCTTATTTGTTCTCTTTCACTTGCCATTTTTTCCTCCCGTAAAACTGCACAAAAAATACGAATGCTTCTTATTCATTCTCCGCACCCTTTCTTGTGAAATCACTTTGCTTATCATACCAATTGAATTTCGAGTGGGTCTATAGCAACGTTGTTTCCTGTTTACTAATAAATAAGGCGGCAGAAAAAAAGTTGGCGCAAGGCTAAAAGAACACACAGCAGACAAAGAGTGAAAAATCTCACCTGATTTTTTAACACCTATTGACATTAAAAGATATATATTTTATTATTATCTCATATTCAAGATATTTTAATTCAAGATAAATGTTGCTGAACATAGAAAAGCAATCTCAAAGATTGTTGGTTCTTTTGAATCACAATGAATGAATTTTTTATAATATAATATCTCGAATTCGAGATAATAGGAGCGTAATAAATGGCTGAATTTAAACAGTTAGTAAATGAAAGACGATCTGCAAGCAACTTCCTTCCAGATCGTCCCATCACAAAAGATGAACTTAACGAGATGTTTGAATTGGTTGCGTTGGCTCCATCAGCTTTTAATTTCCAGCACACAAAATATGTGACGGTTCTGGATCCGAATGTAAAAGAAAAGTTGAAGCAGGCCGCAAACGGACAATATAAAGTATTTAGCTCATCTGCGGTTCTTTTGGTATTAGGGGATAAGCGGGCATATCAGCAGGCGGCGGACATCTATGAAGGGTTAAAAGTGCTTGGGGTATTAAATAAACAAGAGTATGATCACATGGTTCAAGACACTGTTTCATTTTATGAAAACAGGGGAGAACCATTTAAGAGAGATGAAGCGATAAGGAATGCTTCGCTTTCCGCGATGATGTTTATGCTGACTGCTAAGGAAAAAGGCTGGGATACCTGTCCTATGATTGGGTTTGATACTGAAGCCGTGAAACAGATTTTAAATATAGATGACCAATTTGAGGTTGTCATGATGATTACAATTGGAAAAGAAAAAACAGAGAGCAGAAGACCGCGCGGCTACAGGAAGCCTGTGAATGAGTTTGTTGAGTACATCTAAATAACGTGTAAAGGAGCGGATAAAAATGGCGAAAAAAACGATGGGAATCCATCATATTACAGCAATTGTCGGACACCCTCAAGAGAACACAGATTTTTACGCAGGCGTTCTGGGGCTTCGATTGGTTAAGCAAACGGTCAATTTTGATGATCCAGGTACGTACCATCTTTATTTTGGAAATGAAGGCGGGAAGCCGGGAACCATCATCACCTTCTTTCCGTGGGCGGGAGCCCGCCAAGGCATCATTGGAGACGGTCAAGTTGGCGTAACTTCTTATGTGGTGCCGAAGGGAGCTATGGCTTTTTGGGAAAAGAGACTTAAAAAGTTCAACGTTTCCTACACCAAAATCGAGCGTTTTGGAGAACAATATATAGAATTTGATGATCCGCACGGCCTTCATTTAGAGATTGTGGAAAGAGAAGAGGGAGAAGCCAATACGTGGACGTTCGGAGATGTAACACCTGATGTTGCCATTAAAGGCTTTGGCGGTGCAACCCTGTTATCAGCGCAGCCTGACAAAACCGCTGAACTATTAGAAAACATCATGGGGCTGGATCGGGTCGGCAAGGAAGGAGACTTCGTTCGTTATCGATCTGCCGGGGATATCGGAAATGTGATTGACCTTAAAGTAACGCCAATTGGCCGCGGGCAATTGGGAGCCGGAACGGTGCATCATATCGCTTGGCGTGCTAGAGATGACGAAGATCAATTAGATTGGCACAGATATATTGCTTCTCACGGATACGGTGTGACTCCTGTCCGGGATAGAAACTATTTTAATGCGATTTACTTTAGAGAACATGGAGAAATCCTGTTTGAAATCGCAACGGATCCGCCAGGCTTTGCACATGATGAATCACCTGAAACAATGGGCGGAAAATTGATGCTGCCTGCGCAGTATGAACCGCATCGCACACAAATTGAACAAGGGCTGCTGCCGTTTGAAGTGAGAGAATTAGATTGATTGTAATAAATGCGGAAGCCTGAAGAAAAGAAGACACATATACTTAATAAATGATTGCTGGAACTGCTGGCGGTAAAATAACAAGACTTGCTACCTGTCAGCACAGCATGTGACATCAAAAACAAGGAGAGATAAAAATGGAAGATGCAGGACTGTTGCTTATTCGTATTATGATTGGTGTGGTATTTCTGTTTTATGGATCACAAAAATTATTCGGCTGGTTTGGCGGATACGGGATTAAAGGGACCGGCCAGTGGTTCGAGTCAATTGGAGTGAAACCAGGTAACGCCGCGGCCGCTTTAACAGGTCTTGGGGAATTCGTAAGCGGAATTCTATTTATTTTAGGTGTATTCCTCCCGCTTGGAGCTGCTATCATCACGATCGTGATGTTAGGTGCCATCGTAAAAGTCCATGGAGCGAAAGGATTTGCGAACGGTGCCGGCGGTTTTGAATATAACGTGGTGCTGATTGCAGTCTCCATCGGGGTTGCGCTTATCGGTTCAGGGGCTTACGCGCTGCATTTTTAATATTCAAAGTATTTAAGAACAGTTACTGATAACCGGTAACTGTTCTTTTGTTTTGGGTTTTTCAAGTTTAATTTGCGGGTACACGGCAAAGCAAAAAAGCGGATAGACTAGCTGTAAATGTGTATAGTGAATGATACGGATCGCTGAGTATAGTCATGAAAGACAGACCCATTTAAAGGAGTCCATTGATGAAAGAGATGAAAGAATTACGTTCATTAGCTGCTGTAGAACATTTCATTAAACAGCATCAATTCAGTTTTATCTATATATCAAGACCCGGCTGTACAGTATGCCACGCTGTTCTGCCGCAACTCAGACTATTATTGGATCAGTTTCCGAAGATCGCATTGGGGCATATCAATGCTGACGAAGTAGAAGAGGTTGCCGGCAGATTTTCAGTCTTCACCGTCCCTGTGCTTCTTTTGTTCGTTGATGGGACTGAGTTCCTGAGAGAAGCCCGTTTCGTTCATTTTGAACAGCTCGAAGAAAGGCTGAAAAGGGTTTATCAGTTATATGAAGAAGAATAAAGTTTACGCTTATCCAATGACAAGCCCCCTTTTAGGGGGGGTTGTTTTCTTGAAAATGGCATAACACCAGGCCGTCCCCTTGCTTAAAGTTGGACATCGTTTTGATGTTTGACAACGGAAAGATATCCTGATGGCAGCCAGTCTTTTTGATGTAATGATTATTGGAATTGTCAGCATTCTATAGATCTCCTCGCCTGTAACGACTAATAAACTTATTTTCAATATGAACTTCAATCTGACTAATGTCAGTTTATGAATGTAATAATCAAGTGATTACCAAATGTTTTTATAAATTAACAGTTTACAATCTGACCATAGTCAGATAAAGTGAGTGTGATAGATCAAAAGAAAAGGAGAAGAAGCTGATGGATTTACATGCGGAAAAAATACATACTGCAAAAATATGGTCCATATCATTTATTTTTGTCACACTTTCAAATGCATTTTTATTTATGGTGTTTGAAATGTTATTGCCGACATTGCCTTTGTTTGTTACGGCTATCGGGGGTGGGGCAAAGCAAGTTGGATTGGTTACAGGTATTTTTATGATATCTGCCATTGCCATACGTCCTTTTGCAGGGGTTTTGGCTAAACGATTTAACAAAAAATATTTACTTATATGTGGGATTGTGATCAGTGCCTGCTCAACTGGTGCCTATTATCTTGCATCAGACGTAGGCGTCCTATTGCTCATTCGTTTAATACATGGAGCCGGTTTTGGGTTAGCAACTACTTATTTTGCAACGATCGCCGCGGAAATTATTCCGAAGGAGCGCCGGGGTGAGGGGATTGGATATTTTGGAGTAGGCGAAACGATTGCGGTTTCGGTTGGGCCGATGATTGGTATAGCGGCACTGGAGCTTTATGATTTTCAGAGACTTTTTTTAGGCGGGATGTCTGTTCTTTTACTGGCTGTGTTAATGGCTGTACTCGTTCGGAGGCGGCCTGAAGGAAAAGACACCGCTGAAAAGGGAATGGTAAAGGTCAAGGTGTTAGAAAGACGTGTGCTGTTTCCTTCGTTTCTCATATTGTTAGTCGGAATTGCTGCATCTGCAATCATGTCCTTCTTTTCACTCTATGCGATAGAAAAGGGTTTCCGAAGTGTCGGAATGTTTTTCTTTCTGATTGCGGCAGCCAGTTTTTTTATACGTCTTATCTCTGGGAAAACGTTTGACAGATTCGGAGCGGCCGCTATCCTTATCCCCGCTTCGATTTTCTCTTTAGCAGGGCTGTCAATTCTGTATCTTGCCCAAACCGATGGCATGTTTTTTGCTGCGGCAATATGTTACGGGTTTGGATTTGGGTCCATATTTCCGGCTATCCAAACATGGTGTATCAACCTTGTTGAAGAGCATGAACATGAGGATGCCATGGGGACATTCTTTAATTTTTTTGATATGGGAATTGGCGGAGGCTCTTTATTACTGGGTGTTGTGGCAACGGTCTATTCTTATCAGGCACTTTATATCGCTTCCATTTTGGTGTACCTGCTGTTTCTTTTATTATATATTTTATTTATCTGTTCCAAGAGAAAAGAAATAAAACATTAGGGGGAGGGCAGAACAGTGACCCGAGAACATATAAAACGCGAAGCCGTTCGCCAATTTAATCAGCTTGGGTATGAGGGAGTTAAAATGGCGCATATTGCCAAAGAATTGGGAATCCGGAAACAATCTCTGTCCTACCATTTTTCATCAAAAAAGGATCTGTTGATGGAAGTATATCCGGAGATTGTTGAAGAAGAAGTAGGGTTTATCAATGATTTTTTTGAATCCCGAAAGGATATGCCAGCCAAAAATCTAGTATATGATTTTTTAAAAGAAACCCAGGTGCGCTTTCATGCTATGCCCAATGTAGCCTTTTTGCAGGCGATGTCGTTTAAGGCTCCTGCTGAAGTAAGTGATTTTATTTCAGCCCAGTACCTGCTGTTTCTGCATGCTTTGAAAAGCCGAATTGCCCTTGTTTTTAAAGAATCGGGCATCACCTGTCCGCCCGAGAAGTGTGCGATTGCCTTTATCACTCTTTTTGACGGGCTGAACATTCAGCTGGTATACGAGAATAAACAATCATTTGAGCGATCTTTAGAGATTTCCTTCGAAATTTTTTGGCAAGGGCTGAAGGCAAAATCTTGAAAAATACCAAGGGTGAACAGCCCTTGGTATCCCTTACCGCTATTGATCCAGCTCTTTCATTCGTTTTGTCATCTCATTGAAAGCCTGATCAAGCTCCTTGTATCCTTTATCATTCGGCGTCATCAAACTGAGCTTTCCCAGCACTTCTTGTCTTTCTGTCTCAAGCTTTAAACGAAGCTCCTCCCGCTCATTTC
The DNA here is from genome assembly GCF_004116955.1 of Bacillus vallismortis. NCBI lineage: Bacteria > Bacillati > Bacillota > Bacilli > Caryophanales > Bacillaceae > Bacillus > Bacillus vallismortis. The sequence goes on along the minus strand of NZ_CP026362.1, from coordinate 2,923,870 downwards.
TTTCTGAAGGAGCGCCATGTAACTGCTTTTCGATGCCATCGTCCGAGATGACGAGTTTACAGTTTGTTGTTTTTTCGAGAAAGTAGCGGTCATGTGACACCGCCAGCAATGTGCCGCTGTAGTGTGACAGTGTCTCTTCAAGCTGTTCGCGTGAGGGCAGGTCGAGATGATTTGTCGGCTCATCTAAAATCAGCACGTCTTTTTCCTCGAGAATATAAGCCATCAGTTTGACCTTTACACGTTCGCCCATACTCATATGCTTGATCGGCTCCGCCCATTGGGGACTTGTAAAACCTAAGTGCTTCATCAGATTTTGAACATGTCCTCTTGCTTCGTATGTTTCATGATCAAATAACTCTTCCGGTGTTTGTTCTAAAGGCAAGTCAAACACCTCCTGCGTTAGATAGCCGATATTTGCAGACGGCGACACCCATACATGTCCCTCAGCCGTTTCCTTTCCCAGAATGATTTTCAGTAATGTTGTTTTTCCGCTGCCATTGGGGCCTATGATTGCAACTTTTTCGCCGTGCTGAATTGTAAAGTGTGCGTTTTTAAATAGGATTCTTTCGCCAAAAGCCTTCGTTACATGCTGAACTTCCAAAAAGCGTTTTCCTGTTTTTTTGGTTGTATCCATTGAAAAACGGACAGTATATTCCGGCTCAACGGGTTCCGCCTTTGCTTTTTCCAGCTCTTGTTCAAGCCGCTTGCGCTTGGATTTCATTTGGGCATCCGTACGCTTCGCTTTTACACGGTGATATTCTTTAAACCCTTCCTTTTTCGTCGATTGAGCGTGTGCTTTTTCCGACCATGAACCAAGCTCATTCATTTGGGCTTCAATCCGTTCAACCATTTTTTGCTGCTTCTCATATTCACGCTGCTGGGCGAGCCTTTGCTTTTCCCGGTGCTTCATATACCCAGAGTAATTTCCTTTGAATTCAATCAAGGTTTGAGCTTCGAGCGACCATATTTTTGTTGCGGTTTCGTCTAAAAAATAACGATCGTGAGAAACAAGAATCACAGTGCCTCTATAACTTTTCAGCTGTTGAATGAGGAATTGCAAGCTTTCTTCATCAAGGTGGTTCGTCGGTTCATCTAACAGTAAAAGGTCTGCATCCTCTGATAGTCCTTTTGCCAGCCGCGCTTTCAGTTTTTCGCCGCCGCTTAACTGTTGGAAATCACGGACGGGCACACGCCATTTATTCAGTAATTTCTTTTCGGCGGGCGTCTGGTCCGCAAAGGAATACGACATGGTTTCCTGTTCTACCAGCGTCATTTTTAAATCCTGCCGAAATCTTCGGATCTGTCCCTGTGAAGGGGCTAAGCCATTGTGAATGAGGTGCAGCAATGTTGATTTCCCGGCGCCATTTTTGCCGATCATCCCAATGATATCTCCTTGCTGGACACTGGCATTTACGTTTTTAAAAACAGTGAGGTTCATCACTTCATAGCTGACATTTGTTAATGTTACGATCTCTTTCATTCATATCCCTCGCTTTAAAGGGAGAATCAAAAAATCCTCCCGAATGTGTTGGAAGGATTAGCCGCGCCGTTGCATGATCAAATAAGCTGTTGTTCACCAATAGCCATGGCGTATATATAGAAAATGGGCAGACTAATCCTATTTTTTCTGATTTGAAATATTGATTTCAAACGTAAAAATAAGATTAGTTAATCATTGTCCACCCATCATCCCTTCTTGTTTGTTACACACACTATAGCATAACTTCACATGCGAAAGCGAAGGTCATTTGGTATATTTTTCATCAAAAAAACTCCTGCTCTCATATTTGAGGCAGGAGACGCGAGTCTTATTGAAGTTTTGCTTTTCGCACTTTATAAATTACAATCAGCAAAATAAACCAAACCGGCGTAACAAATAAGGAAACCCGAGTGTCTTGAGCTAATGCTAAAACAACAATGATAAACGCCAGGAACGCAAGAATCAGGTAATTTGCGAACGGGTAAAGCGGAAGTTTAAACTTGTTTGTTTTCGCTAATTCAGGTCTTGTTTTTCGGTATTTCATATGGCAGATGACCGTAATGCCCCAAATATAGATAAAGCAGACGGTTGAAATGCTTGTGATCAAGGTGAATACGCCTTCTGGCATGATGTAGTTTAGCGTGACACCGATTAAAATCACGATACCTGAAAAGAACAACGCATTTCTAGGTACTTTGCGCGGAGTCAGTTTCGCCATTGATTCCGGCGCGTTGCTATCTTTCGCCAGGGAATACATCATGCGGCTTGTACTGAACACAGCGCTGTTGCATGCAGAAGCAGCGGATGTCAAAACAACAAAGTTGATAATACTTGCTGCCGCGACGATGCCAACCGCGACAAATACTTGTACGAACGGGCTTTCGCTCGGATTGATGACATTCCAAGGATAGATGCTCATAATCACAAGAAGAGCTCCGATATAGAAAAGCAACACCCGGATTGGGATATTGTTAATCGCCTTAGGAATGACTTTTTCAGGGTTCTCTGTTTCACCAGCTGTAAGTCCGACCAGCTCAATGCCGACAAAGGCAAACACAACCATCTGGAACGAGAGGATAAACCCGTGCATTCCATTCGGGAACATCCCTCCGTGGCTCCATAGATTTGTGAAACTGGAGGCCCCTGAGCTAGTGGGAAACCCTTTGAAGATCATCACAAGACCAATAGCGATCAGCGCCAAAATGGCAATGACTTTAATTAACGCAAACCAAAATTCTAATTCTCCAAAAAGCTTGACGGTTGCCAGATTCATAATCAATAAAACAATCAGAGCGATTAAGCCGGGCACCCATTGCGGGACACCGGGGAGCCAATATTGAGTGTAAAGCCCGACGGCTGTCAAATCAGCCATCGCGATGGAAATCCAGCAGAACCAGTATGTCCAGCCGGTGATAAAGGCTGCCATATCGCCTAGATAGTCTTGTACAAAATCAACAAAAGAGTGATAGTTCAAATTCGATAACAGCAGTTCACCGAGAGATCTCATAATTAAAAAACAAATGATCCCTGTGATCAAGTAGGCGAATAAAATCGAAGGGCCGGCAAAATGAATCGATTTTCCTGAGCCGAGAAATAACCCCGTCCCAATCGCCCCGCCGATGGCGATGAGCTGGATGTGCCTGTTTTTCAGGCCCCTCTGTAAGTTTTGCTGATTTATATTGTTTTTCGTCATATCGTCTGTCACTTTGTATGTTCCTCCATTGAAAATTGTTTTGAGCCAGCAATACGTTTTTAATGATTATTATAACACTAAAATTTCTATCTTTTTTACTATAAAGGTAAATGGTAAAGAAATTTTAATGTTTTTTGAAAAATCCATTTGAAAAAAGTCTTTTATGCCATTTCTGCTTTTTTCATATACAGGTAGAGCCCATAATCTGTGGGAGCAGATGCGTATCCTGCCTGATGCAGCATTGCTGTGATATTTCCGCGGTGGTATGTCCCGTGATTGACTACGTGGGGAACCAGCTCAGCAACAGTCGTTGGCATGATTCCGCCTGAGGGGTTTTGAATCTGGAGAGGTTTATCGATCTGTTCGTTTTGCTGTAAACATAAGGTGTAGCGCTCGGATAACTTCAAAAACAGGGCTTCCATCTCCTCTATTTCTTTTGCCTCTGTCTGGTCCTTAAGCTGTTCAGCTAATGCCAGAGCATCGTTCATGCTTTTGCCGGAAAATACTTCAATCCAGCCGAGATCAGAGAGGTAAACATGAGATAAGACATGGGATATAGACGGAAACACACTTTGAATGTCTTGGCGATAGACCTCTTTTGGAAGCTCTTTTAACCGATTGAATATTTGCTGATTGGCCCATACGTTATATTCATAAAAATGCAGTGAGAAATCTGACATGTCGGTTTTCTCCTTTCGGGTTTATACCTCCATTGTATAACGAACAGGAGTTCTTTGTGGAGTTTTCATAAATAAAATAGGTTGACAGACATAGTTTAGAGGAATAAACTAATTGACATTGATCATATAGTTTAGAGGGGTAAACTAATTGGAGGAGGGGAAGATGTTGAATGAACAAAAGCTATGTCAGGCGATAAACCTGTTTGTGGAAGTATTACTCGAGGGGACAGAGTTTGTGCATCGTGAAATCAATCAGGATGTCTTCAAGCATATCTCCAGAGAACAGGCGGACCTGTTAAAAATTTTAAAAGTCAAAGGACCAACCTCTCCCGGCAGTCTGGCTATGTATCAAAATGTACATAAGAGCGCGATTTCGAACAGATTGAAAAAACTGCTTGAAAAAGGATTGGTTGAATGGGATGACTGTCCGGCAAATCGTGATAAGCGCTCTAAGCTTATCAACATCACAGCCAGCGGTGAAGACATACTGGATGAATTAGATTCAGCTATTTTTAATGCTCTTAAAGAGCTAATCGACGATATAGATGAGGAACACTTAAACTCTATCATAGAGATATTCACCATTCTAAAAAGCAAATTTAAAGGAGGAGATCCTGCCGAATGAGAGCAATCATCAAATTCAAGTGGGCTATTGCAGCCGTTATATTAGCACTAACCGTGATACTGAGTTTGTTTTCTCCGAACGTCACGGAGCTTGCCAATCAAAAGGGGCAGGCACAGCTTCCCGCTGATGCTGTTTCAGAAAAAGCGAATGCCATTTTAAAACAAGCGGGAGAAGACAATAATTCGATCAGTATGGTCTTGACATTAGACCACGCCTTGAAAAAAGACACAGAGGATCAGCTCCGTACAATGATTGATAAAATCAAAAAAATTGACGGGGTAGAAGGTGTAACGTCTCCTTTGACGGCGGAAAAAGAAGTCAAAGACCAATTGATCTCGAAAGACAAGAAAACCGTCCTCGTTCCTGTCACGATTACAGGTTCTGATAAAAAGGCGGAAAAAATCGCCGATGACATGTATAAAGTCGTTCCTGATGATGTAACCGCATATATAACAGGAGCTTCTCTTATCAATCAGGATTTCGCTCACAGCTCAGAGGAAGGGCTTAAGAAAACGGAAGTGATCACAGTCTGTTTGATCATCGGTTTATTGCTGATCGTGTTCCGCTCTGTTGTGACGCCTTTTATCCCGATTGTGGTTGTCGGGTTCTCTTATCTCATCAGTCAATCCATTCTGGGCATTCTCGTGTACAATGTCGATTTTCCTATCTCGACGTTTACACAAACTTTCCTAGTCGCCATCCTGTTCGGTATCGGAACAGATTACTGCATTCTGCTTCTGACCCGATTCCGTGAAGAATTGGCAAATGGATATGACAAAAAAGAAGCGGCCCTTATCGCTTACCGTACAGGAGGAAAAACCTTATTTATCAGCGGTTTTGCTGTATTAATCGGGTTTTCTGCCTTAGGTTTTGCGAAATTTGCGATTTTCCAATCCGCAGTAGGAGTCGCAGTCGGTGTCGGAATTTTAATGATCATCCTCTACACATTACTGCCATTATTTATGGTGACACTGGGAGAAAAGTTATTCTGGCCTTCTAAAAAAGTGCTGTCGCACAGTGACAATAAATTATGGGCGTTTCTTGGCAGACATTCGGTTGTGCGTCCGTTTCTGTTTATTGTCATCACGGTGATCATCACGCTTCCGTTCATCTTGGCCTATGATGACCAGATTTCATTCGATTCGACTGCGGAAATCAGCAGCGATTATCAATCAGTAAAAGCTCTTGAGGCCATCAAAGATGGATTCGGTGAAGGGAAAGCGTTCCCGATCAATGTTATCGTGAAAGGAGACAAAGAACTCACGACAGCTGATACAATCCCTTACCTTGGAAATGTCAGCAAAGCGATTGAGAAAGTCGATCATGTTGACTCTGTCATGACCATTACACAGCCGACCGGTGATACAATCAAAGATTTATATATTGATAAACAGCTAAACTCAGTTTCAGACGGGCTGGATAAGACGGCAAAAGGAATCACCGATGTCCAGAGCGGTTTAACGGATATAGAAAATGGATTGAATCAAATGGCTGGGCAAACCGGCTCTGCCTCAGATAGCAGCTCCGGCGGTTCACTAGGCGATGCGGCAGACGGATTGGGCAAAATCAATCAGCAGCTGCAGCTTGTGAGCAAACAGATTTCCCAAACCGGCAATACCGCACAGACCGTGCAGCAGCTTACGGCAATCAGTGGACAGCTTGGACAGATTCAAACTGGCCTTGAACAAGCGGACCAGCAGCTCTCAGGCCAGCAGGCACAAGCCGGAACGCTGACAGAAAGCCTGAAGAAGCTGGCCGGAGGCGTGAAGAGTGCAAATGACGGCCTGACGAAAATCTCTGACGGCATGTCAGCTTCCAGTGATATGTTAGAGAACATGGGCAAAAGCTCAAGCGTAAGAGATACAGGCATATTCATTCCTGATCAAGTCATGAAGGATAAAGGCTTTAAGAAGTCAATTGACCAATATTCCTTTGCGGATGGCAAAGGCGTGAAATTAAGCGTCGTCCTGGACTCTAATCCTTATTCAGAACAGGCCATTACAACAATCAATCAAATCAAAAAAGCCGTAGCAAACGAAGTCGACGGCACTCCTCTGGAGGATGCCCAGATCGTATACGGCGGAGTCACAAGTGTGAATGCGGACTTAAAAGAACTGTCCACAGCGGACTTCTCCAGAACAATGGTGATCATGATTATAGGCTTGTTTATTGTGTTAACCATTTTGTTCCGCTCGATGATCATGCCGATTTATATGATCGCGTCATTGCTGTTGACGTACTATACGTCGATATCCATAACAGAATTAATTTTTGTGAACGGCCTGGGAAATGCCGGCGTCAGCTGGGCAGTACCGTTCTTCAGCTTTGTCATCTTGATCGCGTTAGGCGTGGATTATTCGATCTTCTTGCTTGACCGCTTTAAGGAGGAGGTGCACCTTGGCATAGAGCAAGGTGTCATCAAGTCAATGAGCAAAATGGGGTCCGTCATTATTACAGCGGCCATTATATTGGCCGGCACGTTCGCGGCGATGATGCCCTCGGGCGTCAATACGCTGATGCAGGTGGCGAGTGTCATCATTATCGGGCTGCTGCTTTACGGCCTTGTCATTCTTCCGCTCTTTATGCCGGCAATCATCGTGACCTTTGGAGAAGGCAACTGGTGGCCGTTTAGAAGGAAGAAAATCAAAGAATAATAGAGAAAAGAGCCCAGAAATGAGTCTGGGCTCTTTGTTTTACTTCCATTCTGCAATTGTATCAATTGGGAGACGGTAGGAAGCATAGCCTTCGTCCGCTGCTTTTCCGATAGAAAGAAGCATGACCGGTACATACCGTTCTTTATCTAATCCGAACGTTTCCGCGATGTTTTCTTTATCGTATCCTCCGATCGGGTTTGTATCATAGCCGTGCGCGCGTGCAGTCAGCATCAGTTGCATCGAAACGAGCCCTCCGTCAATCAGGATGGTTTCGCGGTTTACCTGCGCGGGAAGCTTTTCAAAATGAGCGGTCAGCGCGGCGATTTGTCTATCTTTGACCTCTTGCGGCATGTAACCGAGTTCCACCGCTTTTGAATAAATTTCTTCTAAGTAGTCTGCATTGTTCATGTCTGCAAATACAGCGATGACGGCAGATGATGTTGTGACTTGTGTTTGGTTAAAGCTTGCAAGCGGTGCGAGCTTTTCTTTTCCTTCCGGGCTGTCGATGACGAGAAAACGCCATGGCTGCGCGTTAACAGAAGATGGCGCAGTTGTTGCTTCCTCTAAGATTTCTTTCATCTCTTCTTTGCTGATTGTCACCGTTGGATCATAGTTGCGAATAGAACGGCGGCCTTTCATAATCTCCATAAAATCGTTTGTTTTGATCATGTTGATACACTCCTCTTAAGCTTCGATATTGTCTATGTTGTTACGCATACGCGCCAGCACACCAATAAGCAGGCGGCGCTCGTCAGCACTTACATTTGCGAGCATTTCCTTCATGAAACGCTCCTTTTCTTTCTTAGAAGACTCGATCCGCTCTCTTCCTTGGGCTGTTAACTGAACAAGGGTGATGCGATTGTCCTCAGGCTTGCGCCGTCTTGAGACCATGCCTTTGGCTTCCAGCTGTTTCAGGTGTCTAGTGACGGCTGCACTATCTATATTTACTTTCTTTTGAAGGTCGCTTTGACTGATCTCATCTGCATGATAAAGCAATGTCAGCAATTCCAAACGAGATTGGCTGATGCCCGTGCATGCCTCGAACTTCACGCCAATCACCTTGTTCACGCCTTGCAGCTGATATAAAATCTCGGCTTCCTCTGAACAAAATGACGCCAAAACCCATCCCTTCTTTCTTGTCAAATCTATTAATTGATATATCAATGATTGACACGTCAATTAATATACAATGATTGATTCCAACTTGCAAGCCATTTGCACATTTGAAAAATCTCCCTCGTTTATGAAGGGAGGTTTTGGTCATTCTTGCGGCTCAGGATAAAACATCAGCAGAAAAAAGCTGGCCGTTTTTTCAGAAGAATTGATGTAGCTGTGCGGGGTTGATCCTGTAAATTGCAGGGCATCTCCTGAAGCGAGCATGTGCTCCTGGTCTTGCAGTTTAACCGTTAATTCACCTTCTTTAATGAGTAGATATTCTTCTCCTAAATGTGTTTTTGCTTCATGTATACATCCAGGTTTCAGATCAACAACGTAAATTTCAAACTTTGTTTCAGGATTGTAGGGAAAAAAAGGGTAGACACTGTAGTTTTCTTCATTATCTGTAACAGGTTCAATATCCTTCAGATTGATTTTTTTCACTTTCGGTTTGTCTTCTTTCAGAAATATAGAAAAGGATACTTGAAGCCCGTTTGCGATCTTCCATAGCGTGGTGACAGTCGGGGTTGATTTCCCTTTTTCGATTTGTCCGAGCATCGCTTTGCTGACACCCGTTAATTCAGAAACTTGATCAAGAGTCAGTTTTCTGTTTTTTCTAAGTTTGACCAGATTCATTGCGATAATGGCTTGGATATCATCCATACATGTATCTCCTTACGTCCATATTCGTTTTCATTATAACATATGGAAATCTGTTATTACATTCTATTGTCAGCTATAACATACAAGTGTATAATATGTTAGACGAGGAGGGGACCAGAATGATATCTGAGAAAGAAATGGCTCATGCACAAACTGACGAGCCGACATTTCTGAAGGGGCTTCAAGATTGTATCCCGACGCTGATCGGTTACATCAGTGTAGGATTGGCACTCGGAATCGTGGGAATTGCATCGCATTTGAGCGTGATGGAAATTGTGCTTATGTCGGGATTGGTTTTTGCGGGCGGCGCCCAGTTTATTATGTGTGCGTTGTTGGCGGTAAACAGCCCGATGTCCGCCATTATTTTGACGACGTTTATCGTGAATTTGCGGAATTTTCTATTAAGTGCTGCGCTCGCTCCTCATTTTTCAAAGTATTCACTGGCGAAAAATGTAGGGATCGGCATGATGGTGACAGATGAGTCGTTTGGTGTGGCTTCCAATAAGATTGTCAAAAACGAGCCGATTAACGATCGCTGGATGTTCGGCTTAAACCTTACAGCATATGCGTGCTGGGTGCTGTCTTGTCTGGCGGGTGCTGTTTTTGGCAAATGGATAACCGACCCGGAATCATTCGGACTTGATTTCGCGGTGACGGCCATGTTTTTAGCGCTGCTGATTCTTCAATTGGAGCATGTTGTGCCGGCGAAGCTCAAACATTATGTCTCTCTCATGATCTATATGGTGATCGCCATGGTTGTGTTTTCTTTCTTTATGCCGTCTCATCTTGCTGTCATCATATCAACGGCCATCGTAGCGACAATCGGGGTGGTGACGGATAAATGAGTATCAATACATACGTCTTGATGGTGATTATCGGCTGTGCGCTGGTGACGATGATTCCCCGTATCATTCCTTTTTTAGTTGTACGGAATATCACTTTGCCGGAGCCCGTGCTCAAATGGCTTTCCTATGTGCCGGTGTGTATATTGACAGCGCTGGTCGTAAAGGATTGTATGATTCAGTCTAATGGTACTGTGCAATTGAATTGGCCTGCAGCCGCCATCTTGATCCCGACCCTCTTGATTGCGATGAAAACGAAAAGCTTATCCATTACTGTGATCAGCGGTGTACTTCTTATGGCGGGTTTGCGGTTATGGGCATAAAACAAGAGGATCGGCACTTACTTGATCAGGGCAGAAGACCCTGATTTTTTTGTGTCTTTCGTTCAAGCTTTAAGCGGCTTTCACAGCTTGAAAGTTATGATACAATATACAAATGTTTCACAGCTTCAATCCATCGTTGGGGTTGACATGGATTTGACATAAGGGACTAGGTTGAAGGGAAGGTTTGATAACATGCTGCAAAATCCTACTGGAAAAGAACGCTTGGCATTGGCGTTGCTGCTCGGCATGCTTGCTATATTGGGCCCGCTTAATATAGATATGTATTTGCCGAGTTTTCCTGAAATCGCGGATGATTTATCAGCAAGTGCTTCACTTGTACAGTTAAGTTTAACAGCCTGTCTGGTCGGCCTTACCATCGGCCAGCTGATCGTCGGGCCGGTCAGTGACGCGCAGGGAAGACGAAAGCCGCTATTAATCTGTATTTTTTTATTTGCGTTATCTTCTCTGTTTTGTGCGCTGTCGCCCAACATTACAACACTAGTGACTGCGCGCTTTTTACAAGGGTTCACCGCTTCCGCGGGACTTGTGCTGTCTCGCGCCATCGTCCGCGATGTGTTTACTGGAAGAGAGCTTTCTAAATTTTTCTCGCTGTTAATGGTTATTACAGCTGTTGCGCCAATGGTTGCGCCAATGACAGGCGGCGCCATTTTGCTTTTGCCATTTGCAACGTGGCATACGATTTTTCACGTGTTAACAATCATCGGGTTTTTACTTGTCCTGTTGATTGCGTTTCGATTAAAAGAAACGCTGCCGCCGGAAAAACGGATTCCAAGCTCAATCGGAACATCTGTTAAAACGATGGGCAGCCTGCTGAAGGATCGGTCCTTTATGGGGTACGCGTTAACGGTCGGATTTGTTCACGGGGGAAGCTTTGCATATGTGTCCGGTACGCCTTTTGTATACCAGGATATTTATGGAGTGTCGCCGCAGGTGTTTAGTATTCTGTTCGGCATTAACGGCCTGGCGATTATATCGGGCAGCTTTATCATCGGGCGCTTTGGCGGAATCATCCATGAAAAAAGCCTGCTTCGCATAGCTGTCATTACCGCTATGATTGCGACGGCTGTGCTTTTAGCTATGACCATTATTCACGGCCCTCTCGCCACATTAGTCATATCCATTTTTATTTACATGATTACAATTGGCATGGTTCTGACCAGCACGTTTACGCTGGCTATGGAGAAGCAGGGGCAACGAGCCGGAAGCGCAAGTGCGCTGCTTGGCATGCTTCCGCTTCTCCTCGGATCGATCGTTTCCCCGCTTGTCGGCATTAATGAAACGACTGCCATTCCAATGGGAGCGATCATGTTTGTGACAGCGGTCATCGGTTCGCTGGCGTTTTTTGGACTAACGAAGGAGCGAGCGGAGCACAGCTCATAAAAAAACCTGACATGGCGTCAGGTTTTTTGTTTTAGTTAGAATAATAACAGCAGGCCCGCAATCGCAGGAGTCAAGAAGATGGCCGATTTCAGAACCACCTTTGGCATAAGGTTGGTGAATTTCGCGCCTACATAGGCACCGCACATCGTGCCGACTAAGACTTTCATCAGCAGTATATAATCGACATAACCTTCTGTGATGTATCCGATTCCTCCACCTACAGCGAGAGGAATGATCACAAGCATCGTCGTTCCGACAGAATGGCGGATGGACAGGTTCAGCATGATCATTAAACCGATTTGAATAAAAGGCGCCGACCCAATGCCGAAAGTGCCGGAAAGAACGCCGGAAACAATGCCTAAAATGACCGCTCTCGTATACGTTGAAAGGTGGCTCTGATTCATTTGAGCCTTCTCTTTTAAAAGAAACAATCTGATTAAAATGAGAATCGCTGATAAAAACAACATCCCAGCCGTCAAGTAGTGTAGCAAATCAGACGGAATAAAGGATGTCAGCTTGGCGCCGAAAAATGAGCCAACCGCAGCAAAGCATCCGACTGTTAAGCCGATTTTCATCTGAATGTTGCCTTCACAATAATGGCTGTACGCCCCTGATAAGCTGGTAAAAGCCATGCCGGCGAGAGAAGTGCCAAGAGCCGTATGAATCGGGATATGGAAAAGAAGAGTTAAAAGTGCAATGACAAAGCCTGCTCCTCCGGCACCAATAAAGCCTAAAATAATTCCCAAAAGAAACATAACTAGAATAATGAGCATATTTTTCCTCCATTGAAAAGGTCTAAGAATGTAAGAGTGCGCTGTTTTGGCGGAGGTATGGCGGCTCATTGACGATGAAAAGCATGCCGGTTTTTCAGTTGCCAGTAGTCCGTCGACCGTCGTTCAGCAAACATATCGTACCTCAAATTCTGAGATCTGACAAGGCAGTTTGTTGCTTCCCATTACCATCTGTTATATGATTTTGATGAAGAAAAGCCCATGAATATATTCAAAAGAGGTATTATATATGGACGATTTTAAATTAGACAAACCGACTCCTTACTACCTGCAATTTTATAACCAGCTGAAAAAAATGATCTTCAACGGAACTTTTAAGCCGGGGGAACGGATCAACGAAACACAACTGGCGAAAAGCTTTGGTGTCAGCCGATCTCCGATAAGGGAAGCTATGCGGCTGCTTGAGAAAGACGGTTTGTTAAAAGCAGATGACCGAAATGGATTTTCTATTACATCGTTAACGGCAAAAGATGTAGATGAGATTTATAAAATCAGAATTCCGCTGGAGCAGCTGGCAGTTGAGCTAGTCATAGAAGAAGCGGATGAGGAAGAGCTTGCCATTCTTGAAAAACAGCTTGAAGAAACAGAAAAAGCCATTCACAACGGAACAGAAGATACGGTAATCATCAGCTTAAACCAAAAATTTCATGAGCTCCTTGTCGATTTTAGCCATAACAGACATTTGAAAAATTTGCTTGAGCATGTCAATGATCTGATTCACTTTTGCAGAATCCTAAATTATACTGGCGACCACCGTGCAGAGACGATATTGAGTGAACACCGCAAGATATTTGAAGAAGTGAAAAAGAAAAATAAAGAAGCGGCCAAACAGTATGTGATGGCTCATTTCAATCATGACTGTGAGCATTTGAAACATGTGATTGGAGAAGGAAAAGAGAATTGATTTGCGTGATACGGTACCAGGGGGAGCTTCTCCTTGGTTTTTTTGTGTTCACAAACATATAAAAGGGCTCCCGTTAATACCATTTTATGATGGATTTATTAACGAATAATGGGGGTTACACATGTTTATCCATATCGTCCGGCCTGGTGATTCTTTGTTTTCCATAGGCAGAAGATACGATGCTGCTGTTGATCAAATCCAAGGTGTGAACGGGTTAGAAGAAACGAATATCGTGCCCGGTCAGGCTCTGCTTATCCCTCTTTATGTGTATACGGTTCAGCCGGGAGACACGCTGACCGCCATTGCGGCAAAATCGTTTGTTCCATTAGAGCGGCTGCGGGCGGCAAACCCGGGCATCAGCCCAAATGAATTGCAAGTCGGAGCAAAAATAACGATCCCTTCTATCTCAAATTACATTGCGGGAACGTTAAGTTTTTATGTGCTCCGAAATCCCGATCTCGATCGCGAATTAATTAATGACTTTGCCCCATACTCGTCTTCAATTTCGATTTTCGAATACCATTTTGCACCTAACGGCGACATTGCAAATCAATTGAATGATGCGGCCGCAATCGAGACCACATGGCAAAGACGAGTGACGCCGCTTGCTACCATAACAAACCTTACATCAGATGGTTTCAGCACAGAACTCGTTCGCCAAGTCCTGAACAATCCGGCAGCGAGAACCAATCTGGTCAACAATATTTATTACTTGGTCTCGACAAGAGGATATGGGGGTGTGACAATCGATTTTGAACAGGTAAGCGCCGCGGATCGTGATCTGTTCACTGGATTTTTGCGCCAGCTGAGAGATCGTCTTCAGGCGGGAGGGTATGTGCTGACGATAGCTGTTCCTGCAAAAACAAGCGATAATATTCCATGGCTGAGGGGCTATGATTACGGAGGGATCGGAGCAGTTGTCGATTATATGTTTATCATGGCTTATGATTGGCATCATGCCGGAAGTGAGCCGGGGCCTGTAGCGCCGATTTCGGAGATCAGAAGCACCATTGAGTTTGCGATTGCGCAGGTGCCAAGCAGAAAAATCATCATTGGAGTTCCGCTCTACGGGTACGACTGGATTATCCCGTACCAGCCGGGCACTGTTGCTTCAGCCATTTCAAATCAAAATGCAATCGAAACAGCGATGAGGTACCAAACCCCGATCCAATATTCAGCCGAATACCAATCACCTTTTTTCCGATACCGTGATCAACAGGGGCGGACGCATGAGGTATGGTTTGAAGATGTCAGAAGCATGAGCCAGAAAATGCTGATCGTCCGGGAATACGGACTGCAAGCCATAGGCGCTTGGCAGTTAACCTTGGGTTTCACGCCAGGCCCATGGCTTTTGCGGAAATTTTTTACGATCAGAAAGGTATGAAAAAGACACCAAAGCTTGGTGTCTTTTCAGGATTTAGTCCAGATGCGTTTCATGAATCAATCATTTGTCCCTTGCGTGGCGTTGCGTTCCCATTTTACGATTAGTAGAGTCTGATCAAACATAGCGAGTGAGAGGGAGTAGTCAAAATGAAAACGGTATTGATTTTAAATTTTCCGGCGGAAGGCCATGTGAATCCAACCTTAGGCATCACAAAAGCATTTTCCGAGAAGGGATATGATGTCCATTATATTTCCACTGAAACATATAAAAAACGATTAGAAGCAGCGGGCGCAACTGTCCACCTTCACCGCGACCTGCTCCGAACAACACCTATTCAAATCGCTTCACCCAATGGAATTCTTGAGTTTCTTAAAATCCATATCAAAACCTCGCTGGACATTTTACATATAGTAAAAGACTTATCTAAGAGCATTCAATTTGATTTTGTTTATTTTGATAAATTCGGGGCGGGGGAATTGGTGAGGGATTTCTTAGATATTCCCGGAGTCTCTTCATCAGCATCCTTCCTGTTTGGCGAAGAGCATCTGAAAATCCTGCCACTGCATCCGGAATCCGGAATCCCGCTTGAATTGGATCAAGAATGCGAAGACCTTTTGGCTCAAATGAAAGAAACGTACGGTGTTGCCCCGAAAAATCTGGTTCAATTCATGAACAATAAAGGGGAATTGAATGTCGTGTATACAAGCCGTTATTTTCAGCCTGAAAGCGATCGTTTCGGGGATGAATGTCTGTTTATCGGTCCCAGCTTTCCAAAGAGAGCGGAAAAATCAGATTTTCCAATTGAACAGTTAAAAGATGAAAAGGTCATTTATATTTCAATGGGCACTGTTCTGGATCATACGGAGGAATTTTTCAACCTTTGTATAGATGCATTTTCTTGCTTTAACGGAAAAGTCGTTATCGCTGCCGGAGAAAAAGCGGATCTGGCCAAATTAAAGCAGGCGCCGGAAAACTTTATCATCGCCCCATATGTCCCTCAGCTGGAGGTTCTGGATCATGCTGATGTTTTTATTACACACGGCGGAATGAACAGCGTAAATGAAGGCATCCATTTCAATGTGCCTTTGGTTGTATTGCCCCATGACAAGGATCAGCCAATGGTGGCACAGCGTCTTTCTGAACTTCATGCTGGCTATGTCATCTCAAAAGATGAAGTTGATGTGCAAAAATTAAAAGAGGGCGTAGATGAGGTTTTGCATCACGATCAATATACGAAAGGGATCCAAAAAATCAATCAAAGCTTCCAAGAGTGCATGGACATGGATGAAGTGATGGAGCGGATGAATAAATTGATTCGTCAAAAAACCAAATAAGCAAAGAACTCCCGTCATTCAGGACGGGAGTTCGACATTTAAAACTCGATTTTAATCTTTTGAGCATCACTGATTTTCTGATGGTTGTGGTCAAAGACGTCACTTGTTGTGATTTCGATCCATTTGATCTCTTTTGCTTTTTTCTGATGAGACTCTTCATCATGGTCATGGCCGCTTGATGCGTTCACAATAAAACCAAGGTTTCCGGACTTCTCGGCTCCGGCTTCCAATTCCCCATTTAACTCTTCAAGATAAATGTCTTTGTTCCAATCAAAGGTTTCCCCTGTATTTGTTTTCATTAAGGCAATCGGCGCAACATTTACTTTCTTTGAAGATGTGTTCTTGATGTCAACGAAGACCTTAACGAAATCAAACTCCTCATCGTGTGTTAACACATGAAAATAATCAATCATGCTGTAGTCCGGACGCAAATGGATCAGCTTCATCTCTTTTACTGTTAACTCCACGTCGCCAATCTTGTAAGTTTGATTCACTTGCTTGATATCCTTTAAAACAGCTTTTCCTTTGTCATCAGAAAACGTTTGGCCCGCCTTCGTCAAAGATCGGTCATCGGTAACTTGGGAATTAGGCTGATACTCATCTCTGCTGTCTTTTTGAGATGATGTGCTCTGCGGAGCGGCTTTTACCTTTTGCTCATCGCCCGCATTTTGTTTTTCTGTATTGGCGTTTGACGAGCAGCCCGCAAGCATGACGATAAAAACAGCAATCGAAAGAATTCGTCTCATCATGATTCCTCCATTAAAAAGAGAGCCCGTCACTTTCATACAAGTAACGGGACACCTTGTATTCTATTACTTATCGTTAATCTTAATCTTGTATTGTAAAGCGTCGAAAACTTTTTTGGCGATTTCAGTATTATCAATTTGCCCTGCAAAATCCTCGCTGGACGGTCCGTACGCGTAGACGGGAACATCTTC
The DNA here is from genome assembly GCF_004116955.1 of Bacillus vallismortis. Classification (NCBI taxonomy): domain Bacteria; kingdom Bacillati; phylum Bacillota; class Bacilli; order Caryophanales; family Bacillaceae; genus Bacillus; species Bacillus vallismortis. The sequence goes on along the minus strand of NZ_CP026362.1, from coordinate 2,907,003 downwards.
ACCAGTATGTCCGCTTGTCGTCCATCCAGTGTGGGAGCGTTTATTGAAAATCTCCTCGATCGCGTTATCGATTTCAAGCACTTCTTTCGTTTTTGCGGCTTTTTCAACAGATTGAATTTCTGATTTTGTTAAAGATAATTTCTTTTGGTCAATATACGTTTTTAATGTTTTTTCAACACCTGCGCCGTCAGCGATTTTTTCTGCCATAAAATCAGGTGTGCGCTTTGCGGCTTTAATAGGTTCGCTGAACCAGTTGTAGATGCCGTCCGCACCGATGGAATACCCGCCGGTTGAGTGGTCAGCCGTTGCGACAACCAATGTGTGCTTGTCTTTTTTGGCGAAATCAATAGCCGCCTTAAAAGCTTGTTCGAAGTCTTCCATCTCACTCATGGCAGCGACGATATCATTGTCATGTCCCGCCCAGTCAATCTGGCTGCCTTCCACCATGAGGAAGAAACCGTCTTTATTCTTGTTTAATTTTTTAATAGCAATGTTTGTCATATCTTTTAATGAAGGAATATCCTTCGTGCGGTCAATCATTTTAGGCAGGCCGCCGTCAGCGAATAGGCCGAGAACTTGGCTGTCTTTATTTTTAAGCATGTTCTTGCGGTTATCCACATAGCTGTATCCCGCTTTTTTGAATTCTTTGATCAAATTGCGGTCCTTTCGGTCAAAATTGCTTTTTCCTCCGCCGAGAAGCACATCAATTTTGTGTTTGCCGTTTACCATTTCATCAAAATAGTCATCGGCAATCGAGTTCATGTTTTTCCGGCTGTGATTGTGGGAACCGAAAGAGGCCGGAGTGGCGTGTGTGATTTCTGAAGTGGCCACAAGTCCTGTTGATTTTCCTTTTTCTTTCGCTGCTTCAAGAACCGTCTTGACCTCTGACCCGTCGTTATCCACCGCAATCGCATTGTTATATGTTTTCACTCCAGCTGACATAGCCGTAGCCGCAGCTGCAGAATCTGTTACGTTTTGTTCTGGATCTTCAGGGTAAGTCGTTTGCTGGCCGACAAGGTATTGATCAAAAGCGGTAGGCTCTACAAACTTTGTCTTTTTATTATCCTTTAAATAACGATAAGCGGACGTATACGACACACCCATACCATCACCAATCAGAACGATCACATTCTTAATTTCGTCTTGATTCCCCTTTTTCTTTTCCTTGGCGCTAGCTTCAGGCACACTGCCGCCGGCTAAGCTGCTGAACGCAATAGTTGATAAAAGCGCGATAGGCAGTAATTTCTTCGGGAATTTTTTCAACTGGATAACCTCCTAAAAATAGATGAATCTCAATGACAACCTCATTATATTTTTAAATTGTTAAGCGAATATGAATTGATTTTAAAGATTGGATTTACAAGAATAAGAGAGTCGCGGACAATGAGGCCCTTCCGACGGAGTGAGGACGAGCATATAAAAAGATCAGGCTGAATGCCTGCGGGGATAAGGGGGGGCAGAGAGACTTACCGGACAATTTGCAAGCGGAAAGCAGGGACCTCTATGAGATTCCCCGCTTTTATTTAATGATCAAACAAGGTCTTTTCATTAAGGGAAAACTGACTCGCAGTAGCATGATCACCTTGCTTCCATATCACTTCAACCGTAATATCATGGCCTTCAAACTCATGTTCATCTAACCGCTCTAAAAAAGAAACGGATGTCTCTTTTGCGCTTCCATCGCGGGAAGTGCCGCCGGAATAATCGCGCATGGGGATTTCAGTATGAGAACGTAACAGAACCTCATGATCTTTTTTCACAATCAGTGACTCGACATAAGTGTGGTCTGCTTGAGCCGTATCGCCTATCCAATAAAGATTGCCGCTGTATTCATTCGGTGCATCTTCATTTTTTGTGAAAACTGCTTCCCAATTCCGATCTTTGCTTTCTCCCTGCCAGTTCGGATACTCCAATCGCACATCATGAAACAGATGATAGGAAAAAAAGATCAAGCAGAAAGCCACTAATAAAGATGCTGTGAAAATGAGAGGGTATTTATAATGACTGGACATAAAACAACTCCTATTCATTTAATCAATTACCTTTGAAAAAAGAATTTCATCTCGAATTAAAATGCCGTTTTCAGCTTTCTTAGGAATCTCCGGCTTGAGTCGCCTCGCTTTTTCAACTGCATTCGGAAACAATGCGGTGAATTGATAGCCTCTCTTTTGATAAAACGCCATCGCATATACATTATCATTTGTTGTGATAAGCTTTATTCGTTGACAATGGGCAATTTTAGCCGTCTCTTCAACCTGCTGCAGTAAAGCTGTGCCGATTCCTTTCTTTTCAATGATACGATCTAATGAAATGATTTCACAATCTTTTCCATCTATCACGTATGTAATAAAACCGATGATTTGGCCATCCTCATCTAAAGCGGCATAGCCATCTAATTCATCACATCGAAAAACGCCGCTGGAAATCACCATTTCGGGTGAACCCCAATGCTTGGCAAAAAAATCGGTTATTATATATTGCGGCAACTCATTGCTTGCGACAATCTTCATCGTAATCCTCCTTTTAGAAAATGTGCAATATCAATATACAATATATAACAATTAGAAAATAGATGTTGAGGTGACGGTATGAAAATCAACGATATCATTTATGGACAGCACCAAATAAACGGGGTGCTGGAAGAGCTTATCAAGAGCGCGCCGGTGCAAAGGTTAAAAGGAATCTATCAAGGCGGAGCAAGCTTTTTAGTCAATCGAAAGTGGGATGTGACACGGTATGAGCACTCTCTTGGCGTGATGCTCCTCATCAAAAAGCTGGGAGGAACGATAGAAGAGCAGATAGCGGGCCTGCTCCACGACGTATCACACACGGCTTTTTCCCATGTAGTTGATGTTGTCTTTGAAAATGAAGCGGAAGACTACCATGAAAATATCTTTCAACAAGTCATTGTTCACTCTGAGATTCCGGGGATTTTAGAAAAACACGGTTATGATGCCGAAGAACTTTTAGCAGACAATACGAGATGGACATTGCTGGAACAGCCCGCACCAGAGCTCTGTGCTGATCGGACAGACTATACGCTGCGGGACATGTACCGATATGGACACATTAGTCTGCACGAAGCGCAAACCTTTTTGGATCATCTTATTGTGAGAAACGGAAGGATGTTTCCAGATCGTATTGAAGCCGCTGAATGGTTTGTCGGGGTATATTACAAGGAAGTAATTGATTTCTTTTTGAATCCCGTGAATGTATATGGCTATGAATACTTAGCACGAACGTTGAAGGCCGCGCTGCGTCACAATGTCATATCCGCGGATGATCTGCTGAAAACGGATCAAGAAGTACTCGACATCCTGTACGCATCCAAAAATGAAGAAGTGCTGAGCTTGCTTACACATATTCATCCCCGCGTTCAACTGAAAGAAGATGACACCCAGTACGATTTCCATCTAAAAAAGAAAATGCGCCTCATCGATCCATCTGTTTTTCATCATGGCAAATGGGTCAAATCCTCAGCTGTTTCTGAAAACATCAGAAAATGGGGCGAGTCCGCTTATCAAAAAGCGAAAAAAGGTGTGTATATAAAAGTATTACATCACTAATAGCCGCGTAAAAGCGGCTTTTTTCATGTTTGGCTTTGCAAACAAGAGGGAATAGTACAAACTGAGGGAACGTTTTATGCCGTATTTACATACCTTTCGGGGGTATAGTATTATCGAGAGGGCATGTTTGCTTGCAGATATGAGATTTTATCGTCTGCGGGCGAAAAAATGAAGCAAAGGAGAATGAACATGAAAGTCTCTAAAAAAGCACTGGGAATTCTGATGTTATCTCTTGTTTTTATTTTATCAGCATGCGGCAATAACAATAGCGCGAAAGAAAGCAAACATGAAAATCATTCAGGGTCTTCATCACATGAAGAAATGGAACATTCCGGATCAGCTGACGTGCCAGAGGGATTACAGGAATCTAAGAATCCGAAATACAAAGTTGGCAGCCAGGTAGTTATCAATGCTTCCCATATGAAAGGCATGAAAGGTGCCGAAGCTACAGTGACCGGTGCCTATGACACAACGGCGTATGTGGTCTCATACACTCCGACAAACGGGGGACAGCGGGTGGATCATCACAAATGGGTGATTCAGGAAGAGCTCAAAGACGCGGGAGATAAAACATTAAAACCCGGAGATCAGGTGATCTTAGAGGCTTCCCATATGAAAGGCATGAAGGGAGCAACAGCAGAGATCGAATCCGCCGAAAAAACAACCGTGTACATGGTTGACTATACATCGACAACAAGCGGCGAAAAAGTGAAAAACCATAAATGGGTCACAGAAGATGAGCTTTCAGCTAAATCATAAAAAAAATCCTCCTGTTACAAGGAGGATTTTTTTGCTGTCTGAACAGGTCTTGTTAAAGAAATCAAGGCAAACAGGACAGCGATAATGACAATCGATCCGCCGCACCAGGCCGTTGAGACAACAGTACCTGTCTGATCCAATACAATACCACCAATGGCTGAGCCAAGTGCAATTCCGACTTGAAGGGCAGACGTATTAAAGCTTTGCTGAATATCAGACGAATCTGGCGCAATTTCAATTAAATAGCTTTGCTGAGCAGGTGCGAGACTCCAGCTCAGCAGTCCCCAAATCACCATGACAGGCAAAAAGAAAACCAAAGACGATGTTGACAGCGGCAGTAAGAACATAATGACGGCAAAGGAACCGGTCACCAGCAAAATGCTCTTAAACGAACCAAGCCGGTCAGAAAGCGCCCCCCCGAAAGGACCTCCACACACAGCAGATATCCCGAAAAGGAAATAACAAATGCTGACCCAGAAAGAGCTCAGGTGAAGAGTTTCTTCTAAAAACGGCGCAAAGTAGGCGTATAGCGTGTAGTGTCCGGCTAAAGTAAACATCGTGACAAGGTGTGAACTCGCGATTTTTAAATTGCCAATCGTCTTGAGCTGCTCCCGGAAAGGTATCATTTTTTCCGTCGGTATCTTTTCAAAGAAGATTGAAATAATCAGCATGGAGACTAGCGCCAAAAGTCCAATGCCAAGGAACAAAATGCGCCAGCCGAAGGAATCACTGATTAAGATTCCGAGCGGCACGCCTAATGCGATAGCGGAACTGAATCCCATAAAAATAATGCCGATTGCGCGCGCTCTGTATTCAGGCGCTACAATTTTCGGAGCGATCGTTAAGGAAAGCACAACAATCAGCCCTGTACTCATCGCAGCCAATACCCGTGATACCATAAGCGTCGCAAAGTTAGGGCTAAAATAGGCGACAAGATTGCTAAGGAAGAAAACAAATAAGGCTATTAAATATAAACGCTTGCGCTCAATCTTCGCAGTCAATGCCAAAAGCAGCGGCCCTGACACTGCATATCCCAGCGCAAACACACTGATCAGCTGCCCGGCTGAGACAATGGAAATGTCTAAATCATTTGCGATCTGAGGAAGAATTCCTCCCACAATTAACTCAACCAATCCGACTGCAATCGTAGAAGCTGCAAGCAGGAAAACTTTAAAATTCATAACAAACTCCTTTACTTAAATGTTTTGACAAATAAAAAAATCCTGATTACAAAAAATGTCATAAACAAATTTTGTAATCAGGATTTTACGGTTCCTGGTAGACACCCTCAAACCATATTATTGAGGTTATACAAGTGATAATAGCTATATTGAATTGATTCGTTTCCGTTGATGAGTGTATCACATTATGAATGAATCTTCCATAGAAAAATTTGCAAAGCGGTGAACTGCACGAGAGTATGATTATATTTATTTTATAAAAGTATAGACATTTAAAAATAAATGCCTATAATAACAATTGTAAGCGTTTTAATCATAAGGGGGGGATAGCAGTTGAAAAAAATATTACTTGCGTGCAGTTCAGGAATGTCAACTAGTCTATTGGTGACAAAAATGAAGGAATACGCACAATCCATCGGAGAGGAAGCGGAGATTTGGGCAGTCGGGCAAGATAAAGCGAAAGAAGACATGAAAAAAGCGGATGCGGTATTGATCGGCCCGCAAATGAGCTTTCTGAAAAGCGAACTGCAAAAAGAAGCGGATCAATACAACATTCGGGTTGAAGTCATTGACATGATGGCCTATGGAATGGCAGATGGCAAAAAAGCGTATGAGCAAGCATTGTCATTAATGGAGAATCAATAATGGAGCAGATAAAAATCACAGATTTAACAGACGAACAAATCAGTTTTCAGCTCATCCTGCACAGCGGAAATGCCAGAAGCTCCATCATACAATCACTGCGTGCCTACAAGGAAGGGAACAAGGAGGAGGCGGATGCCCTCATTACAAAGGCTGATCAGGATTTATCCGCGGCCCATGACATTCACTTTCAAATGATACAGAAAGAATCTGGCGGGGACGCGGCAGCATTCTCCTTGCTGCTTATGCATGCGGAGGATCACCTGATGTCAACATTGACCATGAAAGAATTAGTGAAAGAGCTGCTTGATCTCTTTCAAACAAAGAATCTATAAAAAATCGGGGTGGATAGGGTGTTCGAGAAAATCAGCCAATTCCTTGTTCCAATTGCAGGGAGGTTAAACAATAACCGCTATTTGCAAGTGCTGCGAGACGCGTTTATGCTGGCCTTCCCGCTGACGATATTCGGGTCCATTTTTGTGGTCTTGACGAACCTGCCGTTTTTAAACAAAATCATGAATGCCTCAATGCTTACATCGTTTCAGTCTCAATTCGGCATTGCCTCCACGGCGACTATGGGCATTATGTCTGTCTTTGTCGTATTCGGGATAGGCTATTACCTGTCAAAAAGCTATCAGGTCGAAGCCGTCTTCGGGGGCGCGATCGCTTTAGTTTCCTTTTTGCTTTTAACGCCATTCATCGTTCAGCCGGAAACAGGAGATGCCATGACAGGGGTTATCCCGGTCGACCGTCTCGGTGCAAAAGGGATGTTTCTGGGCATGATTACGGCTTTTCTTTCTGCCGAAATCTACAGAAGAATCGTTCAAAAAAACCTGACGATCAAAATGCCTGCCGGTGTTCCGCCTGCAGTAGCAAAATCATTCGCCGCACTTATTCCAGCCTTTATTACCTTGACCGTGTTTTTGCTGATTAACGTTCTGGTGACTCAGCTTTTTAAAACAAATATGCACGACGTCATTTATCACGCGATTCAGGCTCCGCTTGTCGGACTTGGAAGCGGTATCGTTCCGACGTTGATTGCTGTGTTTTTCATTCAAATCCTTTGGTTTTTCGGCCTGCACGGACAGATCATTATTAATTCTGTGATGGACCCGATTTGGAATACACTGCAGGTAGAAAACCTTTCTGCTTACACGGCGGGAAAAGAAATCCCTCATATTATTTCAAAACCGTTTATGGAGATTTATACAGTAGGGATGGGCGGAACCGGGATGACGCTTGCGATCGTCTTTACCATACTCATATTCATGAAAAGCAGGCAGATGAAGCAAGTATCAAAACTCGGCCTGGCTCCCGGTATTTTTAATGTAAACGAACCGATTATATTCGGGCTTCCGATTGTTATGAATCCGATCATTATTGTGCCTTGGGTTTTGGCGCCGATGGTTGTTACGCTCGTCACCTATCTGGCCATGTCAGCCGGGCTCGTTCCGCCTCCGACTGGTGTTACGGTCCCGTGGACGGTTCCATTATTCATTAATGGCATCATGGCAACGAACTCGATCATGGGGGGCGTGATGCAGCTTGTCAATCTGCTGATTGTCTTCGTGATTTGGTTTCCGTTCCTAAAAGCAATGGATAAATTACATCTTGCAAAAGAAAAAGAACAGGCTGTACAGGAAACAGCTGCCCAGCAAAATGATAACAGCATCAAAATGTGACATAAGGGGAGAGAGACTTGGCGCAAACAAAACAATATCGTTTTCCATATGATTTTTGGTGGGGCTCATCCGCTTCAGCAACACAAACAGAGGGTGCCGCCGATAGAGACGGAAAAGGGCAGAATATATGGGATTATTGGTTTGAAAAAGAACCACATCGTTTTTTTAACCGTGTCGGACCTGCAACGACATCTCAATTTTACGATCATTATAAAGAAGATATCAGGCTGATGAAGGAGCTTGGCCACAACTCGTTCCGGATGTCAATTTCCTGGTCGCGTTTAATACCGGACGGAACAGGCGAAATCAACGCCGAAGCTGCAGATTTCTATGCGGGAGTCATCGATGAGCTGATCGCTAACGGAATAGAGCCTTTTGTCAATTTGTTTCATTTCGATATGCCGATGGAACTTCAAAAAAATGGCGGCTGGGCAAACAGAGAAACCGTTGACGCCTATGAAAACTATGCGAAGTCAAGCTTCCGTTTGTTTGGCGACCGGGTGAAAAAATGGTTCACGCATAATGAACCAATCGTTCCTGTAGAAGGCGGATACTTATATGATTTTCATTATCCAAACAAGGTCGATTTTAAAGAGGCTGTCCAGGTCGGGTTTCATACGATGCTATCAAGTGCCCGTGCCATTCAGGCTTACAGGGAAATGAAGCAGGACGGAAAAATTGGGATTATCTTAAATTTGACCCCTTCATACCCTAGAAGCAGCCATCCGGCCGACGTCAAAGCGGGGGAAATAGCGGACGCATTTTTTAACAGATCCTTTTTAGACCCTTCTGTCAAAGGGGAATTCCCAAAAGGCCTGGTTGAGATTTTGAAGAGCGAAGGCTTTGTGCCCGACTATAAGATAGAAGATCTTGAGGTTATCAAACACAATACGATTGATCTGTTGGGCGTGAATTATTACCAGCCGAGACGGGTAAAAGCAAAAGAACATCTTCCGAATCCCGATGCGCCTTTCTTGCCTGACAGGTATTTTGATCCTTACGTCATGCCGGGGCGCAAAATGAATCCTCATCGCGGATGGGAGATTTACGAAAAAGGCGTTTATGATATTTTGATCAATTTAAAAGAAAACTACGGAAACATTGAGTGCTTTATATCGGAAAACGGCATGGGAGTCGAAGGTGAGGAACGCTTCAGAGACGAACAAGGCATCATTCAAGATGATTACCGGATCGAGTTTATAAAAGAGCACCTCAAATGGATTCACCGTGCCATACAGGAAGGATCAAACGTAAAAGGCTATCACTTATGGACGTTCATGGACAACTGGTCTTGGACAAATGCCTATAAAAACAGATATGGATTTGTATCAGTCAATCTCGAGAAAGACGGAGAAAGGACCGTCAAAAAGAGCGGAAAATGGTTCAAAAAGATTGCTGAGCAAAACGGTTTCTAGATTTACAGATCTTCCGGCAATCATCATGATGATGAGAGTTCACAGCAAAGCCGCAACATTGATGAAACAGGGAAAAGAACTTATGATATCCGTAATAGCTTATGTGATATCAAACTCTAATAGCTGCCGGAGGATACCAATGAATAAATACGAAATCATCGCAAATGAAATGAGAAATAGAATCAAAAATAACGTCTATCCGATCGATCAGCCGATTCCCGATGAAGTATCTCTTGCAAAAGAGTTCAACTCAAGCCGCATGACGATGAAAAGAGCCTTGGATAATTTGGTTGCTGAAGGGCTTCTGTTCAGAAAACGAGGCCATGGCACGTTTATTATTCAATCAGCGATACAGGATGACCATGTCCATGTGGTCAGCAATGAAATCCTTGGATTGACCAACTTGCTGAAAGATAAGGAAATTAAAAGCAAGGTCATTCAGTTCGAAGTGCAATTTCCCACAGAGGAAGTGGCCGCTCATTTGTCCATTGATCAGAAAACCCCGGTTTATTATGTCGTACGGCTGCGGATAGTAGAGGGAGAGCCCTATGTATTGGAAAAAACATATATGCCGACTCATTTAATACCGGGCATTAATGATGATGTCCTTCATGATTCGGTCTACAACCACATCACAAACGGGCTGCAGCTGAAAATCGCCGGATCGCATCGGAAAATCAGGGCCTGTAAATCTGATCATATTGACCAGGAGCATCTGGGCTGTAAACAAGATGATCCAATTCTCGAAGTCGAACATGTGGGCTTCTTAGATAACGGCATTCCATTTGAGTATTCCTTTTCGCGTCATCGGCATGACAAGTTTGTCGTCACTTCGGTAAACATACGGCGCTGATCGCAAAGACAACAAGGAGGCCATCTGTATGCTTGGCGGTATTGAAGCAGGCGGCACAAAATTTGTTTGTGCCGTCGGCAAAGAAGATGGAACGATCATTGACCGAGTAGAGATTCCGACAACGATGCCGGATGAAACATTAGAGAAAGTGTTTCAATATTTTCGCCCATTCTCATTACAGGCCATCGGCATCGGCTCCTTTGGTCCCGTTGATACCAATAAAACCAGTGAAACATACGGAACCATTAGGGCCACGCCGAAAGACGGCTGGAGACACTACCCCTTTTTGCAAACCGTTAAGAATGAAATGAACATCCCAGTCGGTTTTAGTACGGATGTCAATGCTGCGGCGCTGGGTGAATTCCTTTTTGGTGAAGCTAGGGGTCTCAACAGCTGCCTGTATATAACGATTGGCACTGGCATTGGGGCGGGCGCAATTGTAGAGGGCCGGCTCCTTCAGGGGCTGTCACACCCAGAGATGGGCCATATTTATATCCGGAGGCACCCGGATGATGTATACCAAGGGATTTGCCCGTATCATAAGGATTGCTTTGAAGGCTTGGCATCCGGTCCCGCCATTGAAGCGCGCTGGGGGAAAAAAGCTGCTGATTTATCAGATATACCCCAAGTCTGGGAACTGGAAGGATACTATATTGCCCAAGCGCTGGTTCAATATATTTTGATCCTTGCGCCTGAAAAAATCATTCTTGGCGGCGGGGTCATGAACCAGCAGCAAATGTTTCCTTATATTTATGAATATGTGCCGAAAATCATGAACGGATACTTTTATTTTTCTGAATTATCTGAAAGTGTAAGCGGATATATTGCACCTCCATATTTGGGCAGTAACGCCGGGATCATCGGCACGTTTGTTTTAGCGGCTCAGGCCTTACAGGAAGCATTTTCAGCCGGGGAGGTGCAATCATGAAGCACCCTTTATTTTTGGAGCCTGTCTTTAAAGAAAGATTATGGGGAGGAACAAAGCTTCGTGACGTTTTCGGCTACGCGATCCCCTCGGAAAAAACAGGTGAGTGCTGGGCCGTTTCTGCACATGCCAATGGCTCATCGGCTGTTAAAAACGGCCCGCTGGCAGGAAAGACACTTGACCAAGTGTGGCAGGATCATCCGGAGATTTTCGGTTTTTCAGATGGAAAGGTGTTTCCGCTGCTTGTAAAGCTGCTGGACGCCAATATGGATCTTTCCGTGCAAGTCCATCCTGACGATGATTATGCAATAATGCATGAAAACGGTGATCTTGGGAAAACGGAGTGCTGGTATATTATTGATTGCAAAGATGACGCCGAACTGATTTTGGGCCACCACGCAAGTACAAAGGAAGAGTTTAAACGGAGAATGGAAAGCGGCGATTGGAACGGACTGTTGAGGCGCCTCAAAATAAAGCCGGGAGATTTCTTTTATGTCCCAAGCGGTACGCTCCACGCTTTATGTGAGGGAACACTTGTCCTTGAAATTCAGCAAAACTCTGATACAACGTATCGCGTTTACGATTATGACCGCTGCGATGATAAAGGCCAAAAAAGAACGCTTCATATAGAAAAAGCCATGGAAGTCATAACGATACCGCATACCGATACAATCCATACACCGGCAGTCGAAGAAGTCGGTAATGCCCAAATCACCGTTTATGTACAAACGGATGATTTCTCCGTATACAAATGGAGGATTAAAGGCCGAGCTGTTTTTCCTTCTTATCAAGCTTATTTGCTGGGGAGTGTCCTGAAGGGATCAGGACGAATTGTCATGAATGATATTCAGTACGAGTGTAATACAGGCGCACACTTTATTTTGCCAGCGCATTTTGGCGAGTTTTCAATAGAAGGAACATGTGAAATGATAATATCTCATCCTTAATGAATGGAGGAGTTGCAATTGTTTAAGAAACATACGATCTGTCTGCTCATGATCGTTTTACTTGCGTCTGCTGTTCTGGCAAGACCAATTGAAGCGCATACTGTGTATCCTGTGAACCCTCATGCACAGCAGACCACAAAAGCAGTGATGAATTGGCTTGCTCATCTGCCTAATCGAACAGAAAACAGAGTCCTTTCCGGAGCGTTTGGGGGCTATAGCCATGACACATTTTCTATGGCTGAGGCTGATAGAATCCGAAGTGCAGCAGGACAATCACCTGCTATTTATGGCTGTGATTATGCAAGAGGATGGCTTGAAACAGCAACGATTGAAGATTCGATTGATGTCAGCTGTAACAGCGAGCTGCTATCATATTGGAAAAGCGGAGGAATCCCGCAAATCAGTTTGCATCTGGCGAATCCTGCTTTTCAGTCAGGGCATTTTAAAACACCGATTACAAACGATCAGTACAAAAACATATTAGATTCTTCAACAGCGGAAGGGAAGCGGCTGAATGTCATGCTCAGCAAAATTGCTGACGGACTTCAAGAACTGGAGAATGAAGGCGTGCCTGTTCTGTTCAGGCCGCTGCATGAAATGAACGGTGAATGGTTTTGGTGGGGACTTACATCATATAATCAAAAGGATCAAGAAAGAGTTTCCCTCTATAAACAGCTCTATAAAAAAATCTATCATTATATGACCGAGACAAGAGGTCTTGATCATTTGTTTTGGGTTTACTCTCCCGACGCCAACCGGGATTTTAAAACCGATTTCTACCCGGGTGCGTCTTATGTAGATATTGTCGGGTTAGATGCATATTTCCAAGATGCCTATTCGATTAACGGATACGACCAGCTAATAGCGCTTAATAAACCATTTGCCTTTACTGAAGTCGGCCCGCAAATTGCAAACGGCAGCTTTGATTACAGCTTGTTGATCAATGCAATAAAACAAAAATATCCTAAAACCATTTACTTTCTGGCTTGGAATGATGAGTGGAGCCCGAGTGTAAACAAGGGCGCTTCAGCTTTATATAACGACAGCTGGACACTTAATAAGGGAGAGATATGGAGCGATGATTCTTTAACGCCTATTGTTGAATGAATAGGAAGTGCACATTAAGAAGGTGCTCATGAATTTCATGGGCATCTTCATACCCCGATCAGGCAATCATATCGCTACTCGTTTATGTTTAATGGTATGTGTACGATGCGATAAAGTATACATTGAAAAAACGTGAGAGAATAAAATAAAAAAATATACAAAAGTTGTTGACCTAATAAAATACACATGGTATATTATTAAACGTCGCTGATGAACAGCACACAACAACACGAAAAACAAAAAAGTTTTTCAAAGGTGTTTACAAGTTTTCGAAAACGTGTATAATAAGAGAAGTCGAATTGAGAAAAGGTTCGATTGTCGAAAAAAACGTTTTAAAAAACTTCTTGACTTCAACATCGATTGATAGTATGATAGTTAAGTCGCTTGATAAGCGCCCGTAGCTCAATTGGATAGAGCGTTTGACTACGGATCAAAAGGTTAGGGGTTCGACTCCTCTCGGGCGCGCCATTATAAAATACCACGCGGGTGTAGTTTAGTGGTAAAACCTCAGCCTTCCAAGCTGATGTCGTGAGTTCGATTCTCATCACCCGCTCCATTATTGAATGATCTTTGAAAACTAAACAAGACAAAACGTACCTGTTAATTCATTTTTATAAATCGCACAGCGATGTGCGTAGTCAGGGGCCTGCATGATGCAGGTCATGCAGATGTTGTCACAGAATGTGACGAACTTAATCTGCGCTCCATTACTTTATGGAGAGTTTGATCCTGGCTCAGGACGAACGCTGGCGGCGTGCCTAATACATGCAAGTCGAGCGGACAGATGGGAGCTTGCTCCCTGATGTTAGCGGCGGACGGGTGAGTAACACGTGGGTAACCTGCCTGTAAGACTGGGATAACTCCGGGAAACCGGGGCTAATACCGGATGCTTGTTTGAACCGCATGGTTCAAACATAAAAGGTGGCTTCGGCTACCACTTACAGATGGACCCGCGGCGCATTAGCTAGTTGGTGAGGTAATGGCTCACCAAGGCAACGATGCGTAGCCGACCTGAGAGGGTGATCGGCCACACTGGGACTGAGACACGGCCCAGACTCCTACGGGAGGCAGCAGTAGGGAATCTTCCGCAATGGACGAAAGTCTGACGGAGCAACGCCGCGTGAGTGATGAAGGTTTTCGGATCGTAAAGCTCTGTTGTTAGGGAAGAACAAGTGCCGTTCAAATAGGGCGGCACCTTGACGGTACCTAACCAGAAAGCCACGGCTAACTACGTGCCAGCAGCCGCGGTAATACGTAGGTGGCAAGCGTTGTCCGGAATTATTGGGCGTAAAGGGCTCGCAGGCGGTTTCTTAAGTCTGATGTGAAAGCCCCCGGCTCAACCGGGGAGGGTCATTGGAAACTGGGGAACTTGAGTGCAGAAGAGGAGAGTGGAATTCCACGTGTAGCGGTGAAATGCGTAGAGATGTGGAGGAACACCAGTGGCGAAGGCGACTCTCTGGTCTGTAACTGACGCTGAGGAGCGAAAGCGTGGGGAGCGAACAGGATTAGATACCCTGGTAGTCCACGCCGTAAACGATGAGTGCTAAGTGTTAGGGGGTTTCCGCCCCTTAGTGCTGCAGCTAACGCATTAAGCACTCCGCCTGGGGAGTACGGTCGCAAGACTGAAACTCAAAGGAATTGACGGGGGCCCGCACAAGCGGTGGAGCATGTGGTTTAATTCGAAGCAACGCGAAGAACCTTACCAGGTCTTGACATCCTCTGACAATCCTAGAGATAGGACGTCCCCTTCGGGGGCAGAGTGACAGGTGGTGCATGGTTGTCGTCAGCTCGTGTCGTGAGATGTTGGGTTAAGTCCCGCAACGAGCGCAACCCTTGATCTTAGTTGCCAGCATTCAGTTGGGCACTCTAAGGTGACTGCCGGTGACAAACCGGAGGAAGGTGGGGATGACGTCAAATCATCATGCCCCTTATGACCTGGGCTACACACGTGCTACAATGGACAGAACAAAGGGCAGCGAAACCGCGAGGTTAAGCCAATCCCACAAATCTGTTCTCAGTTCGGATCGCAGTCTGCAACTCGACTGCGTGAAGCTGGAATCGCTAGTAATCGCGGATCAGCATGCCGCGGTGAATACGTTCCCGGGCCTTGTACACACCGCCCGTCACACCACGAGAGTTTGTAACACCCGAAGTCGGTGAGGTAACCTTTTAGGAGCCAGCCGCCGAAGGTGGGACAGATGATTGGGGTGAAGTCGTAACAAGGTAGCCGTATCGGAAGGTGCGGCTGGATCACCTCCTTTCTAAGGATATATTACGGAATATAAGACCTTGGGTCTTATAAACAGAACGTTCCCTGTCTTGTTTAGTTTTGAAGGATCATTCCTTCAGACATAGGAGCACCTGCTAAATGCGCCACATCGTGTGGCAACGCATGTGTTAGCATGTCCTATGCGTTGTTCTTTGAAAACTAGATAACAGTAGACATCACATTCAATTAGTAAGACAAGATATCACATAGTGATTCTTTTTAACGGTTAAGTTAGAAAGGGCGCACGGTGGATGCCTTGGCACTAGGAGCCGATGAAGGACGGGACGAACACCGATATGCTTCGGGGAGCTGTAAGCAAGCTTTGATCCGGAGATTTCCGAATGGGGAAACCCACCACTCGTAATGGAGTGGTATCCATATCTGAATTCATAGGATATGAGAAGGCAGACCCGGGGAACTGAAACATCTAAGTACCCGGAGGAAGAGAAAGCAAATGCGATTCCCTGAGTAGCGGCGAGCGAAACGGGATTAGCCCAAACCAAGAGGCTTGCCTCTTGGGGTTGTAGGACACTCTGTACGGAGTTACAAAGGAACGAGGTAGATGAAGAGGTCTGGAAAGGCCCGCCATAGGAGGTAACAGCCCTGTAGTCAAAACTTCGTTCTCTCCTGAGTGGATCCTGAGTACGGCGGAACACGTGAAATTCCGTCGGAATCCGGGAGGACCATCTCCCAAGGCTAAATACTCCCTAGTGACCGATAGTGAACCAGTACCGTGAGGGAAAGGTGAAAAGCACCCCGGAAGGGGAGTGAAAGAGATCCTGAAACCGTGTGCCTACAAGTAGTCAGAGCCCGTTAACGGGTGATGGCGTGCCTTTTGTAGAATGAACCGGCGAGTTACGATCCCGTGCAAGGTTAAGCAGAAGATGCGGAGCCGCAGCGAAAGCGAGTCTGAATAGGGCGCATGAGTACGTGGTCGTAGACCCGAAACCAGGTGATCTACCCATGTCCAGGGTGAAGTTCAGGTAACACTGAATGGAGGCCCGAACCCACGCACGTTGAAAAGTGCGGGGATGAGGTGTGGGTAGGGGTGAAATGCCAATCGAACCTGGAGATAGCTGGTTCTCTCCGAAATAGCTTTAGGGCTAGCCTCAAGGTAAGAGTCTTGGAGGTAGAGCACTGATTGGACTAGGGGCCCCTACCGGGTTACCGAATTCAGTCAAACTCCGAATGCCAATGACTTATCCTTGGGAGTCAGACTGCGAGTGATAAGATCCGTAGTCGAAAGGGAAACAGCCCAGACCGCCAGCTAAGGTCCCAAAGTATACGTTAAGTGGAAAAGGATGTGGAGTTGCTTAGACAACCAGGATGTTGGCTTAGAAGCAGCCACCATTTAAAGAGTGCGTAATAGCTCACTGGTCGAGTGACTCTGCGCCGAAAATGTACCGGGGCTAAACGTATCACCGAAGCTGCGGACTGTTCTTCGAACAGTGGTAGGAGAGCGTTCTAAGGGCTGTGAAGCCAGACCGGAAGGACTGGTGGAGCGCTTAGAAGTGAGAATGCCGGTATGAGTAGCGAAAGAGGGGTGAGAATCCCCTCCACCGAATGCCTAAGGTTTCCTGAGGAAGGCTCGTCCGCTCAGGGTTAGTCGGGACCTAAGCCGAGGCCGAAAGGCGTAGGCGATGGACAACAGGTTGATATTCCTGTACCACCTCCTCACCATTTGAGCAATGGGGGGACGCAGGAGGATAGGGTAAGCGCGGTATTGGATATCCGCGTCCAAGCAGTTAGGCTGGGAAATAGGCAAATCCGTTTCCCATAAGGCTGAGCTGTGATGGCGAGCGAAATATAGTAGCGAAGTTCCTGATTCCACACTGCCAAGAAAAGCCTCTAGCGAGGTGAGAGGTGCCCGTACCGCAAACCGACACAGGTAGGCGAGGAGAGAATCCTAAGGTGATCGAGAGAACTCTCGTTAAGGAACTCGGCAAAATGACCCCGTAACTTCGGGAGAAGGGGTGCTCTGTTAGGGTGCAAGCCCGAGAGAGCCGCAGTTAATAGGCCCAGGCGACTGTTTAGCAAAAACACAGGTCTCTGCGAAGCCGTAAGGCGAAGTATAGGGGCTGACGCCTGCCCGGTGCTGGAAGGTTAAGAGGAGCGCTTAGCGTAAGCGAAGGTGCGAATTGAAGCCCCAGTAAACGGCGGCCGTAACTATAACGGTCCTAAGGTAGCGAAATTCCTTGTCGGGTAAGTTCCGACCCGCACGAAAGGCGCAACGATCTGGGCACTGTCTCAACGAGAGACTCGGTGAAATTATAGTACCTGTGAAGATGCAGGTTACCCGCGACAGGACGGAAAGACCCCGTGGAGCTTTACTGCAGCCTGATATTGAATGTTGGTACAGCTTGTACAGGATAGGTAGGAGCCTTGGAAACCGGAGCGCCAGCTTCGGTGGAGGCATCGGTGGGATACTACCCTGGCTGTATTGACCTTCTAACCCGCCGCCCTTATCGGGCGGGGAGACAGTGTCAGGTGGGCAGTTTGACTGGGGCGGTCGCCTCCTAAAAGGTAACGGAGGCGCCCAAAGGTTCCCTCAGAATGGTTGGAAATCATTCGCAGAGTGTAAAGGCACAAGGGAGCTTGACTGCGAGACCTACAAGTCGAGCAGGGACGAAAGTCGGGCTTAGTGATCCGGTGGTTCCGCATGGAAGGGCCATCGCTCAACGGATAAAAGCTACCCCGGGGATAACAGGCTTATCTCCCCCAAGAGTCCACATCGACGGGGAGGTTTGGCACCTCGATGTCGGCTCATCGCATCCTGGGGCTGTAGTCGGTCCCAAGGGTTGGGCTGTTCGCCCATTAAAGCGGTACGCGAGCTGGGTTCAGAACGTCGTGAGACAGTTCGGTCCCTATCCGTCGCGGGCGCAGGAAATTTGAGAGGAGCTGTCCTTAGTACGAGAGGACCGGGATGGACGCACCGCTGGTGTACCAGTTGTTCTGCCAAGGGCATCGCTGGGTAGCTATGTGCGGACGGGATAAGTGCTGAAAGCATCTAAGCATGAAGCCCCCCTCAAGATGAGATTTCCCATTCCGCAAGGAAGTAAGATCCCTGAAAGATGATCAGGTTGATAGGTCTGAGGTGGAAGTGTGGCGACACATGGAGCTGACAGATACTAATCGATCGAGGACTTAACCACATTTTGATTGATGTCATATCTGTTATCTAGTTTTGAGAGAATATCTCTCTAAAAGGCGGAAAGAAACTCCGCTAAGGGCTCTCACATCCTGTGAGAAACGTCCAGTACCTTCATCCTGAAGGCATTTGTTTGGTGGCGATAGCGAAGAGGTCACACCCGTTCCCATGCCGAACACGGAAGTTAAGCTCTTCAGCGCCGATGGTAGTCGGGGGTTTCCCCCTGTGAGAGTAGGACGCCGCCAAGCTTGTATCATAAATTATTATCATCGCGGGGTGGAGCAGTTCGGTAGCTCGTCGGGCTCATAACCCGAAGGTCGCAGGTTCAAATCCTGCCCCCGCAACCAAAATATATGAATGAAATAAGGAATGCCCGAAGGGTGCAACTAAAATAATTCATTTTAATATGGTCCGGTAGTTCAGTTGGTTAGAATGCCTGCCTGTCACGCAGGAGGTCGCGGGTTCGAGTCCCGTCCGGACCGCCATTTTTTGTAAACGAAACGATCATGCTTTCGTTTTTTTTGTGTTTTCTTTTACGGTAGCTTCTGCTTGGTGTCATAGCCAAGCTTTCTTTTATATCGGCAACATCTTGGATATTACAGCAAAATTCGATACACTAAGAAGAGTACATATAGGCATAAGCAGGTTGAAAGGGGGTTTTGGTTCATGGATGAATTTGATTTAATACATAGCATTACTCCGCGGACCACTCACCACTCTTCCGTTGATGTAGGAATTGGTGATGATGCAGCGCTCTACACTGCGAAACATGGCGTTCAGGAAATTGTTTGTGTTGATACTATGGTAGAAGGCGTGCATTTCAAATTACACTATTCCTCACCTGAAGATATCGGGTATAAGGCATTAGCCGTTAATATAAGTGATATTGCCGCGATGGGAGGCATTCCTAAATTTTATTTGGTATCACTTGCGGTACCTTCAAAATGGACGGAATCTGAAATCAAGGCAATGTATGAAGGAATGAATGAACTGGCGAAACTATATCATATGGATCTGATTGGCGGCGATACAGTCTCTACCTCTGACAAATTAGTTGTTACAGTCACTGTAATCGGGGAAGTTGAAAAGGGACAGGCATGTTTGCGTAGCTTGGCAAGACCCAACGATGTTGTGTTTGTAACCGGTGAAATCGGTTCTTCTGCAGCGGGACTTTCTTTGTTGTCAGAAGAGACTGATCCCCAAAACGCAGTGATTGAAGCCAGTTACTTTATCAACAGGCATAAACGGCCTCAGCCGAGAGTAAACATCGGCAGATTATGCTCGAATGTTCAGCGTGCGGCTTTAAATGATATCAGTGACGGATTAGCTAGCGAATTACATGAGATTGCGGAAGCCAGCTGTGTTTCAATTGAAATTGATGAACGTATGCTTCCAGTCCATTCTGACTTGCCTAAGCTCCATCCTCACTGGAAAGAATGGGCTTTATTTGGCGGGGAGGATTTTGAGCTGACAGGAACGGTTTCAAAGGGGGAATGGGAATTGTTGAAGCAAGAGTGTGAAACACGTCAACTGCCCATTACAAAGATTGGTCATGTCATAGAAAAAACTGAATCCAATGTGATCCTAAAAACAGATAAAACATCAGTGATCTTAGAAAAAAAAGGATATAATCATTTTAAATAAGATGGGTGACTCGTGTGAAGCAATTAAAGTGGAGAACTGTAAATCCTGAAGAAACAAAAGCGATTGCCAAGCTGACGGCATCGTTTGCTAAACCGGGAGACGTCCTGACATTAGAGGGCGATTTAGGAGCCGGAAAAACAACTTTTACGAAAGGTTTTGCAAAAGGACTTAGAATTACACGTGTTGTAAACAGTCCGACTTTTACAATTATAAAAGAATATAACGATGGCACACTTCCTCTTTATCATATGGATGTGTATAGAATGGAAGATGAAAGTGAAGATTTGGGACTTGATGAATATTTTCACGGACAAGGTGTCTGTCTCGTTGAATGGGCTCATTTAATTGAAGAACAGCTGCCGCAGGAGCGACTGCAAATTGTCATCAAAAGAGCTGGTGATGAAGAGCGGGAAATAACCTTTACTGCTGTCGGGGATCGGTATGAAATGCTTTGTGAGGAGATAAGTAGACATGACAATATTAGCAATTGACACATCAAATTATACGTTGGGCATTGCGCTGCTTCGAGAAGACACCGTCATAGCAGAACACATGACATATTTGAAAAAGAACCACTCTGTCAGAGCAATGCCTGCTGTTCATTCATTACTGAATGATTGTGATATGACACCGCAGGATCTTTCTAAAATTGTTGTTGCAAAAGGCCCTGGTTCATACACAGGAGTCAGAATTGGTGTGACGCTCGCCAAAACCCTTGCCTGGTCTTTACACATACCGATTGCTGCTGTATCAAGCCTTGAGACGCTCGCGGCAAATGGACGGCATTTTGACGGTTTGATCAGCCCTATCTTTGATGCCAGACGTGGACAGGTGTATACAGGACTGTATGAATATAAAAACGGGCTTTTGGAGCAAGTGGTTCCAGATCAAAATGTGATGCTGGCCGAATGGCTGGAGATGCTAAAAGAAAAGGATCGCCCTGTTTTGTTTTTAGGTCATGATACTTCTATTCATAAGCAGATGATAGAGGATGTGCTTGGAACTAAAGCGGTCATTGGCGCTGCGGCTCAACAAAATCCGCGTCCTTCAGAATTGGCTTTTCTAGGTGCGGAAAAGGAAGCAGAGGACGTTCACCGGCTTGTCCCGGATTACTTGCGGCTGGCAGAAGCGGAAGCGAAATGGATTGAAAGTCAAAAGTAGGGTGATAGGATGAAAACAAAAGCAGCCGTCAGAATCATGCGGCCTGATGATATTGATCACGTATACGAAATCGAAACATCCTCGTTTACGTCTCCTTGGACGAAGGATTCTTTTTATCATGAGCTGCTGGAAAATCCGTATGCTCATTATTTCGTGATTGAAAAGGACGGCCATGTTGCTGGGTATTGCGGAATTTGGATTGTGATGGACGATGCCCAAATTACAAATATCGCGATCAAGCCGGAGTATCGAGGCCAGTCTTTAGGAGAAACGCTTTTTCGCTCAGCGGTGGAACTGTGCAAAGAAAAAGATGCAAGGAGGCTTTCGCTTGAAGTGAGGGTTTCGAATCATCCTGCTCAAGGCTTATATAAAAAGTTCGGGATGCAGCCCGGCGGAATAAGAAAGAACTATTATACTGATAACGGGGAAGATGCGTTAATTATGTGGGTGACGATAAATGAGTGAGCAAAAAGAGACGTACGTATTAGGAATTGAAACAAGCTGTGATGAAACGGCGGCAGCTATCGTAAAAAACGGAAAAGAAATCATTTCGAACGTAGTGGCTTCTCAAATTGATAGCCATAAGCGCTTTGGAGGCGTTGTTCCGGAAATTGCGTCAAGACATCATGTTGAGCAAATTACTTTGGTCATAGAAGAGGCTTTTCGTAAAGCTGACATGACGTATAGTGAAATTGACGCGATTGCAGTTACTGAAGGTCCGGGACTTGTGGGAGCGCTTCTTATCGGAGTAAACGCTGCTAAAGCATTGAGCTTTGCGCATAACATTCCGTTAATTGGCGTCCATCATATAGCCGGTCATATATACGCGAATCGCCTTGTAGAAGACATTGTATTTCCAGCACTGGCTTTAGTCGTTTCAGGAGGCCATACAGAATTGGTTTATATGAAGGAACACGGATCATTTGACGTCATTGGGGAAACGCTCGATGATGCAGCAGGAGAAGCTTATGACAAAGTGGCGCGAACGATGGGACTGCCATATCCGGGCGGACCGCAAATTGACAAGCTTGCCGAAAAAGGAAATGACAATATTCCGCTTCCTCGCGCATGGCTCGAAGAAGGCTCATACAATTTCAGCTTCAGTGGGTTGAAGTCCGCGGTGATCAATACGCTTCATAATGCGTCCCAAAAAGGGCAGGAGATTGCTCCGGAAGATTTGTCTGCCAGTTTCCAAAATAGCGTGATTGATGTCTTAGTGACGAAAACGGCGCGTGCGGCAAAGGAATATGATGTGAAACAGGTCCTTTTAGCCGGTGGAGTAGCTGCAAACAGAGGACTCAGAGCTGCACTAGAAAAGGAATTTGCCCAGCATGAAGGGATTGCGCTTGTCATTCCTCCGTTGGCATTGTGTACGGACAATGCTGCGATGATTGCTGCGGCTGGCACTATTGCATTTGAGAAGGGAATTCGCGGTGCATATGATATGAATGGCCAGCCTGGCCTTGAATTGACTTCTTATCAAAGTCTCACGACATAATGGAGTGAGGCTTTTTATTTGTTATTAACAGATAATTCTCAATTTATCCACATATCTGTTAGTAATTATGAAGGTATCGATGGATAAAGGGTTGAGGACATTGTTAATAAAGTGGATGAATTCAGAAAATTTTGTGGATAATGTGTATAAAACGCTTACTTATTTGTTTTATAGGGTTATTTTCTGTGGATAAAAAGCACCTCTAAAAAGAGGTGCTTGACTTTTTTTAATCTTCTTCTGTGGATAGTTCTTCCCATTCGGATAAAAGAGTTTCCAGCTCCTGATTGAGCTTTTCGTTGTCAGCATGGATGGCTTGTACCTTTTCATGGTCTTGATAGACTTCCGGATCACATAGCAATTCATCATTGCGGCTGATGTTTTCTTCAATGGTTTGAACAGCGATTTCAATTTCTTCAATTCGCCGCAGCCGTTGTCGTTCTTTCTTTTTCCATTCTTTTTCTTCTTCGTAGGAACGTTTGGAGTCAGACTTTATCGAAGCAGGCGTTTTTTCGGCT
Organism: Bacillus vallismortis; assembly: GCF_004116955.1. Taxonomy (NCBI): domain Bacteria; kingdom Bacillati; phylum Bacillota; class Bacilli; order Caryophanales; family Bacillaceae; genus Bacillus; species Bacillus vallismortis. Next base: position 2,883,691 of record NZ_CP026362.1, on the reverse strand, counting down.
TCTTCTTGCTGATTCATTTTTTCCAGTTCAAGCTGTTCTGTTTTTTTCTCCGTATAATAATCGTAATCTCCCAGATACTCTTCTATATGGTTTGAGGAAAGCTCAAACACTCTTGTGGCGATTCTGTTAATAAAATATCTGTCATGTGAGACAAATAACAGTGTGCCCGGATAATCAATCAGCGCGTTTTCGAGGACTTCTTTGCTATCTAAGTCCAGATGGTTTGTCGGTTCATCAAGAATGAGAAAATTCGCTTTTTGAAGCATCAGCTTAGCAAGGGCCAATCTTGCTTTTTCGCCCCCGCTTAATGAATGCACGGGTTTCAATACATCATCTCCGGAAAATAAGAAGTTTCCGAGACAAGTTCTGATTTCTTTCTCCGGAAGCCCCGGATACTCATCCCACAGTTCATCAAGGACACGTTTAGCGGAAGTCAGCTCAGCCTGCTCCTGGTCATAGTAGCCGACACTGACATTCGACCCATATGAGATCGTTCCTTGATCTGGCTTCAGGGTGTCCATTAATGTTTTCAGCAATGTCGACTTACCGATTCCGTTAGGGCCGACAAGCGCAGCGCTTTCTCCTCTTGTGAGCATGAACGACACTTCCGTTAAAAGCGGAGGCTGGTTTTCATAGCTGATTGTGAGATCCTGAACACGCAAGACTTCGTTTCCGCTCTGTTTTGTAATATCAAAATGAAAGCTTGCGGATTTTTCATCGCCGAGCGGTTTTGACATGACGTCCATTCGCTCAAGCTGCTTTCTGCGGCTTTGCGCTCGTTTTGTGGTAGAGGCTCTCGCCAGATTTCGGTCTACGAAGTCTTGGAGCTTAGCGATTTCGTCCTGCTGCTTTTCATATACTTTCAGATCTTTTTCATATTGCGCGGCTTTTTGGTCGAGATAAGCGCTGTAGTTGCCGTGATATTTTTTGCTTTCAGCTCTTGATACCTCGTACACTTGGTTTACCACTTTGTCTAAAAAGTAACGGTCATGCGAAACGATCATAATGGCGCCTGAATAGCCTTGCAAATAATGTTCAAGCCAGGTTAGTGTGTCAATATCCAGATGGTTTGTCGGCTCATCGAGAATGAGCAAATCGGGCTGTGTTAATAGAAGCTTACCTAGGGCCAGCCTTGTTTTCTGGCCTCCGCTCAGGCTTTGGACCTGTGTAGAATCGTCAAAATGGCTGAAACCAAGGCCGTGCAGCACAGATCTGACATCCGCTTCATATTGATAGCCGCCTTTATCTTTGAATTCCTGCTGAAGCCGGTCATAGGTTTTCATAATGCTTTCCAATTCATCCGGATCAGCTGCCGCCATTTTTTCTTCCATCGTCCGCATTTCTTTTTCCATTGCTTTCAAGTGGTCAAAAACAGTCAGCAGCTCTTCTTTTATGGTAAGCTTAGAATCCAAGCCCGTATGCTGGGCGAGATATCCCATTGTCATATCTTTCGGTTTAATGATTTCGCCCTTTTCATACGATAGCTGGCCTGCGATAATTTTAAGCAGCGTGGATTTACCCGCGCCATTTCGACCAACAATGGCAATGCGATCACGATTTCTGACTTCCAGCTTTATATTGTTTAAAATAGTATCAGCACCAAATGATTTGGACAGCTGATTAACTTGTAAGATCATCATATTATTTCACCTCTGCTATAATAAGTTAAGTGTAGCTTATCAATCAGAAGTCAGCAAACAATACATTGGCCGAATAAGACATAGAGAAGAAAATAGTGTATGATCTTTTTAAGGAGAGTTTGAATATGAATGGATTTTCTCATTTTAATGAACAGGGACGAGCCCAGATGGTGGATATCAGCGAAAAATCTTCGACTGTCCGTACTGCGGCGGCTGTTTCAAGCGTACACATGAAGCATGAAGTGTACGAGAAAATACAAAGTCACGATATCGGTAAAGGAGATGTATTGGCTGTTTCGCAGGTGGCAGGCATTATGGCCGCAAAGCAAACGTCCAATATCATTCCGATGTGCCATCCGCTATCACTGAGCGGGGTAGACATATCGTTTGACTGGAAAATAAAAGAAACAGAAGTTATACTTCATATAAAAGCACAGGTCAAAACGAAAGGGAGTACAGGTGTGGAAATGGAAGCGCTCACTTCTGCATCGGTGTGCGCTCTTACTGTTTACGATATGTGCAAGGCTCTTGATAAAGGGATGGTCATCGGCCCTACTTTCTTGCTTGAAAAGACAGGCGGGAAAAACGGTGACTTTAAAAGAGAACTATCCGAGTATAATGTGGAGGACCAAAAATGAATAAGGATCAATCAAAAATTCCGCAGGCGACGGCAAAACGGCTGCCGCTCTACTATCGCTTTTTAAAGAACCTGCATGCGTCAGGAAAACAGCGTGTATCTTCCGCTGAACTCAGTGATGCCGTAAAGGTTGATTCCGCCACGATTCGCAGGGATTTTTCCTATTTTGGAGCTCTTGGCAAAAAAGGATATGGATATAACGTGGATTATTTGCTGTCTTTTTTCCGCAAAACGCTTGATCAGGATGAAATGACAGATGTCATCTTGATTGGTGTCGGGAACTTGGGAACGGCATTTCTTCACTATAATTTCACAAAAAATAATAACACAAAAATTTCTATGGCTTTTGATATAAATGAGAGTAAAATAGGAACTGAGGTAGGCGGTGTGCCCGTCTATAATCTTAATGACCTTGAACAGTATGTAAAAGATGAATCAGTTGCCATTCTAACAGTGCCAGCAGTTGCCGCTCAGCCCATTACAGACAGATTAGTCGCGTTAGGGATAAAGGGTATTCTTAATTTTACGCCGGCCCGTTTGAATGTGCCGGACCACATTCGAATTCACCATATAGATTTAGCTGTAGAGCTTCAGTCACTTGTCTATTTCTTAAAGCATTATTCAGTTTTGGAGGAAATCGAATAGAGGGAAAGGAGGAGCCCACATATGCCGATCGGTCCTGGAAGCCTTGCTGTTATCGCAATCATTGCTTTGATTATCTTCGGTCCCAAAAAGCTGCCTGAACTGGGGAAAGCAGCTGGAGACACACTTCGTGAATTCAAAAACGCTACTAAAGGATTAACGAGTGATGAAGAGGAAAAAAAGAAAGAAGATCAGTAAGTAAGGATGACAAGAATGAAAGTGAATCAAATGTCGCTGCTGGAGCATATTGCTGAGCTTCGAAAACGATTGCTGGTTGTGGCGTTGGCCTTTGTCGTTTTCTTTATCGCAGGGTTTTTTTTAGCGAAGCCGATTATTGTATATCTGCAAGAAACAGATGAGGCGAAAGAGCTGACGCTTAACGCGTTTAACCTGACAGACCCGCTTTTTGTGTTTATGCAATTCGCGTTTATCATCGGAATTGTCCTGACCTCGCCGGTGATTCTGTATCAGCTTTGGGCTTTTGTGAGCCCGGGCCTTTATGAGAAAGAGCGAAAAGTGACGCTCAGCTACATTCCAATCTCTGTTTTGCTGTTTTTAGCGGGCTTATCCTTTTCATATTATATTTTATTTCCTTTTGTGGTTGATTTTATGAAGCGAATCTCTCAAGACTTGAATGTCAATCAGGTGATCGGAATTAATGAGTATTTTCACTTTCTCCTGCAGCTGACAATTCCGTTCGGCTTATTGTTTCAAATGCCGGTCATCCTCATGTTTTTGACCAGGCTTGGAATTGTGACTCCGATGTTCTTAGCGAAGGTCAGAAAGTATGCGTATTTTGTGCTGCTTGTGATCGCTGCCTTGATTACGCCTCCTGAGCTTTTGTCTCATATGATGGTCACTGTTCCGCTTTTGATCTTATATGAAATCAGTATTTTGATATCGAGGGCCGCTTATCGGAAAGCGCAGAAAAGCAGCGCTTCCGATCAGGACGTGTCTTCCGGGCAATCATAAAAATCCATTTCTCATGTGAGAAATGGATTCAGCGTGTTGACAAACCCTCGCATTCGTTGTCAAGCCTGTGCGTTGGTGCTCACGAATTAAAACATTCGCTCCGCTCCAATGCTCGCTTTTCCTAGGCTTCAAGGGTTCTCAATCACGCTGAAAAATGACAAAATCCTAAAACGAAAACCGTTTTAGGATTTAATTTCGAATCCATTTCTCTCCGAGAAATGGGTTTTCTTTATTTCTGGTTCTTTTTGATTTTAAATGAAAAGGCGAACATCTTAAATGAAATGCTGATGTTGTAGGCGGCGAACACCATCAGCAGGATGGAGTAGAATGACCACATGCTGCCTGGCGAGCTTGCGGCAAGATAAGTAAAGATGCACCCTACGGCAAAATAGATCATTCCCCAAACGACCGGGTTTCTCATGAAAATAATCCTCCAATAATCAATTGCATTTGTGTGCTCTGCTGTTCAAGATACTTCTGAACAGGCTCAAGCTGCATGATAACGACAAACGTATTCATCATGACATGGGCGAAAATCGGCACCCATATCCGTTTTGTTCTGGCATACAAGAAGGCAAAGGTAAAGCCCATTGCTGTATAAAGAAGAAGGTGTTTCAAATCAGCGTGAACAATACCGAAAATAATCGAGCTGAGCAGTCCTGCAAAAAAGAAATTCGTTTTTTCATAAAGCGCGCCGAAAATGATTTTTCTGAAGATAATTTCTTCTAATATTGGCCCGACGATAGAAGAAACGATCATCATGAGCGGAACTGCCTGAATGACTTTCAGAATGGCTTGAGTATTTTCTGATTCTCTTCCAATGCCGAATACATAATATTCTATAGAGCCTGCTATTCCTTGAGAGAAAAGGGCAATGAAAAAACCGGCTATCGCCCACAGGATAGAAAGCCCGACGGAGTCTTTCCGGCCGTTTCGCAGTGTTGTTTTTGGAGCCGTTCTCAGAATGAGCAGAACGACAACGAGACAGGCGATAAAGCTGATGACGGACCATAATCCTTGTGCGTGCAACATATTCTCCTTGGTAGGCTGTCCTCCGGCATAACCGAATTTATATAACAATGGAATCCCGATTAATGCGGAAAACTGCATGACGATGTATGTCAAAATAATAAACCAATACTGTTTTCTCAAATGGTATGTACTCCTTTGTTAAATGGGTTTCATTCATCTACAGCTATTGTAACATAATCGGAACGGAGGGTGAAAAAGCTAAGGGATGAGGGGCTCGAAAAGAATCATGAAAGCGTGAAAATTTTTTATCTTATCACTTGAAATTGGAAGTGAGATTCTTTATTATAATAACTGTGTTAGCACTCTTTAGAGCTGAGTGCTAAAATTACATATTCATACTATTGAGGAGGTTATTACATTGTTAAAGCCATTAGGTGATCGCGTTGTCATTGAACTCGTAGAATCTGAAGAAAAAACTGCCAGCGGAATTGTGTTGCCGGATTCTGCAAAAGAAAAACCGCAAGAAGGCAAAATCGTGGCAGCTGGTTCAGGTCGCGTGTTAGAAAGCGGAGAGCGCGTTGCTTTAGAAGTAAAAGAGGGCGACCGCATTATCTTCTCAAAATACGCAGGTACTGAAGTGAAATACGAAGGTACTGAATACTTAATCTTACGTGAAAGCGACATTTTAGCTGTTATCGGCTAATTCTTAAATAAACAACTACTTAAAAATTCGAGGAGGTCTTGTAAACATGGCAAAAGATATTAAGTTTAGTGAAGAAGCTCGCCGCGCAATGCTTCGTGGTGTCGATGCACTTGCTGATGCTGTAAAAGTAACTTTAGGACCAAAAGGACGCAACGTGGTTCTAGAGAAAAAATTCGGTTCTCCGTTAATCACAAATGACGGTGTAACAATCGCAAAAGAAATCGAGCTTGAAGACGCGTTTGAAAACATGGGTGCTAAGCTTGTTGCTGAAGTAGCCAGCAAAACAAACGACGTTGCCGGTGACGGTACAACAACTGCAACAGTTCTTGCGCAAGCAATGATCCGTGAAGGCCTTAAAAACGTAACAGCGGGCGCTAACCCTGTAGGCGTGCGTAAAGGTATGGAACAAGCTGTAAACGTTGCGATCGAAAACCTGAAAGAAATCTCTAAACCGATCGAAGGCAAAGAGTCTATCGCTCAGGTTGCTGCGATCTCTGCTGCTGATGAGGAAGTTGGAAGCCTTATCGCTGAAGCAATGGAGCGCGTAGGAAACGACGGCGTTATCACAATCGAAGAGTCAAAAGGCTTCACAACTGAGCTTGAAGTTGTGGAAGGTATGCAATTCGACCGCGGGTATGCGTCTCCTTACATGGTAACTGACTCTGATAAGATGGAAGCGGTTCTAGACAATCCTTACATCTTAATCACAGACAAAAAAATCACAAACATTCAAGAAATCCTTCCTGTGCTTGAGCAGGTTGTTCAGCAAGGCAAACCATTGCTTCTGATCGCTGAGGATGTTGAAGGCGAAGCGCTTGCAACACTTGTTGTGAACAAACTTCGCGGCACATTCAACGCAGTTGCTGTTAAAGCTCCTGGCTTCGGTGACCGCCGTAAAGCAATGCTTGAAGACATCGCTGTCCTTACTGGCGGAGAAGTCATCACAGAGGATCTTGGCCTTGACCTGAAATCGACTGAAATCACACAATTGGGACGCGCTTCTAAAGTTGTAGTTACAAAAGAAAACACAACAATCGTTGAAGGCTCTGGCGAATCAGACAAAATTTCTGCCCGCGTGACGCAAATCCGCGCTCAAGTGGAAGAAACAACTTCTGAATTCGACAGAGAAAAATTACAAGAGCGTCTTGCGAAACTTGCTGGCGGCGTAGCTGTCATCAAAGTGGGCGCTGCGACTGAAACTGAGCTGAAAGAGCGTAAACTTCGCATCGAAGACGCCCTGAACTCCACTCGCGCAGCTGTTGAAGAAGGCATCGTATCCGGTGGTGGTACAGCGCTTGTCAACGTATATAACAAAGTCGCTGCAGTTGAAGCTGAAGGCGATGCTCAAACAGGTATCAACATCGTGCTTCGCGCGCTTGAAGAGCCAATTCGTCAAATCGCGCACAATGCAGGTCTTGAAGGATCTGTCATCGTTGAGCGCCTGAAAAACGAAGAAATCGGCGTAGGCTTCAACGCTGCAACTGGCGAATGGGTAAACATGATTGAAAAAGGTATCGTTGACCCAACAAAAGTGACACGTTCTGCACTGCAAAACGCTGCGTCTGTAGCGGCTATGTTGTTAACAACTGAAGCCGTTGTCGCTGACAAGCCAGAAGAGAATGCCGGCGGCGGTGCTGGTATGCCTGATATGGGCGGCATGGGCGGTATGGGCGGCATGATGTAAAACCGACAAAAAACTCTTGTTAAACAAGGGTTTGTCGGCAACGGACGTCATTTTTGATGCCCATTTGGTGCCATTTATAGATTTTCGAGGCTTCTCATGAGTTCATTGAACTTGTGAGAGGCTTTTTTTTCTGTCTATTGTGGTTTGATTTTTTGAGCACTGTTCTATATCGATTTTCAATTGTTTTGTTAAACGGTAGGCAACCCCCATATGGATTATTCAATTGACCAAAATACAAAATTCTGGTTCCTGCTTACGTCTTCTTTGACAAACGGCTTACTGTAACTTCATTAAACTGCGTTGCTGTTATGTTTATAAAAGGGTTTGAAAATTATTTGTTTAAACTGTTGTTACCTCTCTGTTTATTGCAGACAGGAGACCATATTGGTATACTGTCGTACGACAAAAAAAGACCCAGTTTATCTAAATAGTGCCACCAACACTCTTATACGGTTTCCTCTAAGAAAGTCCTGTAAAAGAGAAATCCTGTTAAAATGTCTATTTGTTTTGCTTTTATAGCTACTAAAAGACGATGTTTTCCTTGAATAAGGAAATCGTCTTTTTATGTTAAATATAAAGAGCCACAGAATAATGACATCTGATCCCCAAAAATCCCTTATCGATGGAGTTAGATTCTTTCAGCAACATCATGATAAAATCAGTTCCTACTTTATGGAGACAGACAACCCAATTATCAACTCTGATATTAATTTTTTTATGATTATCAAGGAGGACTTAATCGTGCATTTCTCAAAAATGATAGATCGTTTGGCTTTATATGATTTACATAGAAAAAGAAGCAAAGATAAACATTTTTCTGCTGCTTTTAAAGCCGATGTAGATGATAGAGAGGAATTTTACACTGCAGATATAGCTGATGTTTCAATTGATTTGAATGAATCTAAAAAAAATTATAGGGTTGGAACATTTAGTTATGAATCCTTACTTCAATCTGGAAATCCTGTTAATGATACTTTAGAAGGGGAGTTTTTTGTAAACGACGATGATATAGATCAACCCAATGTCATCTTTGTACACGGCTGGCGCATGGATTCGTACAATAGGATCAAAAAAATATTTCATAATCGTATTTTAAACGATTTAGGCTGGAACATGTATTATCATTCTCTTCCATACCATTTTGAAAGAGAACCGGAAAATTCCCTGTATAGTGGAGAATTGATGATTAGTGCAAATATTGAGCGTACAATTGAATCGTCAAGACAGGCCGTTGTAGATTTACGAGCGTTCATTCATTGGATAAAAGCAAATAAAAAAGGCCCTGTTATCATAGTGGGAGTAAGCTTAGGAGGATGGGTCACTAATCTAATTGCTACCCTAGAATCTCAAATTGATGTAATGGTATCCATCTTTTATGCCAATCGCCTTTCTTATTCGATATGGAACACGATCCCAGGTAAATACATAAGAGAAGAATTAGAACAAAATGGTGTGATCTATGAAGATTTAATAAAATATTGGAAGATCACAGATCCTAGTCAAGCCTTGCCGAAAGTGAATAAAGATAACATTCTGCTGATTTCTGCTAAACATGATCAGTATATTGACTTAAAAGATGCAGATTATTTATGGGAAAGCTGGGGGAAACCCACAAGATATGTCTACAATTGTGGTCATTCAGGTATTGTTCTTTGTCGTAAAAAGCTGGCAAGTGATACGCTTTCCTTTATACGAGAAAAGATATATAAGGAAAAAACTAGTTCAGTATATTTGTAGACCTTAAATGAAATGAATTTCTTAATAAAGATACCAAGTAATGCTACCTTTTTTATATTAATAAGTTTATAAAAGTCAAAAAAAGTCCCTTCGGTAAAGGACGGGGCTTTCGTTTAGGAGAGGCTCAGTTTCAAATGATTTTAAACCATGTATACCCGGAAATAACTCTTAGATATATAGGGATTACGGAAAAAAGATATGAAATCATCATCTCTGAGCTGGAACAAAGATCTGCAAGCTACATATATATAAAATTTGTAATATTCAATGTAAACGCTTGTATTTATGGCAGAAAGTAATATACTGAAACTGTAATCTATCATATATAAATGAGTGTGATCATATGAGTAGTCAATCTGTTGTTTGTATTGGGGAATTGTTAATTGATTTCTTTTGTACCGATGTGGATGTTGATTTAATGGAAGGGCGCCATTTCTTGAAAAGTGCCGGGGGTGCACCGGCGAATGTGTCGGCGGCCATTGCCAAGCTGGGCGGAGACGCTGCTTTCAGCGGAAAAGTAGGCATGGATCCGTTTGGGTATTTTCTGAAGCAAACATTAGACGCCGCACAGGTGGATACTTCCATGCTGGTCATGGATGAGAAAGCGCCTACAACGCTTGCGTTTGTTTCGTTAAAGCAAAATGGGGAGCGTGATTTTGTTTTTAATAGAGGCGCGGACGCTTTGTTTACGCTGGAGGATATTGACCAGGATAAAGTAAACGAAGCGAAAATCCTTCATTTCGGCTCAGCGACGGCATTGTTATCAGATCCGTTTTGCTCAGCCTATTTGCAGCTGATGTCGATTGCGAAAGACAATGGGCAGTTTATTTCGTTCGATCCTAACTATCGTGAGGATTTGTGGAAGGGGAGAATGTCGGAGTTTGTCAGTGTCGCAAAAAGGGCGATTGCTGTAAGTGATGTTGTGAAAGTCAGTGACGAGGAGCTGGAGATCATCAGCGGTGCGAAGGGTCATGAAGAGGGCGTGGCGATTCTTCATGAGATCGGAGCGAAAATGGTTGCTGTGACACTTGGGAAAAGCGGGACTTTTCTTTCGAATGGGAAGGAGAAAGAAGTCATTCCGAGTATTCCGGTTACATCAATTGACTCAACAGGAGCAGGGGATGCTTTTGTCGGCGCGGTCTTATATCAATTGGCCAACACGGATCAGATTCAATCTGTAGATGCTGATTTTGCGAAGCTGCGGGACATTGTATCGTTTGCCAATAAGGTGGGCGCTCTTGTGTGCACGAAAATTGGAGCGATTGATGCGTTGCCCAGCATGAAAGAGCTTGAAGGTTCTCTATAAAATATTGAGGATGTTTCTTGAAAGTCTTTGGACTTTTGGGAGGCATCCTTTTTTATATGTTGCACCGAAACATTACATTTCAGGTAAAAAGTTATGTATTTTTCTTTTGAAATGTCATTTTTTATTAAAAAAATGAAACTTTTAACGGTAATAAATAGTATATTTATAAGGGTTTCATTTATTAGATAGATTTAGGAGGAAACGACATTATGAGTATCATTGGAAGATTCAAAGATATTATGTCGGCCAATATCAATGCTTTGTTGGACAAAGCTGAAAATCCAGAGAAAATGGCAGACCAATATTTAAGAAACATGAACAGTGATTTATCTAAGGTAAAAGCGGAAACTGCAGCTGTTATGGCTGAGGAGAAAAGGACAAAAAGAGAATGTCATGAGTGCCAGACAGACATGGAAAAGATGGAAAGCTATGCGATGAAGGCCCTGCAAGCGGGGAATGAGGGCGATGCGAGAACATTCCTTGAAAGAAAAGCATCTTTGGAATCAAAGCTTTCTGAGCTGCAGACGGCGAATCAAATGGCTGCAGCCAATGCCGCACAAATGAGAAAGATGCATGACAAACTCGTTTCTGACATTGGAGAGCTGGAAGCACGCAAAAAGATGATCAAGGCGAAGTGGGCAGTAGCGAAAACGCAAGAAAGAATGAACAAGCTTGGCGCTTCTGTTTCGAATACAAGCCAATCAGTGTCTGCATTCGGCCGAATGGAGGATAAAGTAAATCAGGCGCTTGATCAGGCGAATGCGATGGCTGAATTGAACAGCGCTCCGCAGGATGATATTGCTGATCTGACTGCTAAGTATGAAACTGCCGGTTCAAGTCAGGTAGATGATGAACTTGCGTCGTTAAAAGCGAAAATGATGCTTGATAAATAATACATAGGAGGCCGCAGCTTTCGGCTGCGGCACCATTTCAACATAAGATGTGAGAGGGAACAGTAATGATAATATCTTATAAGTGTCCGAATTGCGGCAGTGATATGGCATTTGACAGTGAATCCGGTTCGTTATCCTGCGGCAGCTGCGGAAGACAGGACAATATTGAAAGCCTTCCGAAAGAAAACATTGCGGCGCGGTTTTCTGATGATGAAGCAAAGGAATATCAATGTGAAAACTGCGGCGCTGTTTTGATCACGGAAGCTGAAACGACAGCAACGACGTGCAGCTTTTGCGGAGGTGCGGCTATACTTGCTGATCGTTTATCTGGCCATTTGGCGCCGGCGAAGGTCATTCCATTTACAATCAGCAAACAAGAAGCGGAGCAGGCATTTCGAAAGTGGTGCAAAAAAGGCCTTTTGACACCAAAAGGTTTCATGTCAGCCGATCGCATTAAAAGCATCACCGGCATGTATATCCCGTTTTGGATGTTCGATTTAAATAGTGAAGTACAGGTGAAAGCGAACTGTACCAGAGTCCATCGGTATGATGAAGGAGATTATATTCGCACAGAAACGGAGCACTTTGAAGCGTTTCGTGATATTAATCTCGATTATTTGAAAATCCCTGTCGATGCCTCTGAAAAAATGAATGATGAATTAATGGACAAGTTGGAGCCTTATTCATACGATCAGCTGAAGGACTTTCAAACGGCATATTTGGCCGGTTATATTGCTGAAAAATATAATTATACCGATGAAGAGCTTTTTCCTAGGGCAAAAGAGAAAATCAGCAGTTTTATTGATTCATACATCCATTCTACTTTTTCCGGATATACGTCAGTTAATGTAAGGGACAAACATATTCAAACGAAGAATGTGAACAGCTTTTATGTTTTGCTTCCCGTTTGGATGGTCAGCTACGATTATGAAAGAGCAGAGCACATCTTTGCGATGAACGGGCAAACGGGAAAGGTTGTCGGAAAGCCGCCGATCAGTTCAGGAAAAGTGGCGGCATGGTTTAGCGGAATTGCAGGCGGGACATTTTTTGCATTGAAGCTCGTCTCATGGATGATGGGAGGCGGATTTTGATGCGGGGATTTTTAGGGAAAGCGATTTTTGTTGTGCTGGCTGTCTTCGTGGTGATGCCTTTACTCGGGTTCGAAGCGGTGAGAGCTTCTGAATCACAGCAGCATGTATATGACCATGCCCATCTGTTAACAAAAGCAGAAATCGGAAAACTTGAATCTCTCTCAGCGGAGCTGGGTGCAAAGAGGGACACTGATTTCATCATTATTACGACAAAAAGCACAAACGGTGAAGATATTGCCGATTATGCCGGCGATTTTTATGATCGTTACGGAAAAGGGAGTACAGCTATTTTAACGGTTGATATGGCGGATCGAGAAGTATACATCTCGGGCTACCAAAAAGCTGAAAAGTATCTGGACAACAGCAGACTAAACAGCATCAGAAATACGATTTCATCTGATTTATCAAATGAAGATTATTTCAACGCTTTTCAAACATATATTCAGCTTTCCTATAAAGGTATGGGCATAAAACCGGGAATCAATCCCGACAGCGTGTTCTTTGCTTGGTGGTTTCAGCTGATTGCTGCCATCGCAGTCGGAGGCATCGCGGTTTCCATCATGCTTTATCATGCGGGTGGAAAAGTAACGGTTAATGGGAATACATATATGGATCATCGTACGTCCGATGTGATTGATCAATATGACACTTATATCAGAACGACTGTAACTAGAGAAAGAAAACCATCAGACAAAGACAGCGGCGGCGGTGGCGGTGGCGGTGTTACGAAAGGCGGCACGTCATACAGCGGAAGCCGCGGCAGTTTCTAAAAGGTAAGAATTAGAGAAAGGGAGAGGCGTAATGTCGTTTTTCAGAAATCAATTAGCGAATGTAGTAGAGTGGGAAGAATTTAGAGATGATATGATTTTTTATAAATGGAACAATCGTGAAATCAAAAAAGGGAGCCGTTTAATCATTCGTCCTGGACAGGATGCCGTCTTTTTGAGCAATGGCAGGATTGAAGGGATTTTTCAAGATGATGGCGATTATGATATTGAATCAGAAATTATTCCATTCCTTTCAACATTAAAGGGCTTTACATTTGGGTTTAACAGCGGCATGCGCGCCGAGGTGCTGTTTGTCAATACGAAGGAATTTACCGTGAGATGGGGAACAAAGCAGGCGATACATATTCCGGCCGCGGGAATGCCTGGCGGGATGCCGATCCGCGCAAACGGCACTTTTCATGTGAAGGTGCAGGACTATATCAGGCTGATTGATAAAATCGCTGGCGTGAAGGATCAATATTTTGTTGAGGATATTAAAATTCGGATCACTTCTATTCTGGATCAGCTTCTCATGAAGTGGATCACAAGAGAAGGGAAGGATATGTTTAATCTCCAAGCCAACGCTTTTGACATTGCGAAGGGAATTCAAGAAGACTTAGATATGCAACTAATCGGCGACGGAATGACGATCACTGGTTTTCAGATCATGAGCTTTAATTATCCTCAAGAGGTTCAGGATATGATTACGAAGAACGCTTCCTACGGTATGGTTGGGGATGTGAACAAATATCAGCAACTATCAATGACGGATGGAATGGCATCCGGAAAAATGAGCGGAGGCGGAGCGGCTTCCGATATGGCTGGAATGATGATGGGAATGAATATGGCCAATCAAATGATGAATCAAATGAATCAGAACCAGCAGGCACAGCCATCAGGCAACGGGAATAAACCGAATTTCTGTCCGAACTGCGGAACAAAAACCGGCGAAGCCAATTTTTGCCCGAATTGCGGCCAGAAACTTGTATAAGAATCAAGTCCGGAGTGATCTAATACTCCGGACTTTTTTAGGTGTGATCCATTGACTGCCCCTGAACAGGCCATTTTCGGGCACCGGCTTGGACAATGCCCAGCAGCAATTGACGCCGTTCCTGTAAAGATTGGATAGCCGTTTGGAATGTTTGCTTTGATAAAGTGGCTATGCCTTTTTGTTGAAGCTTTGTGATGTCTGGTTCCGGCGGCGCTTGTTCCGCTGAATGGATATAGGCGTTATGAACGGTATCCAAGTAGTTTTTAATGCTTGAGCGGGTTTCTTTGATGTGAAGCTGGTTTGGCTGATATTGTTCAGGAATGCCGTATTTCAAAATGGTTAATGCTTCATCCAATACAGTGACAGCTATAATGGATGATTCCTGGCGCTGCGTGCTATGGTAAAAATGAAGGATAGGGAAGGCGTAATGCTGAGCGGTCAGCTTTCCCAGATCTGATGAGATCGTGACAAGAAGAAAATCAATGTCGTGAAAATCTTTGCCGTTCCATGCATTCTGTACAATTTCAGTTCCGTCACGCCCCACGCTTAATACACTTTGGGCAAATGAGCGCTTCTGATTAACGGCACTTAATACGGAAATCAAATAGGTAACAGAAAATGTGATGGTCAGCAGGCCATGAGCGGTTTCTATGACCGTGATGAGCTTCCATAGGTCTCCGTTCGGTGCGAGGTCGCCATTCCCTAATGTAAACATGACATAACCGGTAAAATAAATTCGGTCTGACCAGGACGCCGGTTCTTTCGATTGAGTGTCCATGAGTGAGTGGGGGGCACTTGAGAAAATCAAAAACCACCCGCCCCAAAATAAAATGATCCATATCACTAACGTCAGGCATAACAGCAGAGGGCCTGCCGTGCTGAGAACCTTTGCGTTGTCTCCACTGATTTTGCGAAAGCCTTTCCACAGCCATGCTGACAAACATCTGGTGATCGGGCCTGCGCCGCTCTCTAACCATAATGTGGTCCATAAAAAATCAATCATCCCTGCTGTTAACAACAAAAGGCCTGCAATGACATAAACCTCATTCAATTTTGTTGCCTCCTCTTAACCAGCCATCTTTTCTTTTCTATTTCCTTTTACCTTCAGTCTGAAACAATTGTTCCCATGTTTGATAAGAAAGTCATTGAAGAATAGAAAAACAGAAGAAGTTACCCAACAGTTACTCATCCTGTCGTTGAGAGCGGATAAACAGAAACTCACAGGAACTATTACGAGATTGCCTCATTTTCACATAGAAAAAAGTTCATTTTCCCCTTGAATTGATGATTTTTCAGTGGATAGGTTAAAAATTTTCAGAAATTTATATTGACTGAAAGCGTTTTTATAATTATGATAATATCAGATGTAACAAAAATGTCACTATGATATTACTACAATAGAACTATAAAGTGACTATAAAGTAACAAGTTGTCAAGTGTTTGTACAAAGAAGTGCTCACTGTTTCTTTAATGGAAAATGAAATCGCTTCCAAGGGAACAGAAAGGCTAAGCAGGAGGGAAGGTAATGGGGCCATTGGATAAACATAACGAATTTTTTCTGAAGCCTGCTCACCAAATGTAAGAAAAGCAGCAGCCCTAGAATGAGTTTTTGAAATACGCATTGATCGATTCTGAAAAAGACTGGGGGAAACAGTATGAATAAACAAGGCAATCAAATGTCATTTTTACGTACGGTTATTATAGTCTCGACTTTCGGCGGTCTCCTCTTCGGTTATGATACGGGTGTGCTTAACGGAGCTTTGCCTTATATGGGAGAGCCGGACCAGCTAAATCTCAATGCCTTCACAGAGGGGCTCGTCACCAGTTCACTTCTTTTTGGAGCCGCACTGGGTGCTGTGTTTGGCGGCAGGATGTCTGATTTTAACGGGCGCCGCAAAAATATTTTGTTCCTCGCTGTTATATTTTTCTTTTCAACGCTCGGGTGTACGTTTGCGCCAAATGTAACGATTATGATTATTTCCCGTTTTGTGCTTGGTATTGCGGTCGGGGGCGCATCAGTTACGGTTCCCGCCTATTTAGCGGAGATGTCTCCTATGGAAAGCAGGGGGCGGATGGTGACGCAGAATGAATTGATGATTGTATCCGGACAGCTTTTGGCTTTTGTTTTTAATGCGATCCTCGGGACAACAATGGGAGACAGCTCCAATGTGTGGAGATTTATGCTCGTCATTGCGTCGCTCCCAGCGGTATTCTTGTTTTTCGGAATGCTTAGAATGCCTGAGAGCCCCCGTTGGCTCGTTTCGAAAGGAAGAAAAGAAGATGCTTTGCGGGTATTGAAAAAAATCAGGAATGACAAGCAGGCCGTGTCTGAGCTGGAAGAAATTGAATCCGCTTTCAAAAAAGAAGATAAGCTTGAAAAAGCGACGTTTAAAGACCTTGCAGTCCCATGGGTGCGCCGGATTGTGTTCATTGGAATCGGGATTGCGGTTGTGCAGCAAATTACAGGTGTAAACTCAATTATGTATTATGGGACTGAAATTTTAAGAGATTCCGGTTTTCAAACGGAAGCCGCATTAATCGGAAATATCGCAAATGGCGTGATTTCGGTATTGGCAACGTTCGTTGGAATCTGGCTTCTTGGTAAAGTAGGCCGCCGGCCGATGCTGATGACAGGTTTGATCGGTACGACAACGGCGTTATTGCTGATCGGGATATTCTCCCTTGTGCTCGAAGGATCATCGGCTCTTCCATATGTGGTTCTGTCGTTAACAGTGACATTCCTTGCATTCCAGCAAGGGGCGATTTCCCCAGTGACGTGGCTCATGCTTTCTGAGATTTTCCCGCTCCGCCTTCGCGGTTTGGGAATGGGCGTCACGGTGTTCTGCCTGTGGATGGTGAATTTTGCAGTCAGTTTCACTTTCCCGATATTGCTGGCCGCCATCGGGCTGTCCACAACGTTCTTTATCTTCGTTGTACTAGGGATTTGCTCTGTCCTGTTTGTGAAGACGTTTTTACCGGAAACGAAAGGGCTTTCGCTTGAGCAGCTCGAGGGCCATTTCCGCGCTTATGACCGCGGCGAGGCGAAGAATGATTCCAGCTCTGAAGTGGTTGGATGAAATAAAAAAAGAATCCGCATACGGGCGCGGATTCTTTTTTGTTCCATTAGTTAGGTCTGACAAGAATTTTGACTTGGTTTTTCTCTTTAATAAGAGCGCCGAAGCCTTCCTCGATTAAATCGTCTAATACGATTTTTTTCGTTACGAGTTTGTCAGCGGAGAAATAGCCTTCTTTCATTAATGATAATACAGCCGGGAAGATGTCGCGGTATCCGATAATTCCTTTGACTGTGCGTTCTTTGATGACGATATCGTTCGGATGGATTTCCGCGCCTTTTTCCCAAATGCTGACGATAATTGTTTCACCGGCAATTGTAGTGGATTGGATCGCTTGACGCAGCACCACTGGAACGCCAGTGACTTCAAATGCGACGTCAACACCGCCTCCTGTACGTTCTGCAATCTCAGCCACTACATCGTCTGTTTTAGAAGGATCAACGATGATCGCTCCAAGCTCCTCAGCTTTTTGTTGGCGTTCAGGTGAAAGCTCAACAGCGTAAATATCAGTCGCGCCGGCAGCTTTCAGCGCTTCAATCACAAGAAGTCCGATCGGGCCGCAGCCGAATACAGCCGCTTTGTCACCGGCTTTGATTTTGCTTGAACGGACAGCGTATAAAGCGACCGCAGAAGGCTCAACGAGAGCGCCTTGTTCATATGATAATTCCTCAGGGAGTTTGAACAGAAGTTCTTCATCGACGGATACATACTCGGAGAAACCGCCGCCTCCGCCTGCTAAGCCGAGGAATCCCATTTGTTCATCAAGATTGTAGGCGCCTTGGTGGCCATGCGTTGCAAAAATCGGTTCGACTACGACGCGGTCTCCTGCTTTATAGTTTTCAACGCCTTCTCCAACTTCAACAACCTCACCGGAGAATTCATGGCCCATAGTGACAGGTGCTGTTTCATTCGTTAATGGATGCGGTTTGTCAACCGGAATAAAGATCGGGCCGCCCAGATACTCGTGTAAATCACTGCCGCAGATGCCGCACCATTTGACTTTGATCTTTACTTTTCCGGGCTCTGTTTTTGGCTCATCAATATGTTCAATACGGATATCCTTTTGGTTATGCCATCTTGCTGCCTTCATGGATTACCACTCCTATATCTTTTGATATGAGTAATTCCGCACCGATCAATATGAACTGTTCACAAAATCGCCATTTTTAAAACCAAAAACGAAATGAAATTTTTATATAATATAATCTGCGTTTTTTTGAAAAAAGAAACTTTGAAGAAAAAAGAGTCTCGCACACTCTTTTTTCTTTATATGAGAGTATGAATCGTTTACATAACTATGAATTTGGTTTGAACAATACGGTAATGATTCGTTCATATTGAATGCGATGACTACTCTATCAACAATTATAACGCTTATATTGCAATTATAATAGGATAATCTTCCATGGTTTATTTTAACAGAGTCAATTATCCTAGAGTTTGTAACATTACTGTAAGGATATTGAAATAAAAATCCCCTGGTTGATCGTGTATAATTTTTCTAGATGTTAACAAACAGGGGGACGAAATGTTGAAGAAAATCATTTTAGCCGCTTTTATTTTAGCAGGAAGTACTTTGGGAGTTTTCAGTTTTTCATCAGATGCCAGTGCGAAACATGTGAACGGAAATATTACTTGGTATAATGGAGTCGGGAAAAAAGGCTCTTCAGGCAAAAAGCTTGGACACTGGGATTGTGCGACCAAGATCGGATTTGATGTTCCTAAGAACGGGACAAAAATCAGAGCTTATGCAAAAGCGAAGCCTAAAAAGGTTATTACGGTGTACAAAAATGATGTTGGCAGAATGCCTAACGCAGTTCTGGATGTAAGCCCTAAAGCGTTTAAAGCGCTTGGATACCCATTAAGCAAAGGGAAAGTAGCGGGACATTACAGCTATTAATCTACATATAATCTGTAAAGCAAGAAGTCGCATTCTTGCTTTTTCTATTGGTGGAGATAAAAGATGAAAAAAAGAATCCTATTATTAACTGTCGTGATAGCAGCCGCTGCAGCGGGTTTTGCGTTTTATGCTGCCAAGGATAAAGGCCATGAGAGCGCTGCTGATGTTTCAGTACATACGGAAAGCGGTGATCAGCTGCTTGTTTCGATTACGAATACCGATCTAAAGACGAAGTATTATGAAAATGACAAGGTGATCCATGAGGACAAGCTGACCGGCTATCCGGCATTTGCTTTGGATCGAAAGCAGCAGGTGCTCTATTATACGGGCAATAATGATCAAAATGAAATGAGGCTTTTTAAGCTGGATCTAAAGTCTAATAAAAAGACAATCCTCTATAAAGGTGCGGAGAGTGCGGACAGTTTGTTTTTGTCAAAGGACCGTTCAACCATCTATTTCCGTTTAGGAAAAGCGGATGAAAGCAATTTCCGGATCGCATCCTTTGATCTGAAAACGAAGAAATACAAAAACCTTTATCCTGCCGCGAATGACCAGGATGACAGCGTCAGCGGCTTCTTTTATAACAAGAAATCAGATTCATTTGCCTTGCTGCATTATTCTGTAGAAGAAGATTACAAGAAAACAGATGAAGCGAACGAAAAGGGGATCGATCCTGAACCGGCAACGATTCATTTTGCGGCCGGCCATCAAAACAATTTCGCTGAGCTGAAGAGCCTTGACCAGTTTATCAGCGATATTGCTGTTTCTGATGATGATAAACAGATTTTGTTTACATCCTATACACAAAAAGGAACGGAGCAAACCGCTGCTGTTCAGATGCTGAATGCGGATACGAAAAAATATGAAACCATCATTACAAATCAAAAATCATTCAAGCTGTTAATTGACGCCCAGCCGCAGTTCTCTGCGGATGGCAAGAGCATTTATTTTCTCGCCGAAGCCAAGGGGGCCAAAAAGCTGAAGGATGAAACAGGACGTGAAGCGAAGGTGAGGACGATTTATTCCTATAACCTTGAAAATAAGACGTTCAAAAAGGTGTGGGAAAATCCGAACGGCATTATCAACAGCTTTTCTGTGATTAACTGAAAAAACCACTCGGCATGGGCTGAGCGGTTTTTTAATGGACGAGATGCAAGGCTAATGATCCGAGCCATTTAAAGAGATGGATCAGAGGTATTGACAAAAACAGAAGTTCAACATAAGCGTTCATTGCAAGGTTCAGGTTTTTGAATCTAGCCCTTTTTTCCAGATCTTTTTGCTGTTGGTTTGCAATCATGTTATCACCCCTTCGATATCCATATTATACCATAAAATAGACAGAAGAAGCCCTCAACGTTTACAGTTTTGGGCTTCTTTCTTTGTTTTAGGCCTCTTTTGAAATGAGGCTTTTAGTCTCTGGATATAGAATTTGCGTCTCCGTTTGGGGAGTGTGTGCTTGCGGAAGACTGCATTTGTTATAGGGAAGAGCTAGCTTGTTTTCGTTTGACTGTTGTTTTGGAGATTCACTAATGAACGGATGCCGTCGATCATTTTGCTTCCGCACAAAGGGCACAATGGCGTGTCACTGCTTGCGAAGTTTTTTCTGGTCCAGCCGTTGCAGTCTTCTTTTGTGCATTCCCAAGTACTTACATCTTCTTTAGGCAGCGGTTCTTGATTTCGTTTGTTATAGTAAGACATAAAGTCACTTCTTCCCTCATGTATTTTACTGCACAATTTCTATTGTCTCATACTTTTCCCTAATCTCCTAATTCCTTTTTCTTTATGACTTTCCAATCTGCTCGTCTAAAAAGGAGAGGAGTGTACTGTTAAAAGCGCCGGGCTCTTCTAAAAACGGGCAATGGCTGCTTTTAGAAAAGGTGACGAGTGTCGAGTTTGGAAGATTGCTTCGCAAGTGTTCTCCAGCTGCTGTCGAGAAAAATTTGCGGTCTTCTCCGAAGCATAACAATGTCGGCACATTAATGTTTTGAAGGGCGCCGCGGTAATCCGCAGCCGTTTGGTTAAATAAAATTGTGCTTGAAATGGCGGCCGGCTGTTTAAGGATTTCTGCCAGCATCCATTCTGTTTCTGTCTGAGCAGGCGGTTCCGCGAACATATTAAGGATGAAACGCTCGTAGAATGGCAGCGGGTCAGTCTGAATGGCGTGCATCGCCGTTTTTAAACCGTCAAAATCAAACGGGCCGTGCTCCCATCCCTCCCATTGATAGTCGGAAGCGGATTGATCGATAATCACAGCGGCTTGTATGTTATCATTCCCAAATTGATTGAGATAATCCCATACGACAAAAGCGCCCATTGACCAGCCGACGAGAACGGCATGATCGAGCTCCATTGCTACTAGAAATTCGTTTATGTCGCGGGCATATTGGGAAATGGTGTGGCCGTGAAGCACTTTGTCGGATTCGCCATGTCCTCTAAGGTCGAGGCGAATACACTGATAATTGGCAGAGAGTGATGAAAATTGTTTGTGGAAAAACTGTCCGCTCATCAGCACCCCGTGTATAAACACGATCGGTGTACCGGTCCCGTGCGTTTCATAGTATAAGCGCGTCTGATCTTCTAATGTGATGTATGGCATGTGTCCCCTCCTGATTTCGTTTCCGTCATGAGAATGACTGGCTGCTTGCTGTTGTGCTGATGACAGCTGCTGTCACGGCTGCCTGCTGAGCCTGAATGACTGTTTCGATAGCGGTGTACAGGCCTGATTCCATCAGCTGATTTGTCTCCATATGCTCACTGAGATATAAACTGACAGCAATTTTGACATTCATATCTTTTTGCCATTTAAATGCTTTTTCTTGGTTTAATTCATGAGCGATAGCCAAAACGGTTTTCGTATCTGGTTCTTCTAGGAATGTCAGAAGCGCAAGGTCCGGGTAATGATAATCCTTAGGCTTTTTGAAAGAATCAGTAATGGATTGATATGTATGTTTGTAATGAGAAACAAGTGTTTCAGGGTCTTTTTCACTTTGTAAGGCCAGAATATGGCTGACCTGATGTAAGTACTGCCCTTTTTTAAACCCGTTGGCCGCCAGCAGCTGATAGCATGTTTCCGCCTTGTTTAGCGCCTGTAAACCGTTTCTGTTTTCACCAAGCAATACGGCGAGGGGAATATTCTGGGGTGAAGTGAGAAAGTAATGATTTTTCTTCATCTGCTGATAAACAGAAAGCCCCATGTTCATCTGTTCTCTTTGGTTTGTTGTGTCAGAATTGCCGGTGAGCAGGATCAAAGCGGCAAAGTATGTGAATATATCCCGCTTATATCCAAGCGTCACCATTTCATCGTATACGTCGATGAAAGTGAGAAATGTTTGTTTTGCCTCATGCTGAAAATGAATGTCCAGCATGGAAGCAACCGTAAAGCGGTGATGTGAATTGAGAGTTGAGAAACTGCCGATGTTTGATTTGATATAGCTGCTCAAATCATAAAAACGCTGAAAATCAAACTCTCTTCTATTTACAATATATGCAGAAGAAATGAGCATTAATATCTGATCGTGTGCAACTTTCCATTTTAATTTTGATTTTAATTCGTCATAAATGGAAATGTACTGCTTTGTTTTGTCATTGAGATTGTAAGTCCGCATAAAAGGCTCCTTTTTTCCATTTTTATGTTATACGATCTATTGAGCTGAAAGTTTCATATACAAAAAACTTGCCGTAATAGGCAAGTTTGTTTGGTTACTTATGGGGATCTGTTATATCCATCGGTCTCATCATGTCATAGTCTTCATGCTCAAGAATATGGCAGTGCCATACGTATCGTCCGCTATATGGCCCGAATGTCGCCGCGATTCTCAAGACTTCACCGGCGTGAGCCTGAATGGTGTCTTTCCAGCCCTTTTCACTTGGCGGCGGCGGAACAGCCGGGCCGGTGTAGGACAATTCCCCTCTTTCTTGATAACGCGCGATATCAAACGGACGCCGGTCTAATACACGGAAGGAGACCAGATGCAGGTGGATCGGGTGTGTTCCGCGTGTCGGGTTGATAATGGACCAGATTTCAGTTGTGCCTGCTTTTGGCGTTTCTGTGACAGGGTCGTGCCAGCGTTTGTTATTGAGGAGAAGGACGGGTCTGCCGTATTCGTCCTGAGTACCTGCCAGTTTCAGTGTTCTGATGTTGTGTATTCTTTCATTCTGAACGGAAGGGTATGAGGCAAGGTATTTTGGTTTTCTGCTTTCGTCTTTTTGTGCCAATGGTTTTGTGACTCTGAATTGCATGATATTCGCATCTGTTTCGGGATTGGCGTCACCGCCGCAGCCCTCGCTGTTTGCCAATATGATCGACTGACCTTCATAGGCTGTGAAGTCAATGATGATATCATAGCGTTCAGCTGGAGCTAGACTGAATGAGTTCAGTTTTACAGAGCGCGGCAGGAGCCCTCCGTCTGAACCAATCTGAATAAACTCCCCGTCATTATCGAGTGACAGGTTATAGGTTCTTGTGTTGGAGGCGTTGATGACGCGAAAGCGGTATTTTCTCGGTTCGACCTCCAAGTATGGCCATGCCTTCCCGTTGACGAGTATGGTTTCTCCGCAAAACGCCGGAACGATTGAAGGGTTAGGCAGTGACGGGGAAGGGTTTTCCGGCCCGTTTGGATAAAACAAAGAACCGTCCCCGTTGATCGTGCGGTCTGTGATCAGAAGCGGCACGTCGTATTCGCCGGAAGGGAGCTTTAATCGTTTTTCCTTTGGATCGTGAATGAGATAAGCGCCGATGAGTCCGGCATAGACATTCAGCCTGGTGAGCGCCATGGCGTGATCGTGATACCACAAAATAGCACCGCGCTGCTGATTCGGATAATGATAAATCTCTCGTTTAAAATAAGGGCCTGTTTGTTCAAAGTCTTTGGTAAACCAGGCCTCCGGATACCCGTCGCTATCCTCTGGCGTGACGCCTCCGTGTAAATGAACGACGGTCTTGACCTCGGGTTCTTCATGCTGGCTGTCACTGTGATGAATGGTGTGGTCGACCGGAAGGAAATGTGTTGAAGGAAGGTGGTTCATCCATTTTACATAAACGTTTTCATTTCTATTGACCTCAATGGTAGGCCCGGGAAACTGGCAGTTGTAACCCCACAAGCGGGTCGGAGGGAGATCGCGGTGAAGCTTATGAGCGCATTCCTCCATGGTCACTTCGTAGTATGTCTTTTCTTTTGTTTGCTGCACTGGCTTTAGTGTTTCTGGGATTGGGAGAGCATCCACAAATTTTTCAAGTGTCATTTTCATCGTCCTTATCTAATTTTTCAAATTGGTACTATAGTTAATGTCGATAAGGACGTGATGGTTACAAGAAAATCTGTGTGCCGCCGCCTCCCAGAGAAAGATAATCATAAAAATCCTAAAGGCAGTCCGTATAAGAGTGATTAGATTAAGGCAGGATGTCGGGCTGCTGCTGTGTGATGGATTTGGATGCCGCTTTTTCGCCCACCTTGCGTTTTCTGAATACAAGGTAAGAAATGAGAACAACCCCTGTGATGACGCCTGTCAGCAGCAGCTCGTCTCTCATGGAATCAATAAATGCCATAGATACTAAAATTCCGCAGATGGCGATAATGGTCACGTAGGTTAAGTACGGGAAGAGCCACATTTTTATCTTCAGCGCTTCGGGGTTCGTTTTTTCAAGTTTTTTACGCATTCTTAAGTGGGAAACAGCGATGACGAGATAGACAAGCAGTGCAATGGCGCCTGATGAATTGACTAAAAATAAAAAGACGGTATCGGGAGAAAAGTAATTCATCACAACCGCGATATATGAGAAAAATGTACCGGCAACAATCGCCTGTACAGGGGCTCCTTTTTTGCTTAATGTCATAAAGCGGCGCGGTGCTTCGTTTCTTTCCGCAAGTGAATACAGCATTCTGGATGTGGTGTACAAACCTGAATTCAGGCAAGAGAGTACAGCGGTGAGGACAATGAAATTCATCATCTGCGCGGCTGCGGGAACACCGATATGCCCTAGCACAGCGACGAACGGGCTTTCTAAAATATTGGCTGAATTCCAAGGCAAAAGCGCAACGACAACGGCGATAGAGCCGACGTAAAAGACGATGATGCGCCACACAACGGAGCGCGTCGCTTTTGTCACGGATTCTAATGGATTGGATGTTTCTCCTGCAGCGATCGCAACGATTTCCGTTCCCATAAAGGAAAAAATAACGACGACAATGCCAAGCAATACGGAGCTGATGCCTTGCGGGAAAAATCCGCCTTGGCCCGTCAAGTTGGAGAAGCCCACTGGACTGCTGCCTGGTGCGAATCCAAAAATGAAAGCGAACCCAACAATTAAGAACAAAATGATCGTAACGACCTTAATAAGGGAGAACCAATATTCGAATTCCCCGAATGATTTAACGGAGTAAATATTCGTCAGCGTAAGCAATACGGTCAAAACTAAGCTTGTGAGCCACAGTGGAATATCGTGGAACCAGTATTGAAGGATGCCGGCTCCAGCAATTGCTTCGATCGCGATGACGACGACCCAGAAAAACCAATACAGCCAGCCGATTGTAAATCCTGCCCATGGCCCGATGGCGTCATGAGCGTATTGAGAAAACGATCCGCTCGTCGGGTTTACGGAAGACATTTCACCGAGCATTCTCATGATGAAAATAACCAGTAAGCCGGCTAGCGCGTAAGAAACAATGGCACCGGGGCCGGTCGAGTGAATGACTGAACCGCTGCCTACAAATAGGCCTGCGCCGATCACGCCCGCGATCGAAATCATGGTCATATGGCGTGTTTTTAAGTCTTTTTTTAATCCTGATTGCTGGTTCATAGATTACCTCCTTAAAGAATGTAATGAATACTGAATATTATGATAATTGAAACTCTATCATAAATAAACGTTTTGCCGATAATCTGTGTGAGAAAATATGACAGTTTGTTTCAAATTTGTGGGTTTTTATTTATGAAGTTTTCAGCAGGTAAGCTTGGATAAAAAGAAAATTGATCTATTATCACTATTGAACTGAACCGCTTGCATCCTTGCCGGAGAATCTATCTTTCTGCTAAATAAGAACTGCCGGATAACGATTGCGGCGTGGACGGCAGCGGGCGATTTCGAAAGAGAAAGAGGGGCTGATATCCTCTCGATAAGATTCGCCCATTCATGCCAACAACTTTTCCCTACAATCATAAGAGCCTGGCTATATTGAGGCAGCAGGCTCTTGTCATATTTGACTTTATTTTTTTGTGTAACGCACCCAGTCGTAATGAGCGTATAGCGGTGTTACACCATTGTAGGAACCGAGCCATTCATCGACACCCGTACCATTCCACAAGTTCATCATAATCTTTCCTGGCGTTGTCGGTATTTGGCTTGTCGCAGTGTGTTTTAATTGCCCATCGACATACCATTTAATAGAGTTTGGCTGCCAATCGAACGCATATGTGTGATAGGCATTGGCTGCATCAAATCCGAGATCCACAAGCTTCTCATGGTTTCCTGCCCCATTTGTATAATAGTTAAATTGAACCTTTGTTGTGTCTTTTCCTAAAAATTCGATATCAATCTCATCCCAAGGCGTTCCATCCGTTGGACCTGTGTACGTGAAGAACGATGAAACGATACCTGTGTTTTTAGCTGGTTTCATTCTGACTTCATAAAGTCCATAGCCATATGTTTGAACAGAACGGTTTTCCCCGCAGTCAAACTTGTTATAGGATGGACTTGTTAGCGCTAAACGCATTTCACCAAATGACGTCATGGAGACGTTATTTGCACGCCAAGTGCAGTTGAACATATCCCCATTCGAGTAACCATTTGCTTTTTGCCAAAAACCGGGGTTATAGCTGTTAAAAGGGTCAAAAAACGATCCGCCTGTTTGAGCCGAGGCAGTAGATGTGAATGCAGACAAACTCAAAAACAATCCAGTGACAAGAAGCAATAACACTCGTTTCATACGATAAGACATGTTGGCATACCCCTTTCTTTGAAAGCGTTTTCTTAATTGATCATACATAATTCTTTTAATAGGGAACATCGGTCAAAATAACGATATAAAGAATCTTACTTACTAGCATTCTGTACCTATCTTTTTAGATTGAAAAGGGATTTGGTTTTGCTTCCTGGCACGGGAAGCTCTTTTTGTATGATTTGTCCTGCTTTATTGGAAACAATTTGCTAGAATCGTTTTTTTATAGAGATCGCTTTTTGTGGTAAAGTTAGGTTACAATATGAAGAATTTTGTAGATGACTAGGAGGAAAAGAATGGCATACCAAGAAGACCTGCATCCTTTGCTGGGAAAAGCAGTTGAACATATTAATAGAGTAATGGTTGGAAAACGAGACATCGCCATACTCAGCTTAGCAGCCATTCTAGCCAAAGGGCATGTGCTGCTTGAGGATGTACCCGGAGTTGGGAAAACGATGATGGTTCGCGCGCTGGCCAAGTCAATCGGCGCCGATTTCAAAAGAATTCAATTCACTCCGGATTTGCTGCCGTCTGATGTAACAGGCGTATCCATCTATAATGCGAAAACGTTGGAATTTGAATACCGTCCCGGCCCGATTATGGGAAATATCGTGCTGGCCGATGAAATCAACCGTACCTCTCCGAAGACACAGTCTGCTTTGCTTGAAGCGATGGAAGAAGGAAGCGTTACAGTAGACGGCTATACGATGCCGCTTGCCGCTCCGTTTTTTGTGATGGCAACGCAAAACCCCTTCGAATATGAAGGGACGTACCCATTGCCGGAAGCCCAGCTTGACCGTTTTTTATTCAAACTTCGCATGGGTTATCCCTCCTTTCATGAGGAACTGGACGTCTTATCTCTTCAGGAAAAAAGCCATCCAATAGAGACGCTTGAGCCGGTTATTACAAGAGAAGACTTCATCCGTTTACAGAGGGAAGTGCAAAATGTCCGCGTCGATGACAGCATCAAAGAATATATTGTAGAAATCGTTCAGAAAACGAGACAGCATGCCTCTGTTCAATTAGGCGTCAGTCCGCGCGGATCAATCGCTCTCATGAAAGCGGCCCAAGCATATGCGCTGCTTCATCATCGTGACTATGTCATTCCGGATGATATTCAATATTTGGCTCCTTTCACGCTTCCGCACCGTATGCTGCTGCAGTCAGAGGCGAAATTTGAAGGAATCGAGGCAGGCGCGATCGTACGGGAGATCATGTCCGTTGTGAAGGTGCCGGTTCAAAGGCCGTCGATCCGCTGATGAAGAAGATGCAATGGTTGGTATATGGGTGGAAGCTGATTGCATTAACGCTATTGACGGCTGCTGTTTTTTCTTACGCAATGTTTCAGGGCGGATTTGTCAGCTGGTTTTTGTTTTATGCGTTTCTTCCTTTTGTCGTGTATGCCGGATTGCTGGCATTATATCCGCTTCGCTCTTTTCAGGCTTCAAGGGAAGTGGCCAAAACACAATTGCATGCCGGTGACAGGCTGGGCGTGTCGGTTACGCTGAGAAGGAAGCTGCCGTTTCCGCTGATGTATATGGTGATTGAAGATTGCCTGCCGGAAGGACTCGAGCCATTGAAACGAGATGAAGCCGCGGCCAAACGGCTCGTTTTTCCATGGTTTAAAAGGAGTATGACGATGTCGTATGAATTAGCTCGTATACCGCGCGGAGAGCATCATTTTCAAGCTGTCAGGGTGCGAACCGGGGATGTTCTCGGCTTGATTGAAAAAACAGCTTTTTATGAGCTTGATGATACCCTGTTTGTTTATCCAGCCTTTCAGCGTCTTTCTTATCAGGTGAATGAAAGGCATCAGGAAGATGGGGTAAGCGGTTCTTCTCCGGTTCATCAGCACCATTCCACAGTCGCAGCAAGTGTGCGGAATTATCAGCCGGGAGACCGGTTTGCTGCATTAGACTGGAAGGCCTCCGCGCGGCGGAGCCAGCTGATGACGAAGGAATTTGAACCATCTCGAAGCAAAAACCTGTTTCTTCTGATGGACCGTTCTTCCTCTGAAGCATTCGAAGAGGTCGTTTCAGTGTCAGCTTCGATTCTTCATTCTGTTTTACAAAGCGGCGCGGGGGCGGGACTGGCCTCAGTCGGAAAGGAAAAAACGCTTTTTCCTATTCAAGAGGGAGAGCAGCATTTTAAGCGAATGCTTCGGCATTTAGCCGTCACTCACTGTGATGCGGCTGACCCGGTAAGCCGATATGTACGGGAGGAGCTGGGGAAGCCATCTGTCCGCAAGGCTGATAAGGTGCTCGTCACAGGACAGTTCACGGAAGATTTGCTGCACATCGCGGAAACCGGGGGCGGCCGGGTTACAGTCATCCTGGCAAAAGAGAAAGATGCTGAGCTGTCTCAAGCTGAAAATGTCATGATCGAGCAGATGAAGAAACGACAAATCAGAGTTCAGGTCATGAGAGGCGGACGAGTTTCGCGTGTTGTTTAGAAAGAGAGGTGACGGGTGCACATGCCGCACGATGATCAGAAGGGAAGCCGTTTGAGCTTGCTGTTATTTTATTTTCTGGCGTTTTTATTGCTTTGGGAGTGGCTCAGGCCGCTTGACCGTTTTACAGATACGAAACATACAGGCTTTTTTATTGTCTTTATCGGCTTGACGTTTCTGCTGACCTTTTTCAGGATGAGATGGTTTGTCACTGTTCCTTTTTGTGTCTTATTTACGTTGATCTCAGTACACATCCTGTTTTATCAAGGCTCCATATTTGACTTGAGCTGGGTCAGCTCTTTTTTACAGGATGTCTATTTGAATATCACGTTGATTCAATCAGGGCAATGGAATGACATGATTCCTTCATTTCGGACCCTGCTGTTTTTTGTGCTGCTGTGGCTGTTGGTCTATCTCCTTCATTATTGGGTGATTTACCAGAGAAGAATCTTATTTTTCTTTATGATGACAGTAGCGTATATTACGATTCTTGATACCTTTACGCCATATGATGCCACTTATGCCGTCATCCGTATCGTGCTGATCGGCTTCTTTATGCTTGGCCTTTTATACTTAGAACGCATCAAGCTGATGGAAAGAATCGCGTTGCCGAAAACATCTGTCCTCAAATGGTTTCTGCCGTTATCCGTATTTATTTTGGCTGCGGTGGGATTCGGACTTTCGGCTCCAAAGTCGGATCCGGCTTGGCCTGATCCGGTGCCTTTTCTCAAAAAAATCACCAATCAAGAACGTGTGCCGGCTGGTGAAAGCAAAATCGGATACGGAAACCATGATGAATCACTCGGAGGCCCGTTTCAGCAGGATGATACACCTGTTTTTACTTGGCAGGGAAAAGAGCGCACGTATTTTCGTGTGGAAACGAAGGATACGTATACCGGAAAAGGCTGGATTGAAACGGATACAGGCATGTCCTATCAGCTAAGCGGAGGGCAAGTTGAAAATCTATGGTTTGACCACAAGGTTGAGACAGAGCGCAGCACCGTCCGTGTAAAAGTCGATGAACACTACGGGTATAACCATGTCATGTATCCGATCGGTGCGAAGGCCATAAAGCCAAAGCAGGCTGTCTCACTTGAAATGAACGGGAACACAGAACAAATTTCTCCGATCAGTGAGCAAGCCGGTGAGATCAGAAATATGGGGAGGTATACCATCACATACAATTCCCCGGTCTACAAGCTGGATGAGCTGAGAAAGGTAAAAGTGAGAAACAACAGTGAGGAATACACATTCAGCGACCGCTTTATGCAGCTGCCAGAATCACTGCCTGAGCGGGTGAGAACCCTTGCGGCCAAGCTGACTCAGGAACACGATAATATGTTTGATAAGGTGAAAGCGGTGGAGGACTATTTAGGCTCAAACCAGTTCGCATATGAAACCGAAAACGTGACCATCCCTAAGGATCATGAGGATTATGTCGACCAATTTCTGTTTGAAACAAAGATGGGCTACTGTGATAACTTTTCTTCCGCAATGGTGGTGCTCCTCCGTTCGGCTGGCATTCCGGCCCGCTGGGTAAAGGGGTATACATCAGGCGAATATAAAGAAGCAGGAAACAAAAACGGCAGCATCTACGAAGTGACCAATAACAATGCCCATTCCTGGGTCGAGGTGTATTTCCCAGAACAGGGCTGGGTCACATTTGAGCCGACGAAAGGGTTTACAAACCCGGCTGTGTTTACTTCTTCTGACACACAGGATTCCGGCGGCAGCGAAGGCAGCAGCTCACCGGAGAAAACAAAAGAGGAGCAGAAAGAAGAGAAAAAACAGCCGGAAAAACAAAAGGAAAAACGCGAGACCCTTGAGTCTAAAAAACCGTCTGCTTCACATGCACATGCCGGTGCGGGCTGGTATGGGGCAATTGCGATTCTAGCAGCTCTGCTCTTGGCAGCGATTTTGCTGTATGTTTTCCGCTCGTTATGGATTCCTATTTTCGTTGTGAGAAGGTGGAAGCGCCGCAGCGATCAGATCGTGTTTTTCGAGGCGTATGGCGCTCTGCTCAAACAGCTGAAGAGAAGGGGACTGCCGAAAAGAGACAGTGAAACGCTGCGTGATTATGCGAAACGAATCGATGGAAAATATGGCTCGGAAGACATGTCAAAGCTGACACTACGCTATGAACGGGCGCTTTACAGAAATGAAGATTCGGCTTCACTTTGGAATGAATCCAGAAAGTTATGGGAAAATTTAATTAAAAGAAGATGGTCTTGACCGCTTATCGACGTGTTGTTAGAATTAGTGAATATTATCGGAGTCTGGGAGCGAGTTGCCGGACTTCGGCAAACGGCCTTGCCAAAGAGGGCGGAGCGGCTTCATATCTGTCCTCGTTTTTTTCTGTGTCAAAAAACTTAGAGGAGATTAGGTGACAACCATGACAAAGTTAGTGAATGAAATGATTCTTGTCCTTGATTTCGGCAGTCAGTATAACCAGCTGATTACACGCCGTATCCGTGAATTCGGTGTATACAGCGAGCTGCATCCCCATACATTGACGGCTGAAGAAATTAAAGAAATGAATCCAAAAGGAATTATTTTATCCGGCGGTCCAAACAGTGTGTATGATGAAAACTCTTTCCGCTGTGACGAGAAAATCTTCGAGCTTGATATTCCTGTATTGGGCATTTGCTATGGCATGCAACTGATGACTCATTACCTTGGCGGTAAAGTCGAAGCGGCAAGCCAGCGTGAATACGGAAAAGCAAAGATCCACATCGAAGGCACACCTGATTTGTTCAAAGATCTTCCGAACGAACAAGTGGTTTGGATGAGCCACGGCGATTTGGTTGTGGAAGTTCCTGAAGGCTTCACTGTTGACGCGACAAGCCATCACTGCCCGAACTCAGCGATGAGCAAAGCGGACAAAAAATGGTACGGCGTTCAGTTTCACCCGGAAGTGCGCCACTCTGAATATGGCAATGATCTCTTGAAAAACTTTGTATTCGGCGTTTGCGAATGTGAAGGCAAATGGTCAATGGAGAACTTTATCGAAATCGAAATGCAAAAAATCCGTGAAACGGTCGGAGACAAGCAGGTTCTTTGCGCGCTAAGCGGCGGCGTTGATTCCTCTGTTGTTGCTGTTTTGATTCATAAAGCGATCGGCGACCAGCTGACTTGTATCTTTGTAGACCATGGCCTTCTCCGTAAAGGCGAGGCTGAAGGGGTTATGAAAACATTCAGTGAAGGCTTTAACATGAATGTCATTAAAGTAGACGCACAAGATAGATTCTTAAATAAACTAAAAGGCGTTTCTGATCCTGAGCAAAAACGCAAAATCATCGGCAATGAATTCATTTACGTGTTCGATGATGAAGCGGACAAGCTCAAAGGCATCGACTACCTTGCACAAGGAACGCTTTACACTGATATCATCGAGAGCGGTACGGCAACGGCGCAAACGATCAAATCTCACCACAATGTCGGCGGGCTTCCAGAAGACATGCAGTTTGAACTGATCGAGCCGTTAAACACGCTCTTCAAAGACGAAGTGCGCGCGCTTGGCACAGAGCTCGGCATTCCCGATGACATCGTTTGGCGCCAGCCTTTCCCAGGACCGGGCCTCGGAATCCGCGTTCTTGGCGAAGTAACAGAAGAAAAGCTTGAAATCGTTCGTGAATCAGATGCGATTTTACGTGAAGAAGTTGCGAATCACGGGTTAGAGCGTGATATCTGGCAATACTTCACTGTTCTTCCTGACATCCGCAGCGTTGGTGTTATGGGTGACGCAAGAACATATGATTACACAATCGGAATCCGCGCCGTTACATCAATTGACGGCATGACATCTGACTGGGCGCGTATCCCGTGGGATGTGCTTGAAGTCATTTCGACACGTATCGTAAACGAAGTGAAGCACATTAACCGCGTGGTGTACGATATTACAAGTAAGCCGCCTGCGACGATTGAGTGGGAATAAACTAGTGACACTTTATACGACCGAAAACATTGGTTTTATGCCATTTAGGTAAAACTCAAGTGACTTTTGGAGTTGAAAAATCATTTGATATGTCTCCAAGATTGTAGCCAAAAAACTCTCACCGAATGATAGTCGGTGGGAGTTTTTTCTTTCTGTGGTTTGCCTATATGGGGATTGGTTTCAATGTTATAATTAGAAATAAATATTGTTAAGGGAATGAATGAAATGGCAAAGGTTGAACCAAAGATTTTTGATGAACTAAAAAAGGCGTTATCTTCTTTTGACGGAAAATACTTAGTTGGGGAAGAATTGAACCGTTCAAAACTCACGGATGATTTACGGAATTATGATGAAACACTTCTTAGCAAGTTATTTGAAGTGGAATTTATCAAGCAACATTTTATCAAGGAAGTTGCAGGACAGAAGTTATTTCAAATTGAACAACTTGAGGAAGCGATTCTCTACAATGATTACTGGGATACAAGTTACACCAAGTATGAAAATCGTGTCGGGTTAGCTTCAAAAGGGAAGTTCTTACAGGACAGCCAAGACGTGGTGTTAGATTTTCCGTTCAAAGATGGTGTGCTTACTGCTTCCATGACAAAGGAAAATAGCGAAGATGGCTATGATGATGCCTTTTTAAACGAGGTCATTGAAAAGGATGAGATTGACCGTCTTTTTGATATGAAAATATTGACGAATGTTAAACGTTTCGGGGATAATTCGTCAGTCAGTGTCGATAATGGTGTTGTTTCTTTTGATAAGGAGAAAGACAATCTGATTATCAAAGGAAATAATTTGTTGGCTTTGCATACATTAAAAGAATTCTATACAGGTCAGGTGAAACTGATTTATATTGACCCACCTTACAATACTGGAAATGACAGCTTTTCATATAACGATAAATTCAATCAATCAGCGTGGCTTATTTCATGAAGAATCGATTGGAGATTGCAAGAGAATTACTGACGGATGATGGTGTTATTTTCGTCAGCATTGATAGGAATGAGTTTGCGGAGTTAAAGCTATTAATGGATGAGGTTTTTGAAAAAGCTTATCTAGGCACGGTAATCAATGTATCAGCTCCAAACGGACGTGATTACGGCTCCTTTGCACAGACGCATGAATACATCCATGCGTATGCAAAGGAATTAGAATCAGCGAAAACCTTTGCATTAGATGTATCTGATACTAAGTTTAAACAAGAAGATGAATTTAGTAAGTACTATCTCCATCCTTTATTTAATAGTAACTCAGCGTTTCATAAGGGAAATCGTCCTAATCTATATTATCCATTCTATGTCTCTGAAAACATAGATGAGAAAGGATATAGTACAGTTTCTTTAGAAAAAGATGAGCAGCATACGGTTGAGGTTTATCCTCCAATCTCTAAAACAGATGGAACTCAATTTGTTTGGCGTTGGGGAAAAGAGAAATCCAAGGCATTAGGAAAGACTGAACTAGTTGGACAAATAAAAGCTGATGGCACTTATAGAATTGCTCAGAAAATGAGACCGAAACAGCAGATTCCTCGTACAATTTGGCAGGATGCAAAGTTTTCCAATCGCAGGGGAACAGAAGAATTACAGAAACTTTTTAATGGGAAAATTTTTAGTTTCCCGAAACCAGAAAACTTATTAAGCGAAATTATCAAAATAGGTTCGGATGAACAAGATTTAGTTTTGGATTTTCATATGGGTTCAGCTACTACACAAGCTGTAGCAATGAAAATGAATCGTCGTTTCATTGGTATTGAACAAATGGACTATATCAATACCGTATCTGTTCCAAGATTACAAAAAGTTATTGAAGGTGAGCAAGGTGGTATTTCTAAAGACGTTAACTGGCAAGGTGGTGGTTCATTTGTCTATGCAGAACTATTCCCTAAAAATATGGGTTACCTCCAAGATATTATCCACTCAAAGACCGTTGACGAACTCAAATCAGTTTACAAACGTATGCTATTAGGTACTGATACAGATGAACCTGCGGATATTACCTTCCGTGCTGACTTATCAAAAATTGATTGGACTGAAGGCTTTGATGAAAATAAACGTCTGTTAATCAAATTGCTTGATAAGAATGGACTTTACTATAACTACTCGGAAATTGATGATAAGAATGTCCGTGACTTAATTTCTGACGAGGACTACGATTTTAACAAAGCGTTCTATGAAGGTGGTGAGTAATATGGCAAGAGCAAAGAAAACTCCTGCTAATGCTCGTAAATTTCCTTTAATTGAGCAAGCTAAGAAAGCAGAACAAAACTTATTTAGTCATCATCAAGGATACGTTATTCCAGAGTATATCAATCAAAATTTACTCCATACGTTACGTGATTATCAGGATGAAGCAATGCGTAACTATCACTATACGCAAACCCAGATCAATCCCAGTCCTCAACACGTTCTGTTTAATATGGCGACTGGTTCAGGGAAAACGGATTTAATGGCGGGTCTAATTCTCTACCTTTATCAGGAACTTAAGTATCAGAATTTCTTGTTTACGGTAAATACAAATTCCGTCCTTATGAAAACGAAGGATAATTTGGTAAATCAAAATAGTGAGAAATATCTTTTTCAAGAAAAAATTGAGATTGACGGACAACGAATTTATATTCGACAAGTTGAGCGTTTTCCTCATGTTCGCCAAAATAATACCATTTATATCAAGCTTTCATCCGTGCAAAAGGTATCAGATGATTTGTTTGTGTTAAAAGAGAATACAATGGGTTTATCTGATTATGAAAATCACCCTGTAGTTGTTTTGGCTGATGAAGCTCATCACTATTCCGCAAGCACAAAATCAGAAAAAGAAGCTGAGAACACTTGGGAATCTGCTATCAATAAGATTCTAAGGGCTAGGGATGAAAAGGAGAAAAAGAATCTATTGCTAGAGTTCACGGCAACAGTGGATTTTGACAAGGAAGCAATTTACAACAAGTATCGTGATAAAGTCGTTTACCGTTATCCGTTAAACAAACTTATGTTTGATGGGTACTCTAAGCAGGTTAAGCGTATTGAAACATCCGCAAGTGATGAAGATAAAATGCTGAACGTGGTGTTACTCTCACAATTCCGAAAATATCGTGCCTATGCTGAGGGTGTCACGGGATCGTTCAAGCCCGTGATTATGTTCAAATCACCAAAAGTTGCAATCTCACTTGAAGCAACAAAAGTCTTTAATGAACTCATTACCAATCTAAACGTAAGTGATCTAGTATCATTCATCCAACGTCAGCAAGCATTGGATAGTAATGAAAGCTCTGCACTAAAGTTGGCTTATAATTTCTACCTGCAAAATGAAAATGATTTAGCAAAGATTGTTCGTGAGATTAAACAGGACTTTGACCCACGAAATGTTTTGAATGCCAACGATGCCAGTGGCAATATGCTTGAAAAAGGTCAGTATGAAGCCTTGAACACGCTCGAAAACTCTAATAATCTCTATCGTGTAGTTTTTGCTGTGGCAAAACTTACAGAGGGGTGGGATGTGCTCAATCTATATGATATTGTTCGTATCGAAAAAGAAGCAGGCACGAATAAGAACGCTACAATGGTTGAAGCTCAATTGATTGGACGAGGTGCAAGGTATTATCCATTTGAAATTGAAGGTGAGAAAAGCTATCAGCGGAGATATGACAATGATTCTTCAAATAAGCAATTATTTTTAGAAACCCTCCACTACCATACAATGAATGAACCTCAATATTTGAAACAGCTAGTGGGCTCTTTGGAACAAATGGATTTACCAACGGGACAAGATAAGAAAAATCCGCCTATTGAAATTAAAGTTAAACCTTCCTTCAAGAAAACAGATACCTATAAAACAGGGAAAATCTATTATAACGAGGCCGAGGATGTATCAGACGAATGGTTCGACTCTATTGAAAAATATGGCATTAACCATAAGTCAGATATTTCCCGAAGTTTGAACTATGGTAGTCGGGAAGTTTCTTATAAAGCTACTGTTGAAAATATTGAAACAAAAACTATCGGTATTGAAAAATTTGATATTCGTTTCATTAAGAAAGCCATCCAACGCTTGGAGTTTTACAAGTTTGATAATTTGAAAAAGTATCTTCCCCTCCTGACTTCTATGAAAGAATTTATCTATGGAGAAAAATGGTTAAATGGAGGGAATTTGAAGCTCTACTTGACTGTTCCTAAAGAATACAAAGCGTCAGATATTTCTCCAGATGAGATTTTGAAAGTAACCATCGATATATTGAAAGAATATGAAGTGAAATTCAAGTCAGGTTACGTCAAGCAACGGGGGACCAATAGATTTATCGGCTATCCGATTAGAGAATACCTAACGAATTACAACAAGCGTGTTCCAGAGTATGACACCGCAAACCTATTGAACGAAACAACACAAAAGGTTGCTGCTTATGAAATGAATGATGAATTTTACGTATATGAAAAAGCAATTGTCAATAAGCTTGAGTTCGAGTTGATAGAGCGCATTAAAGCCCATGTAGATGAGTTGAAACAAAAGTATAACAAGGCTGTCTACTTGTTCCGTATGGATGAAAATATGCATCGTGAGTCAGCCAAAAGTGAAAAAGTTAAACTGCACCAATATGGCTCACGGATCAATCGTGCAGGAGAAACAGTAGAAATGCACTTACAAGGCTTTCAACCCGACTTTATTTTATTTCTTGAGGATAACGAGTTTTATTTTCAAATATTCATTGAACCAAAAGGAATGAGCGGTGACAGGTTTGTCAGTGAGTTATGGAAACAAGACTTGCTATTATACATGACCGACCATCAAGCAGAAATGGAATTTGAAGATGATTCAAAGAACGTTCGAATTAGCGGGCTGAAATTTTATACTAAGGGTGATGGTCAAAAAACTATGGCTCAACTTGCAGAAATTACCCAAGTGCAGGAAGCAACTGATTCCTCCACAGTTCAAGAAACCTTAGAGTTCTCTTCAGGAATCGTTCTTGATGGTGAGTAAGATGGCAAGAATAACGAAACTATTAGAACCCGAGCAATTTGCATTTGTAGGTAATCAAGCGGTGAAACAATTGTCACCAAAACTGTCTCCAAGGTATTGGGGACACCTTAGCAAGCAATGCGATAACAACAGCCTTTATAAGCCCTATCCGCTCTATTGAGTGGGAATAAGTAAATAGCGAGTAGAAAAACGTCCCTTTTACAAAAAAAGGGGCGTTTCTTTGTACCTTTTTGAAACCGTTTCTGTGGTTTTTATATCTAACAAGATAGGAGGTGGATAAGGTGAAGGAAGAAAGATTGATTACAAAGGCGAGAAAAGGAAATACGCGAGCCTTTGAAAAGCTTATGCTGACACATCAGGATACGTTATATAAAACAGCCTATCTCTATTTAAGAAACAAAGAAGATGCACTTGATGCTGTACAGGAAACGGCTTATAAAGCTTTTATGAATATAGGAAAACTAAAAGAGCCAAAGTACTTTTTGACGTGGCTTACTCGAATATTGATTCATTCCATTTTCGCCATGAATAAAAAGAAAGGAGAAATGGTTCCATTTGAAAAACATCATGATACTGGAACTGATCAAGCCAATATTGAGGAACACATGGATTTGCGAAATGCGATTGATTCACTTGATGAACATGTTCAGCTCACGATTCAGCTCTATTATTTTCAAGATTATTCGATTTCAATGATAGCTGAACAAACGGGAATGGCAGAAGGCACGATCAAAACCCATTTACATAGAGCGAGAAAAGCATTGAAGCAGGAGTTGGAAAAGGAGGTTCAAAACAAATGGACAAACACCAAGTGAAGCAGATGTATGATGATATAGCAGTGCCAAAGAAAGCACTCAAAAAGGCAATACATCAAGCTGTTGTTCGCGCTGAAAATGACAGGAACAGCAGACGCCGTTTTAAATGGGGACGAACCATTACAAATGGAATGGCTATTGCTGCTGTGGTATGTATATTGTATTTATCATCTGGTCTTTTTCTTCCCTCTGTAAACAAAGCGATGGGAAGCATCCCCATTGTCGGACAAATTTATAAGGATTTTCAAGATAAAGTTGGTCTATCATTGTTTAAAAGCAATTTGGTCACAGCTTTGAATGAAAAGGCTGAATCCAGAGGAATCACCGTTTCTGTAAACAGCTCCTATTACGATGCCGGACAGCTTGTCTATAACTTTACTGTTGATAACCTCCAGTCTGATGAAAAAGAGCTCATGTATGATGTGGACGAATGGAGTTATAACAACAATTTTTCAATTAACTATGATTCCTTAATGCTTAAAAAAATAAATAATAAACAATATGCAGGACAATTAAGGATTTATACAAATGGCATTCAAATAAAAAATGGGGAAACCGTACCCTTTGTGATTACTCATATCAACGAAATACAGGGAAATTGGAGGTTCAAACTGCCAATTATCAAAAAGAAAGCAAATTATTTAGAAAACTCAAAAGTGGTATCCGCTTATCATAATCGTTATCAATTTTCCAATATTCAAGTGGAGAATGGAAAGCTCGGATCTGTCCTTCAATTTACAATAGATTACCAAGGCATAGCAAAAAATGATACGGTGGCAATTGATGAAGTCAAGGATGATTTAGGAAACATATATGAGATGACAATGTCAAACATCGTGCTTGGAGACCGCAAAAAAATAAACGAGAGAACGGTAAGAGTAAAAGGACAAACACAGTTAGAATCACCAATCAATCCAAAAGCGAAAAAGCTAACATTAAGAGCATATATTAAATCCGAGGCAGAGGGCAGTGAAATCGTCCCGCTAAATGCTGAGATGCCGTTTCATGTTTCAAAAACAAACCATCAAAACATAGGGATTGAAGTCAATAACATGAAACAAGAAGGAAGAAAAGTATTGGTGCAATACCGCTTCACTGGAATTGATACCTCAAGCATGAATGAAAATGATTTAGTGAATATAGGTGAAATGATTGGCCTTGGTGATATGAAAAAAATGAAATCATGGGCTGATCCGTTGGCTTATTATGAAGAAGGTTATTATTTGAAAGCAAATACAGCTAAAGTGAAAAATATGAACACTGCCGAAATGGTATCCACTTTTGAACTGGATGATGCCTATCTTGATAAGCTGTCTTTAAAACATTTCGAGTTTGATAAGTATGGTCTGTATATCGATAAAGGTGTTATAAATGATCTTATTCAACTAAAGCCATTCTCATTTACTGTACCAGTGCATCAGGTGAAGCAGCCTGGTGAAAAAAAGTCATCATAAGCTGAAAAGCCGTATGCAGTCATGCATACGGTTTTTTTATCATTTATACCAATTAAGTCAATAGACGAATAAACCAATTTTTTTAATAAGTAATGTTCGTTATTTATATTGTCATTTCATGTCGCAATTGGTACAATAGACACAGAAATCAAATAAGATGAATTCGTATAATCGCGGGGATATGGCTCGCAAGTCTCTACCAAGCTACCGTAAATGGCTTGACTACGTAAACATTTCTTTCGTTTGATATAAATAAAACACGTTTATTTATTCAAACTGGAATCCGTCTGTAGTCAAGCGTCCCAAAATGCATTGGGGCGTTTTTTATTTGGCGATTTCAGGGCAGGATAAATAGCAAAGAGTGAAGGGAGTCAAATAGCTTGAAAACGTATTTTCAGTTTGATGAGCTGGGCACCAGCTATCGCAATGAAATCATTGGCGGATTAACGACTTTTTTATCGATGGCATATATTCTGTTCGTCAATCCGATTACGCTTGCTTTGGAGAGCGTGAAAGATTTTCCGGAGGCGCTGAGAATTGATCAAGGCGCGGTCTTTACAGCGACAGCGCTGGCGTCTGCAGCAGGCTGTATTTTAATGGGATTGATCGCGAGGTATCCGATCGCCATCGCGCCAGGTATGGGGCTGAACGCGTTTTTTGCGTTTTCTGTCGTCCTCGGCATGGGCATTTCATGGCAGGCCGCTTTGTCTGGTGTTTTCATTTCAGGTCTTATCTTTGTTGCTCTTTCGTTAACAGGTTTTCGTGAAAAAATCATCAACGCGATTCCGCCGGAGCTGAAATTGGCTGTCGGCGCGGGGATCGGATTGTTTATTACATTCGTTGGGTTACAAGGTTCCGGAATTATTACTTCTAACCCTTCTACACTCGTCACCATTGGAAACATTCACAGCGGTCCTGTGCTGTTAACGATTTTTGGTGTGATTGTAACGGTTATTTTAATGGTGCTTCGCGTGAACGCGGGCGTGTTTATCGGGATGCTGTTAACAGCAGTTGCCGGCATGATTTTCGGTTTGGTTCCGGTTCCGACTCAAATCATCGGCAGTGTGCCGAGCCTTGAGCCGACTTTCGGACAAGCATGGATTCACCTGCCGGATATTTTCTCCGTGCAAATGCTGATCGTCATTTTAACATTCTTGTTTGTCGGATTTTTTGATACGGCGGGTACACTTGTTGCCGTGGCAACTCAAGCAGGTTTAATGAAGGGAAATAAATTGCCGCGTGCGGGCCGTGCGCTTTTGGCTGATTCATCTTCCATTGTGATCGGCGCCATGCTCGGTACGTCAACCACAACTTCTTACGTGGAATCAAGCTCAGGTGTCGCTGCGGGTGCCCGTTCAGGATTTGCGGCAATTGTAACAGGCATTCTCTTTTTACTGGCTACGTTTTTCTCACCGCTTCTATCAGTCGTTACCTCAAATGTAACAGCTCCGGCACTGATTATTGTCGGTGCATTGATGGTGGCGCCGCTTGGCAAAATCGCTTGGGATAAGTTCGAGGTGGCCGTTCCCGCTTTCCTTACCATGATCATGATGCCGTTAACATACAGCATCGCGACCGGGATTGCGATTGGATTTATTTTCTATCCAATTACAATGGTGTGCAAAGGAAAAGCAAAAGAGGTTCATCCGATCATGTACGGACTGTTTGTGGTGTTTATCCTGTACTTTATCTTCTTAAAATAAGGAATGAAACCAGCTGCTGATGCAGCTGGTTTTTTTGTTGCAAAGGGTAAAACCATTTCATAGGATATACCGTCATGTAGATGTGCCGCCATGCATGATGTAAAAGGAAATAACTTGACTGTTCAGGAAGGCTTCGGTACCTTATATAAGTGTTTTATTTTCTTGCTGAATGGTATTCCGCTGTATTTTATTTATAGGAGTTGCTGACATGACGGAAGAAAGAAAAGAAATGTATGAAGAAGAAGTTAACCAGAGTGAAAGAATAGATGCAGATGAAGAGCCGCTATCGAGAATGTCCAGAAAGGCGAGCAGGCAAAGCAAGCAGAAGAAAAAACAAAAGCAGAAACTGCATAAGGAACGCGGTGAATCAACTGTTAAAGACAAGCTTGCGTCTGTATGGGCAGCCATCAACAGGTATTGCGGTTTTGCGTTCTCAATTTTAAAATCACCAGCGAAAACCGTTGTTACGGATGGTTTTTCTCATTATAAGTATGGCCTGATTTCAATGCTTATATTCAGTTTGATCTTTTCAATCGGGAACTGGTTTCAGTTAAAGGCCAGCTGGAATCGGCCGCTCGGGTTTGGAGAACGCCATCACGCTTTCTATGACGGATTTTTAGTCGTTCTTGTGTATTTGCTTCTCTTTTTCGCGGTAATGGTCTTTGCCATATGGGCCGTTTCCCGCTATATGATGAAGCAGAAGGTGACGTTCAGAGAAATTGCTGCCGGTGTAGGCTCATTGTTAGTGCCGGTAATTGCTGTTTCACTCCTTTGGCTGATCTTTGCGATCGTAAATATCCCGATGCTAACAGTTCTGTTTACAGTGCTGATCTTGTTTTCGATCTTTTTCATGATGGCGCTGTATGTCCAGCGTCTGTATCAGGCCGCACAGGACGCACCGATTGACTATATCTATTGTGTGTTTGCGGTAGTTGCTGTAGGGCTGCTGTTTACGGCAGTGACCTGGCCGTTTATCTCTGAATATTTCACGGCGTCGCTGATTCCGCTTTAATGAAAAAAACCGGTGTTCATAGCCGGTTTTTTTATGTCACACTTTTTACAAATATATCTAAAAAACATAGTTGATTTGTAGGATTAATCCGTGTATGATGGTGAAAATGCTGTAAACGTCCAGCGTACAAACCTTTATGTGTAAGGAGGATGATGGACATGGCTGAAGTACTTCGCCGAGCGATTAATCAAAAGAAGCAATTTTTAAAAAACAAATTACTGCTCTCGGAATTTTATCAGGGAAGAGGGGAACAGCTTGCTGACTATACACTGAGTGAGCTTGAAAAAGAATACAAGTCCCTTCTGAAAATGAAAAAAGAGATCTGACAATAGATATGAGAAGAGATGAGTCTGCTGAAAAGCGGGCTTTTTTGTTTTGATGTTGAAAAGGTTAGAAAAAGGGTAAGCTACTACTGTTTAATCTGATAAAGCGTGTTGACATTTTTTCAAGCGGTTTAGGGCATCGGTTGATTGAAAACGGCGTGTTTCTCTAGTAGAATATGAATGCTTTATGCATGCTGAAGAGTAGGGAGATGAAATGAAATGATGCAAACCATCTTATCAAATGGGATAGCTATGGCACTCATAATTCTCATTATTAATATTGTCTACGTGTCATTTTTCACGATAAGAATGATTTTAACGCTGAAAGGCCAGAGGTATTTAGCTGGCGGTATTAGTACGATTGAGATACTGGTTTATGTGACAGGGCTGAGTCTGGTGCTTGATAACTTAGACCAGATTCAAAACGTAATTGCGTACGCGCTTGGATACGGTCTTGGCGTCATTGTCGGCATGAAAATAGAAGAAAAGTTGGCGCTTGGCTATATTATGGTCAATGTGATTACGAAGGAGCTGGATGTTGATCTTCCAAGGCAGCTCCGTGAAAAAGGCTACGGCGTGACAAACTGGGTGGCCGGCGGACTTGAAGGCGACCGTACAGCCCTTCAGATTCTGACACCGAGAAAGTATGAACTCCAGCTGTATGATACGATTAAGACAATTGATTCAAAAGCCTTTATTATTGCGTATGAACCAAAAACAA
Organism: Bacillus vallismortis; assembly: GCF_004116955.1. Classification (NCBI taxonomy): domain Bacteria; kingdom Bacillati; phylum Bacillota; class Bacilli; order Caryophanales; family Bacillaceae; genus Bacillus; species Bacillus vallismortis. The sequence goes on along the minus strand of NZ_CP026362.1, from coordinate 2,839,369 downwards.
TCCACGGCGGCTTCTGGGTCAAAGCGGTGAAGAAGAGGAGAATTAAAGAATAATGGCAAAGCCGAAGAAGAAAAAGTTTGAAGTGACAGAGCAGCAAACGATTGACGCTGTGATTCAGCAAATGAAAGAGGAAGGATATTTGCCTGTACGGCGAATGGAGGAGCCTATTTTTATGGAGAAAAAGGAAAATGGGTCAATTCAGATCGTTCCATGCGGGAGAAAAATCATTTTTGAAGGGAAACTGATCTAAAACACGAACATTAACAGAATCAATTTTTGTATCGTTCGATAATATCGTTGACATTATCCATGTCCGTTGTTAAGATAAACATGAAATCAAAACACGACCTCATATAATCTTGGGAATATGGCCCATAAGTTTCTACCCGGCAACCGTAAATTGCCGGACTATGCAGGAAAGTGATCGATAAAACTGACATGGATATATCGCAGAAGCGAACGACTGACGATACATGTACCATGCCCGGTTTGTATTGCTTCCTCATAAGTGCAATGCAGAGCGGGTATTTTTTATTTTCTGAAAACAAAAGCATGAGAAGGTGGGAACAGAATGCAGCCGCTAGTAGGAATCATCATGGGAAGCACTTCCGATTGGGAGACAATGAAAAACGCATGCGACATACTTGACGAACTTAATGTTCCGTACGAAAAAAAGGTCGTTTCCGCTCACCGGACGCCTGATTTCATGTTTGAATACGCTGAGACTGCGAGAGAAAGAGGCATCAAGGTGATCATCGCTGGAGCCGGAGGGGCGGCGCACTTGCCGGGGATGACGGCTGCAAAAACGACGCTGCCGGTCATCGGAGTTCCGGTTCAGTCTAAGGCGCTGAACGGACTCGATTCACTTCTTTCCATCGTCCAGATGCCTGGAGGCGTGCCTGTTGCGACAACATCCATCGGCAAAGCGGGCGCTGTGAACGCAGGCCTGTTAGCGGCGCAGATGTTGTCAGCTTTTGACGCGGATCTTGCCCGTAAGCTGGATGATAGAAGAGAAAAAACAAAACAGGCGGTGTTAGAAAGCAGTGATCAGCTTGTCTAAACAAACGATCTATCCGGGAGCTGTCATCGGCATCATCGGCGGCGGCCAGCTTGGGAAAATGATGGCTGTGTCCGCTAAACAAATGGGGTATAAAGTCGCGGTCGTTGATCCAGTGAAAGATTCGCCGTGCGGCCAGGTTGCGGATGTTGAGATTACCGCTCATTACAATGACCGTGAAGCGATTCGGAAATTGGCTGAAATCAGCGACATCATCACGTATGAATTTGAAAACATCGACTATGATGCGCTGCATTGGCTAAAAGATCATGCGTATCTCCCGCAAGGAAGTGAGCTGCTGCTCATTACCCAAAACCGTGAAACAGAGAAAAAAGCCATTCAAGACGCGGGCTGTGAAGTCGCGCCGTACAAAATCGTCAAGTCAAAGGATGAACTGAAACAGGCGGTACAGGATCTGGGGCTTCCCGCAGTACTGAAAACATGCCGCGGCGGATATGATGGCAAAGGCCAATTTGTGATCAAGGAAGAGGCGCAAATGGAGCAGGCTGCCGCTCTTTTAGAACACGGAACTTGCATTCTCGAAAGCTGGGTTTCTTTTAAAATGGAACTGTCGGTCATTGTCGTCAGATCGGTAAACGGCGAAGTTTCTGCATTTCCGGCAGCTGAAAACATACATTACAACAATATTCTATTCCAAAGCATCGTGCCTGCGCGGGTGGGGGAAGGAATTCAGAAGAAGGCTGCTGAGCTGGCCGTTAAGCTTGCAGGCGACCTTAACCTTGTCGGGCCGCTCGCTGTTGAAATGTTCCTGACCGAAGACGGAGAGCTTTTGGTCAATGAACTGGCGCCGAGACCGCACAATTCAGGGCATTATACGCTGGATCTTTGCGAAACGAGCCAGTTTGAACAGCATATTAGAGCGGTGTGCGGCCTTCCGCTCGGGAAAACAGATTTGCTGAAGCCGGGCATGATGGTAAATCTACTCGGCGATGAAGTGAAGCTTGTGGAGGAAGAGCCGGAGCTTATAAAAGAAGCAAAGCTCTATATATACGGAAAACATGAAATCAAAAAAGGCCGCAAAATGGGGCATATTACATTTATGAAGCAGCCTGAAGACCACTGGATTCAGGAGATTACAAATAAATGGATGAATAGAGACGGAGGACAAGCAGAATGATCGAACGTTATTCAAGACCTGAAATGTCCGCGATTTGGACGGATGAAAACAGATTTCAAGCATGGCTGGAAGTTGAGATTCTTGCCTGTGAAGCGTGGGCGGAGCTTGGCGTCATTCCAAAAGAAGACGTAAAGGTTATGCGCGAGAACGCGTCATTTGACATCAACCGCATTTTAGAAATCGAACAGGACACGCGCCATGACGTTGTCGCTTTTACACGCGCCGTTTCCGAATCACTGGGCGAAGAAAGAAAATGGGTGCACTACGGATTAACGTCAACTGACGTTGTGGACACTGCGCTTTCTTACTTATTAAAACAGGCAAACGATATTCTGCTCAAGGACCTTGAGAGATTTGTTGACATCATAAAAGAAAAAGCGAAAGAGCATAAATACACAGTCATGATGGGGCGCACACACGGCGTACACGCTGAGCCGACAACATTCGGTTTAAAACTTGCGCTTTGGCATGAAGAAATGAAACGGAATCTTGAGCGTTTTAAACAAGCGAAAGCAGGCATCGAGGTTGGGAAGATTTCCGGCGCGGTCGGCACATACGCGAACATCGATCCCTTTGTAGAGCAATATGTCTGTGAGAAACTCGGATTGAAAGCTGCGCCGATTTCAACACAAACGCTTCAGCGTGACCGCCATGCTGATTATATGGCGACACTCGCTTTGATCGCGACAAGTGTTGAGAAATTCGCAGTGGAAATCCGCGGTCTGCAAAAGAGTGAAACACGTGAAGTTGAGGAATTCTTCGCGAAAGGGCAAAAGGGTTCATCCGCTATGCCGCACAAACGCAATCCGATTGGCTCTGAGAACATGACAGGCATGGCGCGCGTCATCCGCGGCTACATGATGACGGCTTACGAAAATGTTCCATTATGGCACGAACGCGATATTTCTCATTCTTCAGCAGAACGGATTATTCTACCGGATGCGACAATTGCGTTGAACTACATGCTGAACCGTTTCTCCAACATCGTGAAAAATTTAACGGTCTTCCCGGAAAACATGAAGCGCAACATGGACCGCACGCTCGGCCTTATTTATTCTCAGCGCGTACTGCTTGCCTTGATTGACACAGGCCTGACTCGTGAAGAAGCCTATGATACAGTGCAGCCAAAAGCAATGGAGGCGTGGGAAAAACAAGTGCCGTTCCGTGAGCTTGTGGAAGCGGAAGAGAAAATCACGTCCCGTCTTTCTCCGGAAAAAATCGCTGACTGCTTTGATTACAACTACCATCTGAAAAATGTTGATCTGATCTTTGAACGTTTAGGTTTGGCATAGAAGAAGCTTTTAGGCGGCTTCTTCTAAGTCGTCGCAGTTTGAAAATTCCCAACATTCGGGTTAGGAGGCCTTCCGTGAATATTGTGAAGAATGAACTTTTATACGAAGGAAAAGCAAAAAAGATCTACAAAACCGATGACGAAAACACGCTGTATGTCGTGTATAAAGACTCCGCCACTGCTTTTAACGGCGAGAAAAAAGCAGAAATCAGCGGCAAAGGACGCTTAAATAACGAGATTTCAAGCCTGATTTTCAAACACCTTCATACTAAGGGGATTAACAACCACTTCATCGAGCGCATATCTGAAACAGAGCAGCTTATTAAAAAAGTGACGATTGTGCCGCTTGAAGTCGTCGTCAGAAATGTTGTGGCAGGAAGCATGTCCAAACGTCTCGGCATTCCAGAAGGCACGGAGCTTGAACAGCCGATTATCGAGTTTTACTACAAGGATGACGCGCTGGGTGATCCGCTCATCACAGAAGATCATATTTGGCTTTTAAAAGCGGCAAACTCTAAGCAGGTAGAAACGATCAAGTCCATTACAAAAACAGTAAATGAAGAGCTTCAGGCCATTTTTGACGATTGTCATGTCAGATTAATAGATTTCAAGCTTGAATTCGGTTTAGATGCAGACGGGCAAGTGCTATTGGCGGATGAAATTTCTCCTGACACATGCCGCTTGTGGGATAAAGACACGAACGAAAAGCTGGACAAAGATTTATTCAGGCGCAATCTGGGAAGCTTAACCGACGCATACGAAGAGATTTTCAAAAGACTGGGAGGCATTCATCATGTATAAAGTGAAAGTTTATGTCAGCTTAAAAGAAAGTGTGCTAGATCCACAAGGGAGCGCTGTCCAGCATGCCTTGCACAGTATGACTTACAACGAAGTTCAAGATGTGCGGATCGGAAAATACATGGAGCTTACCATTGAAAAATCTGACCGCGATCTTGACGTACTGGTGAAAGAAATGTGCGAAAAACTTCTTGCGAATACAGTAATTGAAGATTACAGATACGAGGTTGAGGAGGTAGTCGCACAGTGAAATTTGCGGTGATTGTGTTACCCGGCTCCAACTGTGATATCGATATGTATCATGCTGTAAAGGATGAGCTTGGCCATGAAGTGGAATACGTCTGGCATGAGGAAACAAGCCTTGACGGCTTCGACGGCGTGTTAATCCCGGGAGGATTTTCTTACGGCGATTATTTAAGATGCGGCGCTATCGCCCGATTTGCGAATATTATGCCAGCTGTCAAACAGGCGGCGGCTGAAGGAAAACCTGTTCTTGGCGTCTGCAACGGATTCCAGATTTTACAGGAGCTCGGCCTTCTGCCAGGCGCAATGAGACGCAACAAAGATTTGAAGTTCATTTGCCGTCCGGCTGAATTGATTGTTCAGAACGACGAAACCTTATTCACTTCTTCCTACGAAAAGGACCAATCGATTACCATCCCGGTTGCCCACGGTGAAGGGAATTTTTATTGTGATGACGAAACGCTTGCTTCATTGAAAGCTAACAATCAAATCGCGTTCACATACGGCTCCAATATGAACGGAAGTGTCAGCGACATTGCCGGTGTCGTGAATGAGAAAGGCAACGTATTAGGCATGATGCCTCATCCTGAGCGCGCGGTTGATGAACTGCTTGGAAGCGCCGACGGTCTTACATTGTTTCAGTCTATCGTGAAAAATTGGAGGGAAACTCATGTCACTACTGCTTGAACCAAGTAAAGAACAAATAAAAGAAGAGAAACTGTATCAGCAAATGGGTGTCAGTGATGATGAGTTTGCATTGATTGAATCCATTCTTGGCAGATTGCCGAACTACACAGAAATCGGAATCTTTTCTGTCATGTGGTCAGAGCATTGCAGCTACAAAAACTCAAAGCCGATTCTGCGTAAATTCCCGACAAGCGGCGAGCGTGTGCTGCAAGGTCCGGGGGAAGGCGCCGGAATCGTTGATATCGGTGACAACCAAGCGGTTGTGTTCAAAATTGAATCGCATAACCACCCATCAGCTCTCGAACCTTACCAAGGCGCTGCGACTGGCGTAGGCGGCATTATCCGTGACGTTTTCTCAATGGGTGCCCGTCCGATCGCTGTATTGAACTCTCTTCGATTTGGCGAACTGACTTCACCGCGCGTGAAGTACTTGTTTGAAGAAGTAGTAGCGGGTATCGCCGGATACGGCAACTGTATCGGCATCCCGACAGTCGGCGGAGAAGTGCAGTTTGACAGCAGTTATGAAGGAAATCCGCTCGTCAACGCAATGTGTGTCGGTCTAATCAACCATGAAGATATCAAAAAAGGCCAGGCGAAGGGTGTCGGCAACACAGTCATGTACGTAGGAGCAAAAACAGGGCGTGACGGAATCCACGGCGCTACGTTTGCTTCTGAAGAAATGTCTGATTCGTCTGAAGAAAAGCGTTCTGCCGTTCAAGTCGGCGATCCGTTTATGGAGAAGCTCTTGCTTGAAGCATGCCTGGAAGTCATCCAATGCGATGCGTTAGTCGGCATTCAGGATATGGGAGCTGCCGGTTTAACAAGCTCAAGTGCGGAGATGGCAAGTAAAGCCGGCTCTGGTATTGAAATGAACCTTGACCTGATTCCCCAGCGTGAAACAGGCATGACTGCATATGAAATGATGCTTTCTGAATCACAGGAACGGATGCTTTTGGTCATCGAGCGCGGACGTGAGCAGGAAATCATCGATATTTTTGACAAGTACGATCTTGAAGCGGTTTCTGTCGGGCGTGTAACAGATGATAAAATACTTCGCCTGACACACAAAGGAGAGGTTGTATGCGAGCTGCCTGTTGATGCCTTGGCAGAAGAAGCGCCGGTTTACCATAAGCCTTCACAAGAACCAGCATACTACCGCGAGTTTTTAGAAACTGACGTTCCGGCTCCTCAAATTGACGATGCGAATGAAACATTGAAGGCGCTCCTCCAGCAGCCGACGATCGCAAGCAAAGAGTGGGTTTACGATCAGTATGACTACATGGTGCGGACGAACACAGTTGTCGCTCCCGGGTCTGATGCGGGTGTTCTCAGAATACGCGGAACGAAAAAGGCGCTGGCGATGACGACAGACTGTAACGCGCGTTATCTCTATCTTGATCCTGAAGTCGGCGGGAAAATCGCTGTCGCTGAAGCGGCGCGCAACATCGTTTGCTCAGGTGCAGAACCGCTTGCGGTTACAGATAACCTTAACTTCGGAAACCCGGAGAAACCGGAAATTTTCTGGCAGATCGAAAAATCGGCTGACGGCATCAGCGAGGCGTGCAATGTCCTTAGCACACCGGTGATCGGCGGAAACGTATCGCTTTACAACGAATCAAACGGCACGGCGATCTACCCGACACCTGTAATCGGCATGGTCGGCTTAATTGAAGATACAGCACACATTACAACACAGTATGTTAAACAAGCGGGAGATCTCGTTTACGTGATCGGGGAAACAAAACCTGAGTTTGCTGGTAGCGAGCTGCAAAAAATGACAGAAGGCAGCATTTACGGAAAAGCGCCGCAAATTGACCTTGATGTAGAGTTGTCACGCCAAAAAGCATTGCTTGACGCGATTAAAAAAGGCTTTGTTCAATCTGCGCACGATGTGTCTGAAGGCGGTCTGGGCGTAGCGATTGCGGAAAGTGTCATGACAACGGAAAACCTTGGTGTGAGCGTAACTGTAAAAGGGGAAGCAGCATTATTATTCTCTGAATCTCAATCTCGCTTCGTCGTTTCTGTGAAAACAGAACATCAAACAGCGTTTGAAGCGGCTGTAAAAGATGCCGTTCATATCGGTGAAGTAACAGCTGACGGACTTCTGGCGATTCAAAACCAAGACGGACAACAATTGATTCATGCGCAAACGAAAGAGCTTGAACGCGCATGGAAAGGAGCTATCCCATGCTTGCTGAAATCAAGGGCTTAAATGAAGAGTGCGGCGTATTTGGGATTTGGGGACATGAAGAAGCTCCGCAAATCACGTATTACGGCCTCCACAGCCTCCAACACCGAGGACAGGAGGGCGCTGGCATTGTGGCGACTGACGGTGAAAAACTGACGGCGCACAAAGGCCAAGGGCTGATCACCGAAGTGTTTCAAAATGGCGAGCTCAGCAAAGTGAAAGGAAAAGGCGCAATCGGGCACGTTCGGTACGCGACGGCTGGAGGCGGCGGCTATGAAAATGTTCAGCCGCTCCTCTTCCATTCCCAAAACAACGGCAGCCTGGCGCTTGCCCATAACGGAAATCTTGTCAATGCCACTCAGCTGAAGCAGCAGCTCGAAAATCAAGGAAGCATTTTTCAGACGTCTTCGGACACAGAGGTATTGGCTCACCTAATCAAAAGAAGCGGCCACTTCACGCTGAAGGACCAAATGAAAAATTCCCTTTCCATGCTGAAAGGCGCATACGCATTTTTGATTATGACCGAAACAGAAATGATTGTCGCGCTTGATCCAAACGGGCTGAGGCCGCTGTCAATCGGCATGCTGGGCGACGCTTATGTGGTCGCATCAGAAACGTGCGCATTTGATGTTGTCGGCGCCACGTACCTTCGTGAGGTAGAACCGGGCGAAATGCTGATCATCAATGATGAAGGCATGAAATCAGAGCGTTTTTCGATGAATATCAACCGTTCCATTTGCAGCATGGAGTATATTTATTTCTCCAGACCTGACAGTAATATCGACGGCATTAATGTGCACAGCGCGCGTAAAAACCTTGGGAAAATGCTGGCTCAGGAATCCGCAGTTGAGGCTGATGTTGTAACAGGGGTTCCGGATTCCAGTATTTCTGCGGCGATCGGATATGCTGAAGCAACAGGCATCCCGTACGAGCTCGGCTTAATCAAAAACCGCTATGTCGGCAGAACGTTTATACAGCCGTCCCAGGCTCTGCGTGAGCAAGGCGTCAGAATGAAGCTATCAGCGGTGCGCGGGGTTGTGGAAGGCAAACGCGTCGTTATGGTGGATGACTCGATCGTGCGCGGAACAACAAGCCGCCGGATTGTCACGATGCTCAGAGAAGCGGGTGCGACAGAGGTGCATGTGAAAATCAGTTCACCGCCGATCGCACATCCGTGCTTTTACGGCATTGATACGTCCACACATGAAGAGTTGATCGCGTCTTCCCATTCTGTAGAAGAAATCCGTCAGGAAATCGGGGCCGACACCCTCTCATTTTTGAGTGTGGATGGGCTCTTAAAAGGCATCGGCAGAAAATACGATGACGCGAATTGCGGACAGTGTCTCGCGTGCTTTACAGGAAAATATCCGACTGAAATTTACCAGGATACAGTGCTTCCTCATGTGAAAGAAGCGGTATTAACCAAATAAAAACTTGAAAATGACATAAAGGCAGCGCGTTTTGGCTGCCTTTCTCTTTCTGCCCTCGTTCGGAGAGATATTTTGAAAAGCGCCTAAAAGGAGTGAATAGGATGTCTGAAGCATATAAAAACGCAGGAGTTGACATCGAAGCCGGATATGAAGCTGTAAAACGAATGAAAAAACATGTGGAGCGCACAAAACGGCTTGGCGTTATGGGCAGCCTTGGGGGTTTTGGCGGCATGTTTGACCTGTCTGAGCTTTCTTATCAAAAACCAGTTTTAATTTCGGGAACGGACGGAGTCGGCACAAAATTAAAGCTCGCTTTTTCCATCGATAAGCATGACACGATTGGCGTTGACGCTGTTGCGATGTGTGTCAATGATGTGCTGGCACAAGGTGCAGAGCCGCTGTTTTTCCTCGATTATTTAGCGGTCGGCAAAGCGGATCCTGTGAAAATTGAGCAAATCGTGCAAGGTGTGGCGAACGGCTGTGAGCAGTCAGGTTCTGCCTTGGTCGGCGGCGAGACGGCTGAAATGCCGGGACTTTATACAGCTGATGAATACGATATTGCCGGTTTCTCAGTCGGGGTGGCGGAAAAAGACGAAATCGTCACCGGAGAAAACATCGAGGAAGGCCATCTTTTGATCGGCCTGAGCTCCAGCGGCCTTCACAGCAACGGATTTTCCCTTGTGAGAAAAGTGCTTCTGGACGATGCGGAGCTGGATCTTGATACAACATATGAACCGTTTGACCGTCCGCTCGGCGAGGAGCTGCTTGAACCGACAAGAATTTATGTGAAGCCTGTGCTTGCCGCGGTGAAAAGCGGAAAAGTCGACGGCATGGCTCACGTAACAGGCGGAGGATTTATCGAAAATATCCCGCGTATGCTTCCGGAAGGCTTAAGTGCGGAAATCGATCACGGCTCATGGCCGATCCCCCCGATTTTCTCTTTCCTGCAAAAGTACGGCAAGCTGAAGGAAGAAGACATGTTCAACGTCTTTAATATGGGCATCGGCTTTGTGTTGGCAGTTAAAGAAGAGCATCTGACAGATGTGATCGGAACGCTTGAAAGGCATGGTGAAAACGCCTATTTGATCGGGCGTGTGAGGCAAGGCGAAGGCGTCATATTCGGCGGTGCGGCGCTTTCATGAAAAAATTTGCGGTATTTGCATCCGGAAACGGTTCAAACTTCGAAGCCATTGTGACGCGTCTAAAAGAGGAGAACTGGGATGCGTCCGTATCGCTTCTCGTTTGCGATAAACCGCAGGCGAAAGTCATCGAACGGGCGGAAACATTTCACATTCCATCCTTTGCATTTGAGCCGAAGTCTTATGAAAACAAGGACGCCTTTGAACGGGCCATTATTGAACAGCTTCATCTTCATGACGTTGAATTGATTGTTCTTGCCGGCTATATGAGGCTGATCGGTGACACGCTGCTTCAAGCATACGGAGGAAAAATCATTAACGTTCACCCGTCACTTCTTCCGGCGTTTCCCGGAATCGACGCAGTCGGACAGGCGTACCGCGCGGGTGTGAAGGTGGCCGGAATCACTGTGCATTATGTTGATGAAGGAATGGATACAGGCCCGATCATCGCTCAAAAGGCAATCGAAATTGACGAATATGATACATTGCAAACAATCGAACAGCGGATTCACAAGCTTGAGCATAAATGGTATCCGCGTGTGATTAAAGAGCTATTAGGATTAAATAACAGAGGTGAAAAGGCATGACTATTAAACGTGCATTAATCAGCGTTTCAGATAAAACAAATCTCGTTCCTTTCGTAAAAGAACTGACAGAGCTTGGCGTTGAAGTGATTTCAACAGGCGGAACGAAAAGGCTTCTTCAAGAAAACGGTGTGAACGTCATCGGAATTTCTGAAGTGACAGGCTTTCCTGAAATTATGGACGGACGGCTCAAAACACTTCATCCGAATATTCACGGCGGTCTTCTGGCGGTTCGCGGCAATGAAGAGCATATGGCGCAGATCAATGAACACGGGATTCAGCCGATTGACCTCGTTGTCGTCAACCTTTATCCATTTAAAGAAACGATTTCTAAAGTAGATGTCACATATGAAGAAGCGATTGAAAACATCGACATCGGCGGACCGGGCATGCTGCGTGCGGCATCGAAAAACCATCAGGATGTAACGGTTATCGTCGATCCGGCCGATTACAGCCCAGTACTCAACCAAATCAAAGAAGAGGGCGGCGTATCTCTTCAGAAAAAACGCGAGCTGGCGGCAAAAGTATTCCGTCATACGGCGGCGTATGATGCACTGATTGCTGACTATCTGACAGATGTTGTCGGTGAAAAAGAACCAGAGCAATTCACTGTGACATTTGAGAAAAAACAATCACTTCGCTACGGAGAAAACCCGCATCAGGAAGCGACATTCTATCAAACAGCTCTTCCTGTCAAAGGCTCCATTGCGCAAGCAGAACAGCTTCACGGCAAAGAGCTTTCTTACAACAACATTAAAGACGCTGATGCAGCTGTTCAAATCGTCCGTGAATTCACTGAGCCGGCTGCGGTTGCTGTGAAGCATATGAATCCGTGCGGCGTCGGAACAGGAAAAACGATCGTAGAAGCGTTTGACAGAGCGTTTGAAGCCGATCAAACATCGATCTTCGGCGGCATTATCGCGCTGAACCGTGAAGTGGACAAAGCAACCGCAGAGGCGCTTCACAACATTTTCTTAGAAATCATCATTGCGCCTTCATTCAGCCAAGAAGCACTTGACATCTTGACTGCGAAGAAAAATCTTCGTCTGCTGACGCTTGATGTGACAGCTGCCGTTCAAAAAGAAAAACAACTGACATCTGTTCAAGGCGGGCTGCTGATTCAAGATTTAGATATGCACGGATTTGATGATGCTGAGATCAGCATCCCAACAAAAAGAGAGCCGAACGAGCAAGAGTGGGAAGACTTGAAGCTTGCGTGGAAAGTCGTAAAGCATGTGAAATCAAATGCGATCGTTCTTGCGAAAGACAACATGACAGTCGGCGTGGGAGCAGGCCAAATGAATCGCGTCGGATCAGCGAAAATTGCCATCAAGCAAGCGGGAGAAAAAGCGAAAGGCAGCGCACTTGGATCAGATGCATTTTTCCCAATGCCGGATACTGTCGAAGAAGCGGTCAAAGCGGGCGTTACGGCTATCATTCAGCCAGGGGGATCTGTACGTGATGAGGATTCCATCAAAAAAGCGGATGAGTACGGCATTGCCATGGTATTCACCGGCATTAGACACTTCAAACATTAAGGGGATGAAAACGACGTGAATGTACTCATTATCGGTAAAGGCGGAAGAGAACATACGCTGGCATGGAAGGCGGCGCAAAGCAGCCTCGTAGAGAACGTATTTGCCGCCCCTGGAAATGATGGCATGGCAGCTTCCGCACAGCTAATAAACATTGAAGAAAACGATCACGCCGGGCTTGTCTCGTTTGCAAAAGAACATCAGGTCGGCTTGACCATTGTCGGGCCTGAGGTTCCTTTAATAGAAGGTCTGGTGGATGAATTCGAAAAAGCGGGTCTTCCTGTATTCGGCCCGTCAAAAGCCGCTGCGATCATCGAAGGCAGCAAACAGTTCGCTAAAGATTTAATGAAGAAATACGACATTCCGACCGCAGAATACGACACATTTACATCTTTTGAAGAGGCAAAAGCATATGTGCAGGAAAAAGGCGCTCCGATTGTCATAAAAGCAGATGGACTTGCGGCCGGAAAAGGCGTTACAGTTGCCATGACAGAGGAAGAAGCGATGGCATGCCTGCATGATTTCCTTGAGGATGAAAAATTCGGTGATGCGAGCGCGTCTGTTGTCATTGAAGAATTTCTGTCCGGCGAAGAATTTTCTCTGATGGCATTCGTCAAAGGAGAAAAGGTCTATCCAATGGTGATCGCCCAAGATCACAAGCGGGCGTTTGACGGAGACAAAGGCCCTAATACGGGCGGGATGGGCGCCTACTCGCCAGTTCCGCACATTTCGGAAGAAACCGTCCGCCATGCGGTGGAAACGATCGTCAAGCCGACTGCAAAAGCAATGGTACAAGAAGGCCGTTCCTTCACGGGCGTTTTGTACGCGGGATTGATGCTCACTGAAAATGGCGCGAAGGTCATCGAATTTAACGCCCGTTTTGGTGATCCGGAAACACAGGTCGTGCTTCCGCGCATGGAATCTGATCTGGTACAGGTGCTTCTTGATCTATTGGATGATAAGGAAGTTGACTTAAGATGGAAGGATACCGCGGCAGTGAGTGTGGTGCTTGCTTCAGAAGGGTACCCGGAAAGCTACGCAAAGGGCACGCCGATCGGCAGCCTTGCAGCGGAAACTGAGCAGGTTGTGGTCTTCCATGCCGGAACGAAAGCAGAAGGCGGAGAGTTCGTCACAAACGGGGGCCGCGTCGCCAATGTGACGGCTTTTGATGACACGTTTGAAGCGGCGAGAGACCGAGTGTACAAAGCCGTTGATGAGATCATTATGCCGGGACTCTTTTTCAGAAAAGACATTGGGGCGCGCGCTTTAAAGGCTGCCCAAAAATGAAGCGCAGAACCCCGCAGGTGAGCTGCGGGGTTTTTGTTATACAAAAGCGGGGTGTTGTGCGGAAGAAGAGAGACAACGAGCGTGGCTGGTATTCCGTGGGCCATCGAAGCGTCTATAAATCCTCGAGCGTATGTACCGGATTTATCACATAGCTGTACATGCCTGTAATGCACACTTCTTTATCCTGCGGCGCTTGCAGCCATAGAATATGTTTACATGAAGACAAAGGAATGCCATAAAAAAAGCTTGATCACGTTTCGTGACCAAGCTTTCAGCGTGTCGACAAACCCTCGCATTCGTTGTCAGTCCTGCGCGTTGGTGCTCACGAATTGCTACATTCGCTGTGCTCCAATGCTCGTCCTTCCTAGACTTCAAGGGTTTTCAATCACGCTGAAAAGATGACAAAGTCATAAAACGAAAACCGTTTTATGACTTTGTCAACAATCTGAAAACTTGATCACGTTTCGTGACCAAGCTTTCTCGTTTATCTGTCTTGCTGCTCCTGTTCGTTATTGTCGGAATCGTTGTTTTGAAACAGGTAGGCCACAGGGCAGAAGCGCAAGATTCCCGAACCTGCTTTTAAGGCCCCCATAAAGATGTAAAAGAGATGCATTCTGCACCAAGGCTTTTTCGTAAACTTGGCGCTGGCGACTGACATAATCGTCAGCCCGCAGGCGATTCTGAAGACGGCATTGATGAGACTGATGTTTGGTTTCATGGAAATCCGCTCCTTTTACTTAAAAAAGTTTTTTAATTGAACCTTCAAAAATTTGTAACGTTTTTATCGTGCGTGATCAGGAAGGATGTGATAACATGATTCTAATACATGTAAAGGAGAGTATGTGAATGTCCGAACGCACCTTTAACTGGAAAAACAAAGACATCAGGGCACAGGTTGATGTTGTAGACTCAAAGCTGCTTCCAACGCTCCTTTTACGGAATGCTCTCGTCTTAAATCCATATGTAAAACAATGGCTGAAAAAAAACATTTGGATTTATCAGGACCGCATCGTTTATGTGGGTCATGAACTTCCGAATAGAGCCGAAGAAATTCATACGATAGATTGTGAAGGAAATTACATTGTGCCAGGGTATATCGAACCGCACGCACATCCTTTTCAAATATATAATCCCCAAACGCTGGCTGAATATGTGTCTCAATACGGGACAACGACATTTGTGAATGATAACTTGTTTTTGCTTTTCCAAAGCGGAAAAAAGAAAGCGCTTACGATTTTGAATGAACTGAAAAAGCAGCCTGTTCAATATTTTTGGTGGTCTCGTTATGACCTTCAAACCGAAGTGCTGAACGAGGACCATGTTCTTCCGTTTGACGTCAGAAAGCAGTGGATTGAACATCCGGATGTGATTCAAGGCGGAGAAATGACCGGGTGGCCTCGTTTGGTAGATGGTGATGATTTAATGCTTCACTGCATGCAAGCTACAAAGAAGCAGAGAAAACGCATTGAAGGGCATTTTCTAGGCGCTTCAGATAAAACACTTACAAAAATGAAGCTGTTCGGAGCGGATTGTGATCATGAAGCGATGACGGGTGATGAAGTGATGAGAAGGCTGGAACTGGGTTACTATGTTTCCCTTCGGAATTCCTCCATTCGCCCTGATATAAGAAAAATCTTGCAGGATCTGCATGATAAGGACTTCCGCTATTATGACCATTTCTTTTACACGACAGATGGTGCGACTCCGAATTTCTATAAAGGCGGCATGACAAACGAGCTGATCCGCATCGCGTTAGAAGAAGGAGTCCCGGCAATCGATGCCTACAATATGGCATCATTTAATATCGCAAAGTATTATCAAATGGATGATTATTTAGGAGTGGTTGGACCGGGAAGGCTGGCATCGCTCAATATACTTGAAGATCCGTTCAACCCGAATCCCGTGACAGTTCTGTCAAAAGGGACCATCCTTCGAGAAGACGGCTGTGATTTGAAGGCGTTTACAAAGACGTACTGGAGTAAAGGCGGTCTTGTCCCGCTTGAGCTTTCATATGATATGACGATGGATGATTTGCAGTTTTCCATGCCGATGGGCGTGAAAATGCGGAATGCGGTCATTATGGAGCCGTATATGATTGAGATTGATAATTCGATGGAACAGCTCTCGTTTGACCATGATGAAAGTTATTTAACGATGATCGACAAACACGGGAAATGGCGCGTCAATACGATGATTAAAGGGTTTGCCTCAAGCGTCCAAGGATTTGTGAGCTCCTTTACGACGACGGGTGATATTGTTGCGATCGGAAAAAATAAAGCGGATATGCTGCTCGCTTTCGCCCGCATGAAAGAGATCGGGGGAGGCATCGTGCTTGCGGAAAACGGGAACATTCTCCATGAAATTCCGCTTGCGCTGTGCGGCTGTGCCTCTTCGGAAGCGTATGAAGACGTGCTGGAGAAGGAACAAAAGCTGAGAGATCTTTTGACTGAAAGAGGCTATGAGTTTTGTGATCCCGTCTATACGCTGCTCTTTTTGCAAAGTACGCACCTTCCGTATATACGCATTACGCCGAGAGGAATCTTCGACGTCATGAAAAAAACTGTACTCTTTCCATCGATAATGCGTTAAAATATAAAAGAGCGGGGAGCCGACATATGAAAAAATGGATGACAGTTTGCATGCTGTGTTTCGTATTTTTTCTGCTGGTGTCCTGCCAGCAGAAGGATGCAGTCCCGGATGCTGAAAAGAAGCTGAAAGCTCCTTTAACTGGACTTGCAACTGAACAGAAGGTGACTGAACGCCGGCCTGTTGCTGTTGTGGTAAACAACCATCCGAAGGCGAGGCCGCAGTCAGGACTGTCTAAAGCCGACATTGTGATAGAAGCGCTTGCTGAAGGGCAAATCACGAGATTTCTGGCCATTTTCCAAAGCCAGATGCCCGAAACTGTCGGACCTGTGCGGAGCGCGAGGGAATATTTCGTCACTCTCAACAATGGTTTTGACAGCATATTTGTCCATCACGGCTGGAGTCCTGGCGCCAAAGAGCAGCTGGAATCCGGAGCTGCCGATTATATGAACGGATTGGATTTTGACGGAAGCTTATTTTGGAGAGCTGATTTCAGCAAACCGCCACATAATTCCTACACGTCTTATGATTACATAAAAAAGGCGGCGGAACAAATGGGATATGAGCTGAAGCAGAAAACAGATCCGCTGCTGTTTCAAACATCAGAAGCAAAACCTGCAAATGAATCTTACAATGTTCGGGTAGATTATGGAACAAAGAACGTTACGAATCTTGTCGAATATAACTATGATAAAAAAGCTAAAGCTTATAAAAGAAGCTCTGATGGAGTCATGACGACAGACCGGGAAACCGGAAAGCCGGTTGCAATGCAGAATATTTTCATTGTTGAAGCCAGCCATCATATTATTGATCAAGATGGAAGGCGGGACATCGATCTAGAATCAGGGGGAAAAGGTCTATTGTTTCAGCACGGAAACGTCATTGAAACAGACTGGAAACAAGTAAACGGCAGAATTGTGCCGGTAAAAGACGGCAAATGGCTGCCTCTTGTCCCCGGAAAGACTTGGATCAATATCGTGCCCGATCTCGATGCGGCTTCCATTAGTAAAGGAGAAGGTGTGTAACGATGCAAATCGATAAATTACGCGGCAAAGAGCTGGACCAGTTATTCAACTCGATCTTATCACTGAAAGACCTGGAGGAATGTTACCGGTTCTTCGATGATCTTTGCACAATTAACGAAATTCAATCGCTGGCTCAGCGCCTTGAAGTGGCGCGCATGCTTCGCGAAGGAAACACGTACCATAAAATTGAAACAGAAACAGGCGCTTCGACGGCTACGATATCCCGTGTGAAACGCTGCTTAAATTACGGCAATGACGCCTATGAATTGGCGCTTGACCGTGTGAAGGAGACGGAAACAGAGTCTCCGTCAAAATAACAAAAAACCGCCCTGCCGTTTGGCATGGGCGGTTTCTTTATGAAACAAATTGGTAGATCAGTTTGTCGATCTCGACGGCGCTGCCATCCTCTTTTCGGTAAACAACATGCTCCTTGGAAAAGCGGACCGGCGAATTGATGCCCGCTGCGGCTGCGAGGTTAAACAGCCCCTCGCGCAATGAAATGACGTAGTTGCAGACACGATGCTGTTTTTCCTCAACGCTCAGTGCTTTTTGCAGTTTTGGATCTGTTGTCGCCACACCTGCCGGACATGTGTTGGTGTGGCAGACGAGGGCGCGGATGCAGCCCACGGAAAACATCATGCCACGGGCAATGTTGACAAAATCAGCGCCGAGGGCTAAAGCGACCGCTATTTTGTCAGGAGTCAGGAGCTTTCCGGAAGCAAAGATTTTCAACTGGCTGCGCAAGCCGTACTGTCTAAGCAGCGTATCAACGATAGGGAGTGCTGTCATAATCGGAAGGCCGACTGTGTCAGCAAGCTCATAAAAGGAAGCGCCAGTACCGCCTTCACTCCCGTCTATCGTGATAAAATCCGGATGCTGTCCGCTTTTCTGCATATAGGAGAAAAGCTCGTGCAATTCGCCAGGATGGCCTGCGACAATTTTGATTCCGACTGGCTTTTGGCCAACATCTCTAAGTTTCTCAATAAAGTTGAGCATTTCGGGAGTGCTTGAAAATTCATAAAAGCGGTTCGGGCTATCAATCGATTTTCCCGGTTCGACATTCCGGATGTCTGCCACTTCCTCTGATACCTTGGCACCATCCACATGGCCGCCGCGGGTTTTCGCTCCTTGCGCCAGCTTTAGCTCAAACGCTTTAATTTGGTCAAGCCTGCTTTTTCTTTTAAACTCCTCCCATGAAAATTGACCGTTTCTTTTGCGCACGCCAAAAAGGCCCGGCCCGATTTGGCAAATGATATCGGGGCCGCCCTTTAAGTGATACTCCGATAATCCCCCTTCACCGGTATTCATCCATGTGCCGCCTGCTTGATGAAGCCCTTTTGAGAGCGCCGTTATCGCCCGTTCTCCAAGAGAACCGTAGCTCATGGCGGACTGCCCGACTAATCCCTTCACATAAAAAGGCTTCTCGCATGTATGCGCGCCGATCACCTGCACATCATCAGGGTGGAGATAATATGGATCGGCCTTGATTTGTTCGGGGTGTTCCTTGCGTTTGAACAGATTGTCAGCATCCAGTTTATAGATATGGGTTTCAATTTTAGGCGTTTGGTTTACATGCATTTCTTCTTTTAATGTTGGAAACAGAGCGTTACGGATATAAAAACCCGGTTTATCAAAATCTCTTACAGATCCAAAGCCCATCATTCTGCTTTTGTATTTGCCCGAGATGACGGTTTGCTCATATTCCTTTCGTGAAAAAGGCTGCTCCTCATTGTCGTTGCTGTATAAATACTGCCTGAGCTCCGGCCCGATTTTTTCAAGGATATATCGAAACCTTCCAATGACGGGATAGTTGCGGAGAATTGAATGCTCCTCCTGTCTTTCATCTCTTATATAAATCCATATAAACAAAACGATGGGGATCGCCATAATCCCGATAATAAATGCGATGAGTGCGATCATGATGGATTCCACCTGCATAAGCCTCCCTTTTTTTATGTAATCTTTTCCACAGTTGAACACTTTCCAAACAATAACAGAAGGGGATCGCAAGCCTAGATTTGAAGCCATAAAAGGCTTTCTGGGGCTCTCTTTTTTGACGAAAAAAGAATCAAAACACCTTTTTCAGTGAATAACGAGATTAACGGCTTTTTCCGTTTTTCCGCGCTATGTGAATTTGTTATAATGTTTAAATGGTAACAAACGAATGGAGGAACATATGACGTGTACGATGTAACGGAGTGGAAGCATGTCTTTAAACTCGATCCAAATAAAGATTTGCCTGATGAACAGCTGGAGATTCTTTGTGAGTCAGGAACGGATGCGGTCATTATCGGAGGAAGCGATGGTGTGACTGAAGATAATGTCCTTCGGATGATGTCCAAGGTGAGACGGTTTTTGGTGCCCTGTGTCCTTGAGGTGTCAGCGATTGAAGCGATCGTTCCCGGCTTTGACTTATATTTTATTCCGAGTGTATTAAACAGCAAAAACGCGGACTGGATTGTCGGAATGCACCAGAAGGCCATGAAGGAATACGGAGAACTGATGTCTATGGAAGAAATAGTGGCGGAGGGGTATTGCATCGCAAATCCGGATTGCAAAGCGGCCGCTTTGACTGAAGCGGATGCCGATCTGGGTGTTGACGATATTGTCGCTTATGCGCGTGTGTCTGAGCTGCTGCAGCTTCCCATATTTTATTTGGAATACAGCGGCGTGCTTGGAGACATAGAAGCCGTGAAGAAAACGAAGGCTGTATTGGAAACGTCCACCTTGTTTTACGGCGGCGGCATCAAGGACGCGGAAACGGCAAAGCAGTATGCAGAGCACGCGGACGTGGTTGTTGTTGGCAATGCAGTTTATGAAGATTTTGACCGGGCGTTGAAAACAGTAGCGGCTGTGAAAGGCGAGTAGTAAATTGTACGGATTTGGTTTATGATAGAACATATGTTTTGTATAGGCGGGTGAACGAATTTTGAATTACATTAGCAATCAATTATTAAGCGGACTAAACCCTGTTCAGCAGGAAGCTGTCAAAACAACGGACGGGCCCCTCTTGCTGATGGCGGGAGCGGGAAGCGGAAAGACGCGTGTCCTGACACATAGAATCGCTTATTTAATGGCGGAAAAGCATGTGGCGCCGTGGAATATTTTGGCAATCACATTTACAAATAAAGCGGCACGAGAAATGAAGGAACGTGTGGAAAGCATTCTCGGACCGGGCGCGGACGATATCTGGATTTCCACTTTCCACAGCATGTGCGTGCGGATTTTGCGCAGAGACATCGACCGGATCGGGATCAACCGCAATTTCTCCATCCTTGATACGGCGGACCAGCTTTCGGTCATCAAGGGGATTTTGAAGGAGCGCAATCTTGATCCGAAGAAGTTTGACCCAAGAAGCATCCTTGGCACGATCAGCGGTGCGAAAAACGAATTGACCGAACCGGAGGAATTCTCAAAAGTTGCCGGCGGTTATTACGATCAGGTGGTCAGCGACGTATATGCTGACTATCAGAAAAAGCTTTTGAAAAACCAGTCACTCGATTTCGATGATTTAATTATGACGACGATTAAACTGTTTGACCGTGTGCCGGAAGTGCTTGAATTTTATCAGCGAAAATTCCAATACATCCACGTTGATGAGTATCAGGATACGAACAGAGCCCAATACATGCTCGTAAAGCAGCTTGCGGAGCGTTTTCAGAACCTTTGTGTGGTCGGGGACTCTGACCAGTCGATTTACAGATGGCGCGGCGCGGATATCACCAACATCCTTTCGTTTGAAAAAGATTATCCGAACGCAAGCGTGATTTTGCTTGAACAAAACTACCGGTCAACAAAACGGATTCTGAGCGCGGCTAATGAGGTCATCAAAAACAACTCGAACCGAAAACCGAAAAATCTGTGGACGGAAAACGATGATGGCGTCAAAATTTCTTACTACCGCGGAGATAACGAGTTCGGCGAAGGACAGTTTGTAGCCGGTAAAATTTATCAGCTTCACAGCTCAGGCAAGCGGAAGCTGTCGGATATCGCCATTTTGTACCGGACAAACGCTCAGTCCCGTGTAATTGAGGAAACGCTTCTTAAAGCGGGCTTGAACTATAACATTGTCGGCGGCACAAAGTTCTATGACAGAAAAGAAATTAAAGACATTCTCGCGTACCTGCGCCTCGTATCCAATCCGGATGACGATATCAGTTTCACGCGTATTGTCAATGTGCCAAAGCGCGGAGTCGGCGCGACATCACTTGAAAAAATCGCTTCGTATGCGGCGATGAACGGCTTGTCCTTTTTCCAAGCGATTCAGCAGGTTGATTTTATCGGCGTTAGCGCCAAGGCGGCCAACGCGCTCGACAGCTTCAGGCAGATGATTGAGAACCTGACCAATATGCAGGACTACTTGTCCATTACAGAGCTGACAGAAGAAATTCTTGATAAGACGGAATACAGAGAAATGCTGAAGGCTGAGAAATCAATCGAAGCCCAAAGCCGTTTAGAAAACATCGACGAGTTCCTGTCTGTCACGAAAAACTTTGAACAGAAGAGCGAAGACAAGACACTCGTTGCGTTTCTGACAGACTTGGCCCTGATAGCAGATATCGATCAGCTTGACCAGAAGGAGGAAGAGTCGGGCGGCAAGGATGCGATCACGCTGATGACACTCCACGCCGCAAAAGGACTGGAGTTTCCGGTTGTTTTCTTGATGGGGCTTGAAGAAGGCGTCTTCCCGCACAGCCGTTCTCTCATGGAAGAAGCGGAAATGGAGGAAGAGCGCCGTCTTGCTTACGTTGGGATTACAAGGGCGGAGCAGGAGCTTTATCTGACCAACGCCAAAATGCGCACCTTGTTTGGCCGAACAAATATGAATCCGGAATCTCGCTTTATTGCTGAAATACCGGATGATTTATTGGAAAACCTAAATGAGAAAAAAGAAACGAGAGCGCCGTCTGCGAGAAAAATGCAGCCGAGACGCGGCCCTGTTTCACGTCCGGTATCCTACGCCAGCAAAACAGGCGGAGACACTTTAAACTGGGCTGTTGGAGATAAGGCCGGCCATAAAAAATGGGGAACAGGAACTGTCGTTAGTGTGAAAGGCGAAGGAGAAGGGACGGAGCTGGATATTGCCTTCCCGAGCCCTGTCGGTGTAAAACGCCTGTTAGCGGCATTCGCTCCTATTGAAAAGCAGTAATTGAAGAGGAAAGGAAGAAGCAGATGGACAAAGAAACAGCGAAGCAGCGTGCAGAAGAACTGCGCCGCACCATCAACAAGTATAGCTATGAATATTACACCTTAGATGAACCGAGCGTCCCTGATGCCGAATATGACAGATTGATGCAGGAGCTGATTGCGATCGAGGAGGAGCATCCAGCTCTCAGAACGCCTGACTCTCCTACGCAGCGTGTCGGCGGAGCCGTGCTTGAAGCGTTTCAGAAAGTCACTCACGGCACGCCGATGCTCAGTTTGGGCAACGCCTTTAATGCCGATGATCTCCGTGATTTCGACCGCCGCGTGCGCCAGGCTGTCGGTGACGATGTGGCGTATAATGTGGAGCTGAAAATAGACGGTCTTGCTGTTTCTCTCCGTTATGAAGACGGCTATTTTGTCAGAGGAGCCACAAGAGGTGACGGCACGACAGGAGAGGACATTACGGAGAATCTAAAGACGATCCGCAATATTCCGCTCAAAATGAAACGTGATTTGTCCATCGAAGTGCGCGGCGAGGCGTATATGCCAAAGCCTTCGTTTGAAGCGCTCAATGAGGAACGGATCAAAAACGAAGAAGAACCGTTTGCCAATCCGCGAAATGCCGCCGCGGGATCACTCAGACAGCTCGATCCGAAAATTGCGGCGAA
This sequence comes from Bacillus vallismortis, assembly GCF_004116955.1. Lineage (NCBI taxonomy): Bacteria > Bacillati > Bacillota > Bacilli > Caryophanales > Bacillaceae > Bacillus > Bacillus vallismortis. The sequence goes on along the minus strand of NZ_CP026362.1, from coordinate 2,816,568 downwards.
ACGAAACCTCGATATCTTCGTCTACAGTATAGCGGAGCTTGACGAAATTGGAGTGGGGACGCAAAGCCAGGGACTAGATTTTCTCGATGAAATCGGATTTAAGACGAATCAGGAACGAAAAAAGTGCGGCAGCATAGAAGAAGTCATAGCGCTGATCGATGAGTTTCAGGCTAAGCGCGCTGACCTCCCGTATGAAATTGACGGCATCGTGATTAAGGTAGATTCTCTTGACCAGCAGGAGGAGCTCGGTTTTACGGCGAAAAGCCCGCGCTGGGCCATCGCGTATAAGTTTCCTGCTGAAGAGGTCGTGACAAAGCTTCTCGATATCGAATTAAATGTTGGCAGAACCGGTGTCATTACGCCGACCGCGGTTCTCGAGCCGGTAAAAGTTGCCGGCACAACGGTCTCAAGAGCATCCCTTCATAACGAAGATTTAATTAAAGAGAAGGACATTCGAATCTTGGATAAGGTCGTTGTCAAAAAAGCGGGCGATATCATTCCGGAAGTCGTGAACGTCCTTGTTGAACAGCGCACGGGAGAGGAAAAGGAATTCAGCATGCCGACGGAATGTCCTGAATGCGGGAGCGAACTCGTCCGCATCGAAGGAGAAGTGGCGCTTCGCTGCATTAATCCTGAATGCCCGGCGCAAATCCGGGAAGGGTTGATCCATTTTGTTTCCCGCAATGCCATGAACATTGACGGGCTCGGCGAACGAGTCATCACACAGCTGTTTGAGGAGAATCTTGTCCGCAATGTGGCGGATTTGTATAAGCTGACGAAGGAACAGGTCATCCAGCTCGAACGAATGGGAGAAAAGTCCACTGAAAACCTGATCAGCTCCATCCAAAAATCAAAGGAAAACTCGTTAGAGCGCTTGCTATTCGGACTCGGCATCCGCTTTATCGGTTCAAAGGCCGCAAAGACGCTCGCCATGCATTTTGAAAGTCTGGAGAATCTGAAAAAAGCCTCTTTAGAGGAGCTTCTTGCGATCGACGAAATCGGTGAAAAAATGGCTGACGCGGTCATCACTTATTTTCATAAAGAAGAAATGCTCGATCTCTTGAATGAACTACAGGAGCTGGGCGTCAATACACTCTACAAAGGCCCGAAAAAAGTAAAAGCAGAAGAAAGCGATTCTTACTTTGCCGGTAAAACAATTGTCCTGACAGGAAAACTGGAAGAACTGTCTAGAAACGAAGCCAAAGCGCAAATTGAAGCGCTCGGCGGAAAGCTGACTGGAAGCGTCAGCAAAAACACAGACTTGGTCATCGCCGGAGAAGCGGCTGGAAGCAAGCTGACAAAAGCGCAAGAGCTGGACATCGAAGTGTGGAATGAAGAACAGTTAATCGGAGAGCTAAAGAAATAAGAGGAGTGTTTTCTATTGAAAAAGACGTTGGCAATGGCGGCAACGGCGGCAGTGTTAATGCTGTCTGCCTGCTCGTCAGGTTTTGGGGGGGAGAAGGAGGAAGAGATCACGCAAAAGACGGCGAAATCGTCAGAAAAAGCGATTGTCCCGAAATATAACATCTCTGATTCCTATTACAAAATGGTGCTGCCATTTAAGGCGGGAAAAGCGCGCGGCTTGACGACGGAACAGCTGAATACAAGATTGGATATTGATGAGTTTGAAACAGGGCTGATGCGTCTTGCCCAAGAATCTTTCTCGACTGAAGATTATCTGTTCCAAGAAGGGCAATATTTAGATGAAGATACTGTATTAAGCTGGCTTGCACGGAAAAAAACAGGTTCTGATCTAAAAAAAGCCCAAAAAAAGGATGAAAACTTCAAAAATGAAGGCTTGAACCCAGCGCTTCCAAGCTCCGGTTCAACAGAAGAGCAAAACGAAAGCAGCCCGGTTTATTTAGCATCCATGCTGGAGCACGATTATTTAGTCAGAAAAGACAAAAACTCCATTCAGCTTGGCGGCGTGATGATCGGACTGGCGTTGAACTCTGTGTATTACTATCGTGAAAAAACAGGCGACCCTCAAAAAGAGGTGGAGATTAAGGACAGCACGCTCCGCAAACAGGGAGAAAAAATCGCACAGGAGGTCATTAAGCGTCTCCGTCAAAAAGATAACCTGAAGAATGTGCCAATCACCATCGCGCTTTACAAGCAGGCGTCAAAAACATCGATTGTGCCGGGGAACTTTTTAGCCAAAACAGAAGTCAAAGCAGGCTCCGCGGATATCTCAAATTGGGATGACATCAATGAAACTTATGTTTTCTATCCGGCGGATACAACCACAGCAGAAAAATACCCGGATGACACCGAGGTCTTTAAGCGGTTCAAAAATTCAATCGAAGAGTATTTCCCGAACTACACAGGCGTTGTAGGGACAGCGTTGTATGAAAATAATGAAATGACGAAAATGAAGATCGACATTCCAATGCAATTCTATGGAAAAAGTGAAGTCGTCGCGTTTACCCAGTTTTTAACGGGTGAAGTGATGGATTACTACGCTAAGAGCTCACTTAATCTCGAAGTGAATATCACGTCTTCCGATGGACAGGAAGCGGTCATTATCCGCAATGCAGGAGATAAAGAGCCGACTGTTCACATTTATGACTAATATTGGAGCACCCCTTGTGCCGCTGCGGCGCAGGGGTTTTTTGCGTTTTTTTGAAGGTTAAGTAGCATTGGAGAGGGTGTTTATTTGTGTTATGATGTTCTAAAAATAGAAAAGGGTTGAAAATATGAAAAATAAATCCTTTTATTTCATATGGGCGGGCCAGTCAATTGCCAATTTAGGAGATTCTTTATACGTGCTGGTACTGACCCTGTTTACATATCAAGTCACAGACTCGGCCTTTTTGGCTTCGCTGGTAGCTATGATGCAGTTTGTGGGTCAGTCATTAAGCGCAGTATTTATACCGGTTTTTATTCATAAATACAGATTAAAGCACATTTTGATTTTTTTACAGTTAACGCAAACCATTCTGTTATCTTTGTTGCTTCTCATATTTATGATCCATATTAAATCTATTTTGATTTTTTTCTTTATCGTATTTTTAATGTCGCTGTTAGATGGAGGAACTATTCCGGTCAGAAATTCAATGATTCCCCGTTTTGTTCCAAAATCCATGTTGTTGAAAGCAAACAGCCTGGTGCTGACCTCTGATCAAATCGTGCTCCTACTCGGATGGCTGCTCGGCGGTATTTTGATCAAATGGCTCGGGCCCCAATTGCTTCTATTGTTGACTTTTGCGCTTTATGGCATCTCTACAGTATCTTTATTTTTTGTCAAGGATGCGGGAAAAGGAGATGCCGAAAAGGAAGAAAACGAGTCTATTGTGGATAAAATTTCCTCCGGGTGGAAAGCAATTTATCAAATGCCTGTTATCAGAATGCTGACTGTTCTTGAGCTTTTATCCATGTTCGGCAGAAGTATTTGGACAGGTGCCATTATCCTTGTTTATGTCGATGTAGTGCTGCATCAAAACGAAACATGGTGGGGGTTTATTAACGCAAGCTATTTCGCCGGCACCATTACAGGCGGTTTAATCGTTTGGAAACTTTCAAAAATAATGAATGGAAAACTGTTCTCGATGATTTTATGGACATCACTTGCCATCGGCGCTTGCACACTATGCCTTGCGCTTAACAAGTATGCGTTGGCATCGCTGCTTTTTGTCTTTATTTTAGGACCTTCATTTCAGCTCCGGGGAATTGCGATCAGAACTTATGTGCAGGAGAGCATAAACGAAACTTTGCTTCCGAAAATACTGTCCGCTCAGCATACAGTAAGTACATTTGTATACGGCGCCTCGATCTTAATTATGAGCAGCCTTACTGATTGGCTGGGTGTTCAATATGTATTTTTCTTGAATTTTATTATATTTACTGTTTCAGCGCTTTTATCTTTAAAACTAAAAAATGAACAAATATAGACAATGTTTTATAAATATTTACAAATTATTTGTTGTGTGTTTAAATTGGTGATGTAAAATACTACTTGTAAAGAGGTGGATATGTTGAATGGTAACTTGAATTTATTTCCTCTTTCTCATCATCAAAAAAGGATATTAAATATCGAAAATTTATACCCAGAAACAGCTATTAATCATATTGGCGGCCTTATCCAAATCAATGGAAAACTTCATCTTGAGACCTTAAAAAAAGCCATTCAGCATTGTATCAGACAGACAGAGTCCCTCAGAATACGGCTCATGAAGCAGGAAGATTCAGTTCTTCAATACATAGACGAAATAGCGCAGGCACGTGTGCCATCAGTCGATTTTACTTCAACAGACCATCCATATGATAGAATGCTAGATTGGGCCGAACAGGAATTTAAAATACCTTTCTCTTTATATAATGGCGCACTTGTTCAATTTTATGTTTTCCAAACAGATGAAGCAACCTGCGGGTATTTAATCAAATGCCATCATATTATTGCCGACGGCTGGTCTATGAAAATCATCATTGATAAGATTAAGGATCTGTACATGCTTCTGGCAAATGGAGAACTGCCTGAAGAAGAAGGCGGTGACGACTATTCGATTCTCATAGAAAAAGAGAAAAAATACCTTTCTTCGCCACGATATAAAAAAGATGCCGCATTTTGGAAAGAGGAATTTTCTCATCTGCCAGACAGCTTCTTGTCAAAAAGTTCAGCGAACATTGCTGGAAAACGCAAACGATTTAAACTTGACCAAGAACATTCTGCTGCTGTTTATGAATTTATTCAAAAGCAAGGCTCTTCGTTAAACGCATTGTTTACCGCATCGCTGTTTTGGTATTTGAGCAAAGCAACGGGAGAGAATGATTTCATTATCGGCACGCCGGTCCTAAACAGGTCTGGAAAGAAGGAAAAAAGCACGGCGGGTATGACTGTCAGTACGATGCCGTTCAGAAAGAAAACAGACCTAGACCAACGTTTTTCAGACTTTTTACAAGAAGTCAATTCAGACTACCTAAAATACTTTCTCCACCAACGGTACCCCTATGACGAACTGATAAAGGAATTGCAGCTGGCAAAACAGGGATACGACCAGCTCTTCCAAATGTATATCAATTCATACAACACCGATCTTGCTTCTGATATAGATGGATGCCATGTCGAATATGATGAATTATATAACGGATCACAGCCTTATTCCCTTCAAATTGCGGTTAAAGAATGGGACGAAGGCGGAGCAATTGAATTGCAGTTCGACTACAAGGTTGCGGATTACAGCGAAGCGGAAATTCAGCAATTGAAAGACCGTTTACTCCGCCTGGTTTTATTGCTTATCGAGGATCCAGACATTCAATTCAGACATTTGACTATTTTAACTGAACAAGAAAAAAGGGACGAGATATGTAAGTGGAATCAGACGCAGGCCGACTATCCGAAAGAGCAGACAATCAACCAATTAATTCAAGCAACAGCCTTGCAGCATCCGTTTCGCACAGCGATAGAGGATGGCGAGAGACATGTTTCTTATCAAGAACTGGATGAACGCTCGAACCAAATTGCTCGCTGCCTTATACATAAAGGAATAAGCCGCGGTGATTTTGTCGCCGTGAGCATGAAACACTCACCGGAGTTGATTGCTGTTTTACTGGGCATTTTAAAAGCAGGCGGCGCTTATGTGCCGATCGACCCCGAGTATCCCGCGGAAAGAATCAAGTATATATTAGAAAATAGTGAAGCGGCGTTTTTTATTACAGACCCTCTTTTTAAAATAGACTGCCGTTTGCCAAGGCACGTAAAACCAATCAGTATTGACTGCACCAAGTTTAATGATTTAGATACGGGACAGTTAGACATCAGGAACGATCCTTCCGACATCGCATATATGATTTACACTTCTGGATCAACAGGGCAGCCGAAGGGCGTGATGATTGAACATCAAAGCCTTGTGAACTACATTACATCAGCCTCTCAGAATTATACTTCTTCCCAAGAGGACAGCTTTGCGCTGTACTCATCCATAGCTTTTGATTTAACCGTTACATCCATTTACACCCCATTAGTGACAGGAAATAAGATTATCATTTACAGACAAGAAGATATTCCGGAATTTATACTTCATCAAATCGTAAAAGAAATGAAAACGGCTGTCATCAAGCTGACACCAGCACATTTAGCGTTGCTGAAAGATGCAAACTTAAAAGATTCCTCTATAAAAAGAATGATCGTTGGCGGAGAGCAGCTGTCTGTTTCTTTAGCACACCAAATAACAGAAGCATCAGATCAACGCATCGAGATCTTTAATGAATACGGGCCGACAGAAGCGACTGTTGGGTGTATGATCCACAAATATGACAGAGAACAGGATCAGCAAGCTTCGGTTCCAATTGGGGTTCCGTTGCAGAATACAGAAATTTATTTATTAGATGAACAGCTGCAGCCGGTATTGCCGGGAACTCAAGGTGAAATGTATATATCAGGCGATAATGTCGCCAGAGGATATTGGAAGCGTCCGGATTTGCAAACCGAGCGTTTTCTAGATAATCCTTTCATAAATAACAGAAAAATGTATAAGACAGGCGATCTGGCGAAAAGAACAAATAATGGATTGCTTGAATATGCAGGGCGTAAAGACCATCAAATCAAATTGAAAGGCTACCGTATAGAACTGGGAGAAATTGAATTAGCCCTGCTTTCTCTCGAGGAAATAGAAGAAGCAGTGGTCATTGATTTTGGTGATTCACAGGGCAGAAAGCAATTGGCGGCATATGTAGTGAGCTCTGCACCTACGCCAGTGCTGGAGCTTAGGAAAAAGCTTTCTGGCAAACTGCCCGTTTTTATGGTTCCGGCCTACTTTATCAAGATGGATTATATTCCGCTTACGCAAAATGGAAAAACAGACAAGGAAGCGCTTCCTGATCCTTTACTGTATCAAGAACAGATAGATTATGGATTGTTAAATGATGAGCAGAAGGAAATAGAGGCGGTTCTTTTGGAAACCGCTAAGGAGATTCTTGGCCAGACTGATATTTGCCCAGAGGATCATTTTTATCAGCTTGGCGGAGATTCTATCAAAGCCATTCAATTCGTTTCGAAAATGAAAGAAAAAGGTCTTTTTATCAAGACTCAGGATATTATGACATATCCCGTATTTAGAGAACTTGTCAGTGCTGTGACTAGCAAACAATCGCCTGCAATTTCTCAACAACAAGCAGAAGGCAGAGTGTTGGGCACGCCGATTACCCAATGGTTCTGGTCCTTGGATTTAAAGTGCGCTCATTTCTGGCATCAATCGGTTATGCTAACTGCTGAAAAAGAGGTTCATCTTGAAGATGTAAAGGCGGTTCTGTCTTTTTTAATCAATCATCACGACAGCTTGCGAATGAATGTAGAAAAAGAAACGAATACCTTGGTCTATCACAATACAAATATCGAACCTTATATTGAATACCATGATTTGTCTAATCTTTCCGAGGAAGAGCAAACCAAACAAATAGCGGTGATCGGGCAAGAAATGAGAGAAAGCACGGGCTTATACAATGGAGTGCTTTTTAAAACCGGTGTGATCAAAGCAAACGAAAAAACGCATTTGTTATTTACGGCCCATCACCTGATCGCGGACGGTGTATCATGGCAAATCCTGATTGATGATTTTCTTGCTCTCTTACATTCAATAGATAAGAAGGAAGAGATGAGACTCCCTTTAAAGACACATTCTTATCAGGAATTTTCAAATTCGATCAATGAATACGCTTATTCGCGTGAGGCGGAAGAAGAATGCAGCTATTGGAATGAAAAAGTGAAAAAGATTGAGCCGCTCTATGGGATTTGTCCGGAAAATTCCAAAGTTGAAAATAGCATAAAACTGAAACGGTCTTTGAGCAGCCAGATGACTCAAAAACTGCTCAGTGAAGCAAATGAGGCGTATCAAACCCAAACAAATGATTTGCTTATCACTGCGTTAATCCGGGCTTGCCATCATTGCACAGGCAAGGAGATTATTTCTGTGGAATTGGAAGGTCACGGAAGAGAGCCATTAAAGGAAGACTTAGATTTTTCAAGGACGTTCGGCTGGTTTACAGCAATGTATCCCGCCGTGTTTCAGGCAGAGGCTGATCTGCCGGCGCAAATCCGTTCAGTGAAAGAAAACCTGCGGAATATTCCCAATAAGGGTATTGGCTACGGCGCACTCACCTATTTGAGTAAACGAATGCCGGATCACAGGAATCCTGAGCTGCGCTTTAATTATCTGGGAGAAGTTGACCTTTTTTTAGCAGACAAATCAGAATACCGCATGACTTATTTAAATTCAGGCGCAGAGTCATCACCTGAAAATGATCTGACAGTCAGTCTTGATTTGACTGCGGGAATCTATGACGGACAGTTAACGTTGGATTTAATCTTCAGCGATCTTTATCAGACAAAGGATATGGAACAGCTTTTAGATGAATTTTTTGTACAGCTGAAGGAGCTGACTGAACATTGCTGTAAAAAAGAGTCTGTCGAATATACGCCATCAGATTTCGAAACCGCCTCATTATCTATAGAAGAATTGGATTCCTTGTTCAAATGATGAGAAACGTATGGCTGATTTTATGTCTTTGTATCCTGTCAATTCAAATCTGGGGTGGCGGACAGGCAAGCGCCCAGACGCCAGCTGATAAGCGCATTGACGCTCTGATCGAAAAGCAGATGAAGGAAAGCGGAATACCGGGGATCGCAGTGACAGTGGTAAAAGGAAATGATGTGGTATACGAAAAGGGGTTTGGTTATGCCGGCGAAAGGCATAGCCGCCCTGTAACCGCCTCGACATTGTTTGAGATGGGCTCAACCTCTAAAGCGTTTACTGCACTGGGTGTACTTAAGCTTGTACATTCGGGGGCAATCAGTCTAAATGACCCTGTCAGCCGGTATATCAGCGGATTTTATGCAGTTTACAACGGAAAGAAAACAGATATCACAATTCAACAGTTGCTGCATCATACAAGCGGAATTCCTTTTTTATCGATAGCGGATATCAAAGTTGATTCAAAGGAAGATGCTTTGGAGAAAACGGCGAAGGGATTAAAGGGAGTTGAACTTAGTCATAAGCCGGGAAGCACATTTGAATATGCCACAATCAATTATGATGTGCTGGGATATATCATTGAACAGGCATCAGGACAGCCGTACGAGCAATATATGGCTGAGCACGTTTTTAAGCAGGTAGATATGTCAAACACGTATGCTGGGCGGCACGCTGGACATGCTGGCGATGTCTCATCAGGTTTTAAAATTGGATTTTTAAAAGCCAGAGCCTATAAAGCGCCTGAGTATAGGGGGAACACGCCTGCCGGATATATTATCACGAACGCAGAGGATGTATCCAAATGGCTTCGATATCAGCTGAATCACAGCGACGGTGATATAGGCCGCTTGATTGAGCAAAGCCACCTGCCTGATAAAAGCGTAAAAGCCGAAGAGCCGGGTGTGTATTATGGTGCGGGATGGTCAATTTTTGAAAAAAAGGGCAGAGTCAAAGAAGTGTTCCATGCCGGCTCCAACCCCAACTTTTCTTCGTTTATTATCGTCAGCTCTGACGATAATGCGGCTGTAGGGGTTTTGGCTAATATGAACAGCGCGTATCCTGAGAAAATCGCTCGTTCTGTTATACAGGTAATAACCGATCAAAGCCAAGAGCAGGACGGTTCTGTCACTGATCCGTTTCAGGTCATTGATAAAGCTGCGGCTGCCATGCTCGTTTTATTCAGTTTATTGCTTATTGTTCTGCTGTGGAGAATTTATATTTTTCTAAAAGGTGTAAAATCGAAAAATGTTCCCGCTCAGCAGGGAACAGGAATAAAGGCGCTGCTTTGGGTGATTTTGCTGGCAGCCGGAATAGTGGCGCCTAAGCTCATTTCAATCTTCGCCTTTAATGGCTTGCCTTGGAGCATGATATTTATTTGGGGACCCGGTTCTCTTCTTTATTTGGCGGCGGTATATTATATGCTGCTCCTTGCCTCCTGTATATTCGGTTTAACCGCTTGTTTTTTCAATCACCGTGCCGCAAGAAGGAGTGAGACGCATGAAATGTGAAACATCCATCCCTGGTATTCAGCCGTTTAACGACCTATTTTATCGCAGCTGTTTTTTTAACTGTTATTTTTCAGTGGTTCGCTCGTTTCAGCAAGAAATCTATCCTTATCTTTTAAATGACATATATTCGTATCAATTGGATGAAGACGGTTATCCAATGATTGATCGGACTGAAGTTTATGATCCTGAGTATGTCATGAATCAGCAGGGAATAAGCGCGGATAAGCAATCGGTGAGCAGCAGTCTCATAGATGATGTGAAACGGGATGTTCTTAAAAATAAACCTGTCATCATTTGGTTGGATACATATGCGCAGCCCTATAGACAGGAATATATGTCTAAGCATAGCCGGAACTGCATACTGATTTATGGCTTTCATGACGTAGATCAGACTGTCCTTGCCATTGAAAACCGTTATCCCGATAACTTGTCATATGAAGCCAGAAATATTTCATATCATCATTTGGCCAAAGCCTATCAAGGCTTTCACAGTTATTTTCAGCCTCCTGCCGCTTTTCATTCTTATGCCTCCTTTTCCTATGATCCGGATAGGGATCGCTCAAGACAAATCATTTTCAAGGATGCGGCTGCCTTCTTTGTTCATAACATCACCGAGCATATAGATCGGATGTTATCTGGTTTGGCGTCCTTCAGCCGGTTTACTGAGCAATTTCATAGCATAAGAGACAGCGAAAAGCTCCTTCATTCATTTAATGAAATTTTAAATGTAAAAAAAACAGAGCAATACCGCCTCGCATTTCTTCCGGCGTTTGAACAGCTTGCCGCTGTGACGTCTGACATTATTGATGAGTGGGAAGCAGCGCGGCATCTGGCGGCTAAGCTTTATTTTTCGGGAGGATCTTCTTCTGGTTATGAAGATCGAATCAAAGATTCACTGAAAAAAGTGCTGGAACTTGAAGCAGCCCATATTGAATGCCTGAAGGATATTGGTAAAGAGGAGAGGGTCAAATGATCAAATTATTCTGTCTGCCGTATGCCGGGGGTTCGAGCACCATCTTCAGCGGGTGGAAAAGATATCTTGATGCATCAGTTAAACTGGTGGCCTTAGAGCTTCCGGGACATGGAACGAGAATGTCTGAGCCATTGCTGAGTCATGCAGGGTCCGTGACGGAAGATCTTTTTGAGCAAGCAAAGTCCCATTTGGATGATTCGGATTATGCCATTTTTGGACACAGCATGGGATCGCTGCTTGCATACGAATTGCAAAAGAAATTAACCATGGAAAATAAACAGCCGATCCATATGTTTTTTTCCGGGCGTTTCCCGCCTCATATTCCGGAAAAGAAAGTGCTTCATCAGCTTTCAGATTCCGCTTTAAAACAAGCGATTATTGAGATGGGGGGTGTACCCGAAGAATTCAGCAAAAATGAGCATATGCTTGACTTTTTCCTTCCTATTTTAAGAGCTGACTTTGAGTTGCTGGAAACATTCAGGAATACAGCTGTTGCTCCTTTATCCTGCGATATTTCGGTTTTTTACGGAAAACGTGATCTGCCGTCAGTGCTGTTTGATTTATCTGATTGGAATCAGTACACCGGTCAGACATGCAGATTTTACGAATTTGAAGGAGATCATTTTTTCATTAATCAGAAGACAGAAGAAGTGACAGCTAAAATCAATCATATTTTGAATCAGACAGGAGTGGTGTGAAATGGATTTCAGAACTGCCGGTGTTATCGGAGGGGGCGTCATGGGGGCCGATATGGCTCTTGATTTATCTGCGAATGGGTATCAAGTGATTTTGCTGGATATCAGTGATGAAAAACTGAAAGCCGCAGAGGAAAATATTAAAAAGACATTCAGGCTTGTTCAACTGATGCGTAAAGAAAAATTCAGCATGTCACTGGAAGATGTGCTTGATAACATTCAATTCACGACTGAGCCGCACAATGTGGAGCCGGCTGATATCATCATTGAAAACGTAACAGAAGATTGGGAGATCAAAAGACAAGTGTATTTACAATTAAAGGATATCTGCCGAGAAGATGCCATCTATCTTGTAAATACAAGCTGTATCTCAATTACGAAGGTCGGTTCACTGATGCATCGCCCTGAAAAGGTAATTGGAGCCCATTTTATGAATCCTGTTCCTCTGAAAGAACTTGTAGAGGTGATTCGGGGCGATGCCACCTCTGACGAGACTGTCGATGCAACCGTCGAGTTTTTGAAATCTTTCGACAAAAATCCTGTCGTTGTTCATGATTTGCCTGGCTTTGTGTCAAATCGTGTGTTAATGCTGACCATTAATGAAAGCATTTGGACGGTTCAAGATCAAGTGGCGACACCAGCCAATGTGGATAAAATCTTCCGCGGCGGGTTCGGGCATAAAATGGGTCCTCTCGCGACTGCGGATTTAATTGGTCTTGATACGATCCTTAACTCCTTGCTGGTACTATATGAAAGCTACAAAGATTCAAAGTTCAGGCCATGTCCGCTGCTCGTGAAAATGGTAGACGCAGGAAAGTTAGGGAGAAAGTCAGGACAAGGATTCTTTCGATACAGTTAAAGGAGGAGCAGACCATTGAAAAAGGGAGTTAAGTGTGTTGTCTGGGATTTAGATCATACGCTATGGGAGGGTATTCTGCTTGAATCTGATGATGTAAAGCTGAATGACAACATCAAGGAAATTTTGGCTGAGCTTGATGAACGCGGCATATTGCTGTCTGTCGCAAGCAGAAATGACGAAGCTGCTGCTATGGAAAAATTAAAGGAATTTGGAATTGACCATTTCTTTTTATATCCGGAAATCAGCTGGAATGCCAAATCGGTTTCTTTGGAAAAAATCAGCAAAAACCTCAATATCCATAAGGATACGATTCTCTTTATTGACGACCAAGCGTTTGAGAGGGAAGAAGTGCAAAATGCCCATCCGGAGATCACGTGCTGGGATGCCGTTCGGTATAAGGATCTAATCGTCGATCCTTTGCTGAAGCCTGCATTCATAACGGAGGATGCCAAAAGGCGCCGGGAGATGTATCTGGAGGATGACCGCAGAAAAGAGGACGAAGAGCAGTTTGAAGGACCATCCGAACAATTTCTTGCCACTCTGAATATGAAGTTTACGATCAGCCATGCGCAAGAAAGCGACTTACAGCGGGCAGAAGAGCTTACGGTGCGTACAAACCAGCTGAATGCAAGCGGAAAAACATACGATTATCAGGAATTAAATTATTTCCGAGAGTCAGACTCTCATATGCTGCTGGTCTGCGAGCTTGAGGACAAGTACGGCTCTTATGGAAAGATCGGACTCTCCTTAATAGAAGAAAAGAGAGATGAATGGCATATTAATCTTCTTTTAATGTCATGCCGGGTTATGTCCCGCGGTGTCGGTACGATTTTACTGACAGCTATTTTAAATGAAGCGAAACAAAAAGGGAAAAAACTGTTTGCTGATTTTAAACAAACAGATCGGAACAGAGTCATGTATATCACATATAAATTTGCCAATTTCAAAGAACATACGAAGGGCCCTGACGGCTTCATTTTATTTGAAAATGACCTGAGCCGGATTCAGCCGTATCCTGCGTATGTCGAGGTCAAAACGGAATTCAGCCAATCACCTGTTGCAAGAAGCTGAAATTAATCTAAATAGCGGGGAGAGCAAATAGATGAATCTTCATGAACAAATTAGAGAATATATTGAACAAAATTTGGTGGTCTTTGACGATGAAATCGAATTAACCAATGATGATCACATTTTTGAAATGGGATTTGTGAATTCTTTATTTGCGATGAAGCTTGTCACATTTCTTGAGCAAAACTTTGGGTTCCAACTTGATAACGAAGATTTAGATATTGCTAACTTTAGCACAGTAAACCGAATCGTCAGCCTAATTGAAAAGAAACAGAACGGAGCGCTTGCTAATGAAAACAGCTGAGGTGAAAGCCGACATCATTCAAGATTTCCGGGGGTATTGTGACGAAAAAATCAGACCTTTTGCAGGCGAGTTTGATGAGAAGGAATGCATCCCGGCAGAATTAATAAAAGAGTTAGGGAGCAAATCTTATTTTGCTGCGGGTATTCCGGAGGTCTATCACGGACTGGGATTGAACCCTGTCGAGTACGGTTTGTTTACTGAACAAGCAGGTAAAGCGTGCTGTAATATTCGAACCCTTTTGACTGTGAATTCGTTAGTCGGTGAATCTCTGCTGCGGTACGGTACTGAGCGCCAAAAAGAAGAATGGCTTGTCCCCATCGGAAAAGGAGAGAAAATCGGAGCGTTTGCATTGTCTGAACCAAACATTGGTTCAGACGCAAACCACATTGAAACATCGTATACAAAAAACGGAAGCTGCTATGTCATCAGCGGCAGAAAAAAATGGATTTCCTTTGGCGCCATTGCTGACTTTTTTCTGGTTATAGCCCGTGATGGAGAAGTGGTTACAGCCTTTATTGTAGACAGCCGCCAGAGCGGCGTAACGGTAAAAAAAATGGAAGGCATGATGGCCAATAGAGCTTCTTATCTTGCGGAAATAGAGTTTGACAGCGTAGAGGTTTCTGAAGACCAGATATTAGGGCCAATCGGGGGCGGTTTTAGTTACATCGTTAATTTGGCTTTGGATCATGGCAGATACAGTGTGGCATGGGCCGGATTGGCGATTGCACAGGAAGCCGTCGATTCTTTAGTAACATACTCACGGAAGAGAAGCCAATTCGGAGAGAAGCTCTACAAACATCAAATGATTAAAGGAATGATCGGTGATGCCGTAACACAGCTGCATGCAGCCCGCTCGTTATGTATGAAAGCCGGCGAAATGCGGATGAAACAAGATCCAGAGGCCGTGACGGAAACGTCTATCGCGAAATATTTCACTTCAAAGGTTGCTGTTGAGATTACCAATTCAAATGTGCAGATCCATGGAGGAAGCGGCTTCAGCAGAGATCATTCAGCTGCCCGCCTGTACAGAGAAGCCAAAGTATTGGAGATCATTGAAGGGACATCTCAAATTCAGCAGCAAGTTATAGCGAATTATGGATTGAGACGATATTTCGTCAAACATATATAGGCAGAGGATGGAGAGGATTCAGTGAGTGAGCAAATGAAAAAAATAGATAAAAATAACATAGCCAACATTCTCGGACTGACAACCATTCAGGAAGGCCTGCTTTTTCATCATTTAATGGAGCCGGAAGGTAATGCTTATTTTGAACAAATGCTGATAAAACTAGAGAGCGAACCTGCCGCCCGCGATCTTTTTGAAAAAGCATGGCAGCAAACGGTTCAGCAAAATGAAATGCTGCGGACGGTGTTTAGGTGGAAGGAAACAGCTAAGCCCATTCAAGTTATATTAAAGCAACATAAAATAGATATCCGTTATCAGAGTATCTCGTTCGAGAAAGGCATTTCCCAGGAAAAGCTGAAGGAGAAGCTTGCGGCGCATGATCGGAAAGAGCCGTTTCAGCTTCAAGAAGTACCTTTTCGTGTCACGCTTTATCAAATAGATGAAAACGGGGTCTGGATGATGATCAGCTTTCATCATATCTTGATGGACGGCTGGAGCATGGGGATTGTCCTCAAAGAGTGGATGGAGTCATATCAAGCATTATCCATGGGTCAAACACCTGTTATTTCTCAAAAACCGTCATATCAAGCATTTGTGAAATGGCAGCAGGAACAGCAGCGTGAAACAAAAGACAGCCAGGCGTCATTTTGGAAAGGGTTATTGAAAGACTGGGAACCTGTACAATTGCTCCCAAATACAGAAAGACCAGGGAAGCGAAATGCTATTTTTTCTAAACATGAAATACAACTTCCGGTTTCAGCAGGAAAAGCTCTGCGCTCACTCGCTGCTGAACGGCGAGTTACGCTTTCTTCAATTCTATATAGTGTCTGGGGTCTGCTGCTAAAGAAATATTCTGATCAAGAAGAAGTGGTGTTCGGAACAACCGTGTCAGGAAGAAGCGCCGATGTACCCGGAATAGAACAAATGACGGGGCTGTTTATTAATACCATTCCGCTTCGTCTTCGTTTTGCGCCTCAGTCCACGCCTTTAGATGTGATTCAGCTTGCGCATGAGCAGATTGCCAAAAGAAGTGAATATGAGCATACACCGCTGTCTGATTTAAAAACTTATGCGGGGCTGACGGCTGAGCAGTCATTATTTGACACGATTGTCGTGATTGAAAATTATCCGCTTGATCAGATGCTTAAGTCAAACAGTCTTCCTCTTTCAATTGAACAATATGACATGTTTGAGCAAACTGAGTTTGATTTGACATTGAGTGTACAAGCTTTTGATGAACATATCCATTTTTCATTTATATACAATCCTGGTGTCATGTCTGATCTTCAAGTGAAGCAGCTGGGGGATCATTTTCTCAATCTGTTATCGGAAGTGATTGAGTATCCGGCAGACAGATCTGTGCATCGCTTGAATATGCTTTCCGAAGATGAGGTGCATTATCAGCTTGAAGAGTTTTGCAATTATAAAGGTCTGACCGGCAACGAACATCAAACTGTTATTGATTTGTTTGAACGGCAGACAGAAAAGACGCCGGACGCTCTTGCTGTGGAGTTTCGCTCAGAATCCCTGACCTATGATCAATTAAATAAAAAAGTGAATCAGCTCGCCCGTTTTTTAGAAAGTCAGGGAGTCAAACCTGCACAAAGAGTCGGTATTTTAACAGAACATTCAATTGAAATGGTGATCGCTTGTCTCGCTGTATTAAAAGCGGGCGGAGCTTATGTTCCGGTTGACCCCGATTATCCTCCGGAAAGAATTGAATATCTTCTTCAGGACAGCGGGGTAAATCTGCTGCTGACAGAGGATATTGAGGGGCTGCTTTACTCGTACGATGGTGTGAAAATAGATATTACCGATCAGAGCCTTTATCAAGGAAACGACAGCAATCTGGTGAAACATTACGGTCCGCAGGATATTGCGTATTGCATATATACCTCTGGAACAACAGGCAGGCCAAAAGGGGTGCTTGTTAAGCATCTTGGTCTTGAAAATTATATTTCCTGGGCTGCCGAGCAATATGTAAGAGGTGATAATAGAGATTTTGCCCTTTATACGTCTTTATCTTTTGATTTAACAGTAACTTCTATCTTTACCCCGCTTATAACCGGAAACGCAATTATTGTGTACCAGGATAAAAACAAGCAGCTTCTTGTGGAACAAATTCTGAAAGATAATCGAGCCCACGTTATGAAGTTAACGCCGTCCCATCTGCATTTCATTTCCGGGATGCCGTTTCAGGACAGTGTGATGAAGTGCCTGATACTGGGGGGAGAGCAATTAGAAACCTCCTTGGCGGCGAAAGTTGAAGAGAACTTCGATGGGAAAATTGAAATTTTTAATGAATATGGCCCGACGGAAACGGTAGTCGGCTGCATGATTCACCGCTACTCATCTGAAAGGGATAAAGATCTGTATGTGCCGATCGGCCGGCCTGCAGCACATACTGATATATACATTCTTGATTCACATATGAACCTTCTGCCCCAGGGAGCAGCGGGAGAACTATATATTGCCGGAAAAGGAGTGGCAGAAGGCTACTTAGACCGGAAGGAACTGACGGCAGAGCGCTTTGTGGCTCATCCTTTTAAACCCGGAGAAAAAATGTATAAAACAGGAGACGCAGCCCGCTTTTTACCGGATGGAACCATTCAGTTTTTGGGCAGAAACGATGACCAAATCAAACTTAGGGGCTATCGGATTGAGAGCGGGGAGATTGAACACTGGCTCTGCCGTTACGGACGTATAAAAGGGGCGGCGGCTGTCGTGAAGAAGGACGCGTCCCAGACACCGTGCCTGGCTGCTTATCTTTTCACTGATGAGACGATTGATGAAAAGCAGCTGCGTGAATACTTACGTCGTCATTTGCCGGAATATATGATTCCATCCCGATTTATCGTGATGGATGAGATGCCGCTGACGGCCAATGGAAAACTGGATAAAAAAGCATTGCCGGAGCTTGCTGGAGAGACAAAACGAAAGGCACTTGAGGCAGCACCAGCTTCTGAAACAGAAAAGATGGTGCTGGAGATTTGGAAACGTGTACTTGGTCAAGACAGCATCGATGTTCAGGATAAATTTTTTGAAATCGGCGGCACTTCTCTGCACTTGATCCAAGTCAATCAGCAGCTTTCTAAGGAAACGGGAAAAAGTATTCCGATGGTTGAGATGTTCCGCCGTCCAACAGTTCAGATGCTCGCTGAATTCTTATCAGGTCATGATGAAGAGCAATCAAAAAAGAAAACACCATTCATATCAAAGCGGAAGGATCCTTCAGATGACAGCATCGCCATCATCGGGATGGCCGGGCGTTTCCCCGGAGCTAAAAACATAGATGAATTTTGGCATAACCTGCAAAATGGCAAGGAATCCATCTCTTTTTTCACTGATGAAGAGCTGTTTGCGGCAGGCATTGATGAACAAACATTTACGAGAACTGATTATGTAAGGGCGAAAGGTATCATCGACGGCCCCGATTTATTTGATGCCTCCTTCTTCGGCTATTCACCGGGACAGGCAGAGGTCATGGACCCGCAAATCCGTCTTCTTCATGAGTATGTATGGAAAACACTGGAGGATGCGGGGTGTGTTTCAGCTGAATATGAAGGGAAAATCGGTTTGTTTACAGGGACAACCTCAAATTTTCAATGGCTCCAGCATTTCGCCGACTCATTAGACGGCAGGATGTCAGAGCTGTTTGAAATCGGCTCTTTAAATGATACCTATACGATCAGCACGAGGGTTGCTCATAAACTTAATTTAAAAGGTCCAGCCATTACCCTGCAGACAGCTTGTTCAACCTCCTTAGTCGCGCTGCATTTGGCTTGCAAATCAGTGCTGAATGGAGAATCTGATATGGCTCTCGCAGGCGGCGTGTCCATTCTCCATCCGGTTAAGTCAGGCTACATCTATCAAGAGAATATGGTGAAATCGCCAGACGGCCATTGCCGGGCCTTTGATAAAGACGCGAAAGGCACTGTTGGAGGCGATGGTGTCGGATTTGTCGCAGTGAAATCGTTGAGCCGCGCTTTGGCTGACGGCGATAGAATCTATGCGGTTGTAAAAGGATCTGCGGTCAACAATGATGGTGACCAAAAGGTAGGCTTCAATGCGCCGAGTGTGGAAGGCCAGACAGAGGTTATAAGAGATGCGATTGCCGATGCGGGGATTGAACCGGAAACCATCAGCTATGTGGAAACCCACGGGACAGGCACAGCTCTCGGAGATCCAATTGAAATTGAAGCCTTAACGAAAGCGTTTCAAACAAATAAGACCGCGTTTTGCCGGATTGGTTCCGTAAAAACGAATATCGGACACCTTGATGCTGCTGCCGGAGCGGCGGGTCTCATTAAAACAGTTCTTTCTCTGCAGCATCAACAACTTGTGCCTAGTCTTCATTTTAAAGAAGCGAATCCGAATATTGATTTTGAAAACAGTCCTTTCCTAGTGAATGACAAGCTCCGAGTGTGGAAGAGAACAAATACCCCAAGACGAGCAGGCGTGAGCTCATTCGGTATGGGCGGCACCAATGCTCATGTGGTTCTGGAGGAAGCGCCTGTCAATGAACGTGAAAAACATACGCGTTCGTATCAGCTGTTTCCTCTTTCAGCAAAAACGATGAATGCTTTAGAAAAAACGAAAGACCTTTTGCTCGAACACATGGAAAGGAACTCTGAGCTTCATGCAGCAGACGCCGCTTATACGCTGCAGGCCGGAAGACAGCACTTTGATTATAGGCAAATGTTTGTGGCAAAGGACAGACAGGATGTCATACGCCTGCTTTCCGAGAAGAAGGACAGAGGACTCAGCCGAATGTCGCGGATTCAGGAAAAAAAAGAGAAAAAATTGATCTTCATGTTCTCGGGCCAAGGCAGTCAATATGTGAACATGGGCAGGGATTTGTACACGGAGGAGCCGTTTTTCAAAGAGAAGATGGATCACTGTTTTCAAGAATTCTATGAAGCAACCGGTGAGAGGCTTGAGGATATTCTATACCCTAACCAGCAGGATGAAGACTCTGCCGCGATAAAACTTCAAGAGACGAAATATGCCCAGCCGGCTATTTTTATGCTGGAATATGCGCTGTCACTTTTGCTGATGAAGTGGGGGCTGCGGCCATGGGCTATGATCGGCTACAGCTTCGGTGAATTAACGGCTGCCGCGGTATCGGGAGTGTTTACACTAAGTGATGCCATCAAGCTAATCAGCTTACGAGGACAAGCGATGCACGAAGCGCCGTCAGGCGTCATGCTAAGCGTGCCAATGCCAGAGGAAGAATTGAAAGCGATTCTCCCTGATTGCATTTCATTGGCTGTTGTTAATGACGCTTCTTGTATTGTGTCGGGGCTTGAGTCTGACATTTCCGCATTTGAAGAACAGTTAAAAGCCAAAAAAGTGCTCTGTATGAGAGTAAAAGGTTCAATTGCTGCTCACTCGCACGTCATGGCTTCCGCCGCTGAACGATTTGGAAATACGGCTAAGCGCATTTCTTATCAAAAACCGGGTGTTCCTTTCTTTTCGAATTTAACGGGAGACTGGATAGCGCATGAAGAAGCTGCAGACTATAACTATTGGAAGCGGCACATGACTGAGACTGTTCGCTTTGCCGAAGGTATTGCCGTGTTAACGAAGCAGGAAGATGCTATTTTTATCGAGATCGGCCCGGGACAAGATTTAAGTGTGCTGGTGAAGAGATCGATTAACGATGAGCTGCGCCAGCATGCTTTCAATGTGTTAAAACACAGCAGACAGAGTATGTCAGATGTCCAATTTTTACTCGGTAGAATTGGCGCGCTGTGGATGTATGGCGCGGACATTGATTGGCGCGGGCTGCACGAGGGCAGACACCCTGAAAAGATTACTATGCCTCAATATCCTTTTGAAAAGGAATCCTTCTGGCACAAACGGAAGCATACTGCCAACGGAAAAGGCAATAAACATTCAGGAGGAAAGCTTCCGCTTCAGGAGTGGTTTTACCTGCCGCAATGGGAAAAAGAAATCCTGCCGATTGCCCGCGAGATTGAAGCGACGGAACAACATTTGCTTGTCTTCATGGAGGGTGGAGATTTTTCCCATAAGCTTATTCAGGGGATGCAATCCACCTGCGGTTCTTGTGTCATCGTTAAAAAAGGGCATAACTTTCAGCAGGTTGAAAAAGGAGTGTACACACTCCGCCCAGACTCTGCGGAAGATTACTGCCGTCTTTTTGAAGTGTTGGAGAAGGAAAAGATTCAGTACAGCCGGATTTTGCACCTCTGGGGGCTGGCAGAGAAGAATGAAACCGCTGCTGCCGAGTGGATTGAGCAGATGCAAAACGAATCCTATTACTCTTTGCTTTACTTAGGCCAAGCATTGAAAAAGAAAGAAACAAAGCAGGACATTTCGATCTTTGTGTTATCGTCCCTTACGTATCAGCTTGGCGGAGAAGACATGCTGTATCCAGAGAAAGCCGTACATCTGGGGCCAAGTATGGTCATATCTCAGGAAACACCGTTCCTTCGCTATCGAGTGATTGATATAGACAGGCAGAAAGAAGATTCCTGGAAAGAAGACAAGCTGCTGGGACTCATCAGATCAGAGCTGATGACCGAATCAGGCAATCTCTTAACGGTTTACAGAGATAATAAAAGGTACATCAGGAGTTTTATTCACAAAGCAGTGCCTGCAGAATCATCGCAAGGGCACCTTCGTCCCGGAGGCGTATATATTCTGATTGGCGGGCTGGGCTTCATCGGTTTACATGCTGCAAAAACCATTGCTGAGAAAACAAAAGGAAAACTGATTCTGACAAGCCGTTCCGGCCTACCGCCGCGGAGTGAATGGGAGTCATTAATCAG
This sequence comes from Bacillus vallismortis, assembly GCF_004116955.1. Classification (NCBI taxonomy): domain Bacteria; kingdom Bacillati; phylum Bacillota; class Bacilli; order Caryophanales; family Bacillaceae; genus Bacillus; species Bacillus vallismortis. The sequence goes on along the minus strand of NZ_CP026362.1, from coordinate 2,794,776 downwards.
CACGCATGCTGAGGATGATCCAACCGTTAAAAAAATTAAGTCAATATATGAGATAGAAACAACAGGCGCAGAAGTCACTGCTGTTGCTGCGGATGCAAGCTGTGAAGCGGATATGTCTGAACTGGTTCATGTGGCTGAACGTAAGTACGGCTCCATTCATGGTGTAATTTATGCAGCTGGAATAACAGGCGAACAATCATTCAGGATGATGGAACAAACGGATAAAAGTTTTTCGAATGCTCACTTTCAAGCAAAAATGACGGGCGTTGCGGTATTAGAAAAAGTGTTGGCCGATCGACCGCTTGATTTCTGCTTTTTGATTTCGTCCTTGTCTCCGATATTGGGAGGACTTGGATTTACCGCCTATACTGCGGTTAACCAGTTTGTTGATGCCTTTGTATATAAACATAATGCGCAGCATCCTGTTCAGTGGACAGCCCTAAATTTAGACGGCTGGGAATTTGAAGACGGCAAAAAACCGGATATTCCAGTCGGAGGCGATTTAGAAAATACCCTGATTCGTGCGCATGAGGGCAGAGAGGTTTTCGAGAAAATTTTCACATTTGATCATATGGATCAGATTGCAGTGTCTGCCACGAATCTGCAGGAGAGGATACAAAAATATGTGAATCGTCTGCAGCAGCCTAACGGTGAGGAGCAAGAGGACATTTCGCTGTACGGGCGGCCAGAACTTACCGCTGAATATGTTGAACCAGTAACTGATATGGAGAAAGAACTCCTTGTTCATTGGCAGTCATTTTTCAAGATTGATCAAATCGGCATAGACGATGATTTCTTTGAGATGGGCGGGGATTCGTTAAAGGCGATTACTTTCATTTCCATTATTCATCAAGCATTCAATGTGGAAATTGCGCTGCCGGATTTCTTTAACATTCCGACGATCAGGCAGATGGCCGAATTTATCAGCCAAGCCGACAAGAAGATGTACAGAAAGATAGAAAAAGCTGAAAAACGGGATTATTATCCGTTATCCTCAGCGCAAAAACGGCTTTATCTTGTTCAGCAGTTAGATCAAACAAGCACTGGCTACAATGAGTTCACCGCCGGCCGGATTGCAGGAAAGCTTGATATGCAAAGGCTTGAGAATGTGTTCCGGCAATTGATGAATCGTCATGAGAGTTTAAGAACATCCTTTAAAGCAATAGACGGTGTTCCTATGCAGTGCATAGCTGAGCATGCGGAATTTCATGCAGACTTTTTTGACCTATCAAATGTGGCAGGCCAGGAAGGGCAAAACCAAAAAGAACAAGAAGTCATCAGCAGCTTTTTAAAGCCGTTCCAGCTTGATCAGGCTCCCCTGATGAGAGCCGGTGTTATTAAGAACTCTGAAAACGAGTATATTCTGATGCTGGATATGCACCATATTATTTCTGACGGTTTATCTCAGGATATCTTGGTCAGCGAATTTATGGATCTGTATGACGGCAAAGAGCTTGCGCCGCTTGAACTGCAATATAAAGATTTCTCAGAATGGCAGAATCAGATGCTTCTGTCTGAAGATCTGAATGAGGTGAAAACTTATTGGCTGAAACGGCTTGACGGCTTCCGTGAGCTTCAGCTGCCGGCTGATTACCAGAGACCTGATGTCAAAAGCTTTGCCGGCGCCCATTATCGTTTTGATATAAGCAAAAAAGAGCTTGAGGCGTTTAAATCCATTATGGCCGATGAAGATGCCACGCTGTTTATGGGACTTTTATCAATCTATCAAATCCTGCTGCACAAGCTCACTGGACAGTCCGACATTGTAGTCGGCGTTCCGGTCGCGGGGAGAAGACAGGAGGAACTGCAGCGGATCATCGGTATATTCGTTAATATGCTTCCGCTTCGGTTTTATCCGAAAAAAGAAATGACGTTCACTCAATTTCTGCACCATGTCAAGCAGCTGGTGATTGATGACTTTGATCATCAAGATTATCAGTATGAACATATGGTTCAAGATCTGAAGTTAGATAGGACGTTAAATAGGAATCATATTTTTGATACCGTTTTTGCTCTGCAGAATCTAAGCCAGCCTGCTTTAGAGGTAGACGGGATCACACTAACCGACTATGAATATGAAACAGCGGTTTCCAGGTTTGATTTGCTTTGGATCGCTTCTGAAGACGAAAACGGTTTATCTTCTGTCATTGAATACAGTACTGAGCTGTTTACAAGAGAAACCATTGAAAGCGTTGCGAAAGGGATTAAAAAGGTGCTGTCAGCCGTGATTGATTGTAAGCAAACCGCTCTCAAGGATATTGACCTGACTTCAGGCATCAATGATTTAGAAAAGGTATCGTTGCTGGAACTAGACGATCTGAAAATCTAGCAGAAATAGGTGAATAACAATGAACCAAACCGATGTCTTTCAATTGAAAACCGCAGCTCTTGAAAAAGTGAAGGAGCGGCAATATTGGACTTCTCTATTATCTCAAATCCCGTCGGACTGCCGGTTTCCTTATGATTCACAGCTTCTTGATCAAAACGATGAAGAAGCTTCATTGACTTTTTCATTCCCGGCTCAGCTGGAAAACGCCATCTTAAAGGCATCCGGAGCTTCAGATTTGCGTATGTTTATCATTTTTATGACTGCGGCAGTCACATTGCTGCACAGGTACAGCGGAAGAACGGATATCATGGCGTCGGCCCCTGTGTTGAGACAGCGGGAAACACAGCCGGTGATCAATGATCTTCTTCCGCTGCTGGTGAAAATCAATCCTTCTATGAGTTTCAGAGACTGTCTAGAGCATGTGAAACAAGCTTTTCAAGAAGTGTATGCCCATCAAAATTATCCTGTGAAAATACTATTGGACGAGCTTCATCCTTTGCATAAAAAAGGGGAGCCCCGCTTCGGCATTTCCCTTGCTATGAATGATCTTCAGCAGCCGTCCTCTTTGAAAGCGCTGGACACGAATATACTTATTTCCATTCAGCGTGATGAAGGGACATTGACTGGAAAGTTGAGCTGGAATTTGAAGCATTACACATTCGATACTGCTAAACGGATAGCCGGCCATTTTTGCATGCTGGCGGACCGGGCTTTGTCGGCGCCTGAGACTCTGGTCTCCGAGCTGCAGTTACTTTCTCATGAGGAGAGAGAGAGAATCATCACGACATTTAATCACACAAATCAGCCCTATCCGAAAGAAAAATCGATTGTCGATCTCTTCAAAGAACAGGCAGCTCTCAAACCTAATCAGCCTGCAATTGTGTACGGAGATGTCAGCTTCACATACGGTGAGGCTGATGAATTGTCAGACCGGGTTGCTGCTTTTTTGATAAAAGAAGGTGTTCGTCATGAGGAGCCTGTGGGGCTGATGGTTCATCGCTCAGCAGAAATGGTTATTGGCATATTAGGCATATTAAAAGCAGGATGTCCTTATTTGCCGATAGATGTAAATATGCCGTCCGAGCGGATGGATTATATGCTGAAAAACAGCGGTTCGCGGTTTGTGATCACGAACAAGGATCATGACATTTCTGCTGAGGATCAAAAAAGCTTATTGATAGAGGAAATGACGAAATTTGAAGGAGCGGTGGAGCATGGGTGTCTGCCGTCTCCTGAAAATCTCGCTTATGTGCTGTATACATCAGGGACAACAGGAAAACCGAAAGGCGTGATGGTGGAGCATCGTCAAGTCATCAATTTAGTATATGGCATAGACAGCCTTCATTTTCAGCCATTTTCACAAGAGCATCTCCGCATCGGCATGCTTGCTTCACATATTTTTGACGCATCCGTGCAAACGATATTTCCTGCAGTGCTTCTTGGACACACCTTATATATTGCACCGGATCATGCAAGGATGGATGGAAAGCAGCTGTGGACTTTTTATGAGGAGAACCGCATTCATATTTCAGATGCGACACCTTCTCATTTGCGCCTAATGATAAAAGCCGCTGAGAAAGAACCGCATCACGTTGACGAATTGAAGTTAATAATGGCTGGCGGCGAAATATTGCCGCCCCAATTGGTTCAGCAATATTTACAAACGTTTCGTGCTGATAAGCCGGTGATGACAAATAATTACGGTCCGACGGAATGTACTGTACAGTCAGCGGCTTTTACCATACCTGATTCTTGGAATGAACCTGTCGTACCGGTCGGCAGGCCGATGCCGAATGAACAGATTTATATTTTGGATCATTGCGGACAGCCTGTGCCCGTTGGCGTATACGGAGAACTGTGCATTGCCGGAGACGGGGTGGCAAGAGGATATATCTGTCAGCCAGAGCTGACGGCAGAAAAATTTACAGAACCACAGCATATTCCTGCCGGGAAGCTTTATCATACCGGCGACTTGGCGAGATGGCGTTCTGACGGCTTAATCGAATTTTTTGGCAGGTATGATGATCAAGTAAAAATAAGAGGGTTCAGAGTAGAGCTTGATGAGATTAGAAAAGCCTTGCTTGAATACCGGGAGTCGGGACAAATCATTCATGACGCGGTGATTATTCCAGTTCAAAAGGAATCAGATGATCAGTTTCTTGTGGCGTATCTCATATCCGATCAAAAACTGAAAACCCGAAAAATGAGAGGGTTTATAGGAGAAAAGCTGCCGGGTTATATGATTCCGAGACGATTCATCCGTGTAACCTCATTTCCAATGAACCTGTCAGGGAAGCTTGATCTAAAAGCGCTCCCAGATCCTATGGAAGAGCCTGAATCTGACGAGCAGGTCATAAAACCGCATAATGAAACTGAGAAAAAGCTGGTTTCCATTTTTGCTGGCATTTTGAATATATCTGAATCTGATATTAGCATGGAGGATAACTTTTTTGATATCGGAGGAAACTCATTTCACATCGTAGAATTATCGAACAAATTGAAAGAGCAGTTTGGGCAAGAGCTGTCTGTTGTTCAGCTGTTTCAATATACATCCGTATCGGCAATAGCTGCCCAGCTCAGCCGGCAAACGGAGTCTGAGAGTTCTCACGCAAATGCCAAGAGTGGGGAAGAGGCAGCGGAAGATTTAGAAAATGTCGCACAACTGTTAGGCGGGATTTCTGATGAGTAAAACAACAGGCTTAGAAATAGCGGTTATCGGAATGGCTTGCCGTTTCCCCGGTGCGAAAAATATTGAAGAGTTTTGGGAGAATATCAAAACGGGCACGGAATCCATTACATTTTTCTCAAAAGAAGAGCTTATGGAAGCCGGTGTGCCTAAAGAACAGCTCGATCATAAGAATTATGTCAGGGCTAAAGGGAAAGTAGACCGGCATGACCACTTTGACGCAGCGTTTTTCGGCTACTCACAGCGCGAAGCTGAGGTAATGGACCCGCAAGTGCGCATGTTTCATGAAGTCGCGTGGGAATCTCTTGAAAACGCCGGCTACAGTCCCGAAACTTATTCACAGCCTATCGGCTTATTCGGCGCTGCTTCTGCGAATTTGTACTGGCAGGCAAGTTCAATGCTGCTGAGAAGCAGCAGTTCTTCTGAGCAGTTTGCTGCTGTTCAGTTGACGGACAAAGATTTTATGAATACACAAATTTCTTACAAATTAAATTTGAAAGGGCCGAGTATCGCAGTGGATACAGCCTGTTCATCTTCTCTGACCGCTGTGCATCTCGCATCCAGAGCTTTGCTTACCGGCGACTGCAAAATGGCGCTGGCCGGAGGAGTAACGGTGACTTGTCCCCATAAAAAGGGCTATATGTATCAAGAAGGGATGATTATGTCGCCGGACGGCCACTGCCGCGCATTTGATGCGGAAGCAAAAGGGACAGTCGGGGGTGAAGGCTGCGGTGTTGTAGTGCTGAAAACTTTAAAGCAGGCGCTGAAGGATCAAGATCATATTTACGCTGTCATTAAAGGATCAGCATATAACAATGACGGCAGCCGCAAAGTCGGTTACACCGCGCCTAGTATCGAAGGGCAGGCAGATGTCATTAGAAAAGCACTGAACATCAGCCGTGTAGAGTCCGAAAGTATTTCTTATGTCGAAGCGCATGGCACGGGCACCTCGTTAGGTGATCCAGTTGAAATAGAGGCGCTTAAACAAGCGTTTCAAACAGAAAAGAAGCAATTCTGCGCGATAGGCTCTGTTAAAACAAATATCGGTCACTTGGATTCCGCCGCGGGAATTGCGGGGTTTATTAAAACGGCGCTGAGTCTCAAAGCGAGAACCTTGCCGCCAAGCCTTCATTACAAAAAGCCCAATCCTAAAATTGATTTTGAAAACAGCCCTTTTTATGTCAGCACATCAGCCAAACAATGGGCAGCATCTGACCGGGTGTTTCGAGCGGGTGTCAGTTCCTTTGGGATCGGCGGCACGAATGTTCATGTTGTCATGGAGGAGCCTCCGATGAAGGAAAGACGTCATCAAGAGGATCATGAAGACTGCCTTATGATTATTTCTGCCCAATCTGAAAAAGCTGCAATGAAGGCCGCGGATCAGGTAAAGCAATTTATAAAAGAGAATGAAGAGGTACTGCTCCAAGACGTTTCATATACACTGCAAGAGGGCCGCAGGCATTTTCAGTATCGTCAGGCATTTACGGCTGGTCCTTTAGGGATAACAAGCAATATGGCAAATTCTTCAATAGCGCTGGAGAAGCCGGCAGTTGTCTTTATGTTTTCCGGGCAAGGCTCTCAATACGTCAATATGGGGAAGCAACTGTATGAGATGGAGCCCGTATTCCAAGAGGAGCTGGAGCGCTGTTTTACCATTCTGCAAGCTGAGGAAGGACTCAATATTAGAAGCATCATGTTTCCGGCTAATGAAGCAGAAAGCAAAGAAGCTGAACAGCTTATCCATGAAACCTCATATACGCAGCCTATTTTATTTTCTTTTGAATATGCGCTGGCGTCCTTCTTGATCAAGAAAGGTTTAAAACCGCAATACATGATTGGCCACAGCATAGGGGAATTAACGGCAGCCTGTCTGTCAGGCATTTGTTCATTGGAAGACGCGCTTCATATGGTTGCGATGAGAGGCCGATTGATGCAGGAGATGCCGGAGGGAGAAATGTTGAGCGTCAGACTGTCTAGCAGAGAGACAGAAATGGAATTGACAGAGGGGGTTGAGCTGTCGGCTTCAAACAGCTCTGATTTATCGGTTGTATCAGGTCTTATGGATCCAATCAATGCTTTTGCCGCGCGCCTTCAGGCGAAAGGTGTGGCAATTCAGCACCTGAAAACGTCCCATGCGTTTCATTCAAGCATGATGAAGCCGGCGGCATCTCGTTTTTCTGATATTTTGCAAAATATTGAATTCCAAGCACCTGGCCTTCCGTTTATTTCAAATGTGACAGGCGATTGGATACAAGCAGAGCAGGCCGCAGATCCGAAATACTGGGCTTCGCAAATCATGGAAAAGGTTGATTTTCATTCAGGTTTGAATACACTTTTACAAATGGGCAATGTTGTATTTGTTGAGATCGGGCCAGGAAACACGTTGACGCAGTTTGTGAGAAAACATGAGGGTTTTATGACGGAGCAACATGCTGCGGTAAACATGATCAGGCATCCAAAGGAAGTATCATCTGATCGTGTCTATCTGTTAAACCGCATCGGCAGGCTTTGGACGCATGGTGTAAACATTAGCTGGGAGCACTTTCGCCAGGGGGGCTCATACGAAAGGGTCCCGCTTCCGACTTATCCTTTTGAACATCAAGTATTTCCCGATCCGCAAACATCTCAGGGCGGCATGGAAGAAAAGATCAAAAACGAATTGAAATTAAACGTTGCTTCAAGTGAAAAACAGCTTCCTTTTGATAAGTGGTTTTCCGTTCCGTTCTGGGAACGGATGGAACCAGTCAATGAGACATTCACTCATCAAGGAGAGAGGATACTTGTCTTTGAAGAAAACAATGATGTCAGCCAATATCTCCTAAAACAGCAGGCGGAAGCCGTGTCTGTCCTGCCGGGTGATGACTTTGCGGAAATAGACAGAAACACGTTTACGGCAAACCATCGTGATACGGCCCACTTTCGGAAGCTGCTGGATGAACTGAATGCAAGGGGGTTTATCCCTGATGAAATCATCTGGATGTGGCGGAGAGACTGTGATTGTCGTGATGGAGATATTGCAGAGCACACAATAGCCGGTTATCTTCCTCTCCTTGATCTTATCCGTTTACTTGGAACAGAGAGTAACAATAGATTCAGCATGACCGTGGTGACCAATCAAGCTCACGATGTGACGGGAATGGAAGATCTTCAGCCTCATCAGGCTGCGCTGACCGGAGTCTGTTTGACCATTCCGCAAGAGTATAAGCAGATCAGCTGTAAAGCTGTTGATCTTTGTCCGGACCCGCGACTCGGTCAATCAAGCTGGCCTGAAATGATTTCTTATGAACTTAAAAAAGAGGATGATCAGCCTATTGTGGCTTATCGCGGAAACAGCAGATGGATTCGGCAGGCGAAGCAGCCGGGCAAGCAAGATGAGAATATGGCCGGCAATCTCAGGCATAAAGGAGTTTATATCATTACAGGAGGCCTTGGCGGGATCGGATTATCTCTTGCATCTCATTTAGCTGAAACAGTTCAAGCAAAGCTTGTGCTGCTAAGCCGGACTGGACTGCCTGATAAACTGAGAGCAAATGACGATACAGCAAAAAAACTCAAAGCTGTGGAAGAGCTCGAGAAGGTTGGAGCCGAGGTGCTGGTATTACAGGCGGATATTTCAGACGAGGCAGAGCTTCAAAAAGCCTTGCAAACGGCAGAATCTCGTTTCGGACAAGCCATTCATGGCGTTATTCATGCAGCAGGAATTCCTGATGGCAAAGTAATTCACGCAAGGACACCAGACGATGAGAGGCAGATGGCGAAAGCCAAAATAACAGGAACCGCTCTGTTAAGAAAAGCGCTTAGAAACAAACAGCTGGACTTCTTCTTCATTTGTTCCTCTCTTGTTTCATTTTTAGGAGCGGGGGGCCAAGTCGGCTACGCTGCATCAAACGCATTCTTGGACAGCTATGCTCACGCATGCCGAAAAGAAGGCGAAAACATGGTGACGGTGAACTGGGACCGTTGGGAACAAGTAGGGATGGCATATGAATCAGAAACGGCAGCCATTCTTTCGAAGATAGCGGACAAGCCAGAGCAATACCAAGGAATCCTGCCAGCTCAAGGTGCGAAAGCGTTTATGAGAGCTTTGCAGCTGCGCTACCCGCAAGTCCTGATTTCGCTGGAGAACGTAAACAAACGAATAAAAGACAGCTATGTGAAAAAGGACAGACAAACCGCAGCGCATGTGCTGACCAAAGACCACTTGGACACACTTGAGGAAAGGTTAATGAATATTTTTAAGGATTATTTTCATTCTGAGACAGATGTAAATATGAATTTCTTTGAATTAGGAGCCTCTTCACTTGATCTGCTTCAGGTGAGCGGGAGAATCAAAAACGAGCTCGGCGTGGATATCCCGGTTGTGATGATGTATGCCCATTCGACGGTTGCAGCGTTAACCCAAGCCGTCAAAGCACAGCAAAGCGGCGATGACTTACACATAAAAGGAATAGAGCCAGATCGCCAAAAAGCCATAAATGAAGGGAAAAACCGCCGAAAACAGCGAATGAGACGAAAATAGATGGGAGGCTGATTTCCATGGCTGAGAAACAATGGACAGAAACAGGACTGGAAATAGCGGTAGTCGGTATGGCGGGCAAGTTTCCAGGCGCGGCAAACATTGATGAGTATTGGAACAACATTTCAAAAGGAATAGAATCGGTCACTCGATTTACCGATGAAGAACTAAAAGAAGCAGGAGTGGATGAGACGCTGCTTCGTCAAGAGGCATATGTAAAAGCGAAACCGATCATTGATGAGGTTTCTGACTTCGACGCGGAGTTTTTCGGCTATTCACCGAGAGAAGCTGCCTTGATGGATCCGCAAATCAGACTCATGCATGAATGTACCTGGGAAGCCTTAGAGCATGCGGGCTGTGACGCTGAACGGTTTAACGGGCTGATCGGGCTGTATGCTGGTGCTTCCAGCAATTTGTCCTGGATGGGCCGTCATATGTCTTCTCTTCATAAGAACGAAGACGCTTTTCAAATCATGCATTTAAATGATTCGTCGTTTGCGTCACGAATCGCTTATAAACTTAATTTGAAAGGGCCGAGTGTATCAGTTCAAACCGCTTGCTCGACTTCTCTTGTCGCGATACATATGGCGTGCCAGGGCTTGATTGGAGGAGAATGTGACCTAGCATTAGCGGGAGGTGTTACCCTGAGCCTGCCGCATATATCTGGGTACGTTTATCAGGAAGGAATGATCTATTCAGCAGATGGTCATTGCCGTCCGTTTGATGAAAAGGCGAATGGAACCATTTTTGGTGAAGGAGCCGGAGTGGTGGCGTTAAAGCGATTGAAAGACGCACAAGCTGACGGTGATGTGATTTATGCGGTCATCAAGGGCTCTGCAATTAATAATGATGGAAACAATAAGGCAGGGTATACGGCTCCTAGTGCTGAAGGCCAGGCGAATGTCATTGCCACAGCTATGGAGATGGCGGAAACGGAACCGGAAAGCATTGGTTATGTTGAGGCCCATGGGACAGGAACGCCTGTCGGAGATCCGATTGAAATTGAGGCGCTGACCCGTGCTTTCAATACAGATAAAAAAGCATATTGCCGAATTGGTTCTGTCAAAGCGAACATTGGGCATCTGGACGCTGCCTCCGGGGTAGCGGGATTAATAAAAACCGTTATGATGCTCCATCATAAAATGCTGCCGCCCGCTTTTCACTATCAAAAATCGAACCCGCGCATCAAGTTTAAGAACACGCCGTTTTTTGTCAATACAGAGCTGACTGAATGGGAATCTCTGCAAGGGCCGAGAAGAGCGGGTGTGAGCGCCTTTGGAATCGGCGGCGCTAATGCGCACGTTGTCCTTGAAGAAACTCCATCTCTTCCTGACGAAATGCCAGCCGGCGGTCCTGAGCTCGTTGTTCTTTCTGCGAGAACAAGACAGGAGCTTACCCGTTCAATGGATCAATTGGCTGATTTTCTTCGCCGGAACCCGGAAGCGCCGCTGTCAGCCATAGCTCGTACGTTACAGCTTGGCAGAAAGCAATTCCAGTACAGAATCTCCTTTGTTGCTTCACATCAAAAGGATCTGCTAGATCAGCTTGCTGATCATGGCCATAAAAAACAAATCACCGAATCGGCGGTTGTTCCAAGCAGCACCATGTTTGTATTTGCGGGAGACGTTCAAGAGGGCTTTAGCAGATATGCGCAGCTGTACCGCACGGAAAACATGTTCAAAAAAGAAGTCGATGCTTGCCTTGAAAAGGTGCAAAATGCTTTTCAGCAGGATGTACTCAGCTTCTTTAAAGCATGTATTTCTGCTCCAGAAACGTACCGGGAAGAGGGAAATCTGGGATTGATCCATGCGTTGTCGTTCAGCATGGAATACGCCGCAGTCCGTTTCTTACAGCACATCGGCATAACACCAGACCGCTTTATCGGGCGGGGATTCGGGGAGTTTACGGCGGCCTGTGCGGCAGGGATGTTTTCCTTTGAAGAAGGGGCCGCAGCCGCATATAAACGCGGAGAGTTAATCAGTATGTCGCCGGCAGGAAAAATGCTCGGTGTCAGCCTGTCAGAACCGGATATCGTTCAATACTTAGAAAAATCATTATCCCTTGCGCTGATTGATGAGCGGTATTGTGCCGTCTCCGGTTTGCCAGAGGATGTGTATCAGCTGAAGGCGCGGCTTGAACAAAAAGGGATTGCTGCTGAGTTATTTGATGGGGATATCGCGTATCAATCGGATCTGCTGGTCGACGCTGCGGAAGAATTCATGCACTTCCTTAGCACGCTGGACATGAAGTCACCAGACATTCCAGTCGTTTCATCTGTCACTGGAAAAGTGATAACAGATGACGAAGCAGCGGATGCCAGTTATTGGGCCGGCAAAATCTGCAAGCCGATACGATTTTTTGAACACATCTCGTCTTGTTTGCTGGAGGAACCTGCTATTTGCATAGACCTGCGTTTGACTCAGGGGGCATCAGTGTTTACAGAGCGCCAAGCAATTGGCATGACAGGTGATCTCGGCACACAAGGACACACAGACGTTTTAAAGTTACATATATACGGAGCGTTGTGGAGTCTCGGGGCTGAGGTTGATTTCAGCGACCTGCATGAATCTCAGCTTAATAAAAGGTTAGCTCTGCCGACTTATCCTTTTACAAAGCAGCATTTCCCGTTGCCTTACGGCTTAGCACTGGCTGAACTTGAAGAAGATGAGGCTTACCAGCCGGCAGAACTGTTTCGTGCAATGCCGTTATCTGCTATTGAAAAAACAATCAGAAAAATCGTCATGAAGCATTTTGGATTCAATGAGCTTGACAATGATGCGCCGTTTTTTGAGCTGGGAGCTACGTCGCTTGATATCTCTCAATTAGCGGCAAAATTAACAGATCAGTTGAATTGGAAGGTGGAACCAGTTCTGCTTTATCAATTTGCCGCAGTTCGCAGCCTGGCGAAGCACCTTCATCAACAGGTTCAAACGAAGGCCGGGCAGCCAGAAATGACGGATCATCAAAAGGTGTCGCAAAGCAGTCCGAACGGTCAGGGATCTGATATCGCGATTATCGGTATGGCAGGGCGTTTTCCGGGAGCCGGCAATTTGGATGAGTTTTGGAATAATCTCGTAAACGGCAAAGAATCTATCAGCTTCTTTACGGATGAAGAATTAAAAGCGTCAGGCATTGATGACCAGCTCTTGAAGCACCCCGATTTTGTAAAAGCGAAGGGGATCATCGAGGACGCTGATATGTTTGATGCGGATTTTTTCCAATATTCCTCAAGGGAAGCAGAATTGATGGATCCGCAATTCAGGCTTTTACATGAATGTGCCTGGGAGGCCTTAGAAGATGCGGGCTGCGACCCTGAGCGGACAACAGGGAAAATTGGCGTCTACTCTGGGACAAGTCCGAACCTCGAATGGATTACACGTTTCGCAGGGAAACTGGATGGGACTGAACAGTTCAGTTCCATGCTGTTAAATGATAGAGAATTTTTCAGTACCCAGCTTGCTTATAAATTAAACCTGCACGGGCCGAGCATCACAATGCAAACAGCCTGCTCCACTTCTTTAGTCAATATTGGAGCGGCATGTCAAGCGCTGCAAAACGGAGCATGTGACGCGGCGCTTGCGGGAGGCGTAACTGTCAGCACCCCTTTACGGTCAGGCTATGTTTATCAGGATGGCATGATTCAATCACCTGATGGGCATTGCCGTCCTTTTGATGAGAATGCAGGCGGCACAGTTTTTGGCGATGGCGCGGGGATTGTCGTTTTAAAAAGATATGAGGACGCCGTTAAAGAAGGGCATACCATTTATGGGGTCATAAAAGGGGTCGGAATGAATAATGACGGAAACCGAAAAGTCGGTTTTACCGCCCCGAGCGTAGAAGGCCAGGCCGAAGTGCTAAAGAATGCATACGAGAATGCAGGGATTGACCCGAATACAGTAGGGTATATCGAAGCTCACGGAACCGGTACAAAAATGGGTGATCCAATCGAAATGGAAGCGCTGAGCCAGGTTTTTAAAAGTGACAGGCCAATGTCAATTCCAATCGGGTCAGTGAAAAGCAATGTCGGACATTTAAACAGCGCTGCCGGCATTGCAGGACTCTTTAAGACCGTTTTATCGCTAAAACATAAAACCATTTTGCCAAGCTTGAACTATAAGACATCTAATCCGCATATTCATTTTGATCAAACCCCATTTTATGTTAATACCGAGGCGGCATACTGGAAGGAATCCGCTGATCCAAGGCGGGCGGGTGTCAGCTCCTTCGGAATTGGCGGCACAAATGCGCACATTGTACTGGAAGAAGAGCCGGAGTCAGGCAGAGAAGCTTCCGAGAGCCAACGGCATTTGCTAGTTCTATCAGCAAAAACAGACACAGCCTTAGAGCAGATGACAAATCGATTGAAGGAATTTCTTCGTATGCATCCAAACGTTCCGTTAGAGGATGTGGCATACACCTTGCAAGTCGGCAGAAAACAATTCTCATATCGAAAAGCGGTCGTGCTGTCAAAATTAACGGAATGGGAAAGCGGTGCAGAGCTCACAGCCTATCAAAGACACAGCGGTCGTCCGACTGCCTTTATGTTCTCCGGCCAAGGCTCTCAGTATATTGATATGATGAAAGATTTATATGAAGCTGAACCTGTATTTCAGAAAGAAGCGGACCGCTGTTTTGCCTTCGCACAGCAGTCACATCAAATTGATTTGAAGGCGGTCGTCTTCCCAGATTCAAATGATGGGGCGAAGCTGACGGAGACCGCTGTTGTGCAGCCGCTGCTGTTCATCTTTGAATACGCGCTCGCAAAGCTGCTGCAAAGTGCAGGCATCTCACCGGATTATATGATTGGACACAGCATTGGTGAATACACTGCTGCATGTTTGTCAGGCGTGTTTTCATTAGACACGGCTTTAACGCTCGTCATAGAGCGGGGAAGGCTGATGCAGCAGCTGGAATCTGGAGCAATGATGAGTGTTCAGCTATCAGAGGAAGAGCTGCAGCCGCTGCTTACGAACAGTCTGTCGCTTGCGGCTGTCAATGCTCATGACTTATGCGTAGTATCAGGAAAAAGCGAAGACATTGAGACGTTTGCGGTTCTTCTTGAAGAAAAGGGCATTGCCGGCCGCCAGCTGCATACTTCTCACGCTTTTCATTCTTATATGATGGAACCCATTCTTGAGGAATTTGCCGCGATTGTAAAGCAACAGGATATGAGCGCCCCTCGGATTCCATTTGTTTCGAATGTAACGGGAACATGGATAACACCGGAACAAGCAGCAGACCCGGCTTATTGGTCTCAGCACTTAAGAGGCACAGTCCGCTTCCATGAAGGATTAGAACAGATTTTGAGTGATGATAACGTTCTGTTAATAGAAGTCGGACCGGGCAGCACATTAAGCACATTTGCCAGAAGGAACAAGAAGAGATCTAGCCAGCATGACATCGTCAATCTCGTCAGACATGTTCAAGAACCAGCGCATGATCATTCCTATTTCTTGAAGAAATTAGGCCAGCTTTGGGTCTGCGGATGTGAGATTGACTGGAGGCAGTATGGCGGTAATAAGCCTAAGCGTCTGATATCGCTTCCGTCTTATCCTTTTGAGAAAAAACGCTATTGGGTAGAAGCGGCTGACAATCCAGCTGCTTTCACCGCAGTTGATGAATGGAATAAAAAGAAACCGATGGATCAATGGTTCTATCTTCCGTCATGGGAAAGAAAGATCAAGTCCGCTGACAGCCGAAAAAAAGAGCAGCCAGCTGAAAGCGGAAAAACACTGGTTTTCCATGAAGGAACAGCCTTTGGAGATCGGCTGGTGCAAACCATACGCCGCCGAGGACATGAGACTGTAATTGTCACGAGAGACCGGCAATTCAAAAAAGTAAACAGCGGATTGTATGTCATCAATCCGGCTGATGGGACACATTATGAGCGTTTATTTTCTTCACTTGCTTCAGATGGGCTTCTTCCAAACTGTATGATGCATCTGTGGAGCGTTTCGGAGCAAGGGGAATCCTTCAAAACGTTCAGCACGTACAGTGAAAACGGCTATTATAGTTTGATTTTTACTGCACAGGCGGCATCTAATCAAAAACAAATGAACGAATGTAACATGTTTGTACTGTCAAGCGGGATTCATGAGGTGACTGGAGAAGAACAAATCAATGCTGAAAAAGCGACGATTTTGGGGCCGTTGAAAGTTATCCCGCAAGAATATAACCATTTGAAATGCTGGAACATCGACATTCCTCCTTTATCGGATACATTGACATGGAAAGAAGAGGAGTTGATTGACCAAATCCTGACGGAAACTGATGCTGCGGGCGAGGGTCAAATGATCGCATACCGAAACCGCCGCCGATGGGTGCAGATGTATCAGCCTGTTCAGTTAAATAAAGCGTCCGGATTGCCGAATATGATCCGCCCGAAAGGTGTTTATCTTATTACGGGAGGGCTTGGCGGAATCGGTTTTGTATTATCAAAGCTGCTTGCGCAAGAAGGAAACGTCCGTCTGATTCTGACGGGAAGAAGTGAACTTCCGCAGCGCAGCCAGTGGGAAAGCTGGTGCGAGAAACATGAGGAAGATGATCCGATTACCGTGAAAATTATGAAAATAAAAGAATTGGAACGGTTAGGCGCAAAGGTGACAGCTCTTCAGGCAGATGCGGGAAGCCTGTCGGATATGCAGGCTGTTATGAGAAAGGTTCATACTGAGTTTGGCCAGCTGAACGGCGTCTTTCACGCTGCAGGTCTTCCGGGAAGTTCGTCTTTCAGGGCGATTACAGATATACCTGCAACGATTGAAGGCGGAGAAGACCAGTTCCAGTCTAAAGTCAGAGGATTGAAAGTGCTTGAATCTCTATTAGAAAACGAAAATATAGATTTTTGTTTCTTATTTTCATCGATTAGTGCTTTGCTTGGAGGTCTTGGTTTCTCAGCTTACTCTGCAGCGAATATTTATATGGATGCTTTTGCGGCGAGGGTGAATCAGCGCAGCAAGACTCCTTGGGTTTGCGTGAACTGGGATGCATGGAACTTCTGGGGCCAGCTTGAATCTACTATCGGAGAATCTATTGCTGAACTTGCCATTTTGCCTGAAGAAGGAGCAGCTCTTTTTCAATATGTGCTGTCAGATATCAACAATCGCCATTTATTAGTGTCAACAGGTGATTTGGGACACAGAATGAAGCAATGGATATCCATGAATGCCGATAGCATAGCGAAAGAGGAGAAGAAGACGGCCGCCTTACACACCCGACCCGAATTGAATAATCCGTATGTCGCTCCCCGCAACAAAACAGAAGAGGTCATATGCGGCATTTGGCAAGATTTCATGGGTCTGGAGCAAGTCGGCATACATGATAACTTTTTTGATTTGGGAGCCAGCTCTTTAGACATTGTACAGGTGACAAACCGTTTAAATAAAGAATTGGGAACCAACGAGGCTGTGGTGACTTTATTCACATACCCGTCTGTAGCTGCTTTAGCGCAATTTATCAATCCTGATCAAGAGGAAAGTGAAGAGGATAAAGAAGAAATGGCAGCTGTATCCAAGGGACGGAGAAAAACGCGGATACGCAATCAGCGAGATAAAAGATTGAGAGGCGGCGAATAGAATGAGTAATTCTCATTATGCGAATCATGGAGCGGAAATTGCGGTAATCGGTATGGCAGGCCGATTTCCGGGAGCAAAAAACGTGCAGGAGTTTTGGAGCAATTTAAAAAATGCGAAAGAGACAATTTCTTTTTTCACTGATGAGGAGCTGAAAGAAGAGGGTGTTAATGAAGAGCTGCTGAATGATCCGCGATTTGTAAAAGCAAAAGGAATTGTGGAGGATGTAGATCTGTTTGACGCCGGCTTCTTTGATTATACGCCGAAGGAAGCTGCCATGATGGATCCGCAGTTCCGTATCTTTCATGAATGCGTGTGGACCGCCTTGGAAGACGCCGGCTACGATCCTTTCACTTATAAAGGGCAGATCGGCCTTTATACCGGAGCGGGCCTCAATGCAGAGTGGGTGCTGAGGGCTCTTCAGGGGGCAAAGTCTGGAGAAGACTCAAAGACGCTGGAAACAGCTGTTTTGAATATGAGAGATTACATGGCAACACTTATTTCTTATAAGCTTAACCTGAAAGGGCCGAGCATGATGGTGCAGACTGCTTGCTCAACCTCGATGGTTTCTATTCACCTTGCTGCTCAGGCTTTGTTAAATGGGGACTGCCATATGGCGGTTGCAGGCGGAGTCTCTATCCGCCTCCCGCAAAAATCCGGGTATCTCTATCAAGAAGGTATGATCCATTCTCCAGACGGGCATTGCCGCGTCTTTGATGATGAGGCGGCAGGCACAGTATTTGGAGACGGGGCAGGAGCGGTCATTTTAAAAACGCTTGAAGATGCTGAAGCAGACGGAGATCATATTTATGCTGTAATAAAAGGCACTGCGATCAATAATGACGGCAGCAGAAAGGTTGGATATACAGCGCCGAGCACCAAAGGCCAGGTAACAGCGGTCAAAACAGCCCTGCACATGGCCGAGGTGGAGCCTGAAACCATTACCTATGTCGAGGCTCACGGCACAGGGACGACACTCGGTGATCCGATAGAAATTGAAGCATTAAAACAAGCTTACCAAACGGACCGTCGCGGCTACTGCAGAATTGGTTCTGTCAAATCCAACATCGGTCATTTAAATGATGCGTCTGGTGTAGCTGGATTTATGAAAGCAGTTCTAAGCTTAAAGTATAAAGTGATTCCGCCGACTCTGAATTTCGAAAAGCCAAACGCCAAAATCGATTTTGAGCAATCACCATTTGTCGTCAATACGAAACTCACCCCTTGGGAAGAAAATGAGTTCCCGCGCAGAGCGGGTGTTAGCTCATTTGGCATTGGGGGAACAAATGCCCATGTCATTTTAGAGGAAGCGCCTGCACAGCAAAAGGCAGCGGAAAGACATGATGCTGAACTCTTATTGCTGTCAGCCAAAACACCGGCCGCTTTAAACAGCATGACAGACCGGCTGTCAAATTATTTGGTGAAAAATCCGCAGGCCAATTTGGCAGATGCGGCATATACCCTCAAAGTAGGGCGTCATTCGTTTCCTTATAAAAAAGCGATTGTGGCAGCGGATGTGCCTGAGCTTCTTCAGGCTATTCATGAAAATGACTATGAGTCTGTTAAAACCGGCAGCTCTCAATCTGCAAGCCGGCCCGTTGTCTTTCTTTTTCCGGGACAGGGGGCGCAGTATGTTGATATGGCTAAAGGGCTTTACGATACTGTATCGATTTTTAAGGAAGAGCTCGATGCCTGTTTTGACATATTAAAAAATCATATGGACACAGATCCGAGCACGGTGCTTTTCTCTGACAATAATCAGCATGATGCAAAATTGATTAACCAAACTGAATATACGCAGCCTCTGCTGTTCTGTATCGAATATGCACTTGCAAAAATGCTGATCCATTGGGGGATTAAGCCGAAAGCAATGGCGGGACACAGCATCGGTGAGTATACGGCTGCAGCCATTTCGGGTGTGCTCTCATTAGAAGATGCTCTTGACATCATCAGCTATCGAGGGGCAGCACTCCAAAATCTGCCGTCCGGTTCTATGCTTAGCGTTTCCTTAAGTGAAGCAGACATCAAACCGTATACAGACGGAACCATTTCAATCGCTGCTGTGAATGCATCGGATTCATGTGTTGTATCAGGAGAATCAAGTGTGATTGATGCATTGGAAAGGAAGCTGAACGCTGAAGGACACAGCTGCAGAAAGCTTCATACATCACATGCCTTCCATTCGTATATGATGGAACCGGTTTTAGAAAGCATGAAACAAAAGCTCTCAGCCTATCAATTTAAAAAACAAAAAATCCCGTTTGTCTCAAATGTAACCGGAGACTGGATCACTGATGAGGAAGCTGGAGATCCGTCATATTGGGCTGATCATTTGCGGGGAACCGTTAGATTTATGAACTGCGCAAAACGCTTAAAAGAAGAGCTGGATCCAATTTTTATAGAGGTCGGCCCTGGAAATGCGCTGCGTTCGTTTGTCAGCAAATTGTATCAGGCAGAGGACAAGCAGCACATTGCAATCCAGCTGATGAGGCATCCAAAGGAGGCAGCTTCTGATTACCGTTACTTGCTGAGCAGACTGGGTGAGATGTGGCTGCACGGGGTGCCGGTCGATTGGACAGCTTTTTATGATCAGGAGCAATGCCAGCTTATTCCGCTTCCAACATATCCTTTTGAAAGAGAAAGATACTGGATTGGCCGGACAAAAGAACAGGCGGGAACACCGGTGGAAGAAAATTTTCAGCTTTTGGTGCCTGAGCAAGCAAATGACGGGAAGACAGCGGATACAGAATCAGATGTTCAATTTAATGAGACAGAGGCGGTCTTGGCTGCTATGTGGAAGGACATTCTCGGAGTCAAACGTGTCACATTAGATACCCATTTCTTTGAAACAGGCGGCCATTCATTGAACGCCGCTGGTCTGATTTCCCGCATTCACAAGGAATTTGGAGCGGAGCTTACGCTAAGCGATGTGTTCCAGCACCCGACAATCCGTGGGCTTGCCGCACTTATTGAGCGCGCTGACCGAAACCAATATACATCCATTCAGCCTTCAGAGAAAAAAGACGTATACAGGCTGTCAGCAGCACAGCGGAGAACGTATTTGATTCATCAGAGAATCGGGCAAGTCACCACATATAACATGCCGATGGCTCTTTTATGCTTCGGGAAAATTGATGCCGCCCGCTTTGAGGACACATTCAAAAAGCTGATCGAAAGGCATGAAACACTGCGTACAACGTTTGAAATTAAGGATGGAGAACCTGTGCAGCGAATCCATCAGAACTTTGAATTTTCGATTGAACAAACCGAAGCGAAAATGGATGAGCTTGATGACGAAATCAGTTCATTTATACGGCCGTTTGATCTTAAAGTTTCTCCATTAATTCGGGTGAAATTCGTCAAAATCGAGGAAGAAAAACATGCGTTGCTTGTTGATATGCATAATATTGTGGCGGACGGCGCCTCGATGAATATTTTTATAAAAGAATTTACCCAATTATATAGAGGGGAACAGCTCCCGGAAAACATCATTCAGTATAAAGATTATGCGGAGTGGCAGCAGACATTTTTTAATAGTGACATGTTTCAACGCCAAAAAGAGTATTGGCTGAAGCAGCTTGAGGGTGAAGTGCCTGTGCTGAATATGCCTCTTGATTATGAACGAAAAGAACAAAGCTTTCTAGGCAGGGCAATTAAGTTTACAATCCCGCCGCGCGTTTTAGAAAAGCTTGAGAAAATCGGAGAGGCGCAGCAGCTGACCAACAATGTCATGCTGTTTCAGCTCTATGCCATGCTTTTGTCCAGCTATACAAAACAGCAGGAGCTGATGATTGGGTCATTGGTGGCAGGCAGGCGTCATGCGGATATTGAGAATACGATCGGCATGTTTACAAACTTTTTGCCGATCAAAATTCATTTGAATCCTGAAGAATCGTTTGCCGGCAACCTTCATCACACAAAACAAACGTTGCTTGAAGCTTATGACCACCAGGATTATCCGTACGATCAAATGGCAGAAGCCCTGCAGCCGGTGATCAAGCCGAACCGCAACCCTTTCTTTGATACCATGCTGATCTATCATAATGAGTATGACCCGAATATAAAAATAGAGGCTGGCGGATTAACATTTGAAACATACGAATTCGCAAAGGGCATTTCAAAGCTTGATATGAAAATGGACGTCGTGAAGGAAGTGACGGGAGAGCTTAAATGTGTGCTTCAAT
Organism: Bacillus vallismortis; assembly: GCF_004116955.1. Taxonomy (NCBI): domain Bacteria; kingdom Bacillati; phylum Bacillota; class Bacilli; order Caryophanales; family Bacillaceae; genus Bacillus; species Bacillus vallismortis. Next base: position 2,773,493 of record NZ_CP026362.1, on the reverse strand, counting down.
ACAACCGGTCGCTTTTCACTCATGAATCCATGCAGGCATTTGTTTCTCATTTTATCTCTCTTGCTGAAAAAGCTGCAGAAGAGCCTGAAAAACGCATAAAGGACATTCCGGTGCTGAGCCAAAAAGAGCAGGAAGAGGCCGAACGGAAAAGGGAGAGAGAGTCAAACCGAGTCATCTCGTGCCCATTAACCATTTGTTCCAATTTTACGGCTGATCCGATTGTGCCTTACCTAAAATGGTGGGGCGAACAGTTTGATATCAATCTAGATATAAAGCTGTCTCCTTACGGTCAGGTGTTTCAAGAATTGCTTAATGAAGAAAGCTTGCTGTCACGGCAAAAAAATGGTGCCAATCTGCTGTTGATTCGCCTTGAGGATATGGCAGGGGATTCTGGTCTTTCTTTGGAAGAAAGAATGGCTCACGTTCAATATAATTCAGATGAACTGCTCTCCATCATGAAACAAAAGAAAAAGGAAGTGCCTTACTTCATAGGATTGCTTCCGCTGGAAAATGTGAAAGAGCAGGAGCTCCGGGACATCCTTGTGCAATCCCAGCAGAATTGGATCGCGCAGCTTGCTGGAGAAACGGATGTACATTTGATTGATCTCCGCCAGCTGCGCCAAACATACCAGCTTGATGCCATATTTGACCCGCAAAGTGAAAGAGCGGCAAGAATACCGTTCACTGAAGAATTTTATGCGGCAATGGGAACACGCGTGGCACGTGAGTTTACGGCATGGCTCAAACCGCCATTTAAAGCGGCCGCCATCGATTGTGACGGCACTTTATGGAGCGGCACCGTGTCTGAAGCTGGAGCGGAAGGGGTCATGATTACTCCTGCCCACCGAGCGCTGCAGCAATTTTTAAAGAGAAAACAAGAAGAGGGTCTGCTTCTTGTGCTTTCAAGCAGAAATAATGAAGAAGACGTCTGGAATGTGTTTGAACGTCATCCAGATATGATTTTGAAGAAAGAGGACTTTGTCCTGTCACGCATTAATTGGGATGAGAAAGCCAGAAACATGAAAGAAATGGCTGATGAGCTGAACATTTCAGTGGATCGGTTCATATTCTTAGATGATGATCCGGCTCAATGCCTGGAAATGAACGAACGCCTGCCAGAGGTTCTGACCTTGCTTCTGCCGTCTGATCCAGATTCTATTCCGATGTTCTTAGAACATGTCTGGGCATTTGATAGATTCAGAGTGACAGAAGCTGATCAAAAGCGCACGGAACGATATTTGGCAGCACAAGAAAGAAAAATAGAGCTGAATACGTCCCGTTCGCTTGAAGAATTTCTTTCCGGCTTACACCTGCGTATCGCCTTGACTGAGATGACAGAAGAGCATTTGCCGCGAGTTGCTCAAATGAGTGCGAGAATCAATCAGTTCAATATGAATCCATCAGTCTATCGTGAAGAGCAGCTTGCCCAGCGGCTCAATACGGACGGCCATATCGGCTGGATCGTTGAAGCAGCGGACAGATTCAGTGATGAAGGCATCGTTGGTGCAATCATGGGGATTCGAACAGAAGATTCATTAAAGCTAGATACTTTTCTGCTCAGCTGCCGCGCACTAGGCAAAGGAATTGAACATAAAGTGCTGTCAGGCCTTGCTTCATATGCACGGGATAAACAGCTTGCGACGTTGTCCTTGGAGTTTAAGGATTCAGGCAGAAACCGCGCCTTTTCTGAGTTTTTTGCTGCACATCGTTTTGAGGAAGCAGCGGGTCCGTTAAAAACAGTTTGTCAAATCTCTGTGCATGATGTTGAGGATCGAAGCGGGCATATTGAATGGGTATCATCTGTGCAACCTGCATCGGACAAAACGGAGAGAGCGGCTGCCAATGAAGTATTGCCGGAAGCTTTGATTGAAAACACAAACACTCAGTGGGAAGTGCTGCATGCTGAGAAAACCTTGCATTCTCCATATTTAATCGCCTTAGATAAAAACCGACCAGAGCATTTGCGGTCTATATTAATAAAGGAACATTTAGAAGCCGGAGCAGAAGAAGACGTGCCGGAGACAGAACAGCAAAAAATTCTCTCAGATATTTGGAGGGAAATTCTCCACTTGGATTATGTAGGAATTGACAACGATTTCTTTGATTTGGGAGGAAATTCGCTGCTCGCTGTCAAAATGGAAGTAGAGATGGAAAAGAAAGGCTGGTATGTTGATGATTTGAATTTTGTGAAAAAACACACGATAAGAGAATTATCTAAATATATGAAGAGGGAGAATCAGCATGCATAAAGATATTAAAGCAATATTTGATGAAGAAAAGGTTTTGGCAGAAGCTTCTATTATATATGGATTTACTAGAGATCAAGTGCAGTTTTTGGCGGATGCGGAAAACTATGTGTATGAGTTTGCTAAAGACAATGAATCTTATATTTTAAAGATTACACACACGATTCGACGGTCGCCGGATTATATTATGGGGGAGATGGAATGGCTCCATCATCTTGCTGAAGGCGGGCTTTCAGTCGCCAAACCGATCCCGTCATTAAACGGTAAGGATGTTGAGGAAGTGCCGGACGGAAACGGCGGAGCATTTTTATTGAGAGTGTATGAAAAGGCGCCAGGTCATAAAGTAGACGAATCTGAGTGGAACGAAACCCTATTTTTCGAGCTTGGCAGATATACAGGGAAGATGCATAGCCTGACAAAAAGCTATAAACTGAGCAATCCAAGATTTAAAAGGCAAGAGTGGGATGAAGAAGAGCAGTTGAAGCTCAGAAAATATGTCCCTGAAGATCAGACAAAGGTTTTTCAGCAGGCAGACGATTTAATGAATGAGTTGCGGCAACTGCCAAAAAACCGTGACAGCTATGGGCTTGTTCACGCAGATCTTCATCATGGTAATTTTAACTGGGACCATGGGAAGATCACTACATTTGATTTTGATGATATCGGGTACAACTGGTTTGTGAATGATATCAGCATTCTCCTCTACAATGTATTATGGTATCCAGTCGTCCCATATGAAAATAAAGCAGCCTTTACAGAAGAATTTATGACGCACTTTATGAAAGGGTACAGGGAAGAAAATGAAATTGCCGCCGAATGGCTCAAGAAAATTCCGGATTTCCTCCGCCTGCGTCATATGCTGATTTATGGATTGCTCCACCAAATGTTTGACCTTGATTCAATAGGAGAAGAAGAAAAAGAAATGCTGAAGGGATTCAAAAACGATATCGAAAATCAAACGCCGATAACCGAATTTGACTTTTCGAAGTTAGCTTAAGGAATTTGCGTTGATCCCTTTTGAGACGTTGCTCCTTATTAAAAAACTCCGGCTGTGGGGACTGACCCCCGTTTTTAAGACAGGGATCAAAACACCTTTTAAACAGCCAATTGCCGATAGTTTATCGGTGATTGGTTGTTTAGTTTCGTTTGAATACGAATATTGTTATAATAATGAATGTATTCTATGACAGTGCGTTCTACGATGGCGGTCGTGGTTCGATCAATGCTGTTAAGATAGAACGTTTCAGACTTTAGTGAGGAATGAAACGATTCGATGGAGGCATTATCAGCGGGCGTCCCTTTGCGGGACATGCTCATGGTAATGCCTTTTGTTTTAACAGCTTTCTGATACTCGTAAGATGTATACACAGATCCTTGGTCACTATGTAACACGCAGTTCTCAGGCAGTGTTGGCAGTTGATCAAGTGTGTGTAAGACAAAGTCTGTGTCCTGCTTATCTCCAATCGTAAAAGCAATCACTTCTCCATTGTATACATCCAATATACTGGAAAGGTACAATTGCTTCTGTCCATAAGGCAAATACGTGATGTCCGTTACTAGTTTTTCAAGAGGATGATCAGACTGAAAGTTCCGATCTAATATATTATCGACCACGGCATATGGCTGCCCATTCTTCTTGCGCTTTTTCACCTTAACCCGGCACTGCCACTGATTTTTCTGCATAATACGCTGAACCGTTTTATGGTTAATACACATTCCCTTTTTTAATATGGCTGTGATTTTTCGATATCCATATCGATACTTGTGCTCTCGGCACAACGTGCCGATTTGTTTTTCCAAATGGCGTTTGGGATGATCCTTCATCAGATTCTTCTTCCAACGATAATAAGACGCCCGAGAGATACCTAAATGAATACAGATATCCTGCACGGTCATTGTGCTGTGCAATATTTCTACAAGTTCGACTGACGTTTTGCTATCAACTTCCTTTCCAATTCGTTGTACTTTTTTAAAACTTCATTCTGTTGTCTCAGGTAACGATTCTCTGCCTGCAGTTTCTCTAATTCGGAAGAATACTCCGGACCTTTTCCATAAGTGTATTGCTTACCAACAGGCTGTTCAAATCGATGTGTATCACCAGCCTTATACCATCTGACCCATGTCTTAATCTGCGTATTATTTTTGATATTCAACTCCTGCATGATCTCTTTCATAGGTACGCCTGCCAATCTCATTTCTACAGCCTTCTGTTTCACTTCAAGCGGATAACTCACTCTTGTCCCCATAGAAAAAACACCTCCAAGTCTAATTTCGGATAACAATCATCCGTTTTCAAACTTGAAGGTGTTTTTATTTGTCTCATCTTATGGGGTCAGTCCCGTGAGCCGGAGTTTTTTATTTTTGTTCTAAAATTGCAAAAATGTTTTTTGCCTGCTGCGTATTGTCGATGAGCCCCTTCCATTTTTCCTTTCCCGGACCGTAAGCATATACCGGTACGTCTTTGCCAGTGTGGGCTAACGTCGTCCAGCCTGAAAAAGACCGTTTATCAAAAATCAATTGAATGCTTTTTTGGACTGCAGCAGTATTTGATTGTGAGACTGCGTTTTTCACCTGATTGATCTCATTTTCCGTTAGCTTCATATTAATATAAGTGCTGAGCACCTTTTCGGCATCTTGGCCTTCAGCGATCTTCTCTGCCATATAGCCCGGCGTTTTTTTAGCGGCGATGATTGGGGAAGGATCCCATTTATAGCCGGTCTCACGCGTCATTCCCTCTGCGCCGTAAGAGAATCCGCCTGTAGAGTGGTCAGCTGTAATAATAACCAGCGTTTCTTTATCTTTTTTCGCAAAATCCAGAGCAGCTTGAACACCTTTCTCGAAATCTTCCATTTCACTTAAAGCGCCCACCACGTCATTTTCATGGGCTGCATTGTCAATATTGCTTCCTTCCAGAAGCATAAAAAAACCGTTTTCGTTCTTCTGTAACTGGGTGAGTGCAGCTTCTGTCATGTCTTTTAGAGAAGGTGTACTATTCTCTCTGTCAATCGCTTTATCTAATTCAACTTCTCCAAACAGTCCGAGCAACTTATCGTGCTGATTTTTTTTCAGGTCTTGCTTTGTGGTCACATAATGATAGCCGTCTTTTTGAAATTCTTCAGCAAGATTTCGGTCATTGCGAATGAAATATTTCGCTCCGCCTCCGAGTAAAACATCAACCTTATGAGAACCATTAATCCGTTCATCATAGAATTGGTCGGCAATATCAGTGTAGTTTTTCCGTGAGACGTTATGTACGCCGAAAGCTGCGGGAGTGGCGTCGGTTAAGTCCGAAGTCACGACGAAGCCGACAGACATCTTTTTCTCTTTGGCAGCTTCTGTTACGCTTTTGAGCTGCTGATGTTTGTTGTCAACAGCAATTGCATCATTATATGTTTTCGTTCCGGTTGCCATGGCGGTTGCGGCAGCCGAAGAGTCAGTAATATTGTCTCTGGGATCGTTAGGATGTGTCATCTGCATGCCTGTTAAATAAGGGTCCCATGCTGTTTGGGCGGGAGTATTCAGCTTTTCGCTTTTTAATGTCCTATAGCTGTTAATCATCGGCATACCCATTCCGTCTCCGATGATTAAAATTATATTTTTAGGGTTCTTGCCGCTGCTCTTGGATGATTGAGAATGAAGAGGGGATATGAATTCTGTTATGGCAAAAATACTTAAGAAAGCAGTCAAAATGAGGGTGACAGTTACTGTAAACCGGGTTTTGGTAATGAGGAACATCTCCTTTTATTATATTTATTTACTAATATGTATTTTATTTGAAATTAAAAGAGACTTCAATGTTTTTTTCGATGACAGCGAAAAGCCAATGGGATTCATGTCCCATTGGCTTTTATAATGTATCACATTTTACCCCGACTACGCCTTCAATGTTTTTAATGTCGTAGTAGACGTCGGTCGTGTACCTGTTTTTATGGACGCGGACCTTCACTTCCATAATCGGAAATTCCTTTTCGCCCAGGTCGTCGATCCGGACGGAATGTGTTTTGATATCTTTTCTTTTCATTTCTTTTAAAATCTCTGTCATTTTGTCTTTATCCGAAAGCGACATTCTGATGCGGATGTCTTTTTCCTGAAGGCGATCCGGTCCGATTTTTCTAACCGCCCATGGCAAAAATTCAACGCTGATCAGGATGAACAGAAGACTGGCAAAGGCTTCTTTATAAAACCCCGCTCCGGTTGCGAGCCCAAGCCCCGCCGCTCCCCAGATCATAGCCGATGTTGTCAGGCCGGATATGACGTCGTTGCTTTTCCGCAAGATGACGCCGGCTCCGATAAATCCGACGCCTGAGATGATTTGTGCCGGCAGACGCAGCGGGTCCATCATGATGCGGTAGTATTTAGGGAAATGATATGCCGCATTAATACTGACGATCGTCAGCATGCATGAGCTGACGGCGATAACGATACAGGTTTTTAATCCGAGCGGCTTATTTTTTAATTCGCGCTCAAGCCCGATGACCATGCCAATCAATGTGGCAATGCCCAATTTTAATAAAATATCCGGATCAATATACCAGCTCAACAGCAACTTCCCCCTTCTCTAAGGTGTTTTTAAATAAATATGATTTTCTCACAGTATTTATAGCAAAACAAGAGCACAAAAGCCACCAAGCGGCGCTTGATGGCTTATTGCTTACTTTTTGCGTTTTAACAGCTTTTCCATGACGCCGAATAATCGGTAAGAAGCTTTTGCAGGTCGTTTCGTGATCAAGCTTCCGATAATACCCGCGATCATACTCAGGAAAAAGCCCGGAATCATTTCATAGAGGCCTGTAGAGTCAGCTAAACCAGTTGTAATCCAAATTAATACTGTCGCAGCTCCGACAACCATGGCTGATAGGGCGCCCCATTCAGTCATCCGTTTCCAATACAGGCTCAGAAGAATCGCAGGCCCGAAAGCAGAACCGAATCCGGCCCACGCATAACCAACCAAATCTAAAATCGTGCTGCTCGGATTCAAGGACATCAGAATCGCGATGACCGCGATAATGAGCACTGACAGCCGGCCAGTCATGACTAGTTCTTTATCTGATGCTTCACGTCTGAAAAATGTCCGGTATAAATCCTCTGTCATAGCACTCGCTGTGACCAGAAGCTGAGAAGAGATCGAACTCATAATCGCTGCTAAAATAGCAGACAGCAAAAATCCCGTAATCAAGGGATGGAACAATATTTTAGAAAAAATAATGAAAATCGTTTCAGGATCGCTTACAACAACTCCGAATTTATGTGCGTAAGCCACACCGACCAAACCCGTTACAGTTGAACCGAGGATAGAGATTACCATCCAGCTCATCCCGATTCTGCGCGCGGGTTTTAAATCTTTGATATGCTTAATCGCCATAAAACGGATGATGATATGAGGCTGGCCATAGTAGCCTAAGCCCCAAGCCAAATAAGAAATAATGCTAATGACGCTCGCGCCTTTAAAAATATCCAATAGCTTCGGGTCCACGGCTGAAATCTCATGTAAAGCGGGAGAGACGCCGCCCAGTTGGGTAAAAGCAACGATCGGCACAAGCACTAATGCTGCAAACATGATCGCACCCTGTACAAAGTCAGTCAGACTGACAGCAAGGAAACCGCCAAACAGTGTGTATAACACGACAACGCCCGCAGTCAGCAGGAGTCCAAGTGTATAATCGGCTCCAAAAGCAGATTCAAATAATCTTCCGCCTGATACCATACCAGAAGACGTATACAAAGTGAAAAAGATCATAATGATCAAAGCTGATACAATTTTCAGCACGGATGATGAATGCTGGAATCGTTTATCAAAGAAATCGGGAATCGTAATCGCGTCATCCGCCGCTTCTGTATACGCTCTAAGGCGCGGAGCCAAAAGAAGATAATTCGAATACGCGCCGATTGTTAATCCGAGTGCAAGCCATAATGTCGACAAGCCTGTGGCAAACATGGCCCCCGGAATTCCCATCAGCATCCATCCGCTCATATCCGCCGCTCCGGCAGACAAAGCAGTGACAAACGGTCCGAGACCTCTTCCTCCAAGCATGTAATCGTTGATATCAGTTGTTTTCTTAAACGAGTACCAGCCGATTAACAGCATGGCAGTAAAGTAAATTCCTAACGATATAATAATTTCAATACTCACGTTTTACCCTCTCTTCAATTCTATAAATGTGACATCACCTCTCCAATTGATGGTGCCAGTTAAGCCTGGCCCAAGTGTCACCTGTTTGGTGCACTTGTTAACTTAACCTAACAAAGTATTCCCAGTCATTCAAGCGATGAAACTTGGAAAAACAGTGGGAAATACAGTTGTAAACCTAGAGTGGATTAAGAAATAAACCGCTTTCATGAATGGATAAAAGTAAAAATATTCTGAAAAATATTTTGTTTCTCCTTTGTCTCTTTTTAGTATAAAATATATAGGGTATTGTCTCGAAAACCCAAGCCTGTTCCATGGCGTTTTGTTGCTTTGAAGGGCTTGTTTTTGATATGATCAGTATTATATGACTTAACGGAGAAATATGTGGAGGTGGATCAGATGTCACGAATTTCAATAGAAGAAGTAAAGCACGTTGCGCACCTTGCGAGACTTGCGATTACTGAAGAAGAAGCAAAAATGTTCACTGAACAGCTTGACAGCATCATTTCATTTGCCGAGGAGCTTAATGAGGTCAATACAGACAATGTAGAGCCTACAACTCACGTGCTGAAAATGAAAAATGTCATGAGAGAAGATGAAGCGGGTAAAGGTCTTCCGGTTGAGGACGTCATGAAAAATGCGCCTGACCATAAAGACGGTTATATTCGTGTGCCATCAATTCTGGACTAAAGGAGGGACACAAGAATGTCATTATTTGATCACAAAATCACAGAATTAAAACAGCTCATACATAAAAAAGAGATTAAGATTTCTGATCTTGTTGACGAATCTTATAAACGCATCCAAGCGGTTGATGATAAGGTACAAGCCTTTTTGGCATTAGATGAAGAAAGAGCGCGCGCGTACGCGAAGGAGCTTGATGAGGCGGTTGACGGCCGTTCAGAGCACGGTCTTCTTTTTGGTATGCCGATCGGCGTAAAAGATAATATCGTAACAAAAGGGCTGCGCACAACATGCTCGAGCAAAATTCTCGAAAACTTTGATCCGATTTACGATGCTACTGTTGTTCAGCGCCTTCAAGATGCTGAAGCAGTCACAATCGGAAAATTGAACATGGACGAATTCGCCATGGGCTCATCTACCGAAAACTCAGCTTACAAGCTGACGAAAAACCCTTGGAACTTGGATACAGTTCCCGGCGGTTCAAGCGGCGGTTCAGCGGCTGCGGTTGCTGCGGGAGAAGTTCCGTTTTCTCTTGGATCTGACACAGGCGGTTCCATCCGTCAGCCTGCATCGTTCTGCGGCGTTGTCGGATTAAAGCCTACATACGGCCGCGTGTCCCGTTACGGGCTGGTCGCATTCGCGTCTTCATTAGACCAAATCGGGCCGATTACCCGTACGGTTGAGGACAACGCATTTTTGCTTCAAGCGATTTCCGGCGCCGACAAAATGGACTCAACGAGCGCAAATGTGGACGTGCCTGATTTTCTTTCTTCATTAACTGGCGACATCAAAGGACTGAAAATCGCGGTTCCGAAAGAATACCTTGGTGAAGGTGTCGGCAAAGAAGCGAGAGAATCTGTGCTTGCCGCGCTGAAGGTTCTCGAAGGCCTCGGTGCTACATGGGAAGAAGTGTCTCTTCCGCACAGTAAATACGCGCTGGCGACATATTACCTGCTGTCATCATCTGAAGCGTCAGCCAACCTTGCACGCTTTGACGGCATCCGCTACGGCTACCGCACAGACAACGCGGACAATCTGATCGACCTTTACAAGCAAACGCGCGCTGAAGGTTTCGGAAATGAAGTCAAACGCCGCATTATGCTCGGAACGTTCGCTTTAAGCTCAGGATACTATGATGCGTACTACAAAAAGGCGCAAAAAGTGCGTACGTTGATCAAGAAAGACTTCGAAGACGTATTTGATAAATATGACGTCATTGTCGGACCGACGACTCCGACACCTGCGTTTAAAATCGGTGAAAACACGAAAGATCCGCTCACAATGTACGCAAACGATATCTTAACGATTCCAGTCAACCTTGCCGGCGTACCGGGAATCAGCGTGCCATGCGGATTAGCAGGCGGACTTCCGCTCGGCCTGCAAATCATCGGAAAACACTTTGACGAAAGCACTGTATACCGCGTTGCTCATGCATTTGAACAAGCGACAGACCATCATAAAGCAAAACCTGAACTGTAAGGGGTGAAAAGAATTGAACTTTGAAACGGTAATCGGACTTGAAGTCCATGTTGAGTTAAAAACAAAATCAAAAATTTTCTCAAGCTCTCCAACGCCATTCGGCGCGGAGGCGAACACGCAGACAAGCGTCATTGACCTCGGATACCCGGGCGTCCTGCCTGTTCTGAACAAAGAAGCCGTTGAATTCGCAATGAAAGCCGCTATGGCGCTTAACTGTGAGGTCGCAACGGATACGAAGTTTGACCGCAAAAACTATTTCTATCCGGACAACCCGAAAGCGTATCAGATTTCTCAATTTGATAAGCCAATCGGCGAAAACGGCTGGATCGAAATTGAAGTCGGCGGAAAAACAAAACGCATTGGCATCACTCGCCTTCACCTTGAAGAAGATGCCGGAAAACTCACACATACAGGCGACGGCTATTCTCTCGTTGACTACAACCGCCAGGGAACGCCGCTAGTTGAGATCGTATCAGAGCCGGATATCCGCACGCCGGAAGAAGCGTACGCGTATCTTGAAAAGCTGAAGTCCATCATCCAATACACAGGTGTTTCTGACTGTAAAATGGAAGAAGGTTCGCTTCGCTGTGACGCCAATATCTCTCTTCGTCCGATCGGCCGAGAGGAATTCGGCACAAAAACAGAATTGAAAAACTTGAACTCCTTTGCGTTTGTTCAAAAAGGCCTTGAGCATGAAGAAAAACGCCAGGAGCAGGTTCTTCTCTCCGGCGGTGTCATTCAGCAGGAAACACGCCGTTACGACGAAGCAACGAAGAAAACCATTCTCATGCGTGTCAAAGAGGGATCTGACGACTACCGTTACTTCCCAGAGCCAGACCTTGTCGAGCTCTACATTGATGAAGAATGGAAGGAACGCGTGAAAGCAAGCATTCCTGAACTTCCGGATGAGCGCCGCAAGCGTTACATCGATGAGCTTGGTTTGCCTGCGTATGACGCGATGGTTCTGACGCTGACGAAAGAAATGGCTGATTTCTTTGAAGAAACCGTTCAAAAAGGCGCTGAAGCCAAACAAGCGTCTAACTGGCTGATGGGTGAAGTATCAGCTTATCTGAACGCTGAGCAAAAAGAGCTTGCTGATGTGGCGCTGACACCTGAAGGCCTTGCCGGCATGATCAAATTGATTGAAAAAGGAACCATTTCTTCTAAGATCGCGAAGAAAGTGTTTAAAGAATTGATTGAAAAAGGCGGCGACGCTGAGAAGATTGTCAAAGAGAAAGGCCTCGTTCAGATTTCTGACGAAGGCGTGCTTCTGAAGCTTGTCACAGAGGCGCTTGACAACAATCCTCAATCAATCGAAGACTTTAAAAACGGGAAAGACCGTGCGATCGGTTTCCTTGTCGGACAGATTATGAAAGCGTCCAAAGGACAAGCCAACCCGCCGATGGTTAACAAAATCCTGCTTGAAGAAATTAAAAAACGCTAATTAAAAAGCAGCCCGCCTCTTTAGAGAGGGGGCTGCTTTTTTATGTTCAAATCGAGATGAAGACAGAGATCAGAGCCCGAAGCTTTTCAACTTCTTTGTCGGTGGTTCCGGTTAAATTGGACAGCATGCCTTTCATAATCGGCTTGCGCGGTTTATCCTGAGACAATTCTTCCGCGATGACATCAAGCGACACGGCGATATCCTCGGGCAGTGTGCTGTTTTCTTTCACTTTCCGAATGTCCTCAAGCAGCTGTTCTTTGCCGGCCGGCATCAATCTGAAAATGTCTTTTGGCACAATCGGATTGAGGGTTGAATGGATTAGTCCTTGTACAAGGTCATCTAGTCTTTCGATCAAAAAGGCTGAGATTTCTTCCGCATCGATGCTTAGCTCTCCGTTAAAGACCATGACATTCATATAGGAATGCACAATGCCTCTTGCCATGATGGAGAGGTCCGCGATGTACCGCTCGATCCCTTTGCCATAGGATGCCAGCAAGGCGCTCCGGTACAGTTTATCCGTCTCCGCGGTTACTTTGTAAAAGTACTGCTTGATTTGTTGATTTTCCGGAATGATATTTTCAGTAAGCAAAAGAACGATAAAATCTTTATGATCGCGGAAATCTTCAAATTGGGCGCCGATTTGCTTTTTCAGCACTTCCTTAGGCGGTTTTTCGGCGAGATCCTCTTCTATATTTTTCATTTTTTTCATAGACATGCCGATATAATATTCACAGGCGGATAACAGCAGCGCTTCTTTTGATTTGAAGTGCAAATAAAAAGCGCCTTTAGAGATGCCGCATTCACTGGCGATTTCCTGGATCGTCGTAGAGGCGAATCCTTTTTTCGCAAACAAATGAATGCTGGTTTTTATGATTTTCTCTTTTTTTTCATTCATGACGTGCTTCCCCTTAATCCTTGAAAAATTTAGTAAAATTTTCTGGTATATGAGTTGACGTTGTTGCAATATAACGTTTAGTATTATATAGAATGACCAGTCAGTCAATAAAAAATGTAATGGAGGATATGATGAATCACGTTATTAATTTCGTTCTGAAAAACAAATTCGCCGTATGGCTGATGACGATTATTGTAACGGCAGCCGGATTGTATGCGGGTATGAATATGAAGCAAGAATCCATTCCTGATGTCAACATGCCTTACTTGACGATCAGCACTACATATCCGGGCGCAACGCCAAGCCAAGTGGCTGATGAGGTGACCAAACCGGTTGAACAAGCGGTGCAGAATTTGGACGGGGTCAGTGTTGTGACTTCGACCTCCTATGAAAATGCATCGTCGGTCATGATTGAATATGACTATGAGAAAGATATGGACAAAGCCAAAACAGAAGCGGCTGAGGCATTAGAAAACGTCAGCCTCCCTGATGACGCGAAAGATTCGGAAATTTCACGCTACAGCTTGAACTCCTTCCCGATTCTGACGCTCAGCGTGTCCAGTGATAAAGATAATCTGCAAGAGCTGACGAAAAAAGTGGAGGACAGCCTCGTTACGAAGCTTGAAGGGATAGAAGGCGTTGCTTCCGTCCAAGTATCAGGCCAGCAGGTTGAAGAGGTTGAATTCTCTTTTAAAGAAGACAAACTGAAAGAATACGGACTTGATGAAGATACAGTCAAGCAAGTGATTCAAGGTTCAGATGTGACAACTCCGCTTGGATTGTACACATTTGGAAATGAAGAAAAGTCTGTCGTCGTCAGCGGCGATATTGAAACCATTAAAGATTTGAAGAATATGAGAATCCCGATGGCATCTGCTTCAAGTGCAGGCGGCGCAGCATCTCAAGCGGCGGCGCAGAGCGCACAAGCGGCAGCCCAGGCGCAGCAAAGCGCAAGCGTAGACGTGCCGACGGTCAAGCTTTCTGACATTGCCACAATAAAAGATGTGAAAAAAGCTGAATCTGTTTCACGCACAAATGGCAAAGACAGCATCGGCATCAACGTCGTCAAAGCAAACGATGCGAATACAGTAGAGGTTGCCGATCATGTCAAAGATGAGCTCAAGCAGTTCAAAGAAGACCATAAAGGCTTCGACTACAGCGCAACACTCGACATGGCGGAGCCGATCACACAGTCAGTTGAAACCATGTTAAGCAAAGCCATTTTCGGTGCGATTTTCGCGATCGTGATTATTCTCTTATTCTTAAGAGATATCAAATCAACATTAATTTCGATTATTTCGATTCCATTATCATTGCTGATCGCGCTTCTTGTGCTGCAACAGCTTGATATCACACTGAATATCATGACGCTCGGTGCGATGACCGTGGCCATCGGACGTGTGGTCGATGACTCCATTGTTGTTATTGAGAACATTTACCGCCGCATGAGACTCAAAGATGAGCCGCTCCGCGGAAAAGCCTTGGTTCGTGAAGCGACGAAGGAAATGTTTAAACCGATCATGTCATCGACGATTGTGACAATCGCGGTATTTCTGCCGCTTGCACTTGTAGGCGGACAAATCGGTGAATTGTTTATTCCGTTTGCCTTAACGATCGTATTTGCGCTTGCCGCATCCCTATTGATTTCAATCACGCTTGTGCCAATGCTCGCGCACAGCCTGTTCAAAAAATCATTAATGGGCGCACCGATCAAAGCGAAAGAACATAAACCTAGCAGACTGGCAGGCTTCTATAAAAAAGTTCTGAACTGGGCGCTGAGCCACAAGTGGATCACGTCTATCATCGCCGTTTTGATCCTGCTTGGAAGCTTGTTCCTTGTACCGTTAATCGGTGCCAGCTACCTGCCGTCCGAAGAAGAAAAAACAATGCAGCTCACATACAGCCCTGAACCGGGTGAAACGAAAAAAGAAGCCGAAGCTGAAGCTGAAAGAGCGGAAAAAATTCTGCTTGACCGCAAGCATGTCGATACGGTTCAGTATTCATTAGGCTCTGGCAGCCCGCTAGCCGGGGGAGATTCAAACGGTGCGTTATTCTATATCAAATATGAAAGCGACACGCCTGATTTTGATAAAGAAAAAGACAACGTGCTGAAGAAAATCCAAGATCAGTCAGATCGCGGAGAATGGAAGTCACAGGACTTCAGTTCTTCAGGCAACAACAATGAATTAACATACTATGTGTATGGCAATTCAGAAAGCGACATTAAAGACACAGTCAAAGATATTGAAAAAGTCATGAAAGATGAAAAGGATCTGAAAAATGTAAGCACAGGCCTTTCCAGCACATATGATGAATACACATTTGTCGCTGACCAAGAAAAATTAAGCAAACTCGGTTTAACCGCGTCTCACATTTCTCAAGCCTTAATGACACAAACATCACAAGAACCGCTCACAACCGTGAAAAAAGACGGCAAAGAGCTTGATGTGAACATTAAGACAGAAAAAGACGAGTATAAGAGTGTGAAAGATTTAGAAAACAAAAAGATCACTTCTCCGACTGGCCAGCAAGTCAAAATCGGCGATGTCGCAAAAGTGAAAGAAGGATCAACATCTGATACTGTGTCAAAACGTGATGGAAAAGTGTATGCGGATGTCACAGGTGAAGTGACAACAGACAACGTCACAGCTGTATCAGCTGATGTCCAGAAGAAAATTGATAAGCTTGACCTTCCTGATAACGTTTCGATCGATACAGGCGGCGTATCAGCAGATATCGCTGACTCCTTCACGAAGCTAGGTTTGGCGATGCTGGCAGCAATCGCAATCGTCTACCTCGTGCTCGTGATTACTTTCGGCGGAGCACTAGCGCCATTTGCGATTCTGTTCTCATTGCCGTTCACAGTCATCGGTGCCCTGGTCGGACTTTATGTATCAGGTGAAACGATCAGTCTGAACGCGATGATCGGTATGCTCATGCTGATCGGTATCGTTGTCACGAATGCCATTGTCTTAATTGACCGCGTCATTCATAAGGAAGCGGAAGGACTGTCTACGAGAGAAGCGCTCCTAGAAGCCGGTTCTACACGACTCCGTCCGATCCTGATGACAGCCATCGCGACAATCGGCGCCTTGATTCCGTTAGCGCTCGGCTTCGAAGGCGGAAGCCAAGTCATTTCTAAAGGACTCGGCGTCACGGTTATCGGCGGTTTAATCAGTTCAACGCTTCTGACGCTCTTGATTGTGCCAATCGTATACGAAGTATTGGCGAAGTTCCGCAAGAAAAAACCGGGAACGGAAGAAGAGTAAAAGTGATAAAGCCTCAGCTTTGCTGAGGCTTTATATTATGTTGACAAAATCCTAAAACGGTTTTCGTTTTAGGATTTTTTTTCAGCATGGTTGAAAACCTTTGAAGTTTAGGAAAGCCGAGCAGCACACTTTCATAAGATGTGATGACCAAGGCGCTCCTTTGAGAATGTGAACACCAACGCTCAGGATTGACAACGAATGCGAGGGTTAGCCACATGCTGGAGCCTCAGCTTTGCTGGGGCTTTTGTACGTTTTCACCTGTAAGATTATGTACATTTTGTTGCGATTTTTTTAACTCATAGTATAATTAAAGGTTGTTAGTGTAAAAATGGATCGGATACTCTTAAGTAGGATGATGAGATAATGAAACGTGCACGCATAATATACAATCCGACTTCAGGACGGGAGATCTTTAAAAAGCATCTTGCCCAGGTCCTGCAAAAATTTGAACAAGCCGGCTATGAAACCTCCACCCATGCTACGACATGCGCAGGAGACGCAACGCACGCCGCCAAGGAAGCGGCATTGCGTGAGTTTGACTTAATCGTTGCGGCAGGCGGGGACGGAACGATCAACGAGGTCGTTAACGGGCTTGCGCCTTTAGACAACCGTCCGACTCTCGGTGTCATTCCAGTCGGCACAACGAACGACTTCGCCAGAGCGCTCAATATTCCACGCGAGGATATTTTAAAAGCGGCAGATACGGTCATTAACGGCGTTGCCCGCCCGATTGATATCGGACAGGTGAACGGCCAGTATTTTATCAATATCGCCGGCGGAGGCCGCCTGACGGAGCTGACGTACGACGTGCCAAGCAAACTGAAAACGATGCTCGGCCAGCTTGCTTATTATTTAAAGGGAATGGAAATGCTGCCCTCACTTCGTCCGACAGAAGTCGAGATTGAATATGACGGCAAGCTGTTTCAAGGTGAAATCATGCTGTTTTTGGTCACGCTGACAAATTCCGTCGGCGGGTTCGAAAAGCTCGCGCCGGATTCCAGCCTGAATGACGGCATGTTTGATTTGATGATACTCAAGAAAGCAAACCTTGCTGAATTTATCAGGGTCGCAACGATGGCGCTCCGCGGCGAACACATCAACGACCAGCACATTATTTATACAAAAGCGAACCGCGTGAAAGTCAATGTATCAGAAAAGATGCAGCTGAACCTGGACGGCGAGTATGGCGGCATGCTGCCAGGCGAATTCGTGAATCTGTACCGGCACATTCACGTCGTCATGCCGAAGGAGAAAGCGGAACAGCTGGATGACTAAAAACTTGGCTTGAATAGGCCAAGTTTTTCTTTCGCTTAAAACAAGAGGTGAACATATATGAAAATGAAACCCCCAGTAGAAAAAAACGAATACTACGACGTGACATTTGAAGATTTGACCCACGAAGGAGCAGGCGTCGCAAAGGTGCAGGGCTTCCCGATCTTCGTGCCAAACGCCCTTCCGGAAGAAAAAGCCCAAATCAAAGTGACACGCGTCAAAAAAGGTTTTGCTTTCGGACGCCTAATCGAGCTGAAGGAAGAAAGCCCGCACAGAACAGATGCTCCTTGCCCGATCTACAAGCAATGTGGCGGATGCCAGCTTCAGCACATGACCTACGAAGGCCAGCTCTTGTTTAAACAGAAACAAGTCAAAGACGTATTAGAACGGATCGGCAAGCTGGACCTGTCCAACGTCACCGTCCACCCGACACTTGGCATGGAAGACCCTTGGAACTACAGAAACAAAGCACAGGTGCCGGTAGGAGAACGAGAAGGCGGACTCGTCGCCGGATTCTATCAGCAAAGAAGCCATGACATCATCGACATGAGCGCCTGCCTGATCCAGCAATCCAAAAACGACGAAGCCGTCCAAGCCGTCAAAGACATTTGCGCCAAATACGGTGTCAAAGCCTATAACGAAGAACGCCACAAAGGCTGGCTCCGCCACATCATGGTCAGATATGGCGTCGTTACGGGCGAAATGATGATCGTCTTCATCACAAGAACAAACGACTTCCCGCACAAAGCGAAGATCATCGAAGACATCACAGCAGCGTTCCCGCACGTCAAATCAATCGTGCAAAACATCAACCCGAACAAAACAAACGTCATCTTCGGAAACGAAACAAACGTCATCTGGGGCGAAGAATACATCTACGACCTCATCGGAGACGTCAAATTCGCCATCTCCGCCAGATCGTTCTATCAGGTCAATCCGGAGCAAACCAAAGTGCTCTACGACAAAGCGCTAGAGTACGCGGAGCTGCAAGGCGAAGAAACCGTCATCGACGCCTACTGCGGCATCGGAACGATTTCTCTATTTTTGGCGAAGCAAGCGAAAAAAGTGTACGGTGTAGAAATTGTGCCAGAAGCGATTGAAGATGCGAAACGAAACGCTGAGCTCAACGGCATCACAAACGCAGAATTCGCGGTCGGAGAAGCGGAAACCGTAATTCCGAAGTGGTACGAAGAAGGCATCACAGCAGATACGCTAGTCGTCGACCCGCCAAGAAAAGGCTGCGACGAAGCCCTCCTGCGGACGATTGTGGAGATGAAACCGAAGCGGGTGGTGTATGTGTCCTGTAATCCTGGCACGCTTGCGAGGGACTTGCGGGTGCTTGAGGATGGCGGGTATGCGACGCGCGAAGTGCAGCCTGTTGATATGTTTCCGCATACGAATCATGTGGAGTGTGTGGCTGTACTTGAAATTAGAGAAGGCAACTAACCCCTTTGTTGGGTGTTGCCTTTTTATTGTTAAAGAAAATGCTTATGCTTCCATGTTTTTCTTCAGCAATCTTATATTTAAATCACTTATTTCGGGTATATGCCATTCAAGTAAGGTTGTCATTTTGTGGATTTCGAACAAGAGTAGATCAACTTCTTGAACATTGTTAAGATCAATGCGTTTACTCTTTTGTAGAAGTTTATCCATATCGTTTATTATTGCAGATAAGTCATTTAGATTGTCTTGTTGTTCTTTAAATTGTTCAACGGAAATTGTATTTGTTTGACAGTAGCTATTTATCTTTTCTAAAAGGTTTACTATTTCTCGTAATTGGTTATACATTGCTTCCACCTATCTTATTTTTAAGGAATTGGTTTGGGCCGGCATATAGAGTTTGAACATAAACATTCTATCGCTTTGTCACCTATTTTCTCAGAAAAATAGACGCAGCCCAAAGCTGCGTCTTGCCTTAACCAAGCGTTCCGTTTTCTGCAATCGTCATTTCCTTGTCAAAGATGGCTTTGTCTTCCAGGGAGTTCGTTGAATCGTTTGCAGCTTTGCTTGTCATGTTTCTGGATGCCACATTTACTTCATTGCCTAAGGAAGAACTGATAAAGCTTACACCGATCAAAGCAATTACAGCGCACAAAGTCAGTTTACATTTCATACAAACAATCCCCTCTCTGAATTTGTTTGCGGGCATGAACCATCTTTTTGAGTCAGATAACAGAATCATCCATCTGCCCATTATAATCCTACAACTTCTTTTTCACTAAGATATGAAAGGTATTAATCTGTTAATCTTATACCTGAGTTTCTCCTTCATAACAATTCTCAGTATGAATTGACAAAGAGGCAATTACAACAATCATAATTACCAAGGATAATTAATACAATGACAATAATTATCTGCAGTCTCTGAGAGATTTAAGAAGCTAACAAAGCAAGAAGGCTTAAAAGTGCATCATCAAATGGTATATTCATCTCCTTAAACTCTAATTCATAATAACTTTCAAATTGATAGTGAGCATAAAGGATCAAAAGGTTATAAATGGGTTTACATTTGTATAAGGTGATTTAAAATAATAAATGAAAAAGGAAATTTTTCGTTAGGAGGTTATTGAATGCCATTAGGAACTGCAATAATTTCTGTTTTAGTTGTAATTGGTATTGTATATGCGATTGTGAGAGCATTTAAAAGGCGGAGGTCTAATTGATTATAAGAAAAAAGGATGTCTCTTATAAGAAACATCCTCAGGCTGTCGGAAAATCTCGACAGCCTTTATTTTTCCTTAAAATATCCATTCTTCTGTAATAAAATAAAAGAAAGACTAAAAAGGACGGTGTTTTTCTTATGTTCCACACAAGAAATCCTTCTCAAAACGCAGCCGAATTTGTTCTGCTTGACCAACTCGTCGAAGAGGATCATTTGCTTCGAAAAATTGATAAACACATCGACTTCTCTTTTATCATTGAAAAGGTTAAGCCTTACTACAGCGAAAACAAAGGCCGCCCCTCACTCGACCCGCTGATTTTATTCAAAATGATGTTTATCGGCTACCTCTACGGTATCCGTTCAGAAAGACAGCTTGAAAAAGAAATTTATTACAATATGGCGTACAGATGGTTTTTGGGCCTGAATATCAATGACCCAGTTCCGCACCACTCCACCATCAGCTGGAACAGACGTACACGCTTTAAAGATACAACGATTTTCCAAGACATTTTTGATGAGATTGTTCTTCAGGCCATCAATCATGATATGGTGGGCGGACGTGTCCTTTTCACTGATTCAACTCATCTGAAAGCCAATGCCAACAAGCACAAATACACAAGAAAAACGATTGAACAGGATACACAAAACTATATCAAAGATTTAAATGAAGCCATTCAAGAAGATCGAGAGGAGCACGGAAAAAAGCCATTACCGGCCAAAGAGGAGGTGAAAGCTGAAAAAGAGATCCGCCACAGTACCACTGATCCGGAAAGTGGTTATATGTATCGCGAAAACAAACCGGAGGGTTTCTTTTACTTAGATCACCGAACAACGGATATGAAACATAACATTATCACCGACGCCTATGTTACGCCTGGAAATGTCCATGATTCTGTGCCTTATCTTGACCGATTAGATCACCAAATTGCACGATTTCGTTTTGAAGTAGAAGCCGTCGCTCTTGATTCTGGTTATTTAACGACTCCGATCTGTAAAGGGTTAGCCGACCGCCATATTTTTGGCGTTATTGCGCATAGACGATATCACCCTACTAGAGGTTTGTTTCCAAAATGGAAGTTTCATTATGACAGTGAACAAGACAGTTACATTTGCCCGAACCAGCAGGTACTTACATACTCAACAACTGACCGAAAAGGCTACCGGTCATATAAATCAAATCCTGAAACCTGTTCCGCATGCCCATTGCTTGCGCAATGCACAAGATCAAAGAACCGCCAGAAGGTCATCACCCGTCATGTATGGGAGGACCATAAAGAAAAGATCAGACAAAATCGTTTGTCTGTTTCAGGGAAAACCCTCTATAAAAAAAGAAAAGAAAAAATAGAGCGAAGCTTTGCAGATTCAAAACAGCTGCATGGGCTTCGCTATTGCAGGTTGAGGGGAAAACGGAATGTGAGTGAACAAGTTCTCCTCACAGCCGCATGCCAGAACATGAAGAAGATTGCCACATACCTAGCCAAGCAGAGCTAGGTATGTGGGAGCTCTTTTTTAGTTTTTGAAATCCGCTGAACAACTAAAGAAACAGCAGAAAACAAAAAAGCTTGTAGAAAAAACGTCGTTTTCTCTACAAGCTGAGGATGTCTCTTGTAAGAAACATCCTCTTTACTATCACCAATAAAATCCTGATTGTTCAGTAGTTACCTTCGTCCCTTTTACCTTTAATGTTAGAGTTGCTGTCCCAGAGTAACCAAAATCTCCAATCCCTACTTTGTATTCTAAACGATATTGAGCAAGGGCAGGTAATGATGAAGTCTGTGTTTTTCTGATAAGTGATAGTTTATCATTAGTTATAGTTCCTCCTACCCCTCTATTTTGTGGATTATAGACTTCTTGAATTTGAGAATATCCCTTACTTGGAACATAAATTGTTGAATGAAAACTTCCCATGAGTGTTCCTACATCATAGTATGTCCGCCATGTAGTTGTCCCTTTTCCGATTGTGTAGTCTTTATTGATGTGAAAATCATTGATTGGTTCCATTCCTACTTTTACAGTTTGTCCTTTTTCATTTTCAAACGTAAACTCTTGCTTTTCATTCTTAGTTAAATCAAATTCAATTTCATTTTCGGATTGAACTTGTACACTTTTCGCTTGTGCGTTTTCTGATACGAAAAGTGAAGAACCTAATGTCACCGCAGAAATTAAAACAAAACACAATATTTTTTTCATAGTCATCTCCCTTTTAATAGTTTTTTATTCCTTCAAGTAAAATACTAACATTTAATAACTTTATATACAAGTTAAGGAAATGAGACAAGTTCGTTGTTTTTTGAAATTTATAATTTGGTTCAAGACATTTATAGAGTTCATCTTTCAGGACAGATGATCTATTAAGGTAATGTTAGATTATAAAAAAGTAATCCTCCAGCATCTAGTATGGGCAAAGTTCTAGCAAGTCACGAAATAATGCTAGTTTCTACCGTGATTCTGGGGCCGAATAAAGGCTCTGTTTTTATATCAAGATCACAAATGACTTCGTTCTCTTGGTAAGTAAGAGCAATGTATCCCATTTCTTTTAAGATTTAATTCAGTTTTGTGTCTAGTTTCTGTTGAGGTATAGAATAAGATTGTGTACTGAAACCATCTAACACGGGAGTTGCTCTTTCGGGATCACCATTTTCTATTGTGAAAATGGTGTTGCAGGTAATAGACAGGAGCAAATTTTGAAATCATAAGTTTACTGGTATAGTGTACATGAAACTCATTCTTCTCAAATTTAGGAAATTCAAACTGATAAGCAGCTGAGGGACATATTTCATCCATGCTTATATTCTCAAAATGTATCTCCATTGATTTTACAAATGACTTTATTTCTTCTGGTAGTATATTAGGTTGTTTGCATAATGATAGATAATTGTCTTGAGAAAGGTTAGCCTCATTATAGAAACCTCTAAAATTTCTTTATTTTAGATTGAAATTGATTTATAAAAAATAGCTCAGCAGAGTAGGGCTGAGCTATTTTTTAATTATAGACCGAGGTAGCTAATTACAAATTCTTTATCATCCTCATCTTCAGGCAAAATACCAAGGTTTTTATATTCCCATATTGCGATTCTTTCATATCCATCTAATTCTGATGCTAAAATATCATCATAATTATAATCTAATTGAAATTCTCCGCTACGATCCAATGTTAGTGTAAGGTTCGTCCAAACATCATCGTTATTATTTCTGTGTTCAGTTCTTAGCTCTTCAAAAAGTTCTCTTAGCTCTCTTAACAACGTCTTGAAGATATCCTTGCTTACGTTGTAATGGTTAGGTATATCTTGTGAATAAATAATTTGATTATTTTCTGGTGTTCTGAAGTGAAAAAGAACCATTGTGGAATCATCTAATACTTCTGCATAAAGATATATCTTTGTCCATTCACCAGGTATGATGTCATTGAGTTTTTCTCCAATAAGTTGATACAAATCTTGCATCTTCCTAGTTTCCATTCTTTTAACCCCCAGACTGATTTTTAATAGAGACGCTTATTTCTTTTCTGCTCCCAATTTTGTAGGTTACATCGAAATATGATGGTCTAAGTGAATCCCCAGAGTAGACTGGCTCTATTTGAACTGCTACTTTTTTAGGTGGTTTTTTGCTTAGAGCTTTTGCCCACTCCTGCTCCATCTCATACCATTTCCCACCGCTCCTATTAATCTGAGAATTCATCGGCACGATATTGTCAAACTGGCCTGAGCCTTTGAATTGGGTGGCGATTAAATGGCCTCCGTCATCGTCAGGCTTTCGGTCTTGGGGCTTTCCAGCATTCGACTGTGCATATTGGTTTCGTTTTGCTTCTCCCAGCTGCAAGTCTGCTTTGACACTTGTAATTCTACCATAGTTGTCAGTGGTGTACGTGTAGCCTTCTTTTGTTTTATAGACAACATTCGGCTTCAGTACTTTCTTTCTGCTCCATTTTGCATAATGCTCGCCGTATTTGACGGTTACCGGCGGTACAACTGGCGCTGGAGTTCTTCTTCCGCTTGAAGAAGTTCCGTACGGTTTCGGCAGGATGACCTTGGCGAATTTCTGAAGTCCCTCTTTAAGTGTGACCCCATTGACTGCGTTGTAAGGAACGCCTGCCGGCACTAAATCGTGACGGGGATGATAGGGGAGAATATCCGCAAGTGTGAGATCTCCGATTTGATTTAATTTGGTTTTGACGTGTTTTTTTGATACTTCTATGCCTGTGTTTATTTTTTGTTTGATGTGATCAACGGTTTGTTTTGAGACCGTGATGGCTTTTTGAGCTTTTGCTGATTTGCTTGCTGCTGTTTTGACTTTGGTCGTCACTTTGGCAGCTGTGCCTGTTTTAGAGACGGCGCCAACACCTTTTGTGCCGACAATTGATGTGACAACAGTGCCAACCGCATATGACACCCATCTTGCTCGTGAGTAGGTGTCACCATTCACCATGTCTTTTTGGTACGATTCTTCGATTGCCGCTGAAATGGCTTCATACGTTTTGATCGGGTGAGCCACAGCTCCTGTAATTGCTTCAACGGTTCCCCCCGGATCTGTGACCATATCCCACAGGCCTACGACCGCGTCTTTCCCGGAATCATAAAGGCCGACGGCAACCCCTTTGAAGCCTGCTTCGAGTTCACGCGTGTTTTCAATTTGGGTGAAATATCTCTGTTGTTCTGCTGTCAGATTTTCATAGCCGATCGTTTTTGCCATTTCGTAGAATTCATCGGCATCCGCATAATCGTAGTTTTTCAGTCTTTCTTTCAGTTTTTCAATCTCGCGTTCCTTCGCTTCCTCTTTCTTAATCTTCAAGTAAGCCTCAGTCTGCTTTTCAATGTCGCCTTTTTTCTTATGTATGTCACTCTCACGGTACGCCTTGGCGTTGTAGTGGATGGGTGTGGCGTTTTTGCCCTTGCCTGTTGCTTCTTGGAGCTTTTGGAAGTCGGATTTGATGAATTGTTCGTTTGGTTCTGACAGGGCGTATTCTGTCTTTAGGTCTTCGTCCAAGGCGTCCAATTTTTCCAGTGTTTTTTTGCGTTTGTCGTTGGCATCGGCCAGCTCGTCTTTGAAGGTTTCTGTTGAAAACAGGTCGAGCGGGAGGATGTTGTCGATATCGTTCAGGATGTCTTTCATCGCTTTTTTCTGTCCGGACATGATGGCCTTTGATTTTTTATGGGCATTTGCCAGTTCGTGCTCCAGAAAGGATTCTTCGATGTATGCGTCAGAGAGGCCTTTGTCCTCGGCGGCTCCGGCGATGCTGTTGAAAAATGCGATTTTCATGTCGATATAGTCGATCCATTGGTCGGTGACACCAACGTGGTCGTGGTAGAATGCTTTGATGTTGCTTGCGCCTTTTCCTGAGAATTCGCTGTCCCCAAGATCGGCCACGCTTTTTAATGCTTTTCTCAAGTTGACCATTTGCGTTCTTAGTTCTTTGTACTCTTTTGTACGGTCTGTCGCTTCCGAAAGCAGTGTTTTCGCTTCAAATACTTTCATGACCATTTCCCTTCTTTTTTACACTCAATATCAAAATTTTACCACGGAGCGGGAAAGAATGGCTGTCAGAACTTATTTTTAAGAAAAAACTAGACTTTTGATCCGTGTCTTTGTGCTTGGATTCTGTTTCATATGGTAAACTTTTTGTAGCGAAGAAGCGTTAGCATAGTTAGATTGAGTAAAGGAGCAGCCCTATGTATCTCTATAAAGTAAACAACCAAAATCAAATCGAAGATATTCGCGAGAAACCGTTTAAGAAAGAAAAGGAGATTCAGGATTTATGTGAAATCAACCTTCAGCGGATGTTGGGGCTCAGGTTTGTGAAGTCTGAATTCAGGATCAGCAATTTCCGCATTGATACGTTAGCGTTTGATGATGAGACAAATGCTTTCGTGATTATCGAGTATAAAAATACAAAAAACTTCAGTGTTGTTGATCAGGGCTACGCCTACTTAGCGGCAATGCTCAATCATAAAGCGGATTTCATTCTTGAGTACAATGAGAATCATGATCTTCCTTTAAGGCGTGATGATGTGGATTGGTCGCAGTCGAAGGTTATTTTTATATCTCCTGTTTTTACGGTGTATCAAAAGCAATCTATCCATTTTAAAGATCTGCCCATTGAATTATGGGAGATGAAAAGATACGAAAATGATCTGATTCAGTTGAACCAAATGAAAGCGGATGGCGTATCCGAGTCGATTAAGACCATTTCGCGGCAAAGTGAGACCATTCAAGAGGTCAGTAAAGAAATTAAAGTGTTTTCTGAAGAGGATCATCTTGCAGATAAGCCGTTTGACGTCATAGAGCTTTATGAGCAGCTAAAGGAATTCATTTTTAATATGGACGATCATATTTCAATCAAACCGACAAAGCTTTATATTGCGTTTACGTCAAATAAACGAAATTTCACTGATATTCTTCTTTTAAAAAGCGGACTTAAGCTGTGGGTGAATATGAAAAAGGGAGAATTGGATGATCCCGAAGATAGAATGCGAGATGTCTCTGAGACCGGCCATTGGGGAAATGGCGACTATGAGATTTTCATAAAAGATGATGAACACATTGAATATATCATGGGATTGATCAAACAATCCTATGAGAAAAATAAGTGAGAACTTCCATTGAGAAGTTTTTTTTTATTGGGTAACAAGGGAAATGTATAGAACATGTTGAAAACGATATAAGTTCAAAACCATATATTGGGAGTTGGTTATATGAAGAAGCGTTTTATACTATTAGGCTTGTTCGCAAGTGTTTTTATGTTGGCTGTATATATTTACTCTCAAAATAAAAGTACATATCCGGTCACAACTTCCGCCATCCTCCCCGAAGAAGACCGCATCTTTTTTATCTACTCCAATCCTTTCATTAAAGAAAGCATGCTGCTTTCGACCTCAACAGGCGAACGATTTAACAGGCGCACGTTTAAGGTGGCGGATGTGCCTTACATTCAAACGAAATCTGACGCATCAACGGACATTTTGTTATTAGCTGAGCACGAGCCGTTTTATTACACGCTTGAGAAGGATGTGATCAGAGAGCATCCGTTGCCAAATCCCTTTGCGTTTTGGTATGAGGGGAAGGATGTCTCTGTAAAGGCTTATAATGTTGATACGATAGGGAATGAGATCCATATAAACGATAGAAAAACGAAGAAGAAATATCGGCTCACCTTGCCTTCGCTTGTCAAGATGGGGGCCAGTGATGAAAACTATATTTATATCATTCAAAGCATGTCTATTTACGTGATCGACAGAAAAACAGAGGAAATCATAGAGACTCTGAGCTTAGCCTCATATGCAGATCAATTCGCAGACTCCGAGGATTTTATTGTCGCGAGCTCAGAGCATAAATTGACTGTTATTGAAAAAGGGACATGGAAGACGAAATATATTCGGTATCCTGATGATCTTGAATACGCTGATACCGTGTACTATGACAAAGAAAGCGGCTATTTTTACGTGACGTATGAAGACAAAGAGGGCGAGGCGAACTTGCTGGAGTATGAGAAGGATTTTTCTTTTCGGACATACGGCTTGACATTTCCTTATATGGAGGCGAAGTTTAAGGGGGATCAACTTTATATAGTTGCCCAGGAAGAGCATAAGCAGGGCATTGGGGGATATGTGGGTGTGTTTGATATCCATTCTAAGGAGACGCTTTATCAGTTTGATTTGCCTGAGGAACAGGTGAAGGTTCAGGGCTTTGTTGTGGTTGATTGAGTGTATTTCAGTCTCTTTCTTCTTCAGAAATGGTGCTTTGCGCATGAAGCAGCGCCAATGGATAAAGGATAGAGATGCGGCGGCAGATCAGCATAAGGAAGAAGAGAGCGGTTCCATTAGAACGCGTCAACAAAGTGATGGAATTGGAAAAGCGGACGAAAGAGCGCTGTTACGAGCTGGTAAATACGTATTTGGTATAAACGAAAGGCCTATGCCGCAACGTATCTGTGTTGTGGACATAGACCTTTTTTGTTAATAAGGGAGTCATGTTTTACAAGCGGGGGAAGTGGATATGGTATAAATGAAATCATTCTTGAGGAGGTTTACGAATGGCATATGAACAATATCAATCGCTAGTTGAGACACTTCACGACTGCATGGTGGCTTGCAACCATTGCTATGACGCCTGTTTAAAAGAAGAAAATGAAAATATGATGGCGGATTGCATTCGGCTGGACCGGGAATGTGCTGATATTTGTGCGTATGTAGCGCAATCGATTGTAAGAGGCACGCCGTTTGTTTCCGAGCTGACACAGGCTTGCGCGGCGATTTGCGAGGCTTGCGGAAATGAATGCAAAAAGCATGACAAAGAGCATTGTCAGGATTGCGCGGAAGCTTGTTTTTCCTGTGCCGAGGCTTGTAAACAGGCGGTTTAACATTGAGTCAAACAAGGGCTTGAAACAGTGGAGATGAGACTGTTTCAAGCCCTTTTTTTATTCAGATGGAGAATTCTCTTTTTTATCAATATACAGAGTGCCGTCTGTTTGAACTTCTGCATAAAATACTTCTTTAGGCTGTTGGATGCCGGATTCTTTTAGCCGGTCCATCAGCCATTGTCTGTTCAGATTCAATTTTTTTAAGTTGTCTTCTCTCACTTTCCCATCGGCTATGACTGAAGCGGGGTGGGAAACGTTTGAAGTTGTATTTTCACCTTGAACGTTCATATCCTTTTTCGTCACGTTTTGTTTTGCTTGCTTTTTCAGGACGGAGAGACTGCCGTCCGTTTCAAAAATGGCATAATCGACATCGGCTAAGGAAAATATATTTTTTTTACGCAGTAAGGTTTGCAAAGCATCGAGATCAAGACGGACGCTTCTTAACTGCTTATCCATTATTTTGCCTTTTCTTATTAAGATGACCGGCTGCCCTTCAACCGCATATCGAATAGCAGGAAACTTAATATCCAGAAATCCGACGATGATTGTAAAAGCGCTCCAGGCAAACAGGGCGATGAATCCATTTCTGATGCTGAGGGTAGAGTCAATGGCAAGCGAGGCTCCAATGGTTCCAATCGAAATGGCTGAAACAAAGTTAAAAAAGGTCAGCTGGGCGATTTCTTTTCTGCCCATCAGTCTGGTTAACACCAACAAGGTGATAAAGGCGATAATCAGCCTAATGATCAGTTGAGGAATAGGCATTGGCGAAAGCTCCTTTTATATAGATTCGAATCATTGTTTTTTATTTTCATCATTCTTTGGGAAAACAATGCACCATTTTTTCGATCGTTCATAGCCTATACAGACCATAAAGGAGGGATGTTGATGAAACTTCCTGCCGTAGATCTGGGGATAATGGCAGAGCATTTGAGCACCCATGAAGGTGTGATTTCTAAGCTGAAAGCATACGGATCTGCTGTTGGGCATCGCGATTTGAGGGATTTGATCCAATTGCATGCGAATCTTTTAAGAACTCATGTCACGGCGATGCTGGCACTGATCAACCCGGATCAAACGAGTGAGGTGCATTTGCCTGAGATGCCGCACGTGCATTTTCACCAGCATTCAGGGGCTCTTTCGGCTGCTGAAAAAGATATTGCTCTTGAGGCTAGGTCGACCGCAAAACTCATGGGAAGTGATAATTTTAATTCCGCATTAATGATGAAACATCCTAACGTGAGGAATATTCATCTTCAAATGTCTTTCCAAGATGCCGCGTTGCAAATGCTGTATACCCGACTGATCAGAAGAGGAAATGGTGCATTTGTTCCGATGGCCAGTGAACAAATGCAGCGGCTGACGCTGCAGCACTATCAGCATGTCGGGAATGAGTGAACCATAGGTGAAAGCTTTTCCAATGATCAAATGGAAAGGCTTTTTTGAGTAATATTACATAAAAAGGGAACAACAAATAATGAGTTTTATTCAGGAGGTGCTTTTGCTTGGACATGCTTCAGAAAGAAATACAGATTGGCGAGCACAAATTGTTTTACCGGACTGCAGGTGTCGGCAGCAAAACGATTTTGCTGTTACATGGAATTCCGACAAACTCTTTTTTGTGGATGAATGTGATCCCGCAGCTGGCCAAGCAGTACACTGTTATTGCCCCTGATATGCTTGGATACGGACTTTCAGGCAGGGCGGCAAAAGAAGAGCTGACCCTTCCGATGCAGGCGCAGTACATCATATCGCTGCTAGATATGATCGGTATTCAGAAAGTAAACGTTGTCGGGCATGATCTGGGCGGAGGAGTCGCGCAAATATTAGCCGTCCAGTATCCGGACCGGGTAGACAGTTTTGTGGTAATTGATGGCGTGGCCTTCAGCAATTGGCCGCTCCCTAAAGTTGTATCGCTGCGGTATCCGACAGCGCCTGAGTTTGAGCCGTCTCCATATTTCATTGAGCGGATGATCAGAGAAGGGATCTTTCATCAGCAGATGGTTACACCCGAGATTCTTCAAGCTTTTATCGCGCCGTTTGATCATGAAAACGGGCCAAGGGAGTTACAGGAAGCTTCCCTCGCGCTTGAACATCATCAAACAGAAGATGTGGTTCCCGGGCTTCAGGGAGTGCGCGTACCGGCCACGTTTTTGTATGGGCAATATGATCGGTACCTTCCGCCATACTGGGGATTCAAGCTGCAGGAGACGGTCCCGAATTCCACGTTTAAAGTGCTTCCGGAATGCAGCCATTATTCCATGCTGGACAATCCTTTATTGGTGTCTCAAGAGATTATGGCCCATATGAATCAAATGAATGGATAACACGTAATGCCTGACAGATTCTGATGTGATTTCTCTGTCAGGCATTATTTATTTTGAGAAAAACGAATTGACAGGATGAAAAAACAATTTCTTCCTTTCGTCTTGTTTTCAAATTTTTGGATTGATAGAATATGACATATCTTACATAGAGGGAGGGAAGCCGTTGGGTCAAGCCATACCATCTTCGCGTGTTGGTGTTAAGATTAATGACTGGTATAAGATGATACGTCAATTTAGTGTTCCGGATGCTGAGATTCTCAAAGCGGAGGTGGAGCAGGACATTCAGCAGATGGAAGAGGATCAGGACTTGCTGATCTATTATTCTCTCATGTGTTTTCGGCACCAGCTGATGCTGGATTATTTGGAGCCGGGACAATCATACGGGAATCGCCCTACAGTGACAGAGCTTCGGGAAACGATTGAAACTCCTCAGAAAAAACTCACAGGTCTTTTGAAATACTACTCTTTGTTTTTCCGCGGCATGTATGAATTTGATCAGAAAGAATACGTGGAAGCGATCGGATATTATCGCGAGGCGGAGAACGAGCTGCCGTTTGTGTCAGATGAAATCGAGAAAGCGGAATTCCATTTTAAAGTGGCAGAAGCATATTACCATATGAAGCAAACCCATGTGTCAATGCACCATATCCTTCAGGCCTTAGATATTTATCAAAAACATCCTCTATACAGTATTAGAACGATACAAAGCTTGTTTGTGATCGCCGGCAACTATGATGATTTCAAGCGTTATGACAGAGCGCTCCCGCATTTAGATACGGCGCTGCAATTGGCAATGGATATTCAAAACGACCGGTTTATCGCCATTTCTTTGTTGAACATCGCGAACAGCTATGACAGATCAGGAAACGATCATATGGCGATAGAACACTTTCAAAAAGCGGCGAAAATAAGCAGAGAAACGGTACCTGATCTGCTTCCGAAAGTCTTGTTAGGTTTAAGCTGGACACGATGTAAAGCTGGCCGGATACAAGAGGCGTTTCGGTCAATAGAAGAAGGATTGGCGCATATCACAAACAATCCGCAACTGACTTCTTATCAATTCTATAAAGAATTGTATACGTTCTTGCAAACCGTGTACAAAGAAGCTGTTGACGAAAGCAAAATTCATGATCTTTTAAGCTATTTTGAGAAAAAGAACCTGCACGCTTACATGGAAGCCTGTGCCCGAAGTGCTGCCGCTGTTTTTGAGAGCCGCTGCCATTTTGAACTCGCTGCCGCGTTTTATCGAAAAGTGCTGAAAGCGCAAGAAGAAATTCAAAAAGGAGAGTGTTTATATGCTTATTAAGAAAAAAGTAATGATGTGCCTTGCTGTTACCCTGATTTGCGGAAGTAGTTCGTTTCTTTTCTTGACAAATTCCGGGGACTTTAAGGAATCAACGGATCGAAACACGACGTCTATCGATCATGCCCCTCATCTTATAAGTGACCAGAAGGAGAAAGCCCTTAGCTAGGGCTTTTTCTTGCTTTCCGCAGACGTTCGCTTTTTCACCCGCGGCATTCCTTCTATTTCTGACGCAAGAGACTCGAAACAACCAAACCATTTGAGGTATAATGGATAAAGTGAATCACAATATGTAGATTGATATATATGAAAGAGAGTGGAGCAACATGGGCCGTAAGTGGAACAATATTAAAGAGAAGAAGGCGTCTAAGGACGCGAATACGAGTCGGATTTATGCCAAGTTTGGGCGTGAGATTTATGTGGCGGCAAAGCAGGGCGAGCCTGATCCGGAATCCAATCAGGCGCTGAAGGTTGTGCTTGAGCGCGCGAAGACGTACAGCGTGCCGAAAAATATCATTGAGCGTGCGATTGAGAAGGCGAAGGGCGGAGCGGAAGAAAGTTTCGATGAGCTTCGTTATGAGGGCTTCGGGCCGAACGGATCAATGATCATCGTTGATGCGCTGACGAATAATGTAAACCGTACAGCGCCGGAAGTGCGTGCAGCATTTGGGAAAAACGGCGGAAACATGGGTGTGAGCGGATCTGTTGCTTATATGTTTGACGCGACGGCAGTTATCGGTGTAGATGGCAAATCAGCTGACGAAGCGCTTGAAATCTTGATGGAAGCGGATGTTGATGTCCGTGACATTTTGGAAGAGGATGACAGCGCCATCGTGTATGCCGAGCCTGATCAATTCCATGCGGTGCAGGAGGCGTTTAAAAACGCCGGTGTTGAAGAATTTACTGTTGCCGAGCTGACGATGCTTGCGCAAAGTGAAGTGGAGCTTCCAGATGATGCGAAGGAACAGTTTGAAAAATTGATTGATGCATTAGAGGATTTGGAAGATGTTCAGCAGGTGTACCACAACGTAGATTTAGGTGAATAAAAAATGAGCAGGCTGCCACAGCCTGTTTTTTTCTTCTCCCTTGAATTTGTATGAGCTGTATATGGGCGGCCGCCTATACGATCTGTCAGGTATTCTCATACTCTGGACTGTAACCTATGTGAAGGAGAGAGTGAATATGAACGATATGGATACAAGACATATCTATGGCGGACCTGGTTTTGGCGTTTCTCCAGGCTATGGCATGCAAGGAGGCTACCCAGGCTATGGCATGCAAGGCGGAGGCTATCCGGGCTATGGCATGCAAGCTGGAGGCTATCCGGGCTATGGTATGCAAGGCGGAGGCTACCCGGGCTACGGTATGCAAGGCGGAGGCTACCCGGGCTACGGTATGCAGGGCGGGGTCTATCCGGGCTATGGCATGCAAGGTGGAGGCTATCCGGGCTACGGTATGCAAGGCGGAGGCTACCCGGGCTACGGTATGCAAGGCGGAGGCTATGGAGGCTATCCTGGAACTGTAAGTTCTCCGAGCTATGGCATGCATCATGAGAATGATGGGAATCCCCATCATCATAAGGGTAACCCCCATCATGATGGAAAAGATAATCACCACCATATGGGCCACTGGGGACAAGGCGGCTATAAATAAAGATGAGGTAAAAAGGGACACTCTTGCAAACCAAGGGTGTTTTTTTGTTTTGACTGTTCAGTCTGAAATCGAATCGCTAACCGTTTGATTGAGTTCGGGCACAGGGGGCGTATTCCCACCGGACGGTGAAAGGGTACGATTTGCTGATGCTGAAATGTGTATTGTGAATAAAGTCATTGGCCTTTTAACGGATATCGGCTGAAACAGATTTCTCCGCTTTATTGTTCCTGTTTCTAAATGAGGCAAAGCGGCGGGGATCAACGGAGCTGTGTGGGGACGCCGGGTTTTCCGTTCCGATCTGTAGCAGAGAATAGAGGCGGCAGGTTTGCGGCTGCTTATGCTGCAAGGACTGATTAATCTAGAAAGACCTTCGGCTCTGCCGAAGGTCTTCTTTTTATTGATTCAATTGAAAAAGCTTAGCCGCGTTTTCAGTGCCGATTTTGTATCGGTCCGTTTCACTGATTGGGCATTGGTCAAACCAGGAAGAGATTTCTTCCATCGTTTCATACGGATAGTCGACGGAGAAGAGGATGCGGTCTGAGCCAACCTCCAACAATGTATCAATTAGGGCCTGTGTTCTGAACACGCCGCTTGTTGTGAGATAAAAGTTTTTGCGGAGGTATTCAGTCGGCGCTTTCTGATGGTTGCCATGGGTTTCAGGACGCTGATGGCGAAGTCTGTGTTCAACCCGCGGCAATGTAAACGGCAGGCCCTCGCCTAAGTGGCCAAGGATGACAGTCAAATCAGGGTATTCGTCAAAAAGGCCGCTGAGCATCATGCGGATGGCATGTGTTGCTGTTTCAAAACCGAAGCCCCACGCTGAACCGAGAAGCCCTTCGTAGCCTTTATAAATGCGCTGCTGATTCGGCAGCGGGATACGCGGATGCAGGTAGACGGGAACCTTTAGCTGTGCGGCTTTTTCCCAGAAAGGGCGCACCTGGGGCTCGTCTAAATATTGGGCATTGTTTTCGTCCCCGATGTTGCTGTAGCCGTTGATCAAGGCGCCCACAAAGCCGAGTTCGTTTACGGCTCGTTCGAGTTCCTTCGCGGCTTCTTCAGGATCTTGCAACGGCACCGCGGCAAATGCTTTAAAGCGGTCAGGGTGCTTAGAAACGAAGAATTCCGCAGCGTGATCGTTCATTTGCTTTGCGAGTTTCACCGCTCGCTCAGGATCAGTGATGCCTTCAATTCCAGGCTGTGTCAAGGAGAGAATTGACGTTTGGATGCCGTTTCGATCCATGTCTTCAATTCGGTTTTCGAATTCCTGCAATCGTTTTTGGACAGCGCTGAAATACTCATCGTCAGTAAAATTGTGGCTTCCTGTAGCCGGAAAATCAGGAGATTCCCAATGCTCTTCTAAAGCGATTTTTCCATTCATGGCAAAGACTCCTCTCTTTATCATAGCGGGTGAGATTAGATGGAGTGCACTCATTTTACGTAACGAAGCTTCGTTTAGAAAGATAATGAACACTATGTTCATTACTTTACACCATGTACAAGATGTACGTTCATGGTACAGTAGATTTTAGAGAAAGGTCAATAAACAGAGAACGCTCAAATGTTTAGAAGTAGACATCCGCAGAAGATTTGTTCAGAAGAAAATGAAAGTTAGACAAGGAGGAAAAAAATGTCTAAAAAACGCAAAGTCGATCCGAGAATCAGACGAACAAACCAATATTTAAGAGATGCTTTAATTGCTCTACTGAAAGAAAAAGATGCCAACTCGATTACGATTCAGGAAATTACGGAAAAAGCGGACCTCACCCGCGGCACCTTTTATTTGCATTATCAGGATAAACAGGATTTTCTGTTTCAAAGCATGACCGAGGTTCTAGATGATTTGATCCGTCAGGTAAAGCCGAAAACGCCGGTCGAACCGGTCAGCATTGATGAGGATCATCCGCCTTTATCTTTTGTTAAGCTATTTGAGTACATCCATGAACATGCCGAATACTTTCAAGTGATGCTAAGCGACAGGGGTCTGCCGCAATTCAGAAGTCTTATGGCGGAGTTCGTACAGAAGCGAATTTACGAGGAATTGCTTTCTTCCATTAAGGAATCAGACAAGGCGCTACAGGTGCCGAAAGAGATTCTCATCAGCTATATCACATCCGCTCATATCGGGGTCATTTGTTCCTGGCTGGAGAGCGGCATGAAGTACAGTCCGTTATTTATGGCGAATCAGTTAACGCGTTTAACGCTGCTGGGCCCGCTCCGTATCGCGGGGATTGAGGAGCAGATCAAGCTTCCTTATTAGCAGTTTCAGTCATAATCATACCTCCCGCCTCATACCTATTAAGGTCATTGTTTTTGAGAAAGGAGGAACCGGAATGAAGGATATGCAGCCGTTTACGCCTGTCAAATCATATACGCCCTTTCACAGCCGTTTTGATCCCTGTCCGCCCATAGGGAAGAAGTACTACAGAACGCCGCCCAATCTCTATATGGCGTTTCAGCCTGAGCATATGGAACAGTTTTCGCCGATGGAGGCTTTAAGGAAAGGCACCCTTTGGAAGGATCTCTATGATTTTTATGAAAACCCTTATCGAGGGGGAGACGCATATGGCAAAAAAGGTTGATGCCGAATATTACCGTCAGCTAGAGCAAATACAGGCGGCGGATTTTGTGCTTGTTGAGCTGAGCCTTTATTTAGATACACATCCTCATGATGAAGACGCGCTGAAGCAGTTCAATCAATACTCCGGCTATTCAAGGCACTTAAAAAGAAAGTTCGAATCCTCTTACGGGCCGCTTTTGCAGTACGGCAACAGCCCCGCGGGCGAGGATTGGGATTGGAATCAAGGGCCTTGGCCGTGGCAAGTATAAGGAGGAATGCCTGAATGTGGGTGTATGAAAAGAAGCTGCAATACCCTGTTAAGGTCAGCACGTGCAATCCGACGCTGGCGAAATACTTGATTGAGCAGTATGGCGGAGCGGACGGTGAGCTGGCCGCGGCACTCCGGTATTTGAACCAGCGGTATACGATTCCTGATAAAGTCATCGGCCTTTTAACAGATATCGGCACGGAGGAATTTGCCCATCTGGAAATGATCGCGACTATGGTGTATAAGTTAACGAAAGACGCCACGCCGGAGCAGCTGCGTGAAGCGGGGCTTGGCGAACATTACGTGAATCATGACAGCGCGCTGTTTTATCATAATGCGGCGGGCGTGCCGTTTACAGCGAGCTATATCCAAGCGAAGGGCGATCCGATTGCCGATTTATACGAAGACATTGCGGCAGAGGAAAAAGCGCGGGCGACGTATCAATGGCTGATTGATATCTCGGATGATCCTGATTTGAACGATTCCCTTCGTTTTTTGCGGGAGCGTGAAATTGTGCATTCCATGCGCTTCAGAGAAGCGGTGGAGATTTTAAAAGAAGAGCGGGATAAGAAGAAGTTTTTCTAACGGGCAGCCGGGCCTCTCTTTCATGCACCCTTTTACATACAGAGAAAATGTCTGTTTTTGCTGGCAGGTCTGCATTATAATCAAGGTGGGTGAAAGTTTACTTTTTGATTGGGAGGCCTTTATGTCACCTTTTAAGATTACGAATGAAACACTAGCTGATGGAATTTGCGCGTGTCCGGCCGTGTATGAGGATGCAGAATCGATTACCGGGCTGCTCGTCCGAACAGCTGAATGGCTCCGGGACCGGGGCTCTAACCAATGGAGCGGTCTGCTGGAAGGACAAGATACTCATGATATCGCGGGTTCAATTGAAAATGGGCATGTGTTTGTGTTTAAAAAAGACGAAGAGCTTGCGGCTGTCGTGATGCTGCTGCCGGAACCGAGCGAGTGGGACCGGACACTTTGGGGAGACGACGGGCATGACGCGTCCATTTATTTGCACCGTTTGGCGGTCAGCCGCCGGTTTGCGGGACAAGGGCTTGGTGCGCGTATCCTTCATTGGGCAGAGACGGGTGTTGACTATCCGGGGAAAACACGGATTCGGCTTGACTGTGTCGCTGATAATGACGCCTTGCACTCGTTTTACCGGCGAATGGGATATGATTTCAGGGGTGCTGATGCATCTGGATATCATTTGTTTGAAAAAGAAATGTCGGCAGAATAAGCGTCCTTTGCAGGAGGCTTTTTTGTCTTTTTCTAAAAGGAGGGACAGGGAATGTGGTCATTTGTTTTGCTGGCAGGGATCTTGACGGCTTGTCTTTTCGCAGGCGCATCCGTTTTTGTTAGGGTGAAACTTCCTGATAAAAGATGGCCGGAATGGATATTGGCAGGGCTGGTTGTCCTTGGTGTGCTTGCGATCTGGTATAGCCTCGTTTATGTACGCGGCTGGGAGGGTGCTATGCTCGGTGTGCTTGGATTTCATGTCATTGGCGGAGCCATTGCGGGGTATTTGATCGAAAAGGCCATCATGCGATACAGGAATAGATAAGGCTGATGTTTCTTGTGATGTCGAATTTTTATAGGGAGGCAGGAATTTTCTTTCGAAAGGAGAAATACATATTACTTTGGAATGAAAGCGTTTTCTACAACAGGAAGGTGATATTGTTGATACACAGTGTGGCGAATGGGCTGAATCGTTTTTGCACGTGGGTGATGAGACTGGCCTATTTGAATGTGCTTTGGCTGTTATTTTCTCTTGCGGGCCTCGTTGTGTTTGGTTTGATGCCCGCTACTGCCGCGATGTTTTCAGTGGCAAGAGAATGGGCGAAGGGGAACATGGATGCCCCGGTGTTTTCTGTCTTTTTTCAGGCATTCAAAAAGGAGTGGCGGGCCGCACAGATTCTCGGGCTCATTCTTGTGACGGCCGGCTTGTTTCTGTTTGCGGATATGCGGATTGCGGCGCAGATGAATCAGCCTGTGCTCGTCAATGTGTTTTTGAGCATCAGCTTGATTTTTGCATTTGTTGTCCTGTATGTGTTTCCGGTGTTTTCTCATTTTGATGTGAAAATCAGAGAAGTGCTGAGCATCAGCTTTTTGATTGCCTTCAGCCGTCCTGCGGTGACGCTCATGATGGCGGCGGGCGCAGTCGGTGTGTTGTTTCTCATGCTGTTTCACGTAACGTTTCTGCTGTTTTTCAGCGGGAGTTTGCTTAGCCTGATCTTAACGAAGCTTTCCTTTAAAGCGTTTCAGTCAATGGATCAGCGTCAGGAGAAAGAAAAGGCAGCATGAAAAAAAGAGCTGCGGGCTGGTACAGGCGGATGAAGATTAGGGATAAGCTGTTTGTGTTTCTATCTTTCATTATGGCCGTGTCCTTTCTGTTTGTATACAGCGGGGTGCAGTACGCCTTTCATGTGTATGATGAGCAGATTTACCGCAAGTCTTCGGAGGTGCTGCGGATGTCTTCTGAAAGGATCGAAGACGAGCTGAAGAAGATTGAGGATGTGTCATATGAAATCATTACGAACGAACAGATTCAGCGCATCCTGAGCATGCAACATCGTGATGATACGTATGATCAGTATCAAATGAAGCAGGAGCTGTGGGATCAGCTTGCGGAATATGCCGGAGATGAAAAGTACATCGATTCCATTCATTTGATTGATGCCCGCGGCTCAGCGTATTCAGCCGGAAGCAGTTCTTCAGACATGTTGAAGCAGCAGCAGGAAGAGGTGTTTACACGAGCCAAAGCGAAAAACGGAAGAAATCTTTGGATGACGCTCGGCGGTTCAGATCCTGTCCTGATTTCAGCGCGGCAGATCAGATCGTATCGCCAGCTGAGTTTGAACGACTTGGGCATGGTGCTGATCCAAGTCAATGTGAAACAGATGATTCGTGATTTGCCGAAGGATTGGGGCGATGCGGTCGGAGACATCATGATCGCCGACCAAGGCGGGAACTTGGTGTATTCTGCACATGCCTCGGTGCTTGCGCCCGAGGCGGCAAAGGAGACGCTGAAGCATCCAGGTTATGACCTGATAAAAAAGAATGGCAAACGGTACTTTATTTCTTTCCTTCAATCATCCTATCAAAATTGGAGCTACTATAACGTCATCCCCTTTGATCAGATGTTCGAAAAAATTTCCTTTATGAAAACGGTGATCGGCACGTGTTTTCTCCTGTTTTTCTGTGTGGTTTTGCTTGCTGGAAGGAAAATCGCCAATAGTATCACGGAGCCGATCGAGCAGCTTGTGTCCGCGATGAAATCGGTGCAGGACGGCGGCATTGAAGCGGGGGTATCGCTTTCTCTGCCGGAACATACACAAGATGAGGCTGGCATGCTGAACCGCCATTTTACTGTGATGATGAAACGAATTAACGAGCTTATGGAAGAAAATGTGGAAAAGCAGCTCATCATTAAAGAAACCGAATTGAAAGCACTGCAAGCCCAGATCAACCCGCACTTTTTATATAACACGCTTGAGTCCATCAATTGGCTGGCCAAAGCGAATCAGCAAAAGCAAATCTCGAAAATGGTGGAATCGCTCGGTTTTTTGCTGCGAAACAGCATTCATATGAAAAAAGATACAGTGACCATTCAGGAGGAGGCGGACATCGTTCTTCACTATATGACCATTCAGCGGTTTCGATTTGAAGAGCGCCTGAATTTTACTTTGGATATAGACGAAGAAGTAAAGCATTGCCTTATTCCGAAACTGACGCTTCAGCCGCTGGTCGAAAATGCGATTCAATACGCGCTTGAGCCCTTCACAAGGCCGTGCGCCCTCCGCCTTCAGGCGAAAAAAATGAAGGACTGTGTTTGTATTACGGTCGAAGATAACGGTCCCGGCATGGATGAACAAATTCTCGAAACTTCGGTGGGGAGAGGAATCGGACTTTGGAATATTCGAGAACGCATCAAGCTGACATTCGGTGAACCGTACGGCCTGCGCATTCAAAGTGAACAAGACAAGGGAACAAGGATTGTGATCACAATACCGTGCCGAAATGAGGTGGCGTGATGTATAAAGTATTGCTGGCTGATGACGAGAGGATTATTCTTGAGGGAATGGCAGAAATCATTGAGTGGGAGGCGCTTGGCGTTTCTTTAATCGGCAAAGCGCAGAACGGGAATGAAGCGTATGACAAGATTTTAAATAACCAGCCGCATATTGTCATCACAGACGTGAAAATGCCCGGCATGGACGGGCTTGAGCTGATTAAAAAGGTGTCAGCCGCCAATCCGTCGGTTCAATTTATCGTCTTATCGGGTTTTGGAGAGTTTGAATACGCGAAGGAAGCAATGAAATACGGAGTGAAACATTATTTGCTGAAGCCCTGCAATGAACAGCAGATTATCAGCTCGTTGGAGGAAATCATTGCCGAGCTGAAGCAGCACGATATGCGGCAAAAGAGAACCGCTCATCTGAAGCATGAGCTCGATCATATCCGTTCCTTTGCCGCCGATCAATACTTGGAGGGCTTGATCGCCGGAGTGGCCCAGCTGTCACCGCCGCCTTCACTTGCCGGAAAAAAGGTCCGCCTTTTGATTGTAAAAGGGGAACAATCTATTGATTCCGCGGTTAGAGAAGCGCTTGGCTCGGCGCTGACAGCGGTTTGCAGCAGCGGAGATTGGACGGTGCTCGCTGTGGAAGAGAACGCCGCTGAAAAGGCGGCGGACGTCTTCACAGACTATCAGATGGCAATCAGCCAGACGGGAGAACTCCGGCACGCAGGGCAGCTGTTTCGGGATACCGTTGAAGCGTCTGGTGACCTGCACGGGAGCGCGGTGATTTCGAAAATGATCAGGCTTGTTGCCGATGAGCTCGCAAATCCGAATTTATCCTTAAAATGGGCGGCGAAGGATATGCTGTTTATGAATCCCGATTATCTCGGGAAATTATTTAAACAGGAAACAGGAGAGAAATTTTCCCAATACGTGACGCGAGTGCGTCTTGAGCATGCGATGAAGCAGTTGAAAATCAGGCGGGACGCGAGTGTCTCAGACATCGCGGAAGAAATCGGCTTTGGCGATAATCCGAAGTATTTCAGTCTCGTCTTTAAAAAATATACCGGGCTGACACCGTCAGAATTCAGAAGAAAACAGGGAGGCGCTTCCGCAGGATAGCCATCTCTGTTTTTTTTACTTTCGCCACTGTTTTTTGAGTGTTTCGCCTTCACTGAACGCTTTACAATAAAATGTAAGCACTTACATTAA
The DNA here is from genome assembly GCF_004116955.1 of Bacillus vallismortis. NCBI lineage: Bacteria > Bacillati > Bacillota > Bacilli > Caryophanales > Bacillaceae > Bacillus > Bacillus vallismortis. The sequence goes on along the minus strand of NZ_CP026362.1, from coordinate 2,731,718 downwards.
AGGGGGGATTGGTTTGAAGAAGATTTGTTACGTGCTGCTGTCGCTTGTCTGCGTCTTTTTTTTCAGCGGATGTTCCGCGGGTGAAGAGGCATCAGGGAAAAAAGAAGACATTACGCTCAGAATTGCATGGTGGGGCGGGCAGCCAAGGCATGATTATACAACGAAGGTAATTGAACTTTACGAAAAAAAGAATCCGCATGTCCATATTGATGCCGAATTTGCGAACTGGGATGACTACTGGAAAAAGCTCGCGCCGATGTCTGCCGCCGGCCAGCTTCCCGATGTCATTCAAATGGATACCGCTTATTTGGCACAGTACGGAAAGAAGAACCAGCTGGAAGATTTAACGCCGTATACAAAGGATGGAACGATTGATGTCAGTTCAATCGACGAGAATATGCTGTCGGGCGGAAAAATCGACAATAAGCTCTATGGGTTTACGCTGGGCGTCAACGTGCTGTCTGTGATTGCGAATGATGATTTGCTGAAGAAAGCGGGTGTGTCCATCAATCAGGAAAACTGGGCGTGGGAGGATTACGAAAAGCTGGCGTATGACCTTCAGGAAAATGCCGGCGTTTACGGCTCTAACGGCATGCACCCGCCTGATATTTTCTTCCCTTATTATTTGCGAACGAAGGGTGAGCGTTTTTATAAAGAAGACGGCACAGGCCTCGCGTATCAAGATGATCAGCTGTTTGTCGATTATTTTGAACGGCAGCTGAGGCTGGTGAAAGCGAAAACATCCCCAACACCTGATGAAAGCGCACAGATTAAAGGGATGGAGGACGACTTTATCGTGAAAGGCAAGTCGGCGATTACGTGGAACTACTCCAATCAGTATTTGGGATTTGCACAGCTGACAGACTCGCCGCTGTCTCTGTATTTGCCGCCGGAGCAAATGCAGGAAAAGGCGCTGACGCTGAAGCCGAGTATGCTGTTTTCGATTCCGAAAAGCTCTGAGCATAAAAAAGAGGCCGCGAAATTTATTGATTTCTTCGTCAATAATGAAGAAGCGAACCAGCTGATCAAAGGCGAGCGGGGCGTACCGGTATCCGACAAGGTGGCAGACGCGATTAAACCGAAGCTGAATGAGGAAGAGGCCAATATTGTGGAATATGTAGAAAACGCTTCAAAACACATCAGCAAAGCCGATCCGCCGGAACCGGTGGGAAGCGCGGAGGTCATCAAGCTGCTGAAGGATACGTCTGATCAGATTCTGTTCCAGAAGGTAACACCGGAAAAAGCCGCCAAAACGTTCCGGAAGCAGGCCAATGAAATTTTAGAGAGGAATAATTGACGGGAAATGGGGCTGACGCAATGAAAAAAAGCCGGAGTATGAGAAAAGACAATCTGGCGGGATACGCTTTTATTTCTCCGTTTATTATCGGGTTCCTTTGCTTTACGGTGATTCCGATGGGAGCGTCCCTGTTTCTGTCCTTCACAAGCTATGACTTGTTTACGGCGCCGAAATGGATCGGGCTCGACAACTACAAGGAAATGTTTACGGGTGACGAAAAGTATTGGCAGTCGCTCAAGGTGACGTTTACGTATGTGCTTGCCGGAGTTCCGCTCCGCCTTGGCTTCGCGCTTTTTATCGCTGTCATTTTAAACAATGCATCAAAAGGAACGGCTATTTACAGAACGCTCTTTTATCTGCCTTCAATTATTGGCGGGAGCGTGGCCGTGGCGATTATGTGGCGCAATATTTTTGGCAATGACGGGGTCATCAATGCACTGCTGTTTTTTGTGGGGATTGATCAAAAAATTCTTTGGTATCAGGACCCGACTAGCGCGCTGTGGACATTGATTTTGCTGTCCGTCTGGCAGTTCGGATCGTCGATGCTGATTTTTCTGGCCGGCCTGAAAAATATTCCGTCTTCGTATTTGGAAGCGGCCAGTGTGGACGGGGCAAATCGGGTGCAGCGCTTCTTTCAAATCACGCTGCCGATTCTCACGCCGATTATTTTCTTTAATCTAGTGATGCAGACGATTTCTGCTTTTATGACGTTTACACCTGCCTATATCATTTCAAAGGGTGAGGGCGGGCCGCTTGACGGGACGCTTTTGTATTCGCTCTATTTGTTCCAGCGGGCGTTCAACTATTTTCAAATGGGCTACGCATCGGCGATGGCGTGGGTCATGCTGATCATTGTCGGGCTGATTACGCTGATTTTGTTTAAAACATCGGCCTATTGGGTTCATTACGAGTCAAAGGAGGAATGACGGATGGAGCCGGTCAACCAGCCTGTCAGAGAAGACCCGGTTTTTGAGAGAAAAAAAGCCGGGCGCGTCAAGCTCAAGCGCATACTGTTCCATGTGTTTACAGCATCGCTGGCGGTGTTATTGCTGTATCCGGTCATTTGGCTGTTTGTCAGCTCGTTTAAGGAAAGCTCCAGTATTTTCACAACCTCCCATTCTCTCATTCCCGATCCTTTTATTCTCAGCAACTATGCTGAAGGATGGAAGGGCATTGCGGGGCAGCCGTTTCTGACCTTTATTAAAAACTCTGCGATCATTGTCGGGCTGTCCACAATCGGCGCCGTCCTGTCATCGGCTGTCATTGCGTACGGATTTGCGCGCATCCCGTTTAAGGGAAAAGCGTTTTGGTTCGTCTGCATGATGGGGACGTTAATGCTGCCGCATGAAGTGCTGATGATTCCGCAGTATATTTTGTTTGCGAAATTGGGCTGGCTGAATTCTTTTAAACCGATTGTCGTTCCGCCATTTTTCGGGCATGCGTTTTTTATTTTTCTGATGATCCAATTCATCCGGACGATTCCCGTGGAATTGGATGAAGCGGCGAGAATCGACGGATGCGGGCGATTTGCCTGCTTTTGGCGGATCATTCTGCCGCTGATTGCCCCGGCGCTTGCGACATCTGCGATTTTCTCTTTCTATTGGAAGTGGGAGGAGCTGATTCAGCCGCTTTTGTACTTGAATAAACCTGAGCTTTACCCTGTTTCACTTGCGCTGAAGCTTTTCCTCGATACGGAATCGGCTTCGAACTGGGGTGCGATGTTTGCCATGTCGGCCGTTTCGTTATTGCCTGTGATTCTTGTCTTCTTTATGTTTCAGAAATATATCGTTCAGGGCATTAGCACGACCGGATTAAAATAAAAGGAGTGTTGCAGATGGCACAGCTTATCTTTGATGAAGAAAAGGTTACATCCGTGATTGACCGCATTGTGAAACGGACATTTCAGATGGATTTTGCATGGGATTGGCCGGGCGGCGTCGCGTTTTACGGTGTGGCGGAGGCGTATGAAGCGACGGAAAACGAGGAATATATCAATCTGCTAAAAACGTGGGTGGATGAACAGCTGGAGGATGGGCTGCCGCCGCTTTCGATCAACGGGGTTTCCATCGGCCATACGCTTTTGTTTCTCCACAAGGTGACGGGTGATCATGTGTATTTGGAAACGGCGGGTGAGATGGCTGAATATGTGCTGCATAAAGCGCCGCGCTTTGGCGAGGGGATTCTTCAGCATACGGTTAATTCCGCGGATTATGTGTTTCCTGAGCAGGCATGGGCGGATACGCTGATGATGGCGGGGCTGTTTATGCTGAGAATCGGGCGGGTGATGGAGCGTGAGGATTATTTTGAAGACGGCCTGCGCCAGTTTCACGGACATGAAGACGTGCTCCAGGACCCTGTCACGAATTTGTACTACCACGCCTGGGACAACAAAGCGCAAAATCATCTGTCGGGGATTTATTGGGGCAGGGCGAACGGCTGGGCGGCACTCACGATGGCGAAGGCGCTTCCCCTCATTGAGGTGACGCACTCTTCTTTTATGATCATTGACGGCTCTCTCAGAGACCAGCTGAGCGCGCTCGTCCGGCTGCAGGATGAATCAGGTCTCTGGCATACGATTTTGGATGATTCGGATTCGTATCTCGAGGTTTCGGCATCGGCGGGCATTGCATCTGCTCTTTTGTCGAACGGAAAACTGTATACAAAATATGTGCAGAAATCGCTAGCCGCCATTTTGGATGCGGTGGAAGAGGACGGACGGGTCAGCAAGGTATCGGCCGGAACAGCCGTCATGAAAAATGCCGAAGGATACAAACAGGTGCCTTACAAACGAATACAAGGTTGGGGACAGGGACTTGCGCTGACGTTTCTTGCTGATGTGCTGAGAACGAAAAAACGCGTGTACCAGTAGAGATGGCGGCGGGGGGAAAGGGATGAAAAAACAGCCTCAACAGAAGGAACGGGTTTCACGCTGGAAGGGAACGTATTTCAAAAGAAACTTTGTCTTCATTTTGGTGATTGCCTGTATTCCCGGATTGCTGACTGGCGGCGCTATCTATTTTCTTTCGATCGATAAGGTGGAGAAGGAACTGCAGAGGTCGCATGAAACACAGGTGGCGCGGGAAGTCAGCCGGATGGATGAAAAGCTCGGCGTGCTGGAGCTGACTCTCACCCAGATGGCATACGATTCTTCGCTGATGAATGGATTGGCAGAAAAGGATTTGGAGAAAGATTATACATTCTCCTATCAATTAACGAAAAAGCTGTTTCTTTTACGGGACCAGCAGCCGCTGATCGAGCAGGCTTCCATCTTTCTGAACAGCCCCCGGCCTCTTGTGTTGAGTCCCGAATACAGCCCTTTGACAGAACAGGAGACGCTTCGCCACTATCGCTCGCTGCTTGCCTCGGACAACAGCATTTATTGGGAGCGATATGGAAATCAGGCGATGCTGATCCAGCTCATTCCGGGCTCGGCGGAGAAACCGTTCGGCGCGATCATGCTGGCGGTTGATCAGAAAGAAATGGAGTCGATCCTGCAAAGCTTGTCCCCTTATCCTGATGGCAGTGCCCTGCTTCTGGATCAAAATCGGGAAGTGCTTTTTCATGAAGGAGAAAAGGATATAGAAAAGACTTTAATTGAAGAGGTGAAAAAACGGCCGGACCGGAAAGGCCATTTTCAGATGGAATGGGAGGGCAAGGTGTATTCTGTCTCATTTGGAAAACTGAACCGCATGCATCAGCAGTGGACCTTTGTGTCAGCGGCGCCTCTTTCAGCTATTACAGCGCCGATGGTGTTTTTATCAAAAGTGATCATCACCATGCTTGTCATTTGCATCGGCTTAGCGGTCTGCATGACGTGGTACGCTTCAAAAAAAATCTATCGTCCTATTCAGCATTTGCTTGGCCTGTTTACCGGCGGAGAGAAGAAAACGTGGCAGGTGTCCGGGGAGGATGAATTCAAGTGGATTGAAAAGAGATGGCATGACCTATCCCTTGAAAGCCGGAAGCTTCAAGAGCAGCTTCTGCGGCAGACGCCCCATATGAAAAAAAGTTTTTTGCAGCATCTCTTGCAGGGCGATTTTTATTATGAAAACGAGGCAAGTCTCAGATCACGAATGGGAGAGGCTGGATGGAACATCGGAGAAAAAAAGTTTCAGGTGCTTGATCTTCAGGTGACAGGCCTCCGCTGTGAAACAAGCATCTTTCGGCCTGATGATGAACAGCTCGCTGTATTTACTCTGACCAATCTCGCCGAGGAGCTTGCGGCAAAACACTGTTTTCAGCCCTCCATTCTTGATGTCGGCCGGCTTTCCGTCACCGTGCTTGTAATGAAAACAAACAGAGGTGATCTGAAGGCGTATGTAACGGACTTAGCACACCAATTTTGTGATGTAACCGGTTTACACCTGACCGGGACGATGAGCAGAAAGACGGAGCTCATCTCGGAAATCCCTTCATTATATCAGGATGTGAAAAGCGGCAAATCCCACAGGCAGTTTGCTAACCGGCATCAGGTGATTGATTTGCAGACAAACTTCCCTCAGGATGAGCAGTCGGCCCCTTATTACCCTTTTGAGTTGGAAAAACAAATTGTTCAGGCCATCCGGCTGGAAAGAAAACAGGAAGCCGGGGAACTGATTCGTATCTGCATGGAGGAACTGGCGGAGAAGACGGCCATAGACAGACATGTGCACTCCGCCCTGATACAGCTGCTTTCCCGCATTCAGGAGGATATTTTGCACTCCGGGCTCAATCCGAGCGAACTGTTTCAATGCCGGGAGCTGCTTCTTGAAATTTCAGAATTGCGCGAACCATATGAGGCGGCGGCCTGGCTGATGGATGCTGTCGTTACGCCTTACCTATCCAAGCTTGAGGGCAGAAAAAACAGACACCAGAAGCAGCTGGCGGATCGTGTGATCGCCATGATTCACGAACAGTATATGGCGGATATTTCGCTGGAAAGCTGTGCCGATGAGCTTGGCATGAATTCATATACGTTAAGCAAGGCGTTTAAGCAAGTAACCGGCATTAATTTTATTGATTATGTAACCCAAATCAGAATTGAAAAGGCGAAAGAGCTGCTGGTGAATACGGATAAAAAAATACTTGATGTATCAGAAGAAGTCGGCTATCGCCACAATTACTTTAATCGGATTTTTAAAAAACAAGTCGGCGTGCCGCCGGGTGTCTTCAGGCAAATGTATCAGGAAACGCCGTGAAAGGAGAGAACATGTGATGGAAAAAGCGATTCAAGTGTTTTTAGCGGGGGATTCCACCGTGAGTGACTGCCCGCCTCATGAAGCGCCAATGGCGGGGTGGGGCCAGGTATTCGGGCAATTGTTTTCTGAAGATGTGAAGGTGCACAATCACGCCAAAGGAGGGGCGAGCACCTATTCTTTTGTGGAGGAGGGAAGGCTTCAGGCAATTGCCGAGCGCATCACACAAGGAGATTATTTGTTTATTCAATTCGGCCACAATGACCAAAAACCCCGGGGGACGAAGCCGTACTCCACATTTCAGCAATTTCTCACCCTGTTTGTCGATACGGCCCGCGAAAAGGGAGCGCATCCTGTGTTCGTCACATCAGTGCAGCGCCGCCGTTTTGATGAAAACGGGCGGATCGAGCATACACTTGGCGAGTATCCTGATGCGATGAAAGCACTGGCGAAGGAGCTTGATGTGCCTGTGATCGACCTGCTGGCGAAAACAAAGGTGCTGTATGAAACATACGGGCCGGAGAAGTCGAAGCGATTGTTCGTTTGGCTTCAGCCGAATGAACATCCGAATTATCCGGACGGCATTGAAGACAATACGCATTTTTCAGAAGAAGGGGCGAAGGAGGTTGCGAAGCTTGTGGCAGAAGGCATTGAAGAACTCGGCCTTCCGCTGAAGGATCATCTTGTGAGCCGGGAGGGAAAAGAATATGTATAAGGAAGGCGCGTGCCTGTACCGCAATCCGCTCCGGTCAGCAAGCGATGTGAAGGATTGGCGGATGGAGGGAGGCGGACAGATCTCTTTTGGCGATCATCGCTTACACCTGTCGCATGTTCAGGACGAAGCGCACTTTGTCTATTGGTGCCCGGAAACGTTTCCGGACGGCATCATTGTGACGTGGGACTTCTCCCCGATTGAGCAGCCTGGACTGTGTATGCTGTTTTTTTCCGCTGCGGGGATTGGCGGCGAGGATTTGTTTGATCCAAGTCTCAAGAACAGGACGGGAAAGTACCCCGAATATCATTCAGGGGATATCAACGCGCTTCACCTATCGTATTTCCGCAGAAAATACGCGGAGGAAAGAGCGTTCCGCACCTGCAATTTAAGAAAAAGCTACGGTTTCCATCTCACCGCGATGGGAGCCGATCCGCTTCCTTCTCCAGACGACGCTGATTCTCCGTACCATATGAAGCTCATCAAAGACAAAGGCTATGTGCACTTTTCAATTAATGATCTGCCCATTCTTGAGTGGACGGACGACGGCAGCACATATGGGCCTCTGTTAACAAAAGGGAAAATCGGGTTCCGGCAGATGGCGCCCATGAAAGCGGCTTATCGAGATTTTGCCGTGCATCAAGCGGTGAGAAGATGAAAACAACGGTAACGGATGCGCTCTATGCGGGCTGCGAAGCGGTGGTGAAAATCGCGTGGCTCAACGGGCTGTGGCTATTGTTTACGCTCTTGGGCGGCGTTCTTTTCGGGTGGGCGCCGAGTACAGCCGCAATGTGTGCCGTCATACGGAAATGGCTGATGGGGCAAAAGGATATCCCGGTGTTTCCGTTATTTCTTGATACCTACAAAAAAGAGTTTCTCAAGGTCAATGCGATTGGTTTGGCGTTTGCGGCTCTTTTGCTCATATTGTCCGCGAATTATCATTATTTTTCTGCCAGTACGGATTGGCTGTCCTTTGCCGTAACAAGCTGCACGTTGCTTGCTGGGTTTTTGTATATCATTGCCCTAATGTATGTGTTTCCCCTTTACGTGCACTACCAGCTCCCGCTCCGTAAATATATTCCGCAAGCGCTGCTGTTTGGCGCCATGCGGCCGATGACAACCGGCTGTATGCTGATCGGATGTGGATTTGTCCTTTATTTGCTGTATACGCTCCCGGGCTTGATCCCCTTTTACGGCCCTTGTTTATTTGGGCTAGTGTCGATGTTTTTTGCTTTCAGAGGGTTTCAAAAGACGGAGGCCCAGCACCGCCAAGCCGGGTAACAAAAAAGTGCCAGTTTCGCAAAAAAGTGCAGTGTCTGAATAAGGCGGATGCAAAAAAGTGAAATTGAAGGCAGCTCATACAGCGCATAAAATCCAATTTAAGTAAGCGCTTACAAATAAATGAGAAGGAGCTGTCTGATGAACACACGAAGGAAACGCATGTTTACCGCTGTTACACTGCTGGTCTTGTTGGTGATGGGAGCCTCTGTATGTCCTGTGAAAGCTGAAGGGGCAGCCCGGCAGATGGAAGCGTTGAACCGGGGGCTTGTGGCGGTCAAGACGGATGGCGGGATTTTTGTCAGCTGGCGGTTTCTTGGCACTGAAAACGCATCTGTTTCGTTCAATGTGTACAGAGACGGGCAAAAGCTGAATGCTTCACCTGTCAAAACCACGAATTATGTGGATAAAAACGGATCGGCTGGCTCAACGTATACGGTGCGGGCTGTCGTAAAAGGAACCGAACAGGCGGCTTCTGAAAAAGCCTCTGTATGGGCGCAGCCGTATCATTCGGTCCCGCTGGATAAACCGGCTGGCGGCACGACGCCAAAGGGCGAAGCTTACACGTACAGCGCCAATGACGCCAGTGTTGGCGATGTGGATGGAGATGGGCAATACGAGCTGATCCTGAAATGGGACCCGTCAAATTCAAAGGACAACTCACAGGATGGCTATACGGGTGACGTGTTGATTGACGCGTATAAACTGGACGGAACGAAGCTATGGCGGATCAATCTCGGCAAAAACATCAGAGCGGGAGCGCATTACACCCAGTTTATGGTGTATGACCTTGATGGTGACGGAAAAGCGGAAGTGGCGATGAAAACGGCGGACGGGACAAAAGACGGCACGGGCAAAGTGATTGGTAATGCCAACGCTGATTACAGAAATGAACAGGGGCGTGTGCTCTCAGGGCCGGAATACTTGACGGTGTTTCAAGGTGCAACCGGGAAAGAGCTTGTTACAACAAACTTTGAACCGGCCCGCGGCAAAGTGTCGGATTGGGGGGACAGCTACGGCAACCGGGTGGACCGGTTTCTAGCTGGGATTGCCTACCTCGACGGACAGCGGCCGAGCTTGATTATGACGAGAGGGTATTATGCAAAGTCCATGATTGTTGCCTATAACTTCAGAGGCGGTAAACTTTCAAAGCTATGGACATTTGATTCCTCGCAGCCGGGAAATGAAGCGTTTGCCGGACAGGGGAATCACAGCCTGAGCATCGCCGATGTTGACGGAGACGGGAAAGATGAGATCATCTTCGGCTCAATGGCTGTAGACCATGACGGCAAAGGCATGTATTCGACTGGCTTGGGACACGGGGATGCCCTCCATACCGGGGATCTTGATCCGAGCCGGCCGGGTCTGGAGGTATTCCAGGTACATGAGGATAAAAACGCGAAATACGGCTTATCCTTCCGTGATGCGGCAACCGGTAAAATCCTTTGGGGCGTTCATGCGGGCAAGGATGTAGGCCGGGGCATGGCTGCTGATATCGACCCGCGTTATCCGGGACAGGAAGTATGGGCAAACGGTTCTCTTTACACAGCGAAAGGGATCAAAATCGGAAGCAGTGCCCCGTCCTCGACGAACTTCGGCATCTGGTGGGACGGCGATCTGCTGCGGGAACAGCTGGACAGCAACCGGATCGATAAGTGGGATTATCAAAACGGCGTATCGAAAAATGTCCTGACTGCATCAGGCGCGGCCGCCAACAACGGCACAAAAGCAACACCGGCGCTTCAGGCTGATCTGCTTGGGGACTGGCGCGAGGAAGTGGTGTGGAGAACAGAGGACAGCAGTGCGCTGCGCATTTACACGACGACCATCCCGACTGAGCATAGGCTGTACACGCTGATGCACGATCCTGTGTACCGGCTTGGCATCGCTTGGCAAAATGTCGCGTACAACCAGCCGCCGCATACAAGCTTCTTTTTAGGTGACGGCATGGCGGAACAGGCAAAACCGAATATGTATACACCTTAACAGAAAGGGGGGAAGGAACGGGCTGCGCGCAGCCCGTTCCCTCTAAAATGAAACCAAAAAAGAGGCAGATGGAATACTTGACCAGAGGTTTAATTGCGGTCAAGACAGAGCAGGGCGTGTTTGTCAGCTGGCGTTTTCTCGGTACGGATCATGAGACGACGGCTTTTCACCTTTATCGGGATGGAACGCGGATCACCCGCAAGCCGATCGCGGACAGCACCAATTTTCTTGATCAAAATGGAACGGCGGACGCTGTTTACCAGGTGGCGGCTGTCAATAAAGGGCGGGAAGAAAAGCTTTCCAAAGAAGCTCCCGTCTGGCGGGAAAATGTCCTGAAGGTCCCGCTTAACAAACCGGAAGGCGGTGTGACGCCGGACGGAAAGCCTTACACCTATAGCGCCAATGATGCCAGTGTCGGGGATGTGGACGGGGATGGAGAATATGAAATCATCCTGAAGTGGGACCCGTCCAATTCAAAAGACAACGCCCATGACGGATATACCGGGGACGTGCTGATAGATGCCTATAAACTGGACGGCACCTTTTTGTGGCGCATCAATCTCGGCAGAAACATTAGAGCGGGCGCGCATTATACCCAGTTTATGGTGTATGACCTAGACGGTGACGGAAAAGCAGAAATCGCCATGAAAACAGCCGACGGCACAATAGACGGGAAAGGACACATCATTGGCGATGAGCATGCCGATTTTAGGAACGAACAGGGCAGAATCCTGTCCGGTCCGGAATATTTAACGGTGTTTAAAGGAGAAACCGGTGAAGCGCTCACGACCGTGGAATATGAACCGCCCCGCGGAAAGCTGGAGGATTGGGGAGATGGCTACGGCAACAGGATGGACCGTTTTCTCGCCGGGATCGCTTATTTGGACGGGGAGCGCCCGAGCCTTGTGATGGCGCGCGGCTACTATACGAGAGCGGTACTCGTGGCATACGATTTCAGAAAAGGAAGGCTCAAAAAACGCTGGCTATTTGATTCCAATCAGCCGGGCCATGAAGCGTACGCAGGACAGGGCAACCACAGCTTGAGTGTGGCGGACGTTGACGGAGATGGGAAGGATGAAATCATTTACGGCGCCATGGCGGTTGATCATGACGGCACAGGCTTGTATACAACGGGGCTCGGACACGGAGACGCGATGCATGTAGGGGATTTGGATCCTTCCCGAAAAGGGCTTGAAGTATTTCAGGTTCATGAGGATGCCACCAAGCCGTACGGTCTGTCGCTGCGTGATGCCGGAACCGGCGAGATTTTGTGGGGCGTTCATGCCGGAACTGACGTCGGCAGGGGCATGGCGGCTCATATCGACCCAAACTACAAAGGCTCGCTCGTCTGGGGAATCGATCCGCCGGGCAATGACGGAATGTCATACGGCCTTTTTACCAGTAAAGGAGAGAAAATCAGCGACAAAGCCCCGGCCTCAGCCAATTTCGCCATCTGGTGGGACGGCGACTTGGTCAGGGAATTGCTCGATCATGACTGGGATGGAACGGTCGGCAGGCCAAAGATTGAGAAATGGGATGCTGAAAACCGCTGCCTGAAGACGATTTTTCAGCCGGAAGGCGTGCTGTCCAACAACGGGACAAAAGGAAACCCTGTTCTTCAGGCCAACCTGTTCGGCGATTGGCGGGAAGAAGTGATATGGAGAAACGAAGACAGCAGCGCGCTTTGCATCTATACAACGACACAACTCACTGGCCACCGCTTGTACACGCTTATGCACGATCCTGTGTACCGGCTCGGCATCGCCTGGCAGAACACCGCCTACAACCAGCCGCCGCACACGGGCTTTTATCTTGGAACGGGAATGAAAAAACCGCCGAAGCCCGCCCTGTACATAGCGGGCAGCAAAGCGGAGGCGCCGCTATAGGAGGATACAAATCAAAGGCTGAACAATACGGCAAGATGACGTAGCTAAGAGCAGGAAGACCAAAGATCGGTTTTTTCAAGGAAAAAGCCGTCCAGATTGATGCCAGTTGAAATGAAAAAAACGAGGGGGAATGAGAAATGGAAAATCACATTTATCTTGCTGGAGATTCGACGGTTCAAACGTATGGAGACAGCACAAATCAAGGGGGCTGGGGGCAGTTTCTCGGCTCGCATCTGCCGGAGCATATTCAGGTGATCAACAGAGCGATCGGGGGAAGAAGCTCGAAAACGTTTGTGGAAGAAGGCAGGCTTCAGGCGATTCTGGATGTGATTGAGCCGGATGACTGGCTGTTTGTGCAGATGGGCCACAATGACGCGTCGAAAAATAAGCCGGAGCGCTACACCGAGCCCTATACAACCTACAAACAATATTTAAAACAGTATATCGCAGGCGCGCGGGAAAAAGGCGCCCATCCGCTGCTCATCACTCCTGTAGCCCGCTTTCATTACGAGAACGGCGTGTTTTTGAACGACTTTCCTGATTATTGCATTGCCATGAAGCAGACGGCTGCTGAGGAGAATGTCCGGCTCATTGATCTCATGGAGAAAAGTCTCGCTTTCTTTACCGAGAAGGGTGAGGAAAAGGTGTACACCTATTTTATGGTATCGGAAGGAATAAACGATTACACGCATTTTACAAAGAAAGGCGCAAATGAAATGGCGAAACTTGTGGCAAAAGGCATCAAGGAGCTCGGCCTGCCATTGACAGAATCGATCATCAAAGAAGGGTGAAGAATGTGAGGAGAAAACTGTATCACGGCGCTTGCTATTACCCGGAATTATGGGATGAGGAAACGATTCAGCAGGACATTGACAAGATGCGTGAAGTTGGCGTGAATGTTGTGCGGATCGGCGAGTTTGCCTGGTCTGTCATGGAGCCGGAAGAAGGGAAAATTGACGTCGGTTTTTTTAAAGAGATCATCACCCGGCTGTATGACAACGGCATCGACACGATCATGTGCACGCCGACGCCTACACCGCCGATTTGGCTGTCTCACGGCCGGCCGGAGCGCATGCATGTAAATGAAAAAAGAGAGGTCATGGGGCATGGCTCCCGTCAGCATGCTTGTACGAACAACCCGTATTTCCGAAAAAAAGCCGCCATTATTACCACAAGCATCGCCAAGGAGCTTGGCGAGCTCCCGGGACTGATCGGCTGGCAGCTAGACAATGAGTTTAAATGCCATGTTGCAGCATGCATGTGTGAGACGTGCTTGCACTTATGGCATGACTGGCTCAGAAACCGCTATGGCGTGATTGAGCGGTTAAACGAGGCATGGGGAACCGATGTGTGGAGCGAAACGTATCAGGCGTTTGAGCAGGTGCCGCAGCCCGGGCCGGCCCCGTTTCTGCATCACGCCTCTCTAAGCACAATGTATCAGCTGTTTTCGATGGAGATGATCGCTTCATTTGCGGATGAACAGGCCAAAATGATTCGCTGCTATTCGGATGCGCCGATCACGCATAACAGCTCTGTCATGTTTAGCGTGGACAATGAGCGGATCTTTCAGAATCTCGATTTTGTCTCCTATGATACGTACGCTTCGCAGGAAAATGCCTCCGCCTTTTTACTGAACTGTGATTTGTGGAGGAATTTGAAACAAGGGCGCCCGTTCTGGATTTTAGAAACGAGTCCGTCGTATGCCGCCTCGCTCGAAAGCTTTGCTTTTCCGCATGCCGATGGGTATTTACAGGCCGAAGCCGTATCTTCCTATGCCTTAGGAAGCGAGGGTTTTTGCTATTGGCTGTGGCGCCAGCAGCGTTCAGGAAGCGAGATTTCACACGGTTCGGTTCTCAGTGCCTGGGGTGAGCCGGCCGTGGGCTACCAGAATGTACTGGCGGTCGAACGGGCAAGAAAGGAGATCGAATCAATCATTCTATCGACAGAACCTGTTCAAGCCGAGGTGGCGATGACATACTCCGACAGAGCAAAAGCCTTTATTAAAACAGAGCCTCATCGGGGACTCCAGCACCGTTCACTTGTGACGCATTTTTATGAGCGTATTCTCCATACTGGGATTCACCGTGACCTTATTCCGGAAGGCGTTCCGCTGGACGGCTACCGCTTGCTGTTTACGCCATTTGTGCCGTTTCTGTCTTCCGAATTTATCAACAAAGCTTCAGCATTCGCTGAAGCGGGAGGCATTTGGATCGCTGGGCCGCTGACAGGAGGGCGCACAAGCGAGCATACAATTCATACCGCTTGCGGCCTTGGTGAGCTTGAGAAAACAGCCGGGATCAAAACGCTGTATACCTTTCCAATGAACGAAGATGTGAATACCGGAAAAGCGTTTGGCATCACGGCGCCGCTCGGGCTGTGGAGCGCGGTATTTGATACAGAGAGCGGAAATGCTCTTGGCACGGTTGAGTCAGGACCGGGATCAGGCCATGCTTTTTTGACAGAACGAAAGCACGGCAAGGGGAAAATCGTTATGCTCGGCTCGCTTCCATCAGGGAAAGAAGGGGATGCGATGCTGGAAGCGCTCGTCAGGCATTACGCGGCTGAAGCGGCCATTTCCGTCCGGTCGGATGTGACACCCGGCACAATCGTTGCCCCGCGCAAAGGCGATCATGGCCTTGTGTGGATCATCGTCAATATGGATGGAAAAGGCGGAAGCGTAACATTGCCGGAAGCGGGAACGGATTTGTTGGCGAACCGTTCGGAAAAAGCGGGGAGGCTGGCGGTCGGACCGCATGAATACCGTGTGATTCAGTTTGACAATCACAGCTGATTCTTTGCATCGAATCAGCTTTTTTCTATGGAAGGAGAGAACTGATGAAAAAAATCAAATGGTTATCAGAACAGCCAAAGGTGACAAGCGGTGTGACGTGGGGCGTGCCATGGAAAAAAGGAGAATTGAAACAAGCAGACTGTCTGGTGCTTGTGAATGAAAATGCGGAAAATCAATATGTACAAAGCGAACCGTCCGCCTATTGGCCGGACGGGAGCATCAAGTGGACGAAACACGCGGCAGTGTTTGGAGAACAGGAGCATCAAAGCTATACAGTGCAAAAAGGCGAAGTCCCGGAGCCAGACGAAACGCTCAGCATCAATGAGTCAAAGCATGACATCCAAGTGGATACAGGAACGCTCATTTGTACCATTCATAAAACAGGCTCGGATCTCTTTCAATCCTTGCAGATCAACGGAAAGCCGATCGCCGCAGGCGGGAGGCTCGTTGCTATAAGAGAAACGAGACGGGAGTCGGCGGCGGAAACGGTTCTTTTTCATGAAGCGTCTGTCAGCCTTATCAAACGTGCGGCGATAGAGAAGCAAGGCCCTGTCAAAGCGGTAATCAAAATAGAGGGTGTGCATGTCCTTCAAAAAATAAATGAGGAATGGCTGCCGTTTGTGGTTAGATTGACGTTTTACGCCGGGCTTTCTGAGATCGGCATCGTGCATACGCAGCTGATCGACAGGAATGGCAAACAAGAATTCGTGAAAGGGCTCGGTATAGCATTTGATCTTTGTTTCGAAGGGGAGCCGTACAACCGCCATTTCCGTTTTGCGGGAGAGAAAGGGATATACAAAGAACCCGCCCAGCTGTTTGGTACACGGAAATTCAATGAACGGTATCCGCTTTATGAAAACCAAATCAATGGCGAAACCCTGTCTCCAAGTGAAGAGCATAAGGAATGGTTCGCTCACGGCACACAAAACGCGGTGTGGAACGATGTCAAGCTTGTTCAGGATTCCAGCGATCATTACAGCCTGTCAAAACGGACCGGAAAAGATTATGCGTGGGTCGGCATGCTGCATGGCAGCCGGGCGAAGGGGCTCTTTTATGCAGGCGGCGAAAACGGCGGCATTGCCCTCGGCCTGCGGTCTTTTTTTGAGAAATATCCGTCAGCATTGGAAATCACAGGCCTTGCCGGCGGCCACCCAAAAATGACTGTCTGGCTTTGGCCTCCGGACGGAGAAGCGATGGATTTGCGGCATTATACAGGAAACACCCATGTGGCCAGCGCATATGAAGGCTTTGATGAAATGCGTTCTGATCCGACCGGCATTGCCAACACAAATGAAATCAGCCTGGCGTGCTTTTCGCACATGCCGTCTGACGAAGTCCTCAATGCGCTCGCTGACAAATGGCAGGCGCCGCCGCTCATTGTATGCGAGCCGGAAGTCTATTACGAATCAAAGGCGCTCGGGGTTTGGAGTGTCATTGATACATCCCATCCGCTCAAAAAAGAGCTGGAAGAACAGCTCGACGCCGCCTTTCGATTTTACAAAAAGGAAGTAGAGCAGCGCAGGTGGTACGGGTTTTGGCATTATGGCGATGTCATGCATACGTATGATCCGATTCGGCATATGTGGCGGTATGATCTCGGCGGATACGCATGGCAAAACAATGAGCTCGTTCCGACTTTATGGCTGTGGCAGGCGTTTTTCCGCTCAGGCCGAGAGGACATCTTCCGCATGGCGGAAGCGATGACCCGCCATACGAGCGAAACGGACAGCTTTCACCTTGGGGAATACGCAGGTCTTGGCTCACGGCATAACGTGGTGCACTGGGGATGCGGCTGCAAGGAAGCAAGGATCAGCATGGCCGGCCTTTATAAATTTTATTATTATCTGACGGGAGATGAGCGGACGGGAGATTTGTTGACAGAAGTGAAGGACGCCGATTACGCCCTCGTCAAAACCGATCCGATGCGCGCTTTTTACGAGAAAGGCAAGCATCCGACCCATGCCAGAACGGGACCTGACTGGGCGGCATTTTGCTCGAATTGGCTGACAGAATGGGAGCGAACCGGGAATCCAGATTATCTACACAAAATCCAAACGGGCATCAGCTGCCTGAAGCGGCTGCCGCTTCGCCTATTATCCGGCCCGACATTTGAATATGATCCGGCGACCTCGATGCTTCATCACATGGGCGACGGCATAGCAGGCGGATACCATATGATGATCGCCTTTGGCGCGCCGCAAGTATGGATGGAGCTGGCTCAGCTTCTTGATGACCGGGAATGGGAGGAAATGCTGAGTGAATTCGGCGAATTTTACACACTCAGTGATGAAGAAAAACGGAAACGAAGCGGAGGTGCGCTGCATGACGGGCATTTTCATTGGCCGATGTTCGCGGCTGCCATGACAGCCTATGCCGCGAGAAACAAACAGGATCAGAAGCTCGCCGCCAAAGCATGGAATCTTTTGCTCGATGACAAGCTGAGCCATACACCGCTTCCGATCAAACCAGAGTGTATTGAGACGTGGACGCAGCTGGAGGAGCTCCCATGGGTGACGACGAACACCGTCTCGCAATGGTGTTTAAACGTCATAGCGGCGCTGGAATTAATCGGAGATGCCCTGCCGGCAAAAAAAGAGACATCCGGCAAAAAAGGATAACAGCCGGAATTTCATAGGAGAATTGGTGCAAAAAATGAAGGTTGCAAGAATTTATGTAAGCGCTTTATATTAGAAGGGGCAAAGGGGAATTGCAAAATGAGAAAAAGGGGGACTTATGCATCATGAAAAATAGAATACGAACAAAATGGCTGGCCTTGCCGCTCGCTGCCATGATGATCGCCGGATGCAGCAATTCGGAAACATCCAATTCAGCAAGCGGCTCGAAAGACACGATCAAAATCATGGCGCCGCTCTTATCGCCGGAAAGCCCGAGTGAAAAGAGCCCATCACTAAAAGCACTGGAGAAATACACAGGCAAAGAGATTCAGGTCACATGGGTGCCTGATTCATCTTACAACGACAAATTCAATATCGTCATGGCTTCTGGAGAGATGCCTCATGCGATTGTGATAAAAGATAAATCAGCAGGCTTTATCAAGTCTGTCAAAGCAGGGGCATTTTGGGAGCTGTCTCCTTATTTAAAAGACTATAAGAATTTAAGTCAGGCAGATGAACAGATTTTAAAGAACAGCTCGGTGAATGGAGAGGTATACGGGATCTACAGAACGAGGGACCTGATCAGAGCGTGTATGATCATCAGAACCGACTGGCTTGAAAACGTCGGTTTGGATATGCCGGAAACGCTTGATGATTTCTATGAAGTGCTGAAAGCCTTTAAGGAAAAAGATCCTGACGGAAACGGCAAGGATGATACGTACGGCATGGTCGTGCCGAAATGGATGGGGCTTGGCAACGGAAGCCCGTGGGATGTTCTGCAAATCTGGTTTGGCGCCCCGAACCGCTACGGCGTTGAAAACGGAAAGCTGATTCCTGATTTTACAACGAAGGAATACATGGAGGCGCTCACGTTTTTTAAAAAGCTATATGACGAGGGTTTGATTAATAAGGACTTTGCGGTCATGGATTCAGCGAAGTGGAATGATCCGGTTGTGAAAGGAAAAGCGGGTGTCATCGTTGATACCGGCTCCAGAGCGTCTCAAATCCAAAGCGCGATGGAGGAAGCGGATGAGTCGAACAAGGATGTGATTGATATCGTCGGATCGCTTGAGGGGCCGAATGGCAAGCGCACCTTCCCGACATCCGGTTACTCAGGGATGATCGCGATACCAAAAACAAGCGTCAAAACCGAAAAAGAGCTGAAAGAGGTGCTGTCCTTCCTAGATAAGATGAACGATAAAGAAGCGCAGATTCTCACAAACAACGGAGTGGAGGGACGCAATTACGAGCTCAAGGACGGCGTATTCACCTCACTTGAAAAAAACAACAAATCTCTCCTGTATGAGCATGAAGGCTTGGCACAGTTCAGCATGTCGATTCCGAAAAGCGAGTATTACATCGAAGACCAGAAAACAAAGCTCTTCCAGCATCGCAAGGACATCATCACCGAAGGAGAAAAAATAGCCGTCTTTAACCCGGCTGAGTCGCTTGTATCTGATGTCTATACCCAAAAAGGAGCCCAGCTTGACAACATCATTCTCGACGCGAGAACACAATTTATTATCGGAGAAATTGATGAAAAAGGATTCGAGGATGCGGTGGAGCTTTGGAAAAACAGCGGCGGCAATGACCTGATGAAGGACTTAAACAAATTGTATCAATCATCAAAATAAACCGATGCGCCTGCCGTATGGCGGGCGCGCCGGTATCACGAAAGGAGAACAGTTATGGAAACTGTGCCGAAGAAGGGAGATGCACCTGTTCTCACTGCTGGAAAAGGCATCAGCTGGATGGCTGCGTTCAAACGTGACAAATGGCTTTATCTTCTGCTTATTCCCGGACTGCTTTATTTTTTGATTTTCAAATATTTGCCGATGTGGGGCGTGCTGATCGCATTTAAAGACTATTCGCCATATCTCGGCTTCTGGAAAAGCGAATGGGTCGGCTTTGATTATTTCAAAGACTTTTTTATGAATCCGGATTTTTTCCGGCTGCTGCGCAACACCCTCATGCTGGCGAGTTTGGATCTTTTGTTTGCTTTTCCAGCGCCTCTCATTTTGGCCTTGCTTTTGAATGAGGTAAGGAAAGCTGTGTATAAAAGATGCATCCAAACCTTTATTTACGTGCCCCATTTTGTTTCATGGACAATCGTGGTCAGCATCACCTTTGTTTTCTTTACTGTCGATACAGGTGTGATCAACAAATTGATCATGAGCTTGACAGGTGAGCAGATTTCCTTCTTATCGGACGCGGACTGGTTCCGGCCGATGATTGTGATGCAAAGCATCTGGAAGGAGACGGGCTGGGGAACGATTTTATTTCTGGCCGCGCTGGCGACGGTTGATCAGGAGCAGTATGAAGCGGCCATTATGGACGGAGCGGGCCGATTCAAGAGAATGTGGCATATTACGCTGCCGGCGATCAGAAGCACCATTATCGTTCTGTTAATTTTAAGAATCGGCAGCTTTTTGAATCTTGGCTTTGAACAGGTGTATTTAATGACGAACTCGCTCAACCGCAGCGTGGCTGACATTTTTGACACGTATGTATACATGATGGGGATTACCCAAGGCGCGTACAGCTACAGCACGGCTGTCGGACTGTTTAAATCGGTTGTCGGGATTATCTTGATTTTCGGCGCCAATTATATTGCGAAAAAGTTTGATCAGGAAGGATTGTTTTAGAGGAGGGAGAGGTATGGCTGACATTCACACGATGCACAACACAAAAGCAGGACGGGTGTTTGACGTCTGTAACATTCTGTTTCTCGGCGGTGTCGGTACAATTACCATTTTGCCGTTTTTGTACATTATCGCCGGTTCCTTTGCGACAGAAGCGGAACTTGCCCAGCGCAGCTTCTTTATTTTTCCGAAAACCTTTACGCTTGACGCTTACAAGTATGTGTTTTCGACACCGACATTCATCCGAAGCATGGGTGTATCTATCTTCATCACAGTGGTCGGAACAGCTGTGCAGCTGTTTTTCACCTTTACGATGGCGTATCCGTTGGCGAAGCGGCATGTGAAGGGGCGGAATCTGCTATTGAACCTGGTCATTTTCTCTATGCTATTTTCCGGCGGCATGATCCCGACATACCTTGTCGTAAAATCACTTGGCCTTTTGGATACGTATTGGGCATTGATTCTGCCGATGGCGATTAATCCGTTCAACCTGATTATTATCAAAAACTTCTTTCAGCAGCTGCCGCGCGAACTGGAGGAATCGGCAAAAATTGACGGCTGTTCAGAAATCGGCGTTTTCTGGCGGATCGCCCTGCCGCTGTCAAAGCCGGTTATTGCGACCTTTGCGCTGTTTTATGCGGTCGGGATTTGGAATGATTTCTTCCACGCTCTCTTATATATCAATGACAGTGCAAAATGGCCGCTGCAAATGGTGCTACGCCAAGTCACAATTTTATCGGATTTAACAGCGACCAATGGCGATACGATGCAAAATACCGTTCCGCCGGAGCAGGGGATTAAACTCGCGGTCATTGTCATTGCGACGCTGCCGATTTTGGCGGTCTATCCATTCCTGCAAAAACACTTTGCGAAGGGAATGCTGATCGGATCAGTGAAAGGCTGAGAAAGGGAGTGTTTCATATCAGTACGTTAGACCAGATTAAAATCGCCTATATCGGCGGGGGGTCCCAGGGCTGGGCCAGAAGCCTGATGAATGATCTGTCGATTGATGAGCGGTTGTCAGGCATGGTGGCGCTCTACGATCTTGATTTTGAAGCTGCTCAGAAAAATGAAGTGATTGGCAATCACAGCGGAGACGGCAGATGGAGGTATGAAGCGGTTTCTACTATGAAAAAAGCGTTATCGGGCGCGGATATCGTTATCATTTCCATTTTGCCGGGTTCATTGGATGATATGGAAGTTGATGTCCACTTGCCTGAGCGCTGCGGCATTTATCAATCCGTAGGTGATACTGTCGGGCCGGGCGGAATCATCAGAGGCTTGCGGGCTGTTCCGATGTTTGCCGAAATTGCCCGGGCAATAAGAGACTACGCACCTGAATCATGGGTCATCAATTATACAAACCCGATGTCTGTCTGTACAAGAGTGCTGTATAAAGTGTTTCCCGGCATCAAAGCGATTGGCTGCTGCCACGAGGTATTCGGCACGCAAAAGCTGCTTGCGGAAATGGTCAAAGAACGGCTCGGAGCAAATGTGTTGCGGCGTGAGGATATCCGCGTCAATGTACTTGGCATTAACCATTTCACATGGATTACGGAAGCCTCTTACCGCCATATTGATCTGTTGCCTATATTCCATGAATTCAGCGCGCATTATGGAGAATCAGGATATGAGCTTGAGGGGGAGAGCTGGAGGGACAGCGTCTTTCGTTCGGCGCACCGTGTGGCGTTTGATTTATTTGAAACGTATGGTGCCATCCCCGCTGCGGGTGACAGGCATCTGGCGGAATTTCTTCCCGGCCCTTACCTCAAACAGCCTGAATCATGGAAATTTCATCTCACACCTGTATCATTCAGAAAACAAGACAGAGAGGAAAAACGAAAAGAATCAGAACAATTGATTGTGCAAAAACGGGGCGTTGCCGGGAAGGCATCGGGAGAGGAAGGGGTGAGCATCATAGCGGCTCTTCTCGGAGTGGGTGAACTTGTCACGAATGTAAATGTGCCGAATCAAGGCCAAGTTTCCAATCTTCCTTTACATGCGATTGTCGAAACGAACGCCTTGATTACCCGCAATAGTGTCCAGCCGATTTTCTCTGGAGCGCTGCCAAAGAGTGTGGAAATGATTGCGGCGAGGCACGTGTCCAATCAGGAGGCAGTGGCGGAAGCCGGTTTAACAAAGAATCGCACGCTTGCTTTTCAAGCCTTTCTCAATGATCCGCTTGTCACGATTGACCGCAGTGATGCAGAACCGCTTTTTGATGACATGCTGGCGAAGCACCAAACAATGTGAAAAATGTCAGCCGGCGAACGGGCTGATTTTTTGGTCGAAATCAGCAGTTTCGGTTTAGAAAGATGGCACTTGACTATAATGGTAGTAGTTTTTAAGAAGTAGGTGCTATCAACAGTGGGAGATTATGTAAATGTAGCAATAGAATTAGTTTGCGGTCTCGGCATTTTATTTGTCATCTTGAAGTTTCTTGGGAAAACCCAATTCTCTCAACTCACCCCGTTTGACTTTATTTCTGCTTTAATTTTAGGGGAGCTAGTCGGAAATGCCGTCTATGATCATGAAATCAAGATTAAAGAAATTATTTTTGCTTCACTCCTATGGGGCTTTCTTATCTATTTGATTGAATTGATTACACAAAAGCTAAAAGGGTCCAGAAAGTTACTGGAAGGCGAACCGAATATTGTAATTCATAAAGGAAAAGTGAAATACAAGGCGCTGAAGAAAAACAAGCTTGATATTAACCAGCTGCAAAGCCTTCTGAGGCAGGAAGGCTGTTTTTCGATTCAGGAAGTGGAATATGCGATTCTGGAAACAAACGGAATGATCAGTGTACTCCCGAAAGCCGATTTTGGTAAACCGACCAGAAAAGATATGAACCTCCCAGTAAAGGAAGTGTCATTGCCGATTACGTTAATTCTTGATGGGGAGATTGTGTATGATAATCTGGCGGAAGCAGATGTGGATGAACAATGGCTGAAGCAATCGCTGCAAAAGCAAGGCGTTGAAAAGGTTGAGGATGTCCTATACGCGGAATGGCATGCCGACCAGCCGCTTTATGTCACCACGTATGAAGAAAGCGGTTCGTCATGACCGTAAAAAAGAGCTTGCAGCTCGTGCAAGCTCTTTTCATTATTCATGAGTCCCTTGTTTCACAGCTTTTACATGATACATGCTCACTTCAGTGTTGATCAGATAGTCTGGCTTTGGTTTGCCTTTGTTCGCTTTATGGCCCGCGATATGCGCATCGCTTTTTTCCCATTGTTTCCAGTGATCCTCAGATTCCCAGCGAATCATGACAACAACTTCCTCATCACCGCGGCGGACGTTTTTCTCAAGCACTGTTACATCAATCAAACCTTCTTGTTTTTCAATGATTCCTTCAGCACTGAAACGTTCGATTACTTTGTCTGCATGGCCTTCTTTTACCGTCATTTTTCTCAACTGAACAAACATCTGTCCCTCTCCAATCATTTTCATATATACATAATTGTAAATGAAATTCATTCTCAATGTCAAAGGAAGAGCATGGCGGAATAGAACTTTCTTCGCATGCGATAACTTGTTTCCTCTGAAACAACATAAAAAAACAGCCGGCAAAACCGGCTGTCAGGCTGTCGAGAAAATCTCGACAGCCTTTATTTTTCCTTAAAATATCCATTCACGTGTAATAAAATAAAAGAAAGACTAAAAAGGATGGTGTCTTTCTTATGTTCCACACAAGAAATTCTTCTCAAAACGCAGCCGAATTTGTTCTGCTTGACCAACTCGTCGAAGAGGATCATTTGCTTCGAAAAATCGATAAACACATAGACTTCTCTTTTATCATTGAAAAGGTTAAGCCTTACTACAGCGAAAACAAAGGCCGCCCCTCACTCGATCCGCTGATTTTATTCAAAATGATGTTTATCGGCTACCTCTACGGTATCCGTTCAGAAAGACAGCTTGAAAAAGAAATTTACTACAATATGGCGTACAGATGGTTTTTGGGCCTGAATATCAATGACCCAGTTCCGCACCACTCCACCATCAGCTGGAACAGACGCACACGCTTTAAAGATACAACGATTTTCCAAGACATTTTTGATGAGATCGTTCTTCAGGCCATCAATCATGATATGGTGGGCGGACGTGTCCTTTTCACTGATTCAACTCATCTGAAAGCCAATGCCAACAAGCACAAATACACAAGAAAAACGATTGAACAGGATACACAAAACTATATCAAAGATTTAAATGAAGCCATTCAAGAAGATCGGGAGGAGCACGGAAAAAAGCCATTACCAGCCAAAGAGGAGGTGAAAGCTGAAAAAGAGATCCGCCACAGTACAACTGACCCTGAAAGTGGATATATGTATCGTGAAAACAAACCGGAGGGTTTCTTTTACTTAGATCACCGAACAACGGATATGAAACATAACATTATCACCGACGCCTATGTCACGCCTGGAAATGTCCATGATTCTGTGCCCTATCTTGACCGATTAGATCACCAAATTGCACGATTTGATTTTGAAGTAGAAGCCGTCGCTCTTGATTCTGGTTATTTGACGACTCCGATCTGTAAAGGATTAGCTGACCGCCATATTTTTGGCGTTATTGCGCATAGACGATATCACCCTACTAGAGGCTTGTTTCCAAAATGGAAGTTTCATTATGACAGTGAACAAGACAGATACATTTGCCCGAACCAGCAAACACTTACATACTCAACAACTGACCGAAAAGGCTACAGGTCATATAAATCAAATCCTGAAACCTGTTTCGCGTGCCCATTGCTTGAACAATGCACAAGATCAAAGAACCGCCAAAAGGTCATCACCCGGCATGTATGGGAGGACCACAAAGAAAAGATCAGACAAAATCGCTTATCTGTTTCAGGAAAAAACCTCTATAAAAAAAGAAAAGAAAAAATAGAGCGAAGCTTTGCAGATTCAAAACAGCTGCATGGGCTTCGCTATTGCAGGTTGAGGGGAAAACGGAATGTGAGTGAACAAGTTCTCCTCACAGCCGCATGCCAGAACATGAAGAAGATTGCCACATACCTAGCCAAGCAGGGCTAGGTATGTGGGAGCTCTTTTTCAGTTTTTGAAATCCGCTGAACAACTAAAGAAACAGTAGAAAACAAAAAAGCTTGTAGAAAAAACGTCGTTTTCTCTACAAGCTGACAGCCGGCAAAACCGGCCGTTTTTCGATTAATACGAGCAGCTTACAACATCTATCAAATTTGTGTCTAAGGCGAAATAAATCCAACGCTGCCGGTAAGAATCCCAATAAAAGCCGCCGACTGATCTTCTGCCAAGGATGATTGGATAGAACCAAAATGAGCTGCCGTTGGTTAGCCAAACATAAGTAAAGCGGAAGAGGCATGGCTGAATGGCAACGGGTTCAACTAAATAAGTGCCTGCTTGAGCGCCCTGCGGCTTTTTCGGTTTCTCGGGTTTTTTGGAAGGAGGAGGTCCCTGCGGCGCACCGCCAATGCCGGGCACACCGCCGCCGAAGCCGGGCACACCGCCGCCGAAGCCGGGCACACCGCCGCCGAAGCCGGGCACAGCACCGCCGCCAATGCCGGGCACACCGCCGCCGCCAATTCCGGACCATGGGTAACCATCCGGATAACGGTATTCATATTCAAAAGCAGGCCAAGGCTCATAAAAATGCCCGGCAAACATATAAGGATCGACATAATACATGCAATAACGTCCTTTCTCATTGTAAACTTTACATATGCAGTTTATGCGAGCGGGCATTTATTGGTGCATTTGCCTATGGATGAAAATGGAATGCGTTCGTGAAGCAGAATCATTCTATTTTTCCCTAGTCCCATTCACAATTCCGGTGTATCATTTTATAATAAAAGAGCTTCTATTATGAAAAAGGAGACAAACCGTGAATATCGATCAATTATTATATCAATATATTATAGACAACACTGCGGGTATTACCGAGAAATGGTTCAGTTTGCGATGTCAGCTGAAAGGCGAGCTATATTCCGCCGACGATTTAAGTGCAGAAACGAAAAAGCTCCTAACTGAGCAGCATACGTTTACCAATATCACAATCGCAAGCGCGTTTCTGGACGATCAAACCGAGTTTCAAGAAAATATGGCAAAATGGGCGCAAACCGTTGCGAAAAACAGAGTAGAGCAAGATGTTCAGGTGCATGAGGTCGTAGAAGCTATTTCAAACTCAAGAATCTCATTCTGGGGCGCAGTCGCTGCGTTTATCAAAGAGAATCGGGATATCGTCACAGATGAGGATGCCGACCGATGGAACCGCATTGTGAATCAGTCGTTTGATAAGCTGATTATTGAATTTTCGGAGCAGTACCAAAAATTTATGCTGATGAGGCTCACGTCTCAGCAGGAACTGATTTCTGAGCTGGGCTGCCCGGTGATTTCCATTGCGGATGGAATCGGGATATTGCCGATAATCGGCTCCATTGATACAAAGCGGGCACAGGTCATTTTAGAAACAGTGCCGGTCCGCTGTATCGAGAGAAAAATCACAAGCCTTGTCGTTGATCTTTCAGGTGTTCCGATCGTGGATACCATGGTGGCGCAGCAGCTGTACAACCTGTCAAAAACGCTTTTCTTACTAGGGATTAAAGCTGTATTTTCAGGGATTCGACCGGATGTGGCCCAGACATCCATTCAATTGGGGCTTGATTTCAGTGAATATGAAACGTACGGAACGCTAAAGCAGGCGTTAGAAAACATGGGCGTCCGCTGTATTGTGGATGAATTGGAAGAAAACCAATAGGAAGTATGGTCAGGCATATGATTGTCCGTCAACGGGTGATCATATGCCTTTTGGCTTTCCCAATTTTACAAAAAGGGGATAAATAGAAAATCATCGTTTTTCGCTGAAAAGGAAAGAAGGAAGTCTTGGCGTAATGGTGTTTGGTTTCTTTAAATTTACCTTAAAACACATACATATTTCATCCATTTTTTATATAATAGACCTTTAAGATCATTTTTTAGGAGGATTTTTGACATGCAAGCTACGGTTCACGAGAGTAAGCAATCGATCATGCAGCGCATTTTGACAGTCTTTGTTTTCACACTGCTGATCGCGACTGTCGGTCTTTTTATCGGCCAATTTGTTCCTGCCGCTTTGATGCTGCCGCTTTCTATTCTTGAAGTGGGAATGATTATTCTGGCTTTCTGGATGCGCAGGAGAAAAGCGGTGGGGTATGCGTTTGTATATACATTCGCGTTTGTTTCCGGCATTACCTTATTTCCGATCGTCAGCCACTACGCTTCCATCGCCGGCGCCTATGTCGTGCTTGAAGCCTTTGGTTCTACATTTGTCATTTTTGCTGTTCTGGGCACAATTGGCGCGAAAATGAAAAGGGATTTATCCTTCCTGTCGTCATTTCTGCTGGTTGCCGTGCTCGCACTTGTTGCGGTTGGCATCTTCAACATTTTCAGTCCGTTAAACTCAGCGGCGATGATGGCGTATTCCGTGATCGGAACCATCGTCTTTTCCCTTTACATTTTGTATGATCTAAACCAAATCAAACATCGCCATATTACAGAAGACTTAATTCCGGTTATGGCATTATCGCTGTACCTCGACTTTATCAATCTATTCATCAACCTGCTTCGTTTCTTCGGCATTTTGAGCAGTGATGATTAATCAGAAAGCGCCTGTCATTGGATAGGTGCTTCTTGCTATAGATAAAAAAGGCAGGAGAAGAGATGATGAAAAAACAAATTGGCGCTTATGTATCCATGGCATCTGCCATGGCGATCGTCGGCAGCTCGGTCGTTGTAGGAAAACTCATGGTCGAGCGTATTCCCGTTTTTCTTTCCTCAGGGTTGCGGTTTCTAATCGCTTCTATCGTATTGCTGGCCCTGCTGTTTTGCATTGAAAAAGGGTTTCCGGTTTTGACGAAAAAAGATGTGCTTGTCTTGCTTGTGCAGTCTTTCACAGGCGTTTTTTTGTTCAGTATTTGCCTGCTGTATGGGGTTCAATATACGACGGGAACGGAAAGCGGTATTTTGACCAGCACAACCCCGATGGTGATCGGTATTTTATCCTTTTTCCTGCTGAGAGAAAAAATAGAGAAAAAGACACTGATGGGCATTATGCTGGCGGTTTGCGGCGTGATGGTGATTAATCTATTTGGAGCGGGGAGCCAAGACGGGACGCCGCACGCCTTATTTGGCAACATGCTGATCATTGCTGCAGTCATTGGTGAAGCATTGTTTACATTGCTGGCCAAGAAGTTATCTCCACATATTTCGGCATTGGCGATTTCGACCTTCGTATCGCTCTTCGGTTTTCTGTTTTTTCTACCGTTTGCTTTGTTTGAGGCCTCTTCATTTGATTTTAGCGTGCCGACAGTTTTGGATTGGTCGTATGTGTTGTATTACGCGCTTTTTGTCACCGTTTTGGCGTTTTACTTATGGTATAGCGGGGTGACGAAGGTGCCGGCGGGGGTGTCTGGCATTTTCACATCCGTTCTTCCTGTCTCCGCTGTCATGTTGTCAGGTGTGATATTAAAGGAGCCGTTTGAACTTGTGCATTTGATCGGCATTGCATGTGTCATCAGCGGCATATTTGTTACAGTTATAAAGAAAAAACAGCCGGATGCGTATCCGGCTTCAAAAGAAAAGACGCTGTAGCCTGTCCTGATCGGACGGGTTTTTTAGTTTTTAAACACGCTTTTCAAAGATATCCCCAAGCATCTTTACGAACTTCTCAGCGTCCAGAACCTCTGGGTGAAAGGAGAGCCGGGAGCGGAAGAACTGATCGGGGAGTGCTATGCGGTGTTGAGGGAAGGATATTAAATAGGAAAAGTCCAGATTTAAATTCTGGACTTTTTTAATCTTGCTCTGTTTTGTGGCGTATCCGCTCAATCACCTCATGCAGCCCCTCAGGCTTATAAAACTCCACCGGGGAACTGCCCTTCTCAAACGAAATCGTCTCGGCTTCAATCAGCGCGACATAGCGCCCGTTCACTTTGGCGAGGTGAATGGAGTCGCCAAAATCCGCTAGCAATCCTTTAATCTCGGTTTCTCCGACTTTCATTTTCAGCTGGGCCTCTGGCGTGTGCTCGATGATTTGGGCGGAGGCTTCGATCACTTGATGGGTGTCGAGGCGCTCTTGGATTTCCCGTTTTTCGCTCGCTTCCCAAATCTCAATGTCCTGCTCGAATTGCTTGAGCTCTTCGCTATTGTCTTCAAATGTCTCGTAGACATGCTCTTGTACCATGTTCATGACCTGGTTTTTCATGATTTCCGGCATTGATTCGCCGTATTCGACGAATTTCAGAAAGTCTTCGAAATAGCGGGCGTGCGAGGCCTGATGGATTTTCAGCTCGCTTTCCTCGACCATTCCCTCCTCTGGCATGTACGGATATTGGATGCTTTTCATGTTTTTTGTCGTGATCGCCATTTCGACTTTTTTAATGAGAGATGACGTGTCTGAGATGCGGGCGACCTTCGGCTCAAAGTCACATTTCATAATGAAGACAAATGACTCGTCGAAGTATTTCCTCGGCACCGCTGAAGCCACAAGGAATACGCCGCCGCGGACCGCGCTCGTATCGAGATACGTGCGGACGAACTGCTCGCTCAGCTCGTTAAAATCCTCTTTTGTTTCCGCCAAACGTGCGCGGTTGAACATATTGTAATTCGGATTGGAATCGAGCTCGTGGCCGGGCTCGACGATAAAATGGCCGATTTTCGTCGGCACTTGCTCGGACTGCGGATGGCGGTCGGCTTTCCGTTTGACGATTTTTTTCAGCTCCCCGTCGAGAAAGTCCTTCAGCTCGCTTTCTTCAAATTCACCCGTATCAAGGGTCTGGAAGTGCTTGAACTGTTTGTTCGCCTGCTCGTCCTTGCCTTCGACCTGTATGACATAAAAGGATAAAAATCGAATTTCAAAATCCATATGTGAACTCACCTTATTCGCGTATTGTACAGCTTCTCAAGTATAGAAAAAACGGTGTTCATACGTCAATCGGAGGAACGGAATAATCATCACCATGAAAGGGAAACGTAGTCAGATAGAAGGCATTTCATACGGAAAGGAATGGTTCGATGAAGGAAACAAGCCCGATTCCTCAGCCGAAGACATTTGGTCCGCTCGGCAATCTGCCTCTTATTGATAAAGACAAACCGACACTTTCGCTGATCAAACTGGCGGAAGAGCAGGGCCCGATTTTTCAAATGCACACACCTGCAGGCACCACGATCTTTGTGTCCGGCCATGAGCTGGTGAAAGAGGTTTGTGATGAAGAGCGATTCGATAAAAGCATTGAAGGCGCCTTGGAAAAGGTTCGCGCGTTTTCCGGGGACGGATTGTTTACAAGCTGGACGCATGAGCCTAATTGGAGAAAAGCGCACAACATTCTGATGCCGACGTTCAGCCAGCGGGCCATGAAGGATTATCATGAGAAAATGGTCGATATCGCCGTTCAGCTTATTCAAAAATGGGCCAGGCTCAATCCGAATGAAGCAGTTGATGTCTCAGGGGATATGACCCGTTTGACGCTGGACACGATTGGTCTGTGCGGGTTTAACTATCGCTTTAACAGCTACTATAGAGAAACGCCCCACCCGTTTATCAACAGCATGGTGCGCGCGCTTGATGAAGCGATGCACCAGATGCAGCGGCTTGATTTTCAAGATAAGCTGATGGTGAGGACAAAGCGACAATTTCATCATGATATTCAAACGATGTTTTCGTTAGTCGACAGCATTATTGCGGAGCGCAAGGCGGATGGGGATCAGGATGAAAAAGATTTGCTCGCCCGCATGCTGAAGGTGGAGGATCCTGAGACGGGAGACAAACTTGATGATGAAAATATCCGTTTTCAGATCATTACGTTTTTAATTGCTGGGCATGAAACAACGAGCGGCCTGCTTTCCTTTGCGATCTATTTCTTATTGAATCATCCCGGCAAACTGAAAAAGGCGTATGAAGAGGTCGACCGGGTGCTGACGGATGCAGCACCGGCCTACAAACAAGTGCTTGAGCTAAAATATATCCGGATGATTTTAAATGAGTCCTTGCGTTTATGGCCGACAGCCCCGGCTTTCAGCCTTTATCCAAAGGAAGACACAGTCATTGGCGGAAAATACCCGATTACGACGAAAGACAGAATTTCTGTGCTGATTCCGCAGCTTCACCGAGATCGAGACGCTTGGGGAGAGGATGCCGAGGAATTCCGTCCAGAACGGTTTGAACATCAGGACCAAGTGCCCCATCATGCGTACAAACCGTTCGGAAATGGGCAGCGTGCCTGTATCGGCATGCAGTTTGCCCTTCATGAAGCCACACTTGTGCTGGGCATGATATTAAAATATTTCACGTTGATTGACCATGAGAATTATGAGCTTGATATCAAGCAAACTTTGACACTCAAACCGGGCGATTTCCGGATCAGGGTTCAAACACGGCATCAGGAGGCCATTCATGCCGACGTCCCGGCAGCTGAAAAAGCGGCGCCTGATGGGCAAAAAGAGAAAGCGGAAACGAAGGGTGCATCGGTCATCGGCCTCAATAACCGCCCGCTTCTCGTGCTGTACGGATCTGATACCGGCACCGCGGAAGGCGTAGCCCGCGAGCTTGCCGATACAGCCAGTCTTCACGGCGTAAGAACTGAAGTGGCACCGCTGAACGACAGGATTGGAAAACTGCCGAAAGAGGGAGCGGTTGTCATTGTGACCTCGTCTTATAACGGAAAACCGCCAAGCAATGCGGGGCAGTTCGTGCAGTGGCTTCAAGAAGTCAAACCGGGTGAGCTTGAAGGCGTTCATTACACGGTATTTGGCTGCGGCGATCACAATTGGGCGAGCACGTACCAGGACGTGCCGAGATTCATTGATGAGCAGTTTGCGGAGAAAGGCGCGACTCGGTTTTCTGCGCGGGGAGAGGGGGATGTAAGCGGTGATTTTGAAGGGCAGCTTGACGAGTGGAAAAACAGCATGTGGACAGACGCCATCAAAGCATTCGGACTTGAGCTTAATGAAAACGCCAATAAGGAGCGAGGCACGCTGAGCCTTCAGTTTGTCAGAGGGCTTGGAGAGTCTCCGCTGGCCCGATCGTACGAAGCGGTTCACGCATCCATCGCTGAAAATCGAGAACTTCAGTCCGCAGACAGCGGTCGCAGCACCCGACACATTGAAATCATTTTGCCGCCGGATATTGGGTATCGGGAGGGCGACCACCTTGGTGTATTGCCGAGGAACAGCCAAACCAATGTCAGCCGGATTCTTCATCACTTCGGCCTAAAGGGAACCGACCAAGTAACATTGTCGGCAAGCGGACGCAGTGCGGGGCATCTGCCATTAGGGCGGCCTGTCAGCCTGCAAGACCTTCTCAGCTACAGCGTCGAGGTGCAGGAAGCCGCCACAAGGGCGCAAATACGGGAGCTTGCGGCATTTACAGTCTGCCCGCCGCATAAACGCGAATTAGAAGAACTGGCGGCAGAGGGTGTCTACCAGGAACAAATTTTGCAAAAACGGATGTCCATGCTGGATCTGCTTGAACAATATGAAGCGTGCGATATGCCGTTTGAACGATTTTTAGAGCTTTTACGGCCGTTAAAACCAAGATATTACTCGATTTCTAGCTCGCCAAGGGTGAATCCGGAGCAAGCATCCATTACAGTCGGTATTGTGCGCGGTCAAGCGTGGAGCGGCCTTGGCGAATACAGGGGCGTGGCTTCAAATCACTTAGCTGAACGCCAAGCGGGTGATGATGTCGTAGTGTTTATCCGCACACCCGAATCCCGGTTTCAGCTTCCGGAAGACCCTGAAACCCCTATCATTATGGTTGGGCCGGGCACAGGAGTTGCGCCATTCCGCGGTTTCCTCCAAGCGCGTTCAGCTTTAAAGCGGGAGGGAAAAACGCTCGGCGAAGCCCATCTCTATTTCGGATGCAGGAACGATCGTGATTTTATTTACCGTGGCGAGCTTGAGCAGTTTGAAAAAGACGGAATCGCCACTGTGCACACAGCCTTTTCCCGAAAAGAAGGCATGCCAAAAACGTATGTCCAGCATCTCATGGCTGACCATGCAGAAACATTGATTTCGATTCTTGATCGCGGAGGCAGGCTCTATGTATGCGGTGACGGCAGCAAAATGGCCCCAGATGTGGAGGCCGCCCTGCAAAAAGCGTATCAGTCTGTTCATGGCACCGGCGAACAAGAAGCGCAAAACTGGCTGAAACATCTGCAGGATACCGGCATATATGCAAAAGATGTTTGGTCGGGGATGTAAAGACTGGAGGCATCCAGTCTCAGCTTGTAGAGAAAACGATTTTTTTCTACAAGCTTTTTTGTTTTTGTGCTGTTTCTTTGGATTTGCAGCTGAATTTTTTGCCCTTTTGAAAAAATTGTGATCACGCTAAACATGAGTGCATACAATAGCCACAGCCCTCTGGCAGGACAGGCTGTCTGCAAGACCTATTTTTCGTTTTTGCTAGTTTATGTTATTCTTATACTCGGTATCTATTTATTCAAAGGCATTTATGACAAAAGAAATCTTTTTTATTTCCCGAAAAAAATGTGAAACGAAACGAAGGCTTCTTTCGTCCAGTGTTTGGTTTGAAATAGGTGCAATCAAAATGGTATGGTGCCAAACATAAATATTCCGGGCTTACCGGTGTATTTATTTGTTGTGTGATGCCTTAATTCTGTTTGAAAAGAAAGAATTGGAGACAGAATCAAGAGCAGGTAAATAGAAATAAAGACTTAAAGTGTTTAAGAAAGTAGAGGTTGCTATGAAGAAACTTTTCTCTTACAAACTTAGCTTTTTTGTGCTGGCGGTTATACTGTTTTGGGCAAAAACGTATTTATCTTACAAAGCAGAGTTTAACCTAGGGGTAAAAGGCACAACCCAGGAGATCCTCTTGGTATTTAACCCAATCTCAAGCGCTGTCTTCTTTTTAGGACTGGCTTTGCTTGCGAAAGGGCGCAAATCAGCCATTATCATGCTGATTATCGATTTTGTGATGACATTTGTGTTATACGCGAATATTTTATTCTACCGTTTCTTTGACGATTTCCTGACGTTCCCGAACATTAAACAGTCCGGCAACGTCGGAAACATGGGAGACGGGATTTTCAGCATCATGGCCGCTCATGATATTTTCTATTTCTTAGATATCATCATTTTGATTGCGGTATTGTTCTGGAGACCTGAATTAAAAGAATACAAAATGAAAAAACGCTTTGCGTCTTTGGTGATCCTTTCCGGGGTCGCACTGTTTTTCATCAACCTGCACTATGCGGAAAAAGACCGTCCGCAGCTGCTGACAAGAACATTTGACCGCAATTATATCGTGAAATATTTAGGTCTTTACAATTACACCATTTATGACGGTGTGCAGACGGCTCAAACGGAATCGCAAAGAGCCTACGCGAGCAGCGATGATTTAACAAGCGTCGAGAATTACACGACGTCTCATTATGCGAAACCGAATGCCGAGTACTTCGGTTCTGCTAAAGGCAAAAACATCATCAAGATTCACCTGGAAAGCTTCCAGACATTCCTGATTGATTATAAGCTGAACGGTGAAGAGGTGACGCCTTTCTTAAATAAACTCGCACACGGCGCAGAAGATATGATGTATTTTGATAACTTTTTCCATCAGACCGGCCAGGGAAAAACATCTGATGCCGAGCTGACAATGGACAACTCCCTCTTCGGCCTTCCTGAAGGCTCTGCGTTTGTGACGAAAGGCGAAAACACATACCAGTCGCTTCCGGCGATTTTAGACCAGAAGGAAGGCTACACAAGCGCTGTCCTGCATGGTGACTACAAATCATTCTGGAACCGTGACCAGATTTACAAACATATTGGGTATGACGAGTTCTTCGACGCAAGCAGTTATGACATGTCTGAAGAAAACCTCGTAAATATGGGACTCAAGGATAAGCCGTTCTTTACAGAGTCGATTCCAAAACTTGAATCTCTTAAACAGCCGTTTTACGCGCATTTGATTACGTTGACACACCATTATCCGTTTAACCTTGATGAAAAAGATGCGACCATTAAGAAAGCGACAACGGGTGATAAAACGGTTGATAATTACTTCCAGACAGCCCGTTACCTTGACGAGTCGATTGAGCAATTCTTCAAGGAGCTGAAGGAAGCCGGCCTGTATGATGACTCAGTTATCGTGATTTACGGTGACCATAACGGTATTTCCGAAAATCATAATCGCGCGATGAAAGAGATTCTCGGAAAAGAAATTACAGATTACCAAAACGCGCAGAACCAGCGTGTGCCGCTGATGATCCGCGTTCCTGGCAAAAAAGGCGGAGTGAACCACACGTATGGCGGTGAAATCGACGTCATGCCGACACTTCTGCACTTACAAGGAATTGATTCACAGAAATATATCAACTTTGGCACTGATTTATTCTCTAAAGACCACGATGACACAGTGGCGTTCAGAAACGGGGACTTCGTGACGCCGAAGTACACATCGGTCGATAATATCATTTACGATACGAAAACTGGTGAAAAACTGAAAGCGAATGAAGAAACGAAGAATCTGAAAACAAGAGTGAGCCAGCAGCTGAGCCTTTCAGACAGTGTT
This sequence comes from Bacillus vallismortis, assembly GCF_004116955.1. Lineage (NCBI taxonomy): Bacteria > Bacillati > Bacillota > Bacilli > Caryophanales > Bacillaceae > Bacillus > Bacillus vallismortis. The sequence continues at coordinate 2,695,803 of NZ_CP026362.1, read as the reverse complement.
CTGTACAAAGACCTGCTGAGATTCCACAAACTGAGTGATTTCAAAGCCGTTGATCCGTCTGACTATCATTACGGCAAGGAAAAAGAAATCAAATAAGACGAGAAAGAGCCTTGAGCGGGCACATTGCCTTCGCTCAAGGCTCTTTTTTGGTTACATAACCAACTTGAAAAAATAGATTCCATTTGGTCACCAAGGCCGGCTTTCTCTCATATCATTACAGTAGATTTTGAAACCGGTATTGAAGTGGACAAATTATCGGGGAAACGCCTTGATAGATTGTAAAGCTGTACCAGGTTTCGAACTCAATATTCATAGAGATGAGGGGTAGAGATGAAAGCGGTCATTCTCTGCGGCGGAAAAGGAACGAGAATGAGTGAAGTCACGAATGACATTCCTAAACCGCTCGCCATGATAGGCGGCAAACCGATTCTATGGCATATTATGAAAATCTATCAGTACTACGGAGTGAACGAGTTTATTCTGCTTTTGGGCTACAAAGGAGAAAAAATCAAAGAATACTTTCTCAACTATGAATGGAAGCATAACAGCCTGACTCTCGACAGTTCTACGGGAGAGGTGCAGATACTGGGACAGCCCGAAACGTGGAAAATGACGTTTTTGGAGACAGGGGAAGACACGCTGACAGCTGGAAGAATCTTGCAGGCGAAAGACTATATCGGCGATGAAACGTTTCTGCTTACCTATGGAGACGGGCTGGCCAATATCAATCTTTTCCATCTCATCAGCTATCATCAGGCAAAAGGAGCTGCCGCGACTGTCACAGGCATTGACAAAGTCTCGCAGTTCGGCACCTTGACGGTTGAGGACGGCATCGCGAAAACATTCTCTGAGAAGACCTCGAGTGACGGAATCATCAATGGCGGATTCTTTGTTCTCAGTCCCAAGGTTTTCGATTATTTGCCGAAGGACGGGAACATGATGTTCGAAGATGAACCGCTGAAGAACCTTGCCAAAGACGGGGAGCTTGCCGTGTACCGCCATTACGGATTTTGGACGGCTATCGATACGTATAAAAACCTCTTAGAAGTCAACAAGATGTGGGATCAAGGACAACAAGTATGGAAGGTATGGTGAACTGATTTGAGTTTCTGGAAAAATAAAAACGTATTTGTTACGGGGTGTACAGGTCTCTTAGGAAGCTGTTTGGTGAAAGAGCTGATCGAACAGGGCGCAAACGTGACGGGGCTTGTCAGGGATCATGTGCCTCAATCCAACCTTTACCAGGGAGAACATATCAAGAAAATGAACATTGTGCGGGGCTCTCTTGAAGACTTGCCTGTGATTGAGCGCGCGCTTGGCGAGTATGAAATTGACACCGTCTTTCACCTCGCTGCACAAGCGATTGTCGGCGTGGCCAACCGCAACCCGATTTCGACCTTTGAAGCGAATATTCTTGGCACGTGGAATATTCTCGAAGCCTGCCGGAAGCACCCACTTATCAAACGGGTCATTGTCGCTTCAAGCGATAAAGCTTACGGCGACCAAGAAAACCTTCCGTACGATGAAAATATGCCGCTGCAAGGCAAGCATCCGTACGACGTCTCGAAAAGCTGCGCAGATCTGATCAGCCACACATATTATCATACGTACGGGGTTCCGGTCTGCATCACACGGTGCGGAAACCTATACGGCGGCGGGGATTTGAACTTCAACCGGATTATTCCGCAAACGATTCAGCTTGTGCTGAACGGGGAAGCGCCGGAAATCCGCAGTGACGGCACGTTTGTCCGCGACTACTTTTATATCGAAGATGCCGTTCAGGCGTATATGCTTCTGGCAGAAAAAATGGAGGAAAACAACCTTGCCGGAGAGGCCTTTAACTTTAGCAATGAGATTCAGCTGACTGTACTTGAACTGGTCGAAAAAATCTTGAACAAAATGAACAGTAATCTGAAGCCGAAGGTGCTGAACCAGGGAAGCAATGAAATCAAACATCAATATTTATCCGCGGAAAAAGCGAGAAAGCTGCTGAATTGGACACCCGCCTACACCATTGATGAAGGACTTGAAAAAACGATTGAGTGGTATACGGAATTCTTCAAAAAGTAATATGAAACGAGGTGAACATGACTGTGACCAGCGCATATTGCACCGTTTTATCAAAAGGGAGATTATATCAGGCAGTCGCGTTATTTAAGTCGTTGGAGCAAGTTGATCAAGACAGTCCGATTTATACGTTATGCATGGATGAAGATACGCACCGCGTCTTACAGAAGCTAAAGATGAAGCAGCTGAACCTTGTGCCGGTGGCCGCGTTCGAAAATGAGATGCTTCTGAAGCTGAAGGAAACAAGAGATCAAAGCGAGTACTGCTGGACGATGAAGCCGATCTTTCTGCAAGCTGTGCTGAACAGCAATCCCGAACTGGAGCGTGTGACGTATATTGACGGGGATCTCTTTTTTTACGCCGATCCATCACTGGTTTTTGAAAACCAGCCGAACTGCTCGGTGCTCCTTTCACGGGGGGATATCGTCATCCCTTCCTTTGAGAGAGAGCAGATTGACATGCTGCAGCGTCTTTTAGGCAAATATAACTCGGGTTTTATCAGCTTCAAGCATGATGATGCCGGCATGGACTGTTTGGAGTGGTGGAAGGAACGCTGTCTTGAGGAATGCAAAAATGCCCCGGGTGAAGGGAAATTCGGTGATCAGGGCTATTTGGATTATATGTCTGAGCTGTTTCCGAATGTGTGTGACATTACGACACCCGGTGTGAACATTGGCCACTGGAACTACGGACAGCATACGTTTTCTTGGGAAGATGGCCGGATCGTGTTGGAGGATGGCAGCCCGCTGATCTTTTACCATTTCAGCGGCTACCGAATCGTCAGCCTCAATGAAATCAAACAGATCCATGAAACAACCCGTACAGACTTGCCGTTTGTGCATGAGCTGTATCAAAAGACACTGCCGCATATCATTCGGCACATCAACACGTTAGACCCTGAATTTAACGGTTTTGCTTCAAAAGATGACAACAAATAAATGATTAAATACAGGAAGTGAAAATGAAGTGAAAGCAAGCGTGATTATTCCTGCATATAATTCAAAGGAGCGTCTCTATAACAGCCTTCTGTCGTTAAACGAGCAGGAGTGCGATGAAGAATTTGAAGTCATTGTAGCCGACAATGGATCTGAGGACGGAACGCTCTCGATGCTTGAGTCGTTTCAAGCGGATTTTCCGCTCGTTTTTACAAGGATTAAAGAAAACAGGGGCATTGCGTACGGACGAAATCAGGCGCTTCGCAATGCCAGAGGAGATATCCTGATTTTTCATGACAGCGATATGCTCGCGGCAAAGGACCTTGTGGCAAAGCATATCAAGGCCCATGAGAACGAAGAGAATCTCGTAGTATGCGGTTTGTTTTGGAAGCGGATTTACAGTTTTTATTACGAACGGTTTGAAGATGAGCATAAGGAACAGCTCGCAAAGATCGTAGACGAAATGCCGAAAAAAGACAAACAAAAGCTGTTGAAGGAAGCGGATATCAAGAACGGAAGCTTTCTGGATAAAAGCTTTGACCTTGATACCGACTTTATTGACGTACTCAAGCAGATTTTAGTTGAGTACGGCGATGACCTGAAAGGCTATCATATGCCATGGCGCTTTTTTATCACGAATAATTCCTCTGTCAAACGCAAGCATGTGATTGATCTCGGTTTATTTGATGAAGGCATTGTGCGGTACGGGTTTGAGGATTATGACCTTGGGATCAGGCTACATCAGGCCGGACTGACGTTCAGGCTGCATCGCGACATCGTCAGTGTTCATCAGGAGCACCCGAGCAATTGTAAGTCTGTGGACGATATTCGGGCAAATATTGCCTATATGTGCGATAAATACAACAACATCCGGTCCTTAGACGTTCATCTCGCTTTTAACGGGCCGTTCCCGCCTGACATGACGAACGGCATCATGGCTGATATTCATAAGCTTTTGGAATCTAAGAAATACGATATGCTGCTGAATGTGTTTCTTGAGCTGCTCCATGTTGTTAAAGAACGCAATATTGACCCGGACTGGCAAAAGAAAGCCCCGAGGGTGACGGCGAAAAACTTTGATTTGCAATCTGTCCGTAAGCTTCTGCCAAAAGCGAAGAAAAAGCTAGGCGTAAACGATTTTGCCAACGCGCTGTATGCGCTTGTCAACGATTTGCTGCACGTGGATCTTAGATAATTGGATGTGGTATGGTGAGTACATTTCATTTTTCAACGATAGTGTCAAGGACGCATATCTTTAAGCTCATGCCCATGATTCATTCTCTCCATGAGCATTGCAATGATTTTCATTTATATGTGCTGTGTGTCGATCAAAAAGCGTATGAATTGCTTCAGCACGTGCCATGGGAGCATGTGACCTTTGTGCAGCTGCATGAAATGGAAGACCCGGAGCTGCTGCAAGCGAAAGGCAATCGAACGTTTCATGAATATTGCTGGACATTAAAACCCGCCTTTTTGTTCCATGTCATGAGCAAATGGGGGGATGCTGAATACTTTGCCCACATGGATACCGATCTATTTTTCTTTTCTGATCCAGCACGTATTTTTGCCGAAAACCCAGCGGCGTCTCTATATTTGACCGATCACCGGAACTCGCCGCGATTCATGTCGTATTATGAGCGGACCGGCCGCTTTAATACAGGTTTTGTCGGTGCCGGAAATACGAAGGAAGCATATGAAGCGGTGTGGCAGTGGAGACAGGACTGCGTTGCATTTTGTACGGTAGAAATGAATACGGAACGAAAGACGTACGGCGACCAAAGGTATGTGGAGAAATGGCCGGCGCATTATAAGGATGTGCATGTGGTCAAATCAATCGGAGCCAATACAGCGCTTTGGAATATTGAAAACTATAAAGTCGGACAAAAGGACGGACGCGTGTATATAGATGAAACACCGCTGATTTTCTATCATTTCTCCGGGTTTACATTGGTGACGGAAAAAGAGTTTAATCTTTGCTGGTATTACCGGATTGAAGACGAAGCGACAATTGAAATGATTTATATGCCGTATGTGTTAAACCTAAAAAGGTGGATTGACGAAATTCAGTCGGCATTCCCCGACTTTGCGGACGGCTTTATCCCGAAACACGCAGTGCCTGACACTCATTTTATACAGCTGGATTAAAAAATCCCTGCCGCATGGCAGGGGTTTTTCAGCTATGCTATTCTCTCAGCTTTTGATCGCTCGGCAATAGGAAGGCTAGGATGCCGAGAACAGGGAGAAAGGCGATGGCAATCATTGTCGGGGTCAGTCCCGCGGCGTCAATCAGAGCGCCCAGCGCCACAGCGCCGATCGCGCCCATCCCGAAGGCGAGTCCGACGGTCAAACCGGACATTGTGCCGATTTTTCCTGGAACAAGCTCCTGTGCGTAGACAACCGTTACGGAAAAGCTGGACATCAACACCAAGCCGATCAATGCGAGCAAGCCATAGGCGAGCACAGGGCCTGCGAATGGAAGCAGAATCGCCAGAGGCGCCGAGCACAGCAGCGAACAGAGGATCACAAAGCGTTTTCCGAAACGGTCTGCGAGCGGGCCGCCGAGAAACGTGCCGACAGCGCCGAACAGCAAAAAGACAAAAATATAGCTTTGTGCCTGCTGTATGCTTACGTGGTATGTATCGATCGCGTAAAACGTGTAAAAGTTGCCGATTGCACTTGTGTACCAAGAACGCGCAAAAATGAGAAATATAATCATAATAAGAGCAGATACAACAGACTTGGAGATTGCCTTGTTTTCAGCCGTTTTCTGTATGCTGCCGGACTTCTTGGCAAGGCTTCCGAGGCGTGCGGCGTACCATTTCGCAATATACAGCAGCAACATAACAGCGAGCGCTGCGACAAGCGTGAACCAAACGGCGCCGAATTGGCCGAGCGGCACAAGGATCAGTGCGGTGATCAGGGGCGCCATCGCCTGACCTGAGTTTCCGCCCACCTGATAGATCGATTGGGCGAGCCCGCGTTTGGTGCCGGCGGCCATATACGCCACACGGGAGCCTTCCGGATGGAAAATGGCCGAGCCTAATCCAATGAAAAACACACAGCATAAGATCGATACAAATGACGGGGAAAATGCAAGGCCCAAAATGCCGAGCATGCTCGCGGTCAGGCCGATTGGCAGTGCGTACGGCCGCGGCCGTTTATCGGTATACCAGCCGACGACAGGCTGCATGACTGATGACACCATGTTTAATGTGAAAGCGATGATGCCGAGCTGTGTAAACGTCAGGCTCATGGAGCGTTCCAAAATAGGAAACATGGCAGGAATCACGGCTTGCAGCGAATCATTGAGCATGTGGCAGATGCCGATGATCATCAAAATCGGATATACCGTCGTGCCGGGTTTTTGAACTGTTTTTTCTTTTAGCGGGGCGGCGATAGCCAAGTGAGTCTCCTCCTTACATATATAACCAAAGCATATCACCATATTATTCATAAGGTGAAGAATTTATCAAGAGGTAAAAAGACGCTTCTAAAAGAAAAAACATCAGCCTGATTATGAAGTGCACCCCAAATTTTAGACACAGTCTAAAATTTGGAGGTGCTTTTTCTTTTGGCTAAATTTAAAAACGAAGAAAAAATCAACGCGGTCTTACGCTATATAAACGGCAACGAGAGTTTGCTTGTGATCGCAAATCATATTGGAGTGCATAAAAGGGTACTCCAATATTGGGTGAGAAAATATCAATATCACGGTGAAAAAGCGTTCTTAAAGTCATATACAAATTATCCAGTCCAATATAAACTAGACGTACTTGACTATATGAATGAACATGGGACGTCTATCTTAGAAACAGCTGCGATATTTAATTTGCCTTCTGACTCAACGCTTTGGAACTGGCAGCACGTAGTACAAACACAAGGAGCAGACGCCCTCAAAACAAAGAAAAAGGGGCGTCCGTCCATGAAAAAGAAAACAAGAAAGCAAGCACCAGCTATAGGCTCAATAGAAGCATTACAGGCGGAAAACGAACGGTTGCGTATGGAGAATGAGTATTTAAAAAAGTTGAATGCCTTAGTTCAAAACAAGGAACAATCACCAAACAAGACAAAGCGCAAGTAGTCTATGATTTAAGGCATAAGTATCCGGTGAAAGCACTTCTCAGGCTCGCAGGTATCCCACGCAGCACCTACTATTACTGCGTAAAGCATTTTGATCGCCCTGATCGAGATGCCGACATAAAAAAGATGGTTCAACTTATTTTTAAAGAACATCAAGGCCGGTATGGATACCGCCGTATTCGTGATGAACTAAAGAATCGGGGACGAAAGGTCAATCACAAGAAGGTGCAGCGCATCATGAAAGCCCTCGGACTAAAATGTATGATTCGAAAGAAGAAATATCGTTCATATAAAGGAACAATCGGCAAAGTGGCGCCTAACATTCTAGCGCGCAACTTTAAAGCTGAAAAGCCAAATGAAAAATGGGTCACGGACATGACGGAGTTCAAATTATTTGGGCAGAAGCTGTACGTATCGCCCGTATTAGATCTGTTTAATGGTGAGATCATTACCTATACGATTGGTTTAAGGCCTGTTTATTCTCTTGTTTCGGTGATGCTTGATCAGGCATTCAAGCATTTGAAAGATGGGGACAAGCCCATTATGCATTCCGACCAAGGCTGGCATTACCAAATGAAGCATTATAGGCAAGCCTTAAAAGAACGCGGGATTACACAAAGCATGTCCCGAAAAGGCAACTGTTACGATAACGCAGTGATCGAGAATTTCTTCGGCATCCTAAAGTCTGAATTTCTGTACCTAAAAGAATTTGAAAGTATCGAACACTTAAAGCAAGAACTTGAACGATATATTGACTACTACAATCAAAAACGAATAAAGGCAAAACTAAAAGGCATGAGTCCGGTACAATACCGAACTCATGCCTCAAATACTGCCTAATGAAAACCCGTGTCTAACTTTAGGGGGTCACTTCATTAGCAGCTGACGGTTTTTTTGATATTCAATATGTCATACATCTCTTCAAGCTTGCGAATCTCATAAGTTGGCATGATCTTTGACTCATTTGGTTTCATGTCAGGATTCATCCAGCAAGTATCAAGTCCGGCGAGCCGTCCGCCTTTGATATCGGCAGTCAGCGAATCGCCGATGATTAATGTGTGCTCTGCTGAAAAGTGGGGAATCCGTTCAAACACGTAATCGAAGTATTCCTTCATGGGCTTTTGGTAGCCTGTGTCTTCAGATACGAAAATATCTTTAAAAAACGGAAATAATCCTGAATCATGAAGACGCTTGTATTGTGTTTTAGACACGCCGTTTGTCACGATATACAACTCAAACCGGTGCTGCAGATTTGAGATGAGATCAAAGGCGCCATCAATAAGCTGATGCCCTTCTTCGAGAAAGCTGCGGTATTTTTGCTCAAGCAAAGCGCCGTCCGCCTCATAACCGTATTCCTTGAACAAAGCGGAAAAACGTGTGTTCACGACTTCATCACGGGTAATCTTTTCTTCTTCAAAGGCTCTCCACAGGCCTTGATTGATTGTTCGATACTGCGTCTTCATTTCATCTGTTAAAGGAATGTTCTGATCTTCAAACAGCAAACGAAGCGCTAATGCTTCTGCCGCTCTAAAATCAAGGATGGTATCGTCTACATCAAATAATAAAGTGCGGTATTGTTTCATCAGTTTGTCTCCCATTCTGCTAGGTTCTTTAAAGTATAGCACATAAAAAAAGGGAAAAGCCGGCTGGTGAGGCACCGCCGGCTGAAATGAGATTATTTGTTTAATAAGCTGTGATTTCTCGAATACAGGAAGTAAACCACTGTTCCAACAGCGATCCAGATGGCAAATGAAAGCCATGTGACGCCGGGAAGGCTGTACATAAACCAGAGGCAGATGCCTGCGCTGATGATCGGCACAACCGGAACGAACGGCACTCTGAAGGACGCTTTGATTTCCGGATGTTTCTTTCTTAACACGATGACCGCAATGGAAATGACCGTAAACGCGGCCAGCGTCCCCATGTTCACGAGATGGGCCAGCGTTCCGAGGTTGATAAACCCGGCGATTCCCGCCGCAACGATACCTGTCAGCCACGTGTTGCGGAAAGGCGTTTTAAACGACGGATGGACCTTTGCGAACAATCCAGGCAGAAGGCCGTCTCTGCTCATGGCAAACGTCAAACGGACCTGAGCGTACAGCAAAGCGAGCATCACCGTCGTAATCCCGATAATGGCACCGACAGATATAATCCCGGCAACAGCATCCTGGCCGACGAATTTCAGCGCAAATGAGACCGGATCTCCAACGTCCAATTTCGTATAAGGCATCATGCCTGTCAGCACAAGCGATACCGTGATGTACAGAACCGTACAGACGGCAAGAGCTGAAATAATGCCGACGGGCATGTTTTTTTGTGGATTTTTCACTTCCTCTGAAGCGTTAGAAACCGCGTCGAACCCGAGATACGCGAAGAATACAGTTGCCGCGCTGACAATGACGCCTGTCATCCCGAACGGCATAAAAGGAGACCAGTTATCCGGCTTGACATAACCGAGGCCGACAATGATGAACAATAAAATGATCCCGATTTTCATCAGGACGATGACGTTGTTAAAGCGTGTGCTTTCCTTGACGCCTCGGCTGACAATCGCAGTGATAATGAGAATGATCACCGCAGCCGGAAGATTAAACACGGCGCCCGGCGTGCTCCCCGGCGCTCCTGCCAGTGCGGCCGGAATATGAAGGTTGAAGCCGGCAAGCAGGGATTGAAAGTATGAAGACCAGCCGGTGGCAACTGCCGACAGCGCAATGACGTATTCAAGCATGAGATCCCATCCGATCAAAAAGGCGAGCAGTTCTCCGAGTGTCACATAGGAGTATGAGTACACACTTCCCGAAATTGGAATCGAAGACGAAAACTCAGCATAGCAGAAGGCGGCGAGCGCACAGGCGAGACCCGCTAAAATAAACGAGATGATGAGAGCTGGACCTGCACCGGTCGCGGCCACTGTTCCTGTAATGACAAAAATCCCTGTACCGATGACACAACCGATGCCGAGCAAGGTTAAATCAAATGCGCTTAACGTACGGGCAAGGCTTTTTGACTTGCTCTGCGCACTCAATGTTTCAAGCGTTTTTTTTCTAAATAATGAACTCATCAAAGTTCCTCCTGAAAAATTCAAAATATTCTAATCATTATATACAGTTCTTCTTATATGATATTGTCGAAATTTGGCGCAGTCAACATAATATTTTTTCACTTTAAATGATAGAAGCAAAACAGCGTTGTCGTAGGATAGAATAGTAATTTACTAATAAGATATTCAATTTTATGCAGGGGGAACCGATAGAAACAATAGATTCGCCCACATTATGACTTTCGATTAAAAAGGAGATGCTGACCATGTTTCAATATGAAGAGTTGAATAAACAGTTTATCGGCGGGAAATGGCAGGAGGGCAGCAGCCCAAATGTATTGGAAAACAAAAATCCTTATACTCAAAAAACATTCACAACTTTCCAAAAAGCGACTGCTGACGATGTAGATGAAGCGTACCGCGCAGCGGCGCTGGCAAAGAAAAAATGGGATGCGGTCAATCCGTTTGAGAAAAGAACCATTTTAGAAAAAGCCGTCACGTATATTGAAGAAAACGAAGAAGCCATCATTTATCTGATTATGGAAGAGCTTGGCGGAACAAGGCTTAAAGCGGCCTTTGAAATCGGGCTTGTGAAAAATATCATAAAAGAAGCGGCAACGTTCCCAGTCCGTATGGACGGAAAAATTCTTCCATCAACAATAGACGGCAAGGAAAACAGATTATATCGCGTGCCGGCAGGCGTGGTCGGCGTGATCAGCCCATTTAACTTCCCATTCTTTTTATCGATGAAATCAGTGGCGCCCGCGCTTGGAGCCGGCAATGGCGTCGTGCTCAAACCGCATGAGGAAACGCCGATCTGCGGCGGCACGCTGATTGCGAGAATTTTTGAGAACGCGGGAATTCCAGAGGGGCTGCTGAATGTCGTTGTCACAGACATTGCAGAAATCGGAGACAGCTTTGTCGAACACCCGGTACCGCGGATCATCTCGTTTACAGGTTCAACGAAAGTCGGCAGCTACATCGGCCAGCTTGCGATGAAGCATTTTAAAAAGCCGCTTCTTGAACTCGGCGGCAACAGCGCCTTCATCGTACTTGAGGATGCGGATATCGAATATGCGGTCAATGCGGCGGTGTTCAGCCGATTTACACACCAAGGGCAGATTTGCATGTCGGCCAACCGTGTACTTGTTCACTCATCAATTTATGATAAGTTCCTTGAAATGTATCAGGCAAAAGTGGAATCACTGAAGGTCGGCGATCCAATGGACCCTGATACGATTATTGGGCCATTAATCAACAGCAGACAGACGGACGGGCTGATGAAATCTGTTGAAAAAGCAATTGAAGAAGGCGCTGTTCCAGTGAAGCTTGGCGGATTTAACGGGACGATCGTGGAACCGACGATCTTAAAAGACGTGAAACCGTTCATGAGCATCGCCAAGGAAGAGCTGTTCGGACCTGTCGTTTCCTTCATGAAGTTTGATTCAGAAGACGAAGCGGTGGATATCGCAAACGAAACGCCGTTTGGCTTGAGCGGTGCCGTACATACGTCAAATCTTGAGCGCGGCGTGGCTTTTGCGAAGCGCGTTGAAACAGGCATGATTCATGTCAATGACACGACCATCAATGACGAACCGAATGTGGCCTTCGGCGGTGAAAAGCAATCTGGTCTCGGCCGTTTGAACGGCGAGTGGAGCCTTGATGAATTTACGACGCTGAAATGGATCTCGGTCCAGCACGAAAAACGCAGCTTCCCTTATTAATAAAAAAAGGAGTGAATGGAATTGAGCATAAGAACGGAAAAAGAAACGGCAGACCTTCTGGACGCGTTTATCAAAGTAGCCCCTTATCTAAACAGCTTGGTCCAGGATGATATTACAATCGGCATTTACGATACGGAAAAACTGCTTGTGAATATACCGGCCAAAACCTTTTCGCTAAACGTAAAAGCCGGTGATCCGCTGCAGGAAGGGGATATTATCACAGATGCCATCCGCACCAATCAGAAGAAGACGAGCATGGTTCCGAAAGAATTGTTCGGATTCCCATTGATTGCACGTGCCATCCCGCTGCACGACGAGAATGGAAGAGTGGTAGGAGGCGTCGGCCTCGGAACGAGCCTTGAGGAGTCGTCAAAGCTGCATGATGTGGCGGAAAGCTTATCAGCTGTCGTTGAACAAACGGCCGCGGCCATTTCTGATATTTCTGACTCAATCAACGGGTTTTCATCTCAAATGACGGGCATTTCCTCTCAGGCGAAAAAGGTCAGCGAAAGCGCCGGTGAAATCGCCGATATCTCAGTAACCGTGAAAGGCATTTCTGACCAAAGCAACCTGCTTGGCTTGAACGCCGCGATCGAAGCGGCGAGAGCAGGAGAGTCCGGAAAAGGCTTCTCTGTCGTCGCGGATGAGATCAGAAAGCTAGCAACGCACTCAAAAGAAAATGTCGGCCAGATCGATCAGATCACGAAAAAAATCCACAGCCTGCTGAAAGGGCTGGAGGAATCCATTGAGTCGATTAATCAGCATACGGACGGACAAGCCGCCGCTGTTGAACAAATCTCAGCCACGATGCAGGAGATTTCAGGAAGCGCGCAGCATCTCGCGAAAATGGCAGAAAAAGCGCTAGAGGAAGAATAAGAGACCGGGGACAAATGTCCCCGGTCTTTTTCTATCCTTTATTTCCATGAAATATGTCTGACGTTTTACTAGTTTTATTCCAGCGGCTGATTTAAAATGTACACATGAACTTACGTGAGGATTGATAGAACCATGAGCATATTAAAAGCGGAACATCTGTATAAAACATACGGAGATAAGACATTATTTGACCACATCTCCTTTCATATTGAAGAGAATGAGAGAATCGGATTAATCGGGCCGAATGGAACTGGAAAATCAACGCTGCTGAAGGTGATTGCCGGCTTGGAATCTATTGAAGAGGGAGATATCACGACATCCGGCAGTGTGCACGTCGAATTTCTGCATCAAGACCCGGAGCTGCCTGCGGGGCAAACCGTGCTGGAACATATCTATTCCGGTGAATCGGCTGTGATGAAAACCTTGCGCGAATATGAAAAAGCACTGTATGAACTGGGGGAAGACCCTGAAAATGAACAGCGCCAGAAGCATCTGCTGGCGGCGCAGGCGAAAATGGACGCAAACCACGCGTGGGATGCGAACACCTTGGCGAAAACCGTATTGTCTAAGCTCGGCGTCAACGACGTAACAAAGCCAGTCAACGAGCTATCAGGCGGCCAGAAAAAACGGGTGGCGATTGCCAAAAACTTAATTCAGCCCGCTGATCTGCTCATTTTAGACGAGCCGACGAACCATTTGGATAATGAAACGATTGAGTGGCTTGAAGGATATTTAAGCCAATACCCCGGCTCTGTCATACTGGTGACGCACGACAGGTATTTCTTAAATCGTGTCACGAACCGCATTTATGAGCTTGAACGAGGCAGCCTCTACACGTACAAAGGCAACTATGAAGTGTTTTTAGAAAAACGCGCGGAACGGGAAGCGCAGGCTGAGCAAAAGGAAACGAAGCGCCAAAACCTGCTGCGCCGCGAACTGGCTTGGCTGAGACGGGGAGCGAAAGCCCGTTCCACAAAACAAAAGGCGAGAATTGACCGAGTGGAGGCGCTTAAGGAGCAGAAAGGCCCTCAATCATCGGGTTCACTCGACTTTGCGATTGGCTCTCACCGTCTTGGCAAACAGGTCATTGAAGCGGAGAACGTGATGATCGCTTATGACTGCCGCATGCTTGTCGACAGCTTTGATGAACTGATCATACCGGGTGAACGGATCGGAATCATCGGGCCAAACGGTATCGGAAAAACAACACTGTTAAACACCCTTGCCGGCCGTCATACGCCTGACGGCGGCCATATAACGATCGGGCAGACGGTCAGAATCGGCTATTATACGCAGGATCATAGTGAAATGAATGGCGAGTTAAAGGTCATTGACTATATAAAAGAAACGGCGGAGGTCGTGAAAACAGCGGAGGGCGATATCATTACAGCTGAACAAATGCTGGAGCGTTTCCTCTTCCCGCGTTCGATGCAGCAGACGTATATCCGTAAGCTGTCCGGCGGGGAAAAACGCCGTTTATACTTGCTTCAGGTTCTCATGCAGGAGCCGAATGTCCTGTTTCTCGATGAGCCGACGAACGATTTGGATACTGAAACACTGAGCATCCTGGAAGATTACATCGACCAGTTCCCTGGTGTTGTCATCACCGTATCCCATGACCGCTACTTCCTTGACCGTGTCGTCGACCGTTTGATTGTGTTTGAAGGAAATGGCGTCATTTCCCGCTTCCAAGGCTCCTACAGCGACTATATGGAGGAGTCAAAAGCGAAAAAAACAGCTGAAAAGCCGGCTGCTGAAGCAAAACCGGCCGAAGCTGAGCCAAAGAAAAAACGGAAAAAGCTTTCTTACAAAGATCAGCTTGAATGGGACGGAATCGAGGATAAAATTGCCCAGCTTGAAGAAAAACATGATCAGCTCGAAGCTGACATCGCCGCAGCAGGAAGCGATTTTGGAAAAATCCAAGAGCTGATGGCCGAGCAGGCGAAAACGGCGGAAGAGCTTGAGGCTGCCATGGACCGGTGGACAGAATTGTCCCTCATGATCGAAGAGCTGGAAAGCTGAAAAAAGCGCGGCCCGCAGGTGCCGCGCTTTTTTTCACACAATATACAAAAACGTAACGTCCTGCTTATGATAGGATAAAATGGTGTGTCATCGGCACATGGAAAACGAACGGAGATGATGTAGTATGACATGGACGATCGTGATGTTAATCCTCATGAGCCTGGTGAAAATCGTATTAACCTGTCTTCCAACAGGCGTCATGGAATGGCTGCTCAGCAAATTCGCGGTGCACGCCAAGCTGAGTGACGAAAATGCTGTTCTCTCCCTAGATGGAAAACGTCTTGAGGGTGAAAAGAAACAGAAGGTGATTGCCCAATTTAACGAAGCTGTCTTCCTAGAGAAATATTATATCTACCCAGGTGACGAAGAGCGTTATTTACATCCGGAAAACGGCGGCACGCCGTTGGTAATAGATATGAAAAAAGGCAAAAAAGATGTGAAACTGTTTGTATACAGCTATGACGACCATATCGACGTCGTCAAACAATACAAGAAGAAAGTCATTGCGTATCAATTGCTTTCTGAAAGCCTTCAAAAAGGATCTCTGTCAGTGACAGGAAGTATAGCTTAATCAGGATGTGAAAGACGGTTGCTTTATGCTGCTCGTCTTTTTTTATTGTTTTTTAAACCTTAACGTTTACGTTAAGGTTTAAAAGGTGTATAATGGTAACAGAAACGGCGAAGGGGGATTTACCTTGGAATGGATGAAGATTGATCAAGTAGCCAAAAGAAGCGGCCTGACGAAGCGTACCATCCGATTTTATGAAGAAATCGGCTTGATTCCGGCGCCGAAACGGACAGACGGCGGCGTAAGGCTTTATTCAGAGGATGATATGGAGGAGCTTGAGAAAGTCATCAGCACAAAAGAGGTGCTCGGGTTCTCCCTTCAGGAGCTTCAGCATTTCATGGAGACAAGCCGCCAGCTAGAGTTAAACAAAGAGGGGTATTTGTTGTCACTGGACCCTAAGGAACGGAAAGAAAAACTGGAGGAAATTCAGGAAAGCCTGAATCACCAGCTGGATTTGATTGATGAGAAAATCCGTACATTCCAAAGCTTTAAAGAACGCCTGCAAGGCATGAAAAACAAAGCGGAACGTGCCATTCAGTCAATCGAATGAAAAATTTGCCAAACGCTATTTTGTAGCGTTTCTTTTAATGGAATCATAATGGAGGTCAAGTCAAATGGATAAGACAACACAAGTGAATCAGAAAACAGGCTTGCTCAGCCAGCCGAAAGCGGTATGGGCTGTCGCGTTTGCCTGTGTGATTTCCTTTATGGGAATCGGGCTGGTCGATCCAATTCTTCCGGCAATTGCCGCACAATTACATGCTTCACCTAGTGAAGTATCACTCTTGTTTACAAGTTATTTGCTTGTCACAGGATTTATGATGTTTTTCTCAGGAGCCATTTCCAGCCGTATCGGCGCGAAATGGACATTAATTCTAGGACTCATTTTTATTATTGTGTTTGCGGGGCTTGGCGGCAGCTCAAGCTCAATTGCCCAGTTAGTCGGCTATCGCGGCGGCTGGGGATTAGGGAATGCTTTGTTTATTTCAACAGCGCTTGCGGTCATCGTCGGCGTGTCAGTCGGGGGCAGCGCCCAAGCAATTATTTTGTATGAGGCGGCGCTCGGTCTCGGGATTTCTGTCGGGCCGCTTGCAGGCGGAGAGCTCGGAAGCATGTCATGGCGCGCGCCGTTTTTCGGCGTATCTGTCCTGATGTTTATTGCGTTAATCGCGATTTCTATCATGCTGCCGAAATTGCCGAAACCGGCGAAACGCGTCGGTGTGTTTGATGCCATGAAGGCGCTCAAATATAAAGGGCTGCTGACAATGGCGGCATCGGCGTTCTTATATAACTTTGGATTTTTTATTTTGCTTGCTTATTCTCCGTTCGTTCTGGATTTAGATGAACACGGTCTCGGTTATGTCTTCTTCGGCTGGGGACTTCTGCTGGCGATTACGTCAGTCTTTACGGCGCCGCTCGTGCATAAAGCGCTGGGCACAGTGCGTTCGCTCGTCGTTCTCTTTATCGCTTTTGCGGCCATCCTCATCATCATGGGGATCTGGACAGGCCATCAGACATTGATTATTACATGTATCGTTGTCGCCGGTGCTGTCCTCGGTATGGTGAATACGATCATGACAACAGCTGTGATGGGGGCTGCGCCGGTTGAACGTTCTATCGCGTCTTCAGCCTACAGCTCAGTCCGCTTCATCGGCGGCGCGCTCGCTCCGTGGATTGCGGGAATGCTGTCAGAACACTTCACCGCAAGCACACCATATACGGTAGGCGGGATCGTCGTTTTTGTCGGCATGCTTGTCCTTCTCATGGGACGTAAACATCTTGCCGGAATTAAGGCGGGACATTAATAACGAAAGACACTGCTCATGAGGCAGTGTCTTTTTGAATCGTGCAACTTCCCATTACAACCTTGCTGTATCAATATACATACAGCATCATGAAAAACAGCTTTTCCGTCGAATGGTTCACCGCATGGGCTAACGAGGAAGACGTTGAGCTGTCTGCCAAAAGAGAGCTGACACTTGATGAATTCACATCGCCATTGCAGCTCATTTTAAAAGACAGAGAGCTTTTGAGAATCGTTCAGAAAAAATGGCAGTAAAAAACCCGCCCTTCAGCAGGCGGGTTTTCTTCGATTTAAAGCACTTTCGTCGTCCAAGACTCGCAGTTCCACGTTTCTGTCGCGATATCCATATAAAACTCTGGCTCATGGGAAATGAGCAGAATGGAGCCTTTGTATTCTTTGAGCGCGCACTTGAGCTCTTCCTTCGCGTCGACATCCAAGTGGTTTGTCGGCTCATCGAGCACCAGCAGGTTTGTTTCTGAATTGATCAGTTTGCACAGTCTGACTTTCGCTTTTTCGCCTCCGCTTAATACGGAAACGCGGCTTTCGATATGTTTTGTTGTCAATCCGCATTTTGCCAGAGCGGCCCGGATTTCATACTGCGTGTAAGAAGGGAATTCGCTCCATACCTCTTCGATGCACGTATTGTTGTTTGTTTCCTTAACCTCTTGCTCGAAATAGCCGGTAAAGAGGTGCTCGCCGCGTTCAACCGAGCCTTCAAGCGGCTGGATTTCGCCAAGCAAGCTTTTCAGCAAGGTCGTTTTTCCGATCCCGTTCGCGCCGTAAAGGGCGATTTTTTGGCCGCGCTCCATGCGGAGGTTGAGCGGGCGTGACAGCGGGGAATCGTAGCCAATGACTAAATCCTTCGTTTCAAAAATCAGCTTGCCTGACGTTCTCGCCGGCTTGAAGTGAAATTCCGGCTTTGGCTTTTCTGCCGCAAGCTCGATCATATCCATCTTATCGAGTTTCTTTTGGCGGGACATCGCCATATTTCTCGTGCTGACACGCGCTTTGTTGCGGGCAACGAAATCCTTCAGCTCCGCGACTTCCTGCTGCTGCTTTTTGTACGCTGCTTCAAGCTGCTGTTTCTTCACCTCGTAGACTTCCATAAACTGATGGTAGTCGCCGACATAGCGTGTCAGCTCTTGATTTTCAACATGATAAATCAGGTTGATGACGCTGTTTAAGAACGGAATATCATGGGAAATCAGGATAAACGCGTTCTCATATTCCTGCAGGTAGCGTTTCAGCCACTCGATATGCTGCTCGTCAAGATAGTTGGTCGGTTCATCGAGAAGCAGAATTTCCGGTTTTTCAAGGAGAAGCTTAGCGAGAAGAACCTTGGTGCGCTGTCCGCCGCTTAAATCGGTGACATCACGCTCTAATCCGATATCGCTCAAACCGAGGCCGCGGGCGATTTCTTCCACCTTGGAATCAATGACATAAAAATCATTGTTCGTCAGGGCGTCTTGAATCACGCCGACTTCTTCAAGCAGCTTTTCGAGCCCGTCGGGATCAGCTTCGCCCATTTTGTTGTAAATCTCGTTCATTTCTTCTTCCATCGCAAATAAATAATGGAACGCGTCTTTCAGGACATCACGAATGGATTTTCCTTTTTCCAGCACGGTATGCTGATCCAGATAGCCGACACGTACATTTTTTGACCATTCGACTTTTCCCTCATCAGGTTCGAGCTTTCCGGTAATAATATTCATAAAAGTGGATTTTCCTTCGCCATTTGCGCCGATCAGCCCGACGTGCTCGCCTTTTAGCAGGCGGAAGGAGACGTTATTAAAAATGGCCCGGTCACCAAAGCCGTGGCTTAAATCCTTTACAGATAAAATACTCATATTTACACCTCTATCGTTTATCAAACACGCACAGCCGGCGTGTATTATTTACCCTTATGATTATAAAGGAGGAATCGGAATGTTGAAAGGTATAGGAAAGAAAAAGAAAAATTGCGTTCCGGGCGAGGTTTTGAGATACTATGGAATAGATTTCACGAATTGAGGAGAAAAAAATGACGCAAACTTGGCCATTTTTACATAATGCACAATCATTTATTCAAGAGAATTGGAATGCTTCCGGTTTTCAAAAGCCGACACCTGTTCAGGAACAGGCGGCTCAGCTGATTATGGACGGAAGGGATGTCATTGCGGAATCGCCGACAGGAACAGGCAAGACGCTGGCGTACGCGCTTCCGGTCATGGAACGGATCAAACCAGATCAGAAGCATCCGCAGACAGTGATTTTAGCGCCATCCCGTGAGCTGGTGATGCAGATCTTTCAGGTGATTCAGGATTGGAAAGCGGGATCAGAGCTGCGCGCGGCTTCCTTAATCGGCGGGGCGAATGTGAAGAAGCAGATCGAAAAGCTGAAAAAACATCCGCATATCATTGTCGGCACGCCGGGCAGGGTATTTGAGCTGATTAAAGCGAAGAAATTAAAGATGCATGAAGTGAAAACGATCGTGCTTGATGAGACGGACCAGCTTGTCCTGCCGGAGCATCGCGAAACGATCAAGCAAATCATGAAAACGACATTAAGAGACCGCCAGCTTCTGTGTTTCTCTGCCACGCTCAAAAAGGAAACAGAGGACGTGCTCCGCGAATTGGCCCAAGAGCCTGAGGTATTGAAGGTGCAGCGTAGCAAGGCGGAAGCTGGGAAAGTGAAGCACCAATATCTGATTTGCGAGCAGCGTGACAAAGTGAAGCTGCTGCAAAAGCTATCAAGGCTTCAAGGCATGCAGGCACTCGTATTTGTGAGAGATATCGGCAACCTGAGTGTATATGCGGAAAAGCTGGCATATCACCATGTCGATCTCGGCGTGCTGCACAGTGAAGCGAAAAAAATGGAGCGGGCGAAAATCATTGCCGCGTTCGAATCCGGGGAATTTCCGCTCTTATTAGCGACTGACATTGCCGCACGCGGCTTGGATATTGAAAACCTGCCATATGTGATCCATGCTGATATTCCTGACGAAGACGGCTACGTTCACAGATCAGGCCGAACAGGCCGGGCCGGAAAAGAAGGCAACGTGCTGAGCCTCGTGACTAAACTGGAAGAATCAAAGCTGAAAAAAATGGCGAAGAAGCTTGGCGTGGAGCTGAGTGAAGCTGTTTATGCAGGCGGAAAACTGAAGATAAAATAAAGGAGGGCGGAAAGCCCTTCTTTTTTGTTGTAAAATAATAGAAAAGAGTATGCGCGGGGGTGGGGAGATGGCTTCAATAGACAGGTTTCAAATAGTGAAGGAGCCTGAGCTGGAAATCATTGAACACTGGTTCCGGAATAAGGAGACCAGACGGAGAATGGATGGGATGCTGCCTTTAGACGTGTGGTATGCACGAGTGAATGAAGATGAAAACGATTCTGTCATTATGGCATATGACGGGCAGCTGCCGGCGGGAATGGTCGTTATGGAGTTCGTGGAGGAGCGGGCTTATATTGGATTGATCGTCAATCCTTTGTATCGGCTTCAAGGGTACGGAAAACAGATATTAAAAAAACTGCTAGGTGACCCTGATTTTACTAGAGTGCGGGAATGGGCTGCATGCATTGAAGAAGACAATCGAATCAGTTTGGCTTGCTTTCAAGGAGCGGGATTTACGTTGGAAGACACGGAACCTGATGAAGATGGCTTTCTCACGTTGATTTTGCGCATCTGACTTTATAAAAAAACAAAAGGAGGGCTTTTTGCCCTCCTTCATGTCAGTTCGGATCACTGACTTTGATCAGCTGTTTGCCTTTATTTTCTCCTTTAAATAAGCCGAGAAACGCGTCAGGAATGTTTTTGAAGCCTTCTGTGACGGTTTCCTCGTAATGGAGCTTTCCATCCTTCAGCCATTCGGCCAGCTGTTTTGCTCCTTCAGGAAAACGATCAGAGTAGTCGCTTACGATAAATCCTTGCATCAGCGACTTCGTTTTGATGAGTTTCGATTGGACGCGAGGGCCCATGTCATCTGCTTCACTTTCCGCGTTGTAGGAAGAAATGGCGCCGCACACCGGAATACGGGCAAATTCGTTGAGCAGGTTCATGACCGCATCTGAAATTGGGCCGCCAACGTTGTCGAAATACACATCGACACCGTTAGGACAAGCGTCTGCAAGCGCTTTTTGGATATCATCCACTGTTTTGTAATTGATGGCTTCGTCAAACTGCAGCTCCTGTTTTAAATAGGCGATTTTTTCATCAGAGCCCGCGATGCCGACGACTCGCGCGCCTTTGATTTTGGCAATCTGTCCGACCGTTGAACCGACGGCTCCCGCAGCCCCGGAGACGACCACGGTTTCGCCTTCTTTCGGGCGCCCGATGTCCAGCAGTCCAAAATATGCCGTTAAGCCGGTCATTCCCAAAATGCCGAGATAGGCCGAAGCGGGAGCGAGGCTTGTATCAATTTTTCGCAAGGCAGACTCGCTCACAGCGGAAAATTCCTGCCAGCCGAGGTTTCCGATAACGATATCTCCTTTTTTCAGATGCTCTCCGTCTGACACGACTTCAGCGATCACCCCGCCAGAGAGTGCTTCATCCAAGGCGAAAGGTTCAACATATGATTTCGTATCCTGCATACGGCCGCGCATATAAGGGTCAACGGATACATAAAGTGTTTTCACTAACACTTCCCCTTGCTTCGGCTCGGGAACCTGAATGGTTTCAAAGCGAAAGTCTTCATGAACGGGAACACCTTGCGGACGTCTTGCTAATTGAATTTGCTGTTGAGATGCTGTCATTTTCATCCTCCTATTACTATTACTTGATTGACACCACTGTAACATGGAGAGGGGAAGAAATACAAAAGGTAAGTCGGCATACAAAAAAGGAGAGGGGGTTCCTCTCCTTTTTATGTCGCCCGTAATTTCGGGCACAGTCCGGTCGGCAGGCACATGGGCTTCTGGTCGATCGGACTTCTCATGATGCAGCATTCCAAGCCGAAGACTTCACGGAAAAACGGCTGGGTAAACACGTCTTCCGGTGTTCCGGCATTATAAATTTTTCCGTCCAGTACACTGATCAGATAGTCCGCATATTGAGCGGCTTGATTTAAATCATGGAGCACCATCACAACGGTGCGGCCATGATCGCGATTCAGCTTTTTCAGCAGCTCAAGCACTTCAATCTGGTGTGATATGTCTAGATACGTGGTCGGTTCATCAAGCAAAAGCAAATCAGTGCCTTGAGCAAGCGCCATGGAAATCCATGCTCTTTGTCTTTGGCCGCCTGAGAGGGCATCCAGTGTCCGCTCTTTCAGCTCCGTCATTCCTGTCGCTTCCAGCGCCCACTCTACCATATCGTGATCCTCTTGGGTATGCTTGGATAACAGCTTTTTATGAGGATGTCTGCCGAAATAGCATAATTCCTCTACCGTCAATCCTTCAGGCGCCTGGGGCGATTGAGGAAGTATGGCAAGTTTTTTTGCGACTTCTTTTGACGGCTGGCGGTGTATATCTTTTCCATCTAATAGAACCGTACCGCTTTTCGGAGACATCAATCTGGCGAGCGATTTGAGGATTGTTGATTTCCCGCAGCCATTGGCGCCGATAAGCGCAGTGATTTTTCCTTCTTCTATTTGTAAGTCGACTCCGTCTATAATCACTGTGCTGTCATATGAAAGAGTGAGCTGGTCCGCAGCCAGTTTTCCCATGGTATCCTCTCCCTACTGTTTCCTCGCTTCGAATTTCAATAGATATAAGAAATAAGGCGCGCCGATCACGGCTGTCAAAATTCCCGCCGGTATTTCAACCGGAGGCATGATGCTGCGCCCTAACGTATCCGCAATTAATAAAATAATAGCACCAATCAATGCCGATGCAGGCAGTAAATATTTAGCTTTTTCTCCAGTAAGCCGTCTGGCGATATGCGGAGCAAGCAAGCCGATAAAACCGATTGAACCGACGGCGGCTACACAGCTTCCCGCCAGGGCCACCGCGGTGAAAATCAGAATGAACCTCAGCCGGTTGGCGTTTTCGCCGAGTCCCTGTGCAAGCTCATCACCGAGTGACATAAGATCCAGCTTCGGTATGAGAATGCAGACGATCGGCAAAAGAATCAATAGCCATGGCGCAAGCAGCTTAATTTCTTCCCAATTTCTCCCCCAGAGGCTGCCTGTCAGCCAAATGAGTGCGGCATTCACGTCGCCCGGAAACTTGACCATCATAAATTGCATCCCCGCGTGGCAAACAGCGCCTAATGCGATGCCTGATAAAGCCAATGAAGAGGGCTGAATGCTTTTTTTGCGGGCTATTATTAACAATAGTACAGCAATAATGGCTGCTCCGGCAAACGCGGAGAACGGAAGCACGTACACCGGCGATTCAGGAAAGATGAGAATCACCGCCATCGCCGCAAGCCCGGAGCCTTTTGAAATGCCGACTACGTCCGGAGAAGCGAGCGGATTGCGGATGACGCCCTGCAAAATCGCTCCGGCCGCGGCAAGCCCGGAACCGGCCAAAATCGCTAATAGTATCCGTGGAAGGCGGTATTGCTGGATGATGAATGCAAAGGAATGATCCAGTCCCAGCAAATTCGCCACCACCGCATCCGGTGAAATGTATAACGCACCAAAGCCGATGCTGATGATTGACAGAACGATCAGAAGCACGGCTAATATGAGTATCGCCAGCAAGGGGCGTTTTTGTTTTCTGGTTGTTTTCATCATTTCAGATTTCGCCCTTTCCTTGCCAAATATAAAAAGAACGGTGTTCCGATAATCGCCGTGACGATGCCGACCGGTGATTCATAAGGAAAGGCAATCCATCTGGCCAGAACATCGGCGTACACCAGCAAAATGGCACCGAACAGCGCTGAAAACGGAAGGACGTATTGATAATGCTCTCCGATCAGCTTGCGGACAATATGGGGTATGAGCAGTCCGACAAAACCGATCGGTCCGGCGACGGCTACGGAAGCGCCGGAAAGAATGAAAATGATAAAACTGATCAGAATCCGGATACCGTTCATATTTTGCCCAAGCCCTTTTGCCGTTTCGTCCCCGAGACCGAGAACAGAAATAGAACCGGAAAACACGAGGGCAAGCCCGATGCCGATGACAGAAAACGGAGCGATGGTCATGACATCCTGCCAATTGCTTCCGTCTATCGCGCCTGTCATCCAGTACAGCACATCCTCTCCCGACTCATTTAAAATAATGATGGCCTGTGTCATGGAGGAGAGGAACAAATGCACCGCCATCCCCGACAGCGCCAGCTTGACAGGTGTCATTCCGCCGGATGAGGCAATCGTATACACAATCGCGCCGCCTGCAGCCGCACCCGCAAAAGCGAATACAACGGAGGAATAGGGCGATGCCGGCAGAATGACGAGAGCAGCAACAACAAAAAGCGACGCACCCGCATTCACACCGAAGATTTGAGGTGAAGCCAAAGGGTTTCTGGTCATGGCCTGCATCAGCGCCCCTGCTACGGCCAGACTGGCACCGACGAACACGCCGATTAATGTGCGGGGAAGGCGAAGAGTAGAGATGATGAGCTGTTCCTTTGACCCATCCCATACAAAAAGATATTTCAATGACTCTATGATGCCAATGTCTGAGGCTCCTACTGAAAGATTCAGCCCAAGACCAAATATCAAAAGAATAAGTGCGATGAAGAACATCACCAGTCTTGATGATGAGCGCCGTTTGGCTGAATGATACAACAGTCTCACTTCCTTACTGCGTCTGGTTGCAAAAACGAAGAAGCAAGGATTTCCCCTCGCTTCTCATTTGTCCTACTTATTGTACACTTTTTTTAGCACGTCCTTGGCGCTTGTTTCACTAGACTTGATGCCTCTGAATCTAGTCCAAGTGTCACGGTCCGCATCATAGACTTGTCCGTTTTTCACCGCTTTGAGATTTTTCCAGAGCGGGTTCGTTTTCCACTCGTCTACAATGGTCTTGCCGTCGTTGGCTGAGATAAACAAAATATCCGGATCGATTTTGCTTAATTGCTCAAGGCTGACCTCTTGATAGGCGTTATCCGACTTCACAGCGTGTGCAAAGCCAAGCATTTTAAAGATTTCTCCGTCATAGGATGATGATGTATGAAGCTGGAAAGAATCTGCTCTTGCCACCCCGAGTACGATGCTGCGGTTTTCATCTTTTGGTAGCTCCGCTTTTAGACCGTCGATGACTTTGTTGTGCTCGGCGAGCTTTTCTTTTCCTTCATCTTCTTTATTTAATGCTTTGGCAATGGTTGTAAAGCTGTCGATCGTCTCGTCATAAGTCGCTTCCCGGCTTTTTAATTCAATCGTCGGGGCGATTTGTTTCAGCTGTTTATAAATGTTTTTATGGCGCTCAGCGTCGGCGATAATGAGATCAGGCTTCAGTGAGCTGATGACCTCAAGATTCGGCTCGCTGCGTGTGCCGACAGATGTATAGTCAATGGAGCTGCCGACCAGCTTTTTAATCATATCTTTTTTGTTGTCATCGGCGATGCCCACCGGCGTAATGCCGAGATTGTAGACAGCATCCAAGAATGAAAGCTCAAGGACAACCACTCGTTTCGGTGTGCCGCTTACAGTCGTTTTTCCTTCTTCGTGCTGGATCACTCTGGAATCCTCAGACTTGCTTTCGCTGCTTCCGCTGTTATTCTGGCTGGATGAACAGCCGGATATCATCAAGCAGGCGATCAATAATACACTCATGATGGCTATCAACTTGTTAGAATAGATGCGCATGTCATTCTTCCTTTTTAAAATTTTGTAATGAGAATCATTATCACATGTAAACACTATAATAGGATAGCTTGCCATGTCAATCTTTTTTAAATAAAGAAAGCTCTGGTTTTACAGCTTTTTCATGAAAACATCATCAGACACAAATAAATGGTATTCAGCGTTGCCGTGCCTGCGGGATAGAAAGGCATCGGCATTGGCTTTAGAGGTTTCAAGCATATCAGCATTGACAGTTGGAAGGAGAGCGCCGAGATAGCTGGATAATTTCTTTTCTATTTCTTCTGGGAGAGCGAATTCAATGTCGCCGATATTCATAATGATCGAGAAAACAAAGTCGATATCGATTTGAAATATTTCCTCAGCAAAGACCGCAAGCTCGTGAATTCCTGGCGAACAGCCGGCCCGCTGATGGAAAATCTGTTTCACTAAATCACTCACAACCCATGCATTGTATTGCTGTTCTGGTGAAAAGTATTGCATTAGACATACCTCCTGCTCGTACGGATAAAGACAGCCATTCATGATCGTTAGCTCCGTGCAGCGGTTTCTCATCGATTTTGACTTTTCTGAAAATTTTTGCCTCCTATCACTTTACCATGGGCGGAAAAGAAATGGCTACTACCATTCTTCCTGTTTTTCTCCTCAATGTTCTGGAATCTGTTTTATCAAAATGCGATCGGGTATGAAAGAAATATAGAAAACATGAAGGAGGAATATTGACATGAAACCAGTTGTAAAAGAGTATACAAACGATGAACAGCTCATGAAAGATGTGGAAGAGTTACAGCAAATGGGTGTCGCGAAAGAGGATGTATACGTTTTAGCTCACGACGATGATAGAACGGAACGGCTGGCAGACAACACGAATGCCAACACGATCGGAGCCAAAGAAACGGGTCTCAAGCACGCGGTAGGAAACATGTTTAATAAAAAAGGAGACGAGCTCCGCAATCAAATTCATGAAATCGGCTTTTCAGAAGATGAGGCCGCTCAATTTGAGAAACGCTTAGATGAAGGAAAAGTGCTTCTCTTTGTGACAGATAATGAAAAAGTGAAATCCTGGGCTTAATGCAGAGATATAACCCAAAAGGCAACTTTGGCCTTTTGGGTTTTTTGCGGCCTTTGCGGTCTTTGCGGTGTATGTTTGCTGAATGCCGCAATCAGGCAGAGGAACATTTTCGGTTCTGCATGTCCCTCCATTTGATATTATAACGTTGTGAGAAATTGGTATAAAATCTCACAAAATAGAAAATGGAGGTTCATAGAGAATGAAAAAAGTGATGTTAGCTACGGCCCTATTGTTAGGGTTGACTCCAGCTGGCGCGAATGCGGCGGATTTAGGCCATCAGACGTTACGGTCAAATGATGGCTGGGGCGCGTACTCGACGGGCACGACAGGCGGATCAAAAGCATCGTCGTCGAACGTGTATACCGTCAGCAACAGAAACCAACTTGTCTCTGCATTAGGCAAGGACACCAATACAACGCCAAAAATCATTTATATCAAGGGAACGATTGATATGAATGTCGATGACAATCTGAAACCGCTTGACGCAGATGATTATGCAGATCCAAAGTACGACTTGAACAAATATTTAAAAGCTTATGATCCAAGCACATGGGGCAAAAAAGAGCCATCCGGCACACTGGAAGAAGCCAGAGAACGTTCTCAAAAAAACCAAAAAGCACGAGTGCTGGTTGACATTCCTGCGAATACAACGATTGTCGGTTCAGGGTCAAATGCCAAAATCGTGGGCGGAAACTTCCAAATCAAGAGTGATAATGTCATTATCCGCAACATCGAATTCCAGGATGCTTATGACTATTTTCCGCAATGGGACCCGACTGACGGGAGCTCAGGAAACTGGAACTCACAATATGACAACATCACAATCAATGGCGGCACGCATATATGGATAGACCATTGCACATTTAATGACGGATCCCGTCCTGACAGCACATCGCCAAAGTATTTCGGCAGAAAATATCAGCACCATGACGGCCAAACCGATGTTTCTAACGGTGCCAACTATATCACGATGTCTTACAATTATTATCACGACCATGATAAAAGCTCCATTTTCGGATCAAGCGACAGCAAAACCTCCGATGATGGCAAATTAAAAGTTACGCTTCACCATAACCGCTACAAAAATATCGTTCAGCGCGCACCAAGAGTCCGTTTCGGGCAAGTGCACGTATACAACAACTATTATGAAGGCAGCAAAAGCTCCTCCGGCTATGCTTTCAGTTATGCGTGGGGGATCGGCAAGTCATCTAAAATCTATGCTCAAAACAATGTCATTGACGTACCGGGACTGTCAGCTGAGAAAACAATCAGCGTGTTTAAGGGCGGGACGGCTTTATATGACTCAGGCACACTGTTGAATGGCACGCAGATCAGCGCATCAGCTGCAAATGGGCTCAGTTCCTCTGTCGGCTGGAAACCGTCTCTGCACGGCACAATTGATGCTTCCGCGAATGTGAAGTCGAATGTTATGTCTCAAGCGGGTGCGGGTAAACTAAATTAAGAAATGAAAAAAACACAAAGGGCTGCTCACCTTTGTGTTTTTTAATTAATTAAATTATTTATTAACTTAGTTAAGGAGTAAAATGGGAAAGGGGATTAGAAAACAAGGATATAGGAGGAGACCTATTTATGGCTTCAGAAAAAGACGCAGGAAAACAGTCAGCAGTAAAACTTGTACCATTGCTTATTACTGTCGCTGTGGGACTAATCATCTGGTTTATTCCCGCTCCGTCCGGACTTGAACCTAAAGCTTGGCATTTGTTTGCGATCTTTGTCGCGACAATTATCGGCTTTATCTCCAAGCCCTTGCCAATGGGTGCAATCGCAATTTTTGCATTGGCGGTTACTGCACTAACTGGAACACTTTCAATTGAGGATACATTAAGCGGATTCGGGAATAAAACCATCTGGCTGATCGTCATCGCATTCTTTATTTCCCGGGGATTTATCAAAACCGGGCTCGGTGCGAGGATTTCGTATGTATTCGTTCA
This sequence comes from Bacillus vallismortis, assembly GCF_004116955.1. NCBI lineage: Bacteria > Bacillati > Bacillota > Bacilli > Caryophanales > Bacillaceae > Bacillus > Bacillus vallismortis. The sequence goes on along the minus strand of NZ_CP026362.1, from coordinate 2,666,998 downwards.
GAAATTCGGAAAAAAAACCCTTGGTCTTTCTTATTCACTGCTGTTCAGTGATTTAATACTTTCACCTGCTATTCCAAGTAATACGGCGCGTGCAGGAGGCATTATCTTTCCTATTATCAGATCATTATCCGAAACATTCGGATCAAGCCCGGCAAATGGAACAGAGAGAAAAATCGGCGCATTCTTATTAAAAACCGGTTTTCAGGGGAATCTGATCACATCTGCTATGTTCTTAACAGCGATGGCAGCGAACCCGCTGATTGCCAAGCTGGCCCATGATGTCGCAGGGGTGGACTTAACATGGACAAGCTGGGCAATTGCCGCGATTGTGCCGGGGCTTGTCAGCTTAATCCTTACGCCGCTTGTGATTTACAAGCTGTATCCGCCGGAAATCAAAGAAACACCGGATGCAGCGAAAATCGCCACAGAAAAACTAAAAGAAATGGGACCGTTCAAAAAGTCAGAGCTTTCCATGGTGATCGTGTTTCTATTGGTGCTAGTGCTGTGGATTTTTGGCGGCAGCTTCAAAATCGACGCAACGACAACCGCATTGATCGGTTTGGCTGTTCTCTTATTATCACAGGTTCTGACGTGGGATGATATTAAGAAAGAACAGGGCGCTTGGGATACGCTCACTTGGTTTGCGGCGCTAGTCATGCTGGCCAACTTCTTGAATGAGTTAGGCATGGTGTCTTGGTTCAGTAACGCCATGAAATCATCCGTATCAGGATTCTCTTGGATTGTGGCGTTTTTAATCTTAATTGTTGTGTATTTCTACTCTCATTATTTCTTTGCAAGTGCGACAGCCCACATCAGCGCGATGTATTCAGCATTTTTGGCTGTGATCGTGGCCGCGGGCGCACCTCCGCTTTTAGCGGCGCTGAGCCTCGCGTTCTTCAGCAACCTGTTCGGATCAACGACTCACTACGGTGCTGGAGCGGCTCCGGTCTTCTTCGGAGCAGGCTACGTTCCGCAAAGCAAATGGTGGTCCATCGGATTTATCCTGTCAATCGTCCATATTGTTGTATGGCTTGTGATCGGCGGATTATGGTGGAAAGTATTGGGGATATGGTAGAGAGAAAAAGGCAGACCGAGGTCTGCCTTTTTTATGTTTATAAAACAGACGGCCAACTCATCTGTAAAAATAGCTAACCCTTTCACAAGAAAATGAATGTTGAAAAATGAGATAATGGCCTCTAAAAATGGTATGATCTAGATAGAAAGGACGGCTGGTGCTGTGGTGAAAAAGCGGTTCCATTTTTCCCTGCAAACAAAAATAATGGGGCTGATTGCGGCTCTGCTTGTTTTTGTCATTGGTGTGCTGACCATTACGTTAGCCGTTCAGCATACACAGGAAGAACGGAAACAGGCAGAGCAGCTGGCGGTTCAGACGGCGAGAACTATTTCCTACATGCCGCCGGCTAAAGAGCTCATTGTGAGTAAAGAGGGGCATGCAGCTGAGACGCAAGAGGTCATTGAACAAATGAAAGAACAGACGGGCGCGTATGCCATTTATGTGCTGGACGAAAAAGGGGACATTCGAAGCACCTCTGGAAAAAGCGGCCAAAAGAAGCTGGAGCGCAGCAGAGAAATGTTGTTTGGCGGCTCGCATGTTTCTGAAACAAAAGCGGATGGGCGAAGAGTGATTAGAGGAAGCGCGCCGATTATGTTAGAGCAGAAGGGATACAGCCAAGTCATTGGCAGCGTGTCTGTTGATTTTCTGCAAACGGAGACAGAGCAAAGCATCCAAAAGCATCTGAGCAATTTGAGTGTGATCGCTGTGCTTGTGCTGCTGCTCGGATTTACCGGTGCCGCCGCGCTGGCGAAAAGCATCAGAAAGGATACGCTCGGCCTTGAGCCGCATGAGATCGCCGCTCTTTATCGGGAGAGGAACGCCATGCTTTTCGCGATTCGAGAGGGGATCATTGCCACCAATCGTGAAGGCTCCGTCACCATGATGAACGTGTCGGCGGCTGAGATGCTGAAGCTTCCCGAGCCTGTGATCAAACTCCCTATTGATGACGTGATGCCGGGCGCCGGGCTGAAAAGTGCTCTTACACAAGGAGACATGCTTCCGAACCAGGAAGTATGTGTTAACGGCCAAGTTTTTATTCTCAATACGAAAGTGATGGCTCAAGGCGGGCAGGCGTATGGGATTGTCGCCACCTTCCGGGAGAAAACAGAGCTGAAAAAGCTGATTGACAAACTGACAGAGGTTCGCAAATATTCAGAGGATCTCAGGGCGCAGACCCATGAATTTTCAAATAAGCTTTACGCGATCTTAGGGCTGCTTGAGCTTGGGGAGTATGATGAAGCGATCGATCTGATTAAAGAGGAGTACGCGATACAGAATGAACAGCATGATATTTTATTCCAACATATCCATTCACAGCAGGTGCAGGCGATATTGCTGGGGAAAATGGGCAAAGCTTCGGAAAAAAAGATCAAGCTGTCTATTGATGAGAACAGCTCGCTCGGACCTCTTCCTGCACATATCGGCTTGTCCCATCTCATTACGATGATTGGCAACTTAATTGATAACGCTTTCGAAGCTGTAGCGGATCAAAGCGTGAGGGAGGTATTGTTTTTCATCACCGATATGGGCCGTGACATTGTCATCGAAGTATCAGACACAGGGCCCGGTGTGCCGCCCGATAAGACGGAAGCTGTGTTTGAAAGAGGCTATTCATCAAAGGGGATGAAGAGAGGCTACGGCCTGGCCAATGTCAAAGAATCAGTGCGTGAACTGGGCGGCTGGATTGAACTGGCGAATCAAAAAAGTGGCGGTGCGGTATTCACTGTGTTTATACCGAAGGAGAAACAAAGGGGGAATCCATTTGATTCACATCGCGATTGCGGAGGATGACTTTCGAGTTGCGCAAATCCACGAGAGATTGATTGAACAGCTTGATGGATTCAAGATGATCGGCAAGGCGGCCAACGCTAAAGAAACAATGGCGCTTTTGGAAAAACAAAATGCTGATTTGCTTTTGCTGGATATTTATATGCCGGACGAGCTTGGGACCACATTGATTCCCGAGATACGAAGCCGATTTTCTGAAGTGGATATTATGGTCATCACAGCGGCAACAGAAACCCGTCATTTACAGGAAGCGCTCAGGGCAGGGGTTGCCCACTATTTGATCAAACCCGTAACGGCTGACAGGTTCAGACAGGTGCTGAATCAATATAAGGAAAAAAGGAAGCTGCTTTTGTCTCAGCCGGAGGTCAGCCAATCCATGATCGATCATATTTTCGGGAACGGCATGAAATCATCATTGTCGGCAGAGGACTTGCCGACAGGCATTCATTCGATTACACTGCGAAAAATTAAGGAAGCGCTTCGAACTGCGTCAGAAGGATTGACAGCGGAAGAGCTTGGAGAAAAAATGGGGGCGTCACGAACAACTGCCCGCCGTTATGCCGAGTACCTTGTGTCAACGGAAGAGGCGAGAGCAGAGCTTGAATACGGGATTATCGGCAGGCCGGAGAGAAAATATTATGTGGCGGCTGACTAGATATGAAAAAATGGATAATCCTATTGATTGCGCTATTGATCTTTATGCAGGGTGACATTAGGCAGGCGGCTGCGCCGCGCCTGCCTGATGGGCCAATCGAAATTGTCGTCCCCGCTGAGCCTTCAGGCGGCTGGGATGTCACAGCACAGGCAATCCAATCTGTTCTGAGGCAGAAGCAGATCGTGAAGGATGAGGTTCATATCGTTTATATACCGGGCGGCGGAGGAGATAAAGGCTGGAAATACGTTAACGAAAGCAGCAAACAGACCATCAGCATGACGTCCAGTTTAATCCTGAGCAATCATCTTCTCGGGCAAAGCAAATTAAAAACGGACGATTTTACTCCGCTCGCCATTCTCTCAAAGGAATGGCAGACAGTTGCGCTGCCAAAAGGATCGGCATTAACGGACGGCAAGGATTTGCTGAATGAGATTAAGCTGCATCCCGGCAAGGTGAAAATCGGCTTTGCCCCTGGGCTCGGCAATGATGATCAGCTCTCATTTGTCAGAGCGGCTGATATGTACGGCATTGACCCTTTCGACATTCAATTTTTGCAGTATGACAGCAGCGAGCAGCTCATTCAGGCGCTGATCAGACATGAGGTAGAGGCGGCTTCAATGACACTTTCTGAAGCGAAGCCATATGAGCGGCAAGGTGATATCACGTTAACCGCTGTCACATCTGATAAAAGACTCCCCGGTTTTCCTGATGTACCAACGTGGAAGGAGCAGGGGATTCCATTTGTATTTTCGCATTGGAGAGGCGTTTTGGGCCCGAAAAACATGTCTGAGGAAGAAATTTCTTATTGGGATCAAGCGCTAAAGCAGGTTACATCCTCGCCTGAATGGAAGCGGAAAATAAAAGAACAGGATTGGGAAAGCTTTTATTTGAACAGCAGGGAAACGAAACGCTTCTTAGCACAGCAATCCGTTTTTTATCAAAGCATGATGACAGGAAATTAAGATCCCGGCCTTCCGGGATCTTTTTGATGTGCCTTAAAAATGATCAAAAAGAACAAAACGGTTTTAAAAAATTAAAAATACAAAAAAACCAAATTATTTACTTGCGAATGAAAATCACATACGATGGCAAAAAGGCAAGAAAAGGGGAATAAAAGAGAAAAATGTAAGCGGATTCATTTAAGGGGGAATGGATGTGTTAGCAATCTTAGGCTTTCTCATGATGCTCGTGTTTATGGCATTGATCATGACAAAACGGCTCTCTGTACTGACAGCGTTAGTTTTGACGCCGATTGTATTTGCTTTGATCGCCGGATTTGGATTTACTGAAGTCAGCGATATGATGATTTCGGGCATTCAGCAGGTAGCGCCGACCGCGGTCATGATTATGTTTGCGATTTTATACTTTGGGATCATGATTGATACAGGGCTGTTTGATCCGATGGTTGGCAAAATTTTAAGTATGGTCAAAGGAGATCCGTTAAAAATCGTTGTCGGGACAGCTGTACTTACGATGCTCGTTGCTTTAGACGGAGACGGTTCAACCACTTATATGATTACGACAAGCGCGATGCTTCCGCTCTACCTGCTGCTTGGCATCCGGCCGATTATTCTGGCGGGAATCGCGGGCGTCGGCATGGGGATCATGAATACGATTCCGTGGGGAGGCGCGACACCGCGGGCGGCGAGCGCGTTGGGGGTTGATCCGGCTGAGCTTACAGGGCCGATGATTCCTGTGATCGCAAGCGGGATGCTTTGCATGACGGCGGTTGCGTATGTGCTCGGAAAAGCGGAACGAAAGCGCCTTGGCGTCATTGAACTGAAACAGCCGGCTAATGCCAATGAACCGGCGGCTGCGGTTGAAGATGAGTGGAAGCGGCCGAAGCTTTGGTGGTTTAATTTATTGTTAACGCTTTCTTTGATAGGATGTTTAGTATCGGGTAAAGTCAGTTTAACCGTACTGTTTGTTATTGCGTTCTGTATTGCACTGATTGTAAATTATCCAAACCTTGAGCACCAGAGACAGCGTATCTCTGCACATTCCAGCAACGTGCTGGCCATTGGTTCCATGATTTTTGCGGCGGGAGTATTTACGGGGATTTTAACAGGCACGAAAATGGTTGATGAAATGGCGATTTCGCTCGTGTCCATGATTCCAGAACAAATGGGCGGATTGATCCCGGCGATTGTGGCCTTAACAAGCGGCATTTTCACATTCCTGATGCCGAATGACGCATATTTCTACGGGGTGCTGCCGATTTTATCAGAAACAGCTGTCGCATACGGTGTGGATAAAGTGGAAATTGCCAGAGCCTCTATTATCGGCCAGCCGATTCATATGCTGAGCCCGCTTGTGCCATCCACTCATTTGCTTGTAGGGCTTGTAGGGGTTTCCATCGACGATCATCAAAAATTCGCCTTGAAGTGGGCGGTTCTCGCAGTGATCGTCATGACGGCTATCGCTCTATTGATTGGTTCGATTTCGATTTCTGTATGATAAATCAGGCGTAATGACATACACTAACGGGAACAACATACCGGAGGTGTCTTCATGAGTGATCCTTATATGCCGCTGACTTCAGTCAGAAGCGGAACGGGGTTTGAAGCGGCAAAAGGAGTGCACGGCTTAACCGTGCAAATTGCAAATGTCTATTTTATTCAGCTGCCTTCTGAACCTCACTCAATTGTTTTAATTGATGCCGGCATGCCTCAATCAGCCGACATGATTGTAGATGAAGCCAAACAACGATTTGGCGATGATTTTCAGCTGAAGGCGATTATCCTTACACACGGGCACTTTGATCATATCGGGGCGATAGAAGAACTCCTTGCGCATTGGGATGTCCCTGTTTATATCCATTCTCGGGAAATGCCATATGTAACAGGCAAAGAAGATTATCCACCGGCCCGTCCTGACAGCAAGAGCGGGCTGGTCGCCAAGCTGTCGCCGCTGTTTCCCCGGCACGCCATCGATATTTCTTCACATGTGCAGGCACTGCCGGAAGACGGCTCTGTACCGTTTCTTGACGAATGGATGTGGATCGCGACTCCCGGACACACCCCCGGCCATATTTCGTTATTTCGTGAGGACGGGCGTGTGCTTGTGGCAGGCGATGCTGTCATAACAGTGGAGCAGGAGAAAATGGCTGATGTCTTGATTCAAAAACAGGAGCTTCATGGGCCGCCGGCTTATTTTACGCCTGACACAGAGACGGCGGCTGAATCCATTCAGAAGCTGGCCGGACTTGAACCGGAAGCGCTGCTGACCGGACACGGCATACCGATGGCCGGCAAAAACTTTCGCAGCGAGTTAACTGAACTGGCAAACCGCTTATCGTCTCTTTGACACCCGCACGCGCGGGTGTTTTTATTGTTTTTCCAAGAAGATGCAGGAAAATCATTTGTCTTCCCGCTTAAAAACGATACAATGAAAAGCATCAATGCGATTTTAAGGGGAGAGTTTGTTGGAAGAAAAAGAAATACTCTGGAACGAAGCGAAAGCGTTTATTGCCGCATGCTATCAGGAATTGGGGAAGGAAGAGGAAGTGAAAGGCCGTCTCGATAGCATAAAAAATGAAATTGACCGGACCGGGAGCTATACACATACGAAGGAAGAGCTTGCGCACGGAGCGAAAATGGCTTGGAGAAACAGCAATCGCTGCATCGGCAGATTGTTCTGGAATTCTCTGAATGTCATCGACAGGCGTGACGTCCGGACGAAGGAGGATGTGAGGGATGCCCTTTTTCATCACATTGAAACCGCCACAAATAACGGGAAAATCAGGCCGACCATTACGATTTTTCCTCCGGAAGAGAATGGTGAAAAGCAAGTCGAGATTTGGAATCATCAGCTGATACGGTATGCTGGTTATGAGTCAGGCGGAGAAAGAATCGGCGACCCGGCTTCCCGGTCCCTGACCGCAGCCTGCGAGCAGCTTGGCTGGCGCGGAGAGCGAACCGATTTTGACCTGCTGCCGCTCATTTTTCGCATGAAAGGCGATCAACAGCCGGTCTGGTATGAACTGCCGCGTTCACTTGTGATTGAGGTTCCCATCATACATCCGGACATCGAAGCGTTTTCTGATCTGGGGCTGAAATGGTATGGCGTGCCGATTATTTCTGATATGAAGCTCGAGATCGGAGGCATTCATTATAATGCCGCGCCGTTTAACGGCTGGTACATGGGCACGGAGATCGGAGCAAGAAATCTGGCAGATGAAAAGCGATATGACAAGCTCAAAAAAGTGGCGTCCGTTATCGGCATCGCCGCTGATTACAATGCTGATTTATGGAAGGATCAAGCGCTTGTTGAACTGAATAAAGCGGTGCTGCACTCGTACAAAAAGCAAGGTGTCAGCATCGTTGACCATCATACGGCTGCAAGCCAGTTTAAACGGTTTGAAGAACAGGAGGAAGAAGCGGGCAGGGAATTGACGGGGGACTGGACGTGGCTGATTCCGCCGATTTCACCCGCTGCCACTCATATCTTCCACCGTTCCTATGATAACTCAATCGTTAAGCCGAATTACTTTTATCAGGATAAGCCTTACGAGTAAACAATGGAAAATCGATGATGGCCTTCAAGGGTGCTGGATTCAGTGACTGAGAGATCGGTAACCTTTGAGAAAGGGCTGCCTTTCTTTACAGCCTCAAGAAACGATTGTAACGTGTTTTCCGGGCCTTCCGCCAAAATCTCGACACGGCCGTCATCACGGTTTTTGACCCAGCCGGCCAGTTTTCGCTTGTCAGCTTCCATTTGAACAAAATAGCGAAAGCCCACACCTTGAACCCGGCCGTCTGCAACGATTCGATATTGAAGCATGGAAAAACCACCTTTTCTTTTTATGATAATCAATCATTTTACAACCTGTAAAGGGGATGTGTATGTATGAAACCACCGCACTATTCAGTGCTTTCACTTAACCTCGGGAAGCCGCAAACGCTTGAATATGACGGAAGAAAAATCGAAACTGGCATCATGAAGCAGCCGGCTGCTTCAGCTGTCATGCTGTATCGGGAGAATTTTGAAGGAGACGGACAGGCGGATCTCATGAACCATGGAGGACCTGATAAGGCCGTCTGTGTCTATCCGGCGGAGCATTATCCGTTTTGGGAAGATTTCCTCTCAAGGCCGCTGCCAAGCGCTGCGTTTGGTGAAAATCTGACCGTCATGGGCCTGACCGAGGAGAATATTTGCATCGGGGATGTGTTTCAGCTTGATGAAGCTGTTGTTCAGGTCAGCCAGCCGCGTCAGCCATGTGTTAAGCTGGCAAAAAAATTTGGCGTGAAGGAAATGGTGCTGAAGGTTCAGCAAACGGGCTATACCGGTTTTTATTTTCGTGTGCTGGAAGAGGGCAGGGTGGCTCCCGGCGCTAAACTGGAGTTGCTGTCCAGAGGCGAGAAAGACATATCCGTTCAATTTGCTAACCGTATCAAATACCATGATGTGAACAATCTCGCTGCCATTGAACGGATACTAAGTGAAGACACACTGTCGGAAAGCTGGAGAGCGTCCTTTTTGAAAAAGAGGGACAGGCTGCAGCCCGCTGAATAGAAAAAAGCCGCGCATATCAACGTGCGCGGCTTTAGCTTTGTTTAGATTAATTTTTCTTAGTTTCAAGCAGGTTGGCAAGAAAATGGGTTTTATAGCTTTGAAGCTTTCTTCCTTCATGGTGCGTGATCCCCTGCTTTTTTAATTCTGCCACATACCAGCCTTTACTGCCGTAATGCATGTCAGAAAACTCCTTTCCCTATCTCTCCTAATGGAGAGGATTTTACCAAGCGATTGGCATTGTAACATCTATAGAAAGATGCTGAAAAGAGGTGCGGGAAAAACTAAGTCTTTCGTACTAGATGCACGAATCTTCTTCTGTATGTATATGCGGAGCAAAGGCTGAATATGATTTAATGGCCGGTCAGTTTGATGATGACAACGCCAAATGTCATAATGCTGAAAACAATGCCGATATATGTGAGCATCCCGTTTTTTTTCTTCACGCCGTAAACGGTCAATATGATGCCTTCAATGAAAAAGATGATGCCAAAAATGATAAACCACATGCAAATAAAGGCTCCTTTCGCAGACATAATAGTAGTGTAGCATATCTGCTGCCCGGCTGTGGAAATATCAAGAAAGCCGGGCAGCAGATGCGCCCGGCTCTTGTTTTTATTGCTTATCAACCAATTTGACCAGCAGCTGTGCCAAATGTTTTTTCTCGTCTTCGTCCGCAACGCTCCAAAGCTCTTGCAGCAGCATTTCTTCACTGTTGTGCGGCTCTTCATGCTTCGCGAGGTAATCTCCCAGAATCGCGGCGCTTTTGACCAGTTTGCCGTCGTCCAATCCCAGTTTTTTGCCTCGGTTGACTTGTTTACTCAGGTAGTCTTTAAATTCCTCAAAGTCTTTTAAGATTTCTTCTTTTGTTAAGCCATGCATGGCATGCATTTCGTTTTCAATTTGGATTTTTTCTGGATCTCTGTTCATTGCAATACCTCCTCCTGCGGAATAGTGATGTTTTACCTGCAATTGGAGGAGGTTAAACCTTCTGGCAGCCCGAAATGTGTTTTACAGCTTCGTCAGAATAATCGGTTCATCTTTTGTGATGACGATGGTGTGTTCAACCTGGGCAACCATGCTTTTATCTGGCGTCTTGAACGTCCAGCCGTCTCCAGCTTCAACAATCGTTTCTGCTTTTGTTGAAATAAACGGTTCAAGCGCGATGACTGTGCCGTTTTTGAAAAGCGCGTTATCAAATGGGTCATAATAGTTCATGATGTGGTTCGGCGCTTCATGCAGGCTTCTGCCGATTCCGTGGCCGGTCAGGGTTTTGATGACGGTAAAGCCTTGAGAGCGAGCTTCATGATACACGGCTCTTCCGATTTGGTTTTGGCGCTTGCCTGCTTTTGCCTGCTGCAGCCCTTTTTGAAAAGCGTTTTCCGCGCATTGGCAAAGCTTATGAAGGCGTTCTTCCCCTTCGCCGAGCACAAATGAGATGCCTGTGTCGGAATAGAAGCCGCCAAATTCTGCAGAGATGTCAATGTTCACAAGATCTCCCGTTTTTAGAATTTTGGAAGTGCTGGGTATGCCGTGAGCCACTTCATCATTTACGCTGATGCATGTCACGCCCGGAAAATCATATTCCTTCTCAGGAGCTGAAACGGCACCGTGCTCATCAAGCACTGCTTTCCCGATAAGGTCAAGGTCTTTTGTGCTCATGCCGGGCTCCGCTTTTTGTTTCATTTCTTCACGCGCAAGCGCGACGATTCTTCCGATTTTTTTCAGGCCTTCTAATTCTTGATCGGTTGTTACAATCATCTGTCATTCCCGCTTTCTTTTTAAATAATCTAGATTAAGCTTACCACAACTGTCTTAAAAATAGGAAACACGCAAACCTGAGAAAAAAGGAACCGTGGGAAAATTGGTATAGATCACTAGATATCCTATATGGTATATTTGAAAAAAAAGGGTATGAGGGGGATGGGTATGCTTTCATTTTTACAAAAGCTCGGGAAGTCATTTATGCTCCCGATTGCGGTTCTGCCTGCAGTTGGAATAATCCTTGCGCTTGGCAGAGAGGATGTATTGAATATCCCGTTTGTCTATCAAGCGGGGACGGCAGTTTTTGATCATCTGCCGCTCATTTTCGCGATCGGAATTGCGATCGGCATTTCAAAGGACAGCAATGGGGCCGCGGGGTTGTCAGGAGCGATTTCATATTTGATGCTGGACGCGGCAACAAAGACCATTGATAAAACAAACAACATGGCGGTGTTCGGGGGAATCATTGCCGGTTTAATTGCCGGTTATACTTATAACCGCTTCAAGGATACAAAGCTGCCTGAATATCTGGGTTTCTTCAGCGGCAGACGGCTTGTGCCGATTGTAACAGCCATCATTACGATTATTTTAGCGGGCATTTTTGGAGCCGTTTGGCCGCCGATTCAATCGGGCATTAACGCGTTTGGAGAATGGATGCTTGGACTCGGCGGCATCGGGGCAGGCATATTCGGTTTGTTCAACAGGCTGTTAATTCCGCTTGGCCTTCACCACGTGCTCAACAATATTTTCTGGTTCCAATTCGGAGAATATAACGGAGTGACAGGAGACTTGGCGCGCTTTTTCGCGAAAGACCCGACGGCGGGCACATATATGACGGGCTTCTTCCCCATCATGATGTTCGGTCTTCCGGCTGCGTGTCTGGCGATGATTGTGACTGCAAAGCCGTCAAAGCGGAAAGCGACGGCGGGAATGATGATCGGATTTGCCTTGACTGCGTTTATCACAGGGATTACGGAGCCGATTGAGTTTGCTTTTATGTTTTTATCCCCGCTATTATATGCTGTTCACGCAGTCTTAACCGGGCTGTCTTTATTTCTCGTCAACTGGCTCGGCATCCGCTCCGGCTTCTCTTTTTCAGCCGGAGCCATCGATTATGTGCTCAGTTACGGAATCGCTGAGAAGCCGCTTCTGCTTCTATTGGTAGGTATATGCTATGCGGCTGTATACTTTATCGTGTTTTATGTGCTGATTAAGGCATTGAATTTAAAAACGCCGGGACGGGAAGATGATGATGTGGATGAAGTGCTTGATGAAAACACTGTTCAGGATGTCAATGAAAACATCATGCTGAAAGGGCTTGGCGGAAAAGAAAATCTTCAAACGATTGATCATTGCGCGACAAGGCTGCGGCTGACTGTGAAGGATACCGCTTTGGTTGATGAAGCGCTGTTAAAGAAAGCGGGCGCAAAAGGGGTCGTCAAATCAGGCGGGCAATCGGTTCAAGTCATCATTGGGCCAAATGTGGAATTTGCGGCGGAGGAATTGAGAGCTGCTGTGAAATAAAAAAGCGGAGAGGGCAACCTCTCCGCTTTTTCTTATTTCTCTTCAACATCCGTTGACGTTTCGGAAGAATCTTCGTCACGTTTTGTGTAATCATAATCAGCAGGGTTTACCTTCGTAAAGCCTTTTGGCTCGTAGAAACGCAGCAGGTCTCCGTTTATGATTTTATCGGACATTTCAAGTTCCTTCTTGACGAGTGAGTCTTCTGATTTGTCGACTTCAGATTCATCAAGCTCTTTTCCGGTTTTCGTATCGTAATACTTTCCGGATACTTTCGTGTACTTCGGTGAAACAAAGTCTCCGTTACGGAACGGAATCACTTCACGGTGTTCTTTCGATAAGATATCAGAACCGGACATCAGATAGTCTTTCGTATCCACTCCGAGCAAATGCAGGATGGTAGGAGCCACATCGACGTCTCCGGCATATTTATGAACTTTCTCGCCCTTCACGCCGGCAGCGTGGATAAAGAGCGGAACCCGTTGAAGCTGAGCGTTGTCATAATCGGTAATTTCATCTTTGCCAAGCACTTTGGCCATCGCTTTATTGTGGTTTTCTGAGATGCCGTAGTGGTCTCCGTACATCACGATAACCGATTGGTCATATAGCCCGTCTTTTTTCAAGTCATTGAAGAATTGTTCAATGGACTGATCAAGGTAGTGGGCTGACTGGAAGTAGTTGTTGACGACAGAGTCACCAAAGTCTCCAGCCGGGAAGTCTGTATCCCCTTCATCCATTCCGAATGGGAAGTGGTTAGATAGGGTAATGAACTTCGTATAGAATGGCTGCGGCAGGCTTTCCAACAGCGGCATTGATTCTTTGAAGAACGGTTTGTCTTTCATGCCGTAGTTTTTCGTGTTTTCTTCGTTCATGTCATAGTAGGCAGAATCGAAGAACTTATCGATGCCTTCCGCTTTGTACATTTCGTTACGGTTCCAGAACGTCTGCGTGTTTCCGTGGAACGCGGCAGATGTGTAATCCTTAGACTTCAGAATCGCAGGAACGGATTGAAGCGTGTTTTGCGCTTTGTTTACGAAAACGGAACCTTGAGCCAGCGGGTACAGAGAGTTTTCCATCATAAATTCCGCATCGGATGTTTTACCCTGTCCCGTTTGGTGGAAAAAGTTATCAAAGTAGAACGTTTCGTTATCATGTGCCAGTTTATTTAAGAACGGTGTGACTTCTTTGCCGTCAATTTTGTAGTCGATGGCAAAGGTCTGCAAGGATTCAAGTGAAACGTAAATCACGTTTTTACCTTCCGCTTTGCCGAAATACACGTTATTCGGCACGTCGTAATTGGCTTTCATGTAGTTTTCCACTTCCGTCACGTCGCTGGAATCGGCAAGCGCGCGCTGGCTGTTGGATTTGATATTTTGGACAGCGTCATAAATCGTGAAATTGTATGTTCCCAAGTATTTCACAAGATAGTTTCGGTCGAATGATCTTGTGAGCAATTCAGGACGGTCTGATTCCGCAACTGCCAGGTTGATAAGGAAAACAAGAATGGAAGATGCAAGAACGATTCGGAATGATTTTTTGTTCGACGTTTCGGCAGGCTTGTTCACTTTGATCGCCAAGATGATCAGAATAATCGTATCGATAAAGTAAAAGACGTCAGCTGGTCCCATCAGCGAAAATGCGCTGTCACCGAGTTGGCCTCCGTTTGTTTTAGCCTGCATAATGACCGGAATGGTAATAAAATCATTGAAAAATCTGTAGTACACAATGTTTGCGTACAGTAAAAAAGACATTAAAAAATGAATCACTATAATGGCTGTCTGCTGTAATTTTTTCTTGAACAAGAGTCCAAAGCCAAGAAAGAACAAGCTTGAGCTGAGAGGATTCACAAAAAGCAATATTTTTTGTATCGTGTTGTCTATTCCTAAGTTGAAATTCAGGACATAACCGACATATGTTTTGATCCATAATAGGACGACCGCGATGAGGAAGAAGGCCAGTCCTCTTTGTTTTATAAATGTTTTCATTGTGACACTCCTTTTTTCCGATCACAGTTCGAGCGAAACGATAGAAAAAACGAACGTATCAAATATAACACGAATCAGCGGATTAGAAAAGTGAAAATCGTCTGGTGGAAAAAGTGGCGAAAAACGCCGTCGAATCAATGTTTTCCTTTGCATATGGCCTAATGTGAAAAAAGGTTTTCTCCTAGAAAAAGAGTAATAAAATGGAAAAACGGCTGCTGTATGATAAAATAGAAGAAATCACTGAAAAGAGGTGAAAGGATGGATTTTTCCCATATTGTGTCTGAAGATAAAATAAAGCGGGCTATCAAAGACGGAGATTTTGAAAACCTGCCGGGAATGGGAAAACCGCTGCCCAAGGATGACGCGGCACACTTGCCGGAATCGCTCCGCATGAGCTACCGTATGTTAAAAAATGCGGGAATGGCAGAGGACGAGGGCGCGCTCAAAAAAGAACTCATGACCATCGACCATCTCATCGCAAAGTGCCTTGACGAAAAAGAACGGGAACAATTAATCGGAAAAAAAACCGAAAAGCAGATGATGCTTGATAAGCTTGTCGACAAAAAAGGCATGTTTTCAAAGCCGGCATCCGCTTTTTACAAAAATAAAGTATATGATCGGCTTGGACGAGACAGACCTTCTTCCAGCTGATTTGTCTTGTCAGAAGGATGGTGATTTTTAAAAGCCATCCTCTTTATGTTCCAATGGTCTCTGTCTAAAATGTTTATGTTTATCCGTCGTGGGGGAAATGACTCATAAACGAAAAAAGGGTGATGGGATGGAACGACTATTAGAATGGGTAGAGCGTATATCTGATTGGCTGTGGGGGCCGCCGCTAATCATTTTGCTGACGGGAACGGGATTGTATTTCACCATTTTGCTGAAATGTTTTCAATTTCGTTATCCTTTATATATCTTTAAGCAAACGATTGGCAGCGTAGGAAAGAAGCCGAAGGGAGAGGGAACAGTCACACCGCTTCAGGCATTGACGTCCGCCCTCAGCTCAACAATCGGCGCGGCGAACATTGTCGGTGTGCCTGCCGCTATTATGTTTGGCGGCCCCGGAGCGGTTTTTTGGATGTGGTTTATTGCCTTATTTGCCATGGCGATTAAGTTTTCTGAAAGTGTGCTTGCTGTTCATTACAGGGAAAAAAATGAGCAGGGGGAGTTTGTCGGAGGACCGATGTATTACATAACAAAAGGGCTGCGGATGAAGTGGCTGGGCGTATTTTTCTCTGTTGCGCTGATCGTGGAACTGATCCCAAGCATTATGGTTCAAGGGAATTCGGTTTCAGTCTCTCTTGCCGAAACGTTTTCTTTCAATAAAATATACGCGGGAATCGGAATTGCGTTTTTGATTGGATTAGTGGTAATAGGAGGGGTAAAGCGGATTGGAAAAGTAACAGAGTTCGTCGTGCCTATTATGGCAGGGGCATATGTTGGGGCCGGCCTCCTGATTTTTCTCACGAATCTTTCAGCGGTTCCGGCGTTTTTCTCTCTTATCTTTTCGAATGCGTTTACCTCAACTTCAGCAGTTGGAGGGTTCGCTGGCGCTGCGCTGGCTGAAACCGTTCGCTGGGGCTTTGCCCGCGGGCTGTATTCTAATGAAGCCGGAATGGGAACAGCCCCGATTGCACATGCGGCGGCCATGACGGATCACCCTGTGAGGCAAGGGTTTTGGTCTGTGATCGGCATTGTCATTGACACCTTGATCGTCTGCACCACCACGGCGTTTATCGTCATTACATCCGGTGTTTGGACAGGGGGAAATGCCTCAAATGATCCGGCGGCACTGACGACGGATGCATTCCAGCACTATTATGGTTCTGGAGGAGGGTACTTCGTCTCGATTTCCCTTGTCTTCTTTGTGATATCGACCATTATGGTTGTTATTTTTTACGGCGTGAAGCAAGCTGAATTTCTGTTCGGGCGGCTGGCAGGACATGTGATCAAAATCGTTTATTTAGCGGCTATCATCATAGGGGCCGCAGGCGGAGCAAAAGCCATCTGGGGCTTTCTGGACTTAGCATTGGTTTTTATCGTCGTTCCGAATGTCATCGCATTGCTGTTATTAAGCAGAAAGGTAAAAGCGCTGTATACCGAGTTTTTCACATCTGAACAGTACTACTTGAAAGACAGGGGAAAAACGAAACAGAATGCTGTTTATGAGACAAAAGAAGCCAAAAACTCTTAGTGTTTTGCTTTGGCGCCGAACATCGCTTTGCTTTTGATGATGAAATAGATGAATAAAGGAAGCAAAAGAGAAATGACTACATTGATGATCGGCTTGATTCGGTTAAAGTCGATCAGCTGATTTGTATTTAGGAAGAACCAAAAGCTGCATACGAGCGAAAACATGCCGGTTGGTGTATACATGGCGTTCAGGTCGATTTTTGAGTGTAAAAAGGAAAGCCCGTATACCACAATATAAAGTGAACCGGCTATCTTCACCATAATGACCGGAATCCAGAAGGCCGCGATGATCAGGTCTGAACGATCCAGAAAATCAGTAATTCGGATCTGTCTGATCACCATATAAGCCGGATCAAAAAAAGTAGATGTCAGGTTGGGACCGAAGACAGCAATAGAACAAAATAACATTACACCAAGCAAAAAAGCTCCCAGCAGTATCGCGAAAATGGTGTGTTTCAGCGGAACGCTCCGGCTTGAGAAGAGGAGCGGCAGGATGATTAATTCACCCATTGTCCCAAAGGCGTAAAAACCTGATTGAAGATATTGGATTGGCCCTTCAAGGACCGGTGTTATATTTTGCAGCTCAATTTGTGCGGCCAGCATAAAAGGAAGGAGTAAGAACAAGGCCCCGAATGGAATTAAAAAGATCTGAGCCATTCTCGTTAACGTTTCTTTTCCTTCTCTGGCCATACAGATCGCCACAAAAATAATGGCGCCGCCAATAACGGCCATCGGTGTTCTAGGGAGAAATAAAATATTAATCAGATTGATGAAAAAACGGATATCATGAGCATTGATTAACAGGAAATACAAAGAAAATAGAAAAATGATAAACCGGCCGGCGATAGGTGAGGAATCACTCAGTAGCTCATAGATATTTTTATCCTGTTTTTTCATTAGCCTGTGCATCAGCCAGAGTACCGGAATGACGATGATAACGCCTAGAATGTAGCTGTGCCAGGCGTTTTGTTTTGCCGATTCGATCATGAGGATCGGGGCATGCTTCAGTCCGACTGCTAACGTATACAGCGCTCCGAAAAATAATCCTTGATAGGCAGAAGTCTTCTTGTTCATAAAGCACGTCCTTTCTGTCATGTATCAAAACGGAATATATTTAAACAGGTGGCCGAGCCGCGGGAGTAGGGGGTTCACTCTAAGATAAATCCATAGAATAGAACTTCCTGCAATCATTAGACTGAAGACCCATTTTGTTGTCGTATTAGCGGAATAAAAATTTTTCCATTCGTATATATATATTGCAATGCACACAATCACTGTCTGAGTGATAAAGCTGATCATGCTGATGCCCCCCACTTAACGGCTGATGGTTTTATACAAAACGCCGCCCGATTCAATTACGATAGATGGGATAACGTTTACATCCATATTTTGGTATACCTCGTTCCAGTCTTTATTCAAAAAGTCTTTCGTTATTCCCATGCTTCTTATTGTTTTGTCCTGAAAACCGGCAGGATCCGCTTTCAGCTTCTGAAGCCGTTGGATGGTACTGGTGATATCTTTTTTTACTGCTTTATTTACCGCTTTTTGAATGATGTAAAATTGGTCATTTTCTCCCGTATCATAGGTGGATTGATTTTCGATGATGACTCCTTTGGCTCTGATCTCCACGGTCATTGCAAGTTTGCCGTTTTTTTCAGTAGCGCGAAAGTCAGCAGCCGACTTTTGAAGCTGAACTGAAGCTTTTCCCATCTGATTCGGCAGGTCTATAATGAATTCCGGCTGACGGGCCTGATTTAACAAAATCAGAGCGGACGTCAGGTGCTCATCTTTAAAAATATCCACCAGTTTGTCTTTTTTGAATATGGCAATACCGTCAATCTTTAAATTGCTTTTTCCTTTGCCGCCCGGTTTGGTTTTTGTGGCGGATATTACCGGGGCATACGGATCATTGCCTTTTTCTAATAAGTCCGACATAAACCGGCTTAAAAAAACCGGTCGTTTTGTTGAAAGAATGGCCAGTTCCCGTATCATCTCCGCTGGAAATTGTTCCAGCTGCACTTCAGTATTGATAATATCGCGCGCTTCACCCTGGCTGATTAATAGTAATGCCGTCAATCTGTTCTGCGGATTTCTCGTTAAGAGATCAAATACCGGTGCCAGACCTTCTCTCGCCAAGTTCTCTCCGATGACAACCGTGCGTCTATGGGATGTATTAATTGTTCGCGACAATGAACTTTGCAGCTTGTTGCTGGTCTCCCTAAGAGTTTTGCCAGAAGCGGAATCAACATACCACGTTTGTGAACCTGTTGTGCCGCCACCTCCCCCTGTCTGTCCGCCTAACTGCCCGACTAAGGGAATCTGCATAGCTACTTGATACTTGTCTTTTTTCTTATCAATCGCGGAGCTGACGACAAACGCAATGTCATTGATTTCAGTCCGGTCCCAGCAGCCAGCGAGAAGTATACAAGCGAGTAGCGGCGCAACAGCCTTATATATTGTCTTTTTCATCTCGTGTTTCCTCTCTTCTTTCTCCTTTCTGTCCGTTTTCACGAGAATACGTGCTAGGTCTTCTTGTCATCGTCCACCAAGGCGCCCGGACAAAAATATCTTTTACTTCATCTCGTTTAAACGGAGAAATCCCGGATAAATAAGGGATGCCGAACGATTGCAGCTTGCATAAATGGAGCACTAAGAGAATCGTTCCAAGCATAATGCCGAACACCCCGAAAATACTTGCCAGAAACATAAAGGGGAATCGCAGCATCCTGATGGAAATGGCTAAATTAAATCGTGGAATTGTAAAAGATGCGATCCCTGTTAACGATACGATGATCACTATTGGAGCTGATACTATTCCGGCTTCAACGGCTGCTGTCCCGATGACCAGAGCCCCGAGAATGCTGACGGTCTGGCCGATGGTTTTCGGCAGGCGCACTCCCGCTTCTCGAAGAGCCTCAAAAGAAATTTCCATAATTAAAGCTTCTACGATGGCGGGGAAAGGAATCGGTTCACGGGCAGATGCCACACTGAACATTAAGTTTGTTGGCATTAAGTCCTGATGGTATGTAATTACGGCAACATAAATAGCCGGCAAATAAAGAGCAAGGAATAAAAACATATAACGCAGCCAACGGATTAAGTTAGACATCAAATAGCGCTCATAATAATCTTCACTGGCCTGCATCAACTGCCAAAACGTGATCGGGCCTGTTAAAACAAAAGGCGTATTATCTGTAAAAATGGCAAATCGGCCTTCGAGAAGCTGGGCGGCGACGGTATCGGGTCTTTCCGTGTATTGCAGCTGAGGGAAAGGCGAGTACGTGTCATCCTCGATAAACTCCTCAATATATCCGCTTTCTAATACGGCATCAATCTTGATGTTTTTAATTCTTTTTTTCACTTTGTCAATAACCTTTGGATCGGCAAGCCCGTCTATATAGGCCAAGACAATGTCAGTTTTGGTTTTCGTGCCGATTTTAAACGATAGCATTTTAAGCTGGAGCGTTTTGACGCGAAAGCGTACAAGAGCGGTATTGACCCTGAGGCTTTCAGTGAAGCCCTCTCTTGATCCTCTAATGGTTGATTCTGTGATCGGTTCTTGAATGCTTCTTCTTTGACCGCCTTTGATTTTTAAGATCAGGCATTTTGAATGCCCATCTGCAAACAAAACCGCATTTCCCTCAATGATGGATTCAGCCACTTTGCTTATACTTGATTCTGCGGCAACGCTCGATATCGATAGTGTGTTTTGCAGCTCTTCCTCATGTTCATCTATTTGATCTGTCAGATGCCTCAAGAATGGACGGAGGGCGTGATCCTGTATATGTTCAGACTTTACAATTCCTTCAATATAAACAATAAATCCGCACAGCCCGTTTCCGAAGTCAAATTGCCTAATTACGATGTCTGAGCAGCTCTCTGTTAATAAGGTCAGATTATCAAGGTTTTCCTTCAAATCTGGAGAGATCGGCCTATCTTGATTATTTTCAAGCTCCTTGATGAGTTGAAGCGCTTTGTCGCGTTTATTCATAGAGGCTCACCCTGCTTTTTCAATGTCTTATATAACTAGTGCTTGTGACTTTTAGGGTAACCTTGTTTGTTTCAGATATTCTCACTCTAGAATAAAAGTGCTATTAAAGTTGTGGACTGCATGTGAAGAAACAATCTAAACTAAGCAGGATGGACCATAAATCCAGATAATCAGAGGATAAGGCCGCCATTCTTAGCGAAAAAATGCTATTTCCCGTCTCAGACTTTGTCGGCTTCAAGGAGCTCGCGCAAACGCTTGGCAAGAAAAGAAAAAACTGTACACAAATACGGGCTGGAGCCTCCGTCAGAGCTGGTCCAAAAGCAGCTCCGGCCAATCCGGATAACGACATCTGGGAAGTCATCAGTCTCGAAAGAGTGCCGGGGAGCATGTGATTTTGGACAAGGATTACATTTTCAGGAAGTATGTGTTTCGCCTGACGAACGCAATTTTTGAGAACTATATATATGATAGAAGGAGAACTCGGTCTTTCAATCAGCTGCGCCCAAAAAAGAAATTGTCGCTGAGACGTTTATGGATGAGGACAGGGAGCTGCTCGACATATTGTCGTGAAGAAACTACGTCTTTTTGGAGGATACGAGTTTCTTTCAATATACGGAAAGCAGACACCGCCTTGACAAACTCCGCTTTGTGGATTTTGCGCGCCGGGGGAAATGAGAGGCGCCTGCCTGCGGCAGCGCGCTTTTTTTGTTTGGTATCAAAATTGATACTATCCAACAAAAATGTGCGTACTTTTACTTTTTATCATAATGGCTACAATAGAGATGAGAGTAACCAAAAGGAGAGGTGTTTAACATGGCAGATGTAAAGAAACAAATTCTGGACGCATACCATTTCAGACATGCGACAAAGGAATTTGACCCGAATAAAAAAGTATCAGACAGCGATTTTGAATTTATTTTAGAAACAGGAAGACTGTCTCCGAGTTCACTCGGCCTTGAGCCTTGGAAATTCGTTGTCGTTCAAAATCCGGAATTTCGCGAGAAGCTTCGCGAATACACATGGGGCGCGCAAAAGCAGCTTCCAACCGCAAGCCATTTCGTTCTGATTCTTGCGCGTACAGCGAAGGATATCAAATACGATGCGGACTACATCAAACGTCATTTAAAAGAAGTAAAACAAATGCCTCAGGACGTTTACGAAGGCTATCTCAGCAAAACGGAAGAGTTCCAGAAACACGATCTGCATTTGCTTGAAAGTGACAGAACATTGTTTGACTGGGCTTCAAAACAAACATATATTGCGCTTGGCAACATGATGACTGCCGCTGCGCAAATCGGCGTTGATTCCTGCCCTGTGGAAGGTTTCCAGTATGATCACATTCACCGTATTCTTGAAGAAGAAGGCCTTCTGGAAAACGGAAGCTTCGACATCTCTGTGATGGTGGCGTTTGGCTACCGTGTGAGAGACCCTCGTCCGAAAACAAGATCTGCTGTTGAAGATGTTGTGAAATGGGTTTAAAGTAAGAGAGCTGCTCGCAAAACGAGCAGCTCTTTTTTATGCTTGATTCGCTTTATTTTGTTTTCTCCTCTGATGCAAGTACAATGCTGTCCCGAGCGCGCTGATCAGTAATCCGGCTAAGAGAAACGAGTACATGGAAGTGGCTGTGTCCGGAAGCAAGCCGCCAGCCGGGCCGTCCGTTCCCGATCCGTCTGATCCGTTTCCTCCCGATCCGTTTGTTGGTTCATTGCCGGGAGGTGTATCTTTTCCTCCGCTCCCGTCAGGCGGCTGTTTTCCGCCTGGTTTGTCGGAGCCTCCGCCATTGCTCCCGTCATCACCGCCTGTCGGCTGATCGGACGGGAATGCCGGCGGTTTATTGTTCGCACCGGAATTTAAGATCGTGTATTCACTAAAATGGGTTGTATATCCTGTCACGATATCATCGTCAACTGAACCCTGTTCTGTCTTAGTGAACGTTTTCTTTTTCCGGTCAACATGGTAAATAGCAGGGTTATGAGCTTCTTCAATATCAAACATGCGAAGCGAAAGCTGTACAGGCTCCTTGAATGATTTCAATTCTTTTCCTTTTTGCTTCACTGTAAAGTCATACACATCTGCAAGTGAAACATCCAATTCTCCCGTTGACTTGATGCCGATTGCTGTGTCTGCGGTTTTGAGGTTCGCCATTGGCAGCTTCATGCTGTACCAGTAGTTGAACACTGTCAATGAAGGATCTGACTCTCTTTCTTTCAAACGTTTAACCTGATCTTCATTTACTTTAAGATTGATAGGCTTTTCCTGAGATCCTTCAGATGTTTCATAGTAGACAAACGGCGTGTTGGTATTTTGGGCATAAATTGCGAATTTGTCTTCATCAAGTGTCCAGCTGCCGTCCTTCTGCTTTGTCGGAAGGAATACTTCTTTGATTCGTCCTTCGATTTTAGGAGAGACCTTGTTTCCTAGTTTTTTCAGCTGTTCAGTGAAAATCTCATAATCTACGTAACCAAGGTCTTCACCATGGGACGCTTCCGTAAAGACAGAGTATCCGTCTCCTCCGGCGCCGACAAAGTTATTCGTTGCCACGCGATAGGTCTTATCGGAATCGAGATGAACCGTGTCTCCGTTAGGTAATTCGAGTTTGACGTCAAGAATTCGGTGTCCGGGTTCCTTGTTTAATGTAAACGTATATTGGATTCCGGCCACCTGAGGGAAGGCGCCGCCTCCGTTTTCCACATTGCTTAAGCCTTGTTCAAGGGCTTCTTTAATTTGTTTTCCGGTTAAGTCGGCCACATAAAGCGTGTTGCCGAACGGCATGACGTTCAGGACCTCGCCGAGTGTAATATCGCCTTTGTCAATGCCGGCTCTGATGCCGCCGCCATTTGTGATCGCTATTCTGGCGCCTGCTGCTTCTTTCGCTTTTGCGAGCATGCCGTCCGCAATGAAGTTTCCGAGGTTCGTTTCCTTCGTGCGCACATGCTCACGCTGGCCGTCAAGCTCCACATCCGTATAGCCGACTTTTTCATTTTTGACGTCCTCTAATTCATGTTTGAACTGATCAAGCTCTTTTTTTGCTTCTGCGTTTTCTTCCGTATGTTCATCAATTGGCAGCACGCTCAGATTTGATTTGTCTGTTTGCACTACGCCGTTTTCATCAAACACGACATCGACACGTCCCAAGTATTGGCCGTATTCTTTTGCCTGCGCCACGATCGTCGGCTCTTCGTTGTTCACAACCTCCATTTTGTCTACGAGGGTGTGCGTATGCCCGCCGATAATCAAGTCAATGCCTTTTACTTTCTTGGCCAGCTCAAGATCTCGGTTATGCCCGAGATGGGTTAAAGCGATGATTTTGTTTACTTTTTCATCTTCCTGAATCGTTTTCACTGTGTTTTGCGCTGTTTCAAACGCGTCATGAAATACGATGCTTTTGCCCGGGCTTGAGGTGGTGGCTGTATCTTCCGTTGTCAGACCGAATACGGCGACTTTCTCACCGTCAACATCTAACAGAATGTAAGGGTGGATGCCGGGCTCTTTCTTTTCACCTGCTGTAAAGGTTTGCGGCTTTTTGACATATGAAGTCAGCTTAGGTTCATTTGACACATCGACGTTTGCGCTGACGACTGGAAATTCAGGCGCTTCAAAGTGATAACGGTTGGCTGGATCGACTGTTGCGCTGTTTCCGCTGAGAAAATCAGAAAGCACTGCCGGGCCTTTATCAAATTCATGGTTTCCAAAGGTCATGGCGTCATAGCCCATCATGTTCATCAATTTCAAATCGGCTAAACCGTTCCATTTTGTGAAATACAGGTCGCCGGAAAACACATCTCCCGCATCAAGGAGAATGTTACGGTCTGTTTCGTCTCGAACCTCGTTGATTTTCGTCATTCGTCTCGCCGCGTCATCGAGGTGTGCATGCGTATCATTTGTGTGCATGACAGTCAGATCCCACAGTCCGTCCTTAGGTGGCTCAGGATTTGAATCATCGTCGAATTGCAGCTTGTATACACCATAGCCCTCATTCGCAGCCTCACTTACATATGCGACGTCGTCTGCTTTATCCGCAAATGGCTTGGCCAAAAGGGAGGACTCAAACGTCAAATTCGTGCCGGAAACAGGTGCGATTGACCAGTTGTTGTCCGCTTTTGGATTGACTGTTTTCTGTTCAAGAATGTAATCCATCAGCACCTGCCTGTTTTCAACCGCGGAGCCGTGGACAATCTTATCGCTTGTCAGGTGAGGGAAACCGCCGCCTCCGGACGCACGATAATTATTGGTGACGACGAGAAATTCCTGATTCGTGCTGATGGGCTTGCCTTCATAGGAAAGGTTGATGATCCGGGAAGAATTCGCGTTGATGACTTTTCCGTTCTCATCGTATTTCGCCGGTTTTGTCACATCGACCTGATAAGTGACACCGTCAATCACGTCAAAATTATAGGATCGGAAATTGTCATTCAGCAAGGCTTGATCGCCGCCTTTTGACGGGTCAATTTGATTGAATTGGCCTGCTGACATCTCAAGCCAGTCCTTGACCTCGCTTCCAGTTAGCTTGACAATCTGAATGGTATTATCGTAAAGATACAAGTCACCGATGTTTTTAATGGCGAGATCTCCGGCCGGAATATTCGTATAGTAATTGGCTCCGTTTCTGCCGCCCGCTTTAAACGGCGCTCCAGCGGACAAAATCGGGAGGTCCTTGTATTCGGTACCCTTCATTTCTTTTTCGGCGTACCATTTTTGCGCGTCGGTCACAATCTGAATGGAAGGGTCATCTTTCACCTGCGCGAAGAAACTGTTAATATCGGCTTCTGTTTTGCCGACTGGTTTTCTGACATACTCCAGTGTGTTTTGATGCGTTTGTTTGATGGTGTTTGTAACGGTTTCATTACCGGATGTGACGTTGCCTGCGATAGATTCAATACTGGCCTTGGAATCTGCCACCTTCCATGAGCCGTCCGTCTTTTCGAGTTTAAGGTCAATCATGCCCAAGTATTTGCCCCAGCTGCTTGGCATGACGACTGGAATGCCGTTGATCGTGCCTTTTTCAACATCGAATTGGGCAGCACCCGCATACTCGGCGGATGGGAAGAGTCCGTGCTGATGGCCAGAGATGATCGCGTCAATGCCTTTTGTTTTTGTGGCTAGGTCAAATACGGCATTTTCCGCGCCTGGCGATTGGGCTTGTTTTTCAATGCCGCTGTGGGCGAGGGCGATAATGACATCTGCGCCTTCCGCCTTCATTTTCGGGATCGTTTCATTGGCGGATTCTACGATATCCTGCACTTGCACCTGACCTTCGAGATGCTTTTTGTCCCAAGTCATAATTTGCGGCGGAACGAAGCCTATGTAGCCGACCTTTACTTTCTGCTCATGGCCGTTTTCGTCAGTGACGGTTTTATCTGTAATGACATACGGCGTATAACGGTTTTTCCCGCTTATTGTTTTGACGTTTGCATTTACAATCGGGAATTCGGCTCCTTTGATCGTGCCGTCGAGAAAGTCGAGCCCGTAGTTGAATTCATGATTGCCCAGCGTGCCGGCATCATAATCCAGCGCATTCATGACACTGATAATCGGATGGGTTTTCGCGCCGGAGATAATGTCGTCTTTTTCATACTTCACCGCGTATTCTCCAAGCGGATTCCCTTGAATCAAGTCTCCGTTATCCACAAGCAGGGTATTGGGGTTTTGCTGGCGGTGCTTTTGGATCAGTTGTGCCGTTCTTGCCAGCCCGAAATCCGTCGTTTCTCTGTCGCTGTAGTAATCGTAATCCATCATGTTGGCATGAATATCAGTCGTGGCCAAAATACTCAGATGCACTTGAGGGGCCGCGCTTTCTTTTGCATGAATGGGTGGTGTTGGGAGGATTAGGCTAAGTATCATAATAGGGGGCAAAAGAATACGGAGAATGTTGCCGACGTACGTTCGTCTTTTCTGTATTCTCACCAGTTCTCCACCTTTCAACGAAATTTGTGTTACAGCTCCTATTGTAAGAATATTTTGTTACTATTTGTAGGTATTTCTTTATGATTATTGTAAAAGGGAGAAAAATGAGTATTATGTAATATCGTCAAACGGCAAATGATGGGCATTTATGCTTATCGTTTCTCTGGCCTGCGAAAATGTTTATTTTAGTGTGGCTGGGGAAGAGTGTTTTATGTAGACAGATTAAACGGGAGGTTATGAAAAATGGGGAAAAAAATTGCAGTTGTTTTGACAGATTATTTTGAGGACAGCGAATACACTGAGCCTGCGAAAGCCTTTAAAGATGCGGGACATGAACTGACTGTTATCGAAAATGAAAAAGGCAAAACCGTAAAAGGCAAGCAGGGGAACGCGGAAGTGACGGTTGACGCGTCCATTGACGACGTAAACCCTTCAGACTTTGACGCGCTGTTGATTCCCGGAGGATTTTCACCAGATCAGCTTCGCGCTGACGACCGTTTCGTTCAGTTTACGAAAGCGTTTATGACTGACAAAAAGCCGGTATTCGCCATTTGCCACGGCCCGCAGCTTTTAATCAATGCGAAAGCGCTCGATGGCCGAAAAGCGACAGGCTATACGTCTATTCGTGTTGACATGGAAAACGCAGGTGCCGACGTTGTGGACAAGGAAGTGGTTGTTTGCCAAGATCAATTGGTCACAAGCCGCACACCGGATGATATTCCGGCGTTTAATCGTGAATCGTTGGCATTGCTTGAGAAATAAGAAAACGACGGACGCCCGCGGGGCGTCCGTTTTTTTGATTACAGTTTGACATCAGCCTGAGCACCCGTCAGTTTCCTGTATCTATAATACAAGAAGGCGGCTGCGGCTGTTCCGAGGACCGCAATGCAGAAGTCGAACATAAAGATATGGGCGATGCCTCCCGCTTTTGCGATAAGCCCGGTGGCAATCGGCAACACAATCGACGCGATGCTTGAAGCCGTCGCTACAATTCCGGTAACGGTACCTTTGCGTTTCCAGAAAAGCTCTGTCATTAATGTAATGGAGATTTGAAACACACCCGCGGTTGAAAAGCCTAAGAAAAAAGCGGTGATATCCAGCACAATTGGCACATGAACCGTCAGCATGACTGCGAGTGTACATAAAGTCATCACAGGATATAAGAGCGTAATCAAGACTGGCTTTACCCATCTGTTCAGCAGAACGGCCAATAATAAAACGGATGTCAGAGATCCGATGCTGTAATAGCTCAGCAATTGCACGGAAGCTGATTCAGCCAAACCAGCTGCTTTTTGAGCATAGCTCGGAAGCCAGATTTGAGAGACCGTAAATAAAGCCGTTGATGTAAACCCGATCATGATCAATGCGGCGCCTTCTTTTCGAAAAACGGGTTCAGACAAGAAAGCCGGAGCTTCCTGTTGGCCGCTGTTAGTGGTTTTTTTCTGTTTCTTGGGAAACGAAAGTGTTGATAAATAAACGATATTCAGCGCATAGACTGCTGCCGGGAGATAAAAAGCAACTCCATAAGACATGCCGTGGTCTGCTAAATATGTGATCACAAGCGGCAAAAGTGCGGCCCCGACAGACATAAAGGCTTTGACCAAGACATTTGCCGATCCGGGAGCACCCGGGAAAAGTTCGGTTAAGGCTGGATAGGTGCCGGCATCCATTGCCGAGTTTGCGGCTCCGGCTAATAAGGCGAACACAAACGCAAGTTCATAGCTAGGTGATAAAGGAATACCAACTAAAAAGACGGACATGATTCCCGCAGAAGCGACAACAAGCGGCTTTCTGCCAATTTTATCTGATAACACGCCGGAAACGCCATAGGTCAGCAGCTTGCCGAACCCGATAGCGGCAATGACATAACTGATGCCGGTCGGGTCGGTATTCCACTGTTTTGTTAAGGAGGACATATTGGATGCGAGAATAATGTTGACCATTCCCAGAAAGAAGTAGTTGATATACATTCCGGAGGCTGTTTTGATAGATGTCGTTTTCATGCTTGTACTCCTTCACATCTGATTCGAACATTTTGCTGTTTTCATGACCTATTTTAATAAAAAATGATAAAAAAGACTCGCCGGGTTTCCGGCCAGTCTCCATTACTTTCGAAGCGAGGCTAGTTCTTGAGCAATCGCTTGCATTTCACTAGGGCTGAATGATTCTTTTTTCATCACCATGCTGTGAAGGTACGTGAGGTCTTCGATCTTCTCATCGCTAAAATCCTCCGCTTTGATCACGCCGACATTCAGCATGTTCAGTTTTTGGGAAATCTCTTCAATCATTTGAGTTAATGTTTCTGTATTTGGGCTGGACAAATGGCTCCATCCTTTCTTAGCTCGATATTCGGTATGTTTTATTCTAACAGAATTCAAT
Organism: Bacillus vallismortis; assembly: GCF_004116955.1. Taxonomy (NCBI): domain Bacteria; kingdom Bacillati; phylum Bacillota; class Bacilli; order Caryophanales; family Bacillaceae; genus Bacillus; species Bacillus vallismortis. The sequence goes on along the minus strand of NZ_CP026362.1, from coordinate 2,638,232 downwards.
CAGAAAAAAACCCTATTCTAAGAGCAAGCTCTTGTTTTCAAAAAAGTGGAGACATCAGTTGAAAAGAAAATGAACATCCTACTAAGATAGTCATGAAGGTTTTTTTTTAGAGAAATATGGGCAAAGAATAGGGAGGTTGTACAACATGATAAGCGTGTTATTTGTTTGTTTAGGAAACATTTGCCGGTCTCCGATGGCTGAAGCGATGTTTCGGGACTTGGCAGCCAAAAAAGGATTAGAGGGGAAAATCAAGACGGACTCAGCCGGTATCGGCGGCTGGCACATTGGCAATCCGCCGCATGCAGGAACACAGGAGATCTTGCAGAGAGAAGGAATCAGCTTTGAGGGCATGCTGGCGAGGCAAGTCAGCGAACAGGATCTGGACGATTTTGATTACGTGATTGCGATGGATGCAGAAAATATCGGGAGTCTCAGAAGCATGGCGGGTTTTAAGAACACGCCGCATATCAAAAGGCTCTTGGACTATGTTGAAGGTTCAGATCTGGCCGATGTTCCCGATCCTTACTACACAGGAAACTTTGAAGAGGTCTGTCAATTAATCAAATCGGGCTGTGACAAGCTGCTTGCAGCCATTCAAAAAGAAAAACAACTGTAAGTGAAAGGAGAATTTGCATGAACAACGAACGTTTGATGCTGAAAGGTATTTTTCTCGGAGCTGCGGCAGGCGCAGCATTATCGCTGCTCCATAAGCCGACAAGACAGGCATGCGGCATGAGATGGCTGACATGCAAGCATAAACTTTCACTGTATAAAAGCAATCCGGAGCTGTTGAAAAACACGGTCATCACAAAAATGGATGAAGCCAAGAAGCTGGCCCAATCCTTGTCAAATGAAGTCGGGTTTGTCAATCAGCAGGTGAAAGAGCTGAAGAAAACAACGCCGCAAGTGATGGAGCTTGTGCAAGAAACGAAAGAGCATTTTTCAAAAAAATGATCAAACATGCGAGGTGAGGCGACATGAATTTTTTGAAAGAGCTTTTCAGCAGATACACCCTGCATGAGGGGCCGAGCAAATCAGCGGAACTGGCGTATTTTTTTCTCTTGTCATTGTTTCCGTTTTTGATTTTTATGCTGACGCTCACCGCGTATCTTCCCATTTCTACCGATGATGTTCTGGGAGTTGTCAAACAATACGCGCCCGCCAGCGCGATGTCCCTCGTTGAATCCATTACCCAACAAACCTTAAACAACCGAAATGGCGGTTTGCTGTCATTCGGGATTATCGCGGCTTTGTGGTCAGCGTCTAATGGAATGAACGCCATCGTCCGATCGCTAAACCACGCGTATGAAGTGGATGAAAACCGCTCTTTTATCATCGTTCGTCTAACCTCAATTTTTTTGACGATTGCCATGGTATTTACGATTTTAGTGGCCTTGCTTCTGCCGGTATTCGGCCGGCAGATCGGGGTGCTTGCTTCAGACTTCGTCGGCGCGTCGGATCTGTTTTTATCCGTTTGGTCTGCAGTGCGCTGGGGGGTCAGCCCGCTTGTGCTGCTGATCGTTTTTTCCGCCCTGTATATTATCGCGCCGAACCAAAAACTATCCCTCCGTTTTGTCATGCCGGGCGCTTTGTTTGCGGCCGTTGGATGGATCGTTGTCAGCACCCTGTTTTCATTTTACGTCAGCACATTTGCGAACTATAGCGCCACATATGGAAGCATCGGGGGAATCATCGTTCTGATGATTTGGTTTTACTTGAGCGGCATTTTAATTATCCTTGGGGGAGAAATCAACGCTCTTTTACATAAACGTAAAAAGCTTCCTGATGAAAATCCCTACCATTAGCGCATCCTATAAATGAACTTCGGTTCAAATTGATGTCGGGGGGCTATCGTGATGAGCAAGAAAAAAGGCGGAAGCCATAACAAACAAAATTCGAAAAGCAAACCGAGCCATAAAACAAGCGGAAGCGCCAACGGGCAAAACGGCTATCATTAGCATAAAAGCCTCCTGATGTCATGTCAGGAGGCTTTAACATGCGGCAAACTTGCATTGACTCAAGCTGAAAAGATGACAAAAAGCCTAAAACGCAAACCGTTTTAGGCTTTTTTTTATGAAGATGAAGAATAGGTTTCGGCTGGTGACCAGCTTTTCGGTTTGCCAAGCACGAGAGCAAGCCAGATACCGCTAAGCGTGAGGGTAATGAAATAAAATAAGTTTGCGCTGTCAAATGTCTGCATATACCAGCCGCCGGCAATCGGGCCGAGGATGCTGCCAAGGCTGAATGTAATGCCGCAAAGCAGGTTCCCCGCCGGCAGCAAGTGGGGAGGAAGAAGGTCTGTCATATAGCTGATGCCAAGTGTAAAGGTTGATCCGACTGCCATTCCCGCCATAAAAAAGCAGCATCCGATCACATAAGGCGAAGGGAATACGCCGGCGATCAAAAAGCAAAGCGCTCCTGTCAACAAAATCACAAGCAGCACATTTCGCCGCCCGTATTTATCGCTGAGGATGCCGAGCGGAAACTGAAAAATAATGCTTCCAATCGCAAATGCGGGAAGGATCAGCGCCACTGCGTCCACAGATATCCCCAGCCGGAGTGCGTATACAGGAAAGCTTCCATTTAGCGCCGTCTCAAGAAAGCCGTAGCCGAATGTGGGCATAAAGGCAACCCACCCAAAGAGTAACGCTTGATAAAACCGCCTGAAGCTATTGTCTGATTTGGTTTCGTGAGGACTGGTTTCCGGGTATGCATTTTGTAGAAAGAAAACAAAAAGCCACGCAAACAGGCTGAAGCAGCCGGACACGATAAAAGGCAGCGCCGGGCTCAGCTTGACAAGCGGAACCATGAAAGGACCCGCGGCAAAGCCAAGGCCGAAGGAAAGTCCGTAAACAGACAGGTTTCTTCCGCGATTTTGTTTTGATGATATCGAAGTCACCCACGTTTGCGTAGAAAAGTGAAGCATATGGTCGCCGATTCCGATAAACAGGCGAAGCAGGAACCAGATCCAAACGGACTGAAGCCAAATAAATCCAAACAAGCTTAAAATGACAATGCTTCCCCCGATGACAATCAGCGGCTTAAATCCGAGCTTTCTAAGCGGCGCTTCCATAAACGGCGAAGCCAAAAGCACGCCGATATAGAGTCCCGTCGCATGCAGGCCGTTAATAGCGGCCGATTCCCCATTTGTTTCAAAGATGATCGAGATGACAGGCAGCAGCATGCCTTGTGAAAACCCGGAAATGGAAACGAGCAAGACTAGGATAAAAAAATGAAATCGTGACATCGTGTCTGTTCTCCTTATATGGAATCTATGTTGATCGTACAATGTTTTCCAATAGCAGGCAACCTGAAAAAAGCCTATATCACATGTGAACATGCGACCTCGTGTAATCATGATGATTTTTGTGAAGAATACAAATAAAACAAGTCATATAAAAGGAGCCAATTCACTATGAATCGTATTTTTTTTATTTTAGTGGCGGCGGGTGTTCCGCTTTCTGTAATCGGCAGTTTGATGCATTGGCCTTCTGTCATTCTCTTTGCCTTGTATTGCGTAACGATTATCGCGCTTGCAAGCTATATGGGAAGGGCGACAGAATCATTATCAATCATCGCAGGCCCGCGGATCGGCGGTTTGTTGAACGCCACCTTTGGGAATGCGGTTGAGTTAATCATCTCTCTATTTGCACTGAAGGAGGGCCTGACCGGTATCGTGCTTGCCTCTTTAACCGGTTCAGTGCTGGGGAATCTGCTGCTGGTGGCCGGGCTATCGTTTTTTGTCGGCGGTTTAAAATATAAGCGGCAGGAGTTTAATATTCATGATGCGCGCCATAACTCCGGTCTATTGATTTTTGCCATCATTGTCGCTTTTGTCATTCCGGAGGTATTTTCTGTAGGGATGGGCGACGTGGGCAAGCTTAATTTAAGCATCGGCATCAGCATTATATTAATGCTGTTATATGTGGCGGCTCTGTATTTTAAACTCGTCACGCACCGCGGTGTTTATCAGCCGAAGAACAATGACAGCCAGCATGTGGAAGAGGAAGAGCCGGAGTGGTCAGGCAAGATTGCCACAATTGTCTTGTTTGCGGCTACGATTGCTGTGGCATACATATCTGAAAACCTGGTTCACACGTTCCACTCTGTAGCTGAGCAGTTCGGCTGGAGCGAGCTGTTTATCGGGGTCATCATCGTGGCGATTGTCGGTAATGCCGCGGAGCATGCGTCCGCCGTCATTATGGCCTATAAAAATAAAATGGACGTTGCGGTTGAAATCGCAGTCGGTTCGACGCTGCAGATTGCTATGTTTGTTGCACCGGTTCTTGTGATCTGTTCCATCTTCTTCCCGGTAAGCATGCCGCTTGTGTTCACGCTGCCGGAGCTCGTGGCGATGGTATCGTCCGTTCTCTTGATGATCGCCATTTCGAATGACGGCGATTCCAACTGGTTTGAAGGGGCGACGCTGCTTGCCGCCTATGTCATTATGGCGATCGGCTTTTTCCTTCTATAACCTGAAAAAATGATGGATAACAATAAAGCGGGATGAAAAGACTAAGGGAAAATGCCATAGAAAGAGTGATATGATGAAAAAGCTATTTCATTCCACACTTATCGTGTTGTTATTCTTTAGTTTTTTCGGCGTTCAGCCCATCCATGCGAAAAAGCAGTTTAAGGTTCCTGACTCAGTTGCAAGCATTTCGAAGGAAAACACGTATCCGAATGCTTCACAGGATCAACCGATGCTTCAGCCGAGCAAACTTGCAAAGGAATTGCTCGATCATTCTGAGGTGAAGATTGAAAACCCGCACCTCATCAAAATGCTGAATGAATCCAACGTATCCGGCACACCGCTCGCGGTCGGCTACCGGGCGACAATATTTCTCGGGAAATGGGCGCTCGGCTATGAATCAAATGAAACAGTCGCAAACTGGGAATACAAAAAAATCAATACAAACCGTGCGGATAACCGCGGCGGAAAAGAAACAGCTGAAATGCATTATGCCCAGGAACAACAGTACAAAGTGAAGGGCGGCCTGACAGCTAAGGTTCCAAACGCTGAAGATGTCAAAAGCATGATGATGCTAAAAGCGATGAAGAAAACGAATCTTCCGCTGGCATTCGATACGGTTGTCGGAGCGGGCACAAAGCGGGATCAAATTTATAAAGTCGCTCCTAAAAAATTGGGTTATCTGAATGCGTATGCACCGGCTGTGAATGAAAAAGGAAAAGTGACTTACGGAGAAGTGTACTTAGTGCTGAAAGGGAATAAACGAAAACTAGTCGTGAAAAATGTCACGTCACAGGGAATCGGCGCTTGGATTCCGGTTCAAGACCACGTCACATTTGGTTTTCAGCTTGCTTCGCAGCCAAGATAAACAAAAAACTGATTCCAACTCGGAATCAGTTTTTTTCGTTTATTGCGTTCTCTCGATTCTGACCGCTTCCTCAAGCATTTGCACATTGTTTTGATAGAGCTTTCGAACAAGAACCCGTCTGACTGCAAGGCTGGCGCTGAAATAATCGTCATCTTTCACCATGCCTTTTACCGTAAATTCCACGCCGCGATTGATTTGATTCAATGCGGTAATCCCATGTATTTGAAAGGGCTCTGCCGGATTGCCGAATTCATCCAGCTTTAATGAGTCTCGAAGTTCTTCATTCAGCATGTCACATGCCTCTTCTAATACGCCGTACACACGGTCTGGGTCTTCTTTAAAGCTGATGAGAAAGGATTCGGTGATCCGCATAAAATCGATATTATAGTTCTCTATTTGTCTGACCTCGCCGTTGCTGATGGTGAGCAGCTTCCCGCTCCATTCCCGGATTTGCAGCGAGCGAAGGCCGATTTCTTCAACAGTCCCGTTAAACATATTGTTGACGGTGACATAATCGCCTTTGTGCAGCTGGCGTTCATAAATTAAAAACACACCTGCCAGCACATCCTTAATCAGTGATTGGGCGCCAAAACCGATGACAATACCGGCTACACCCGCCCCGGCTAAAATATTGCCGAAATCATGCACAAATAAAGAAATAACGTAAAAAATAAAAGCGATTGTCGCTGTGTACTGGGTGACAGAACGGATAAGGCTTTCAATCGTTTTTTCTTTTCTTTCTTCAATAAAATCTGTCCGTTTAAAAAATAGCTGGACCAGCCGGTTGATGATAAAAACACTGATCCATAGAATGACGGCAACGAGAAGAATATCGACGATTTTATTCTGGAAAATCTCTGTAAGTGTTTCTTCCATTCGCATCTAACTCCTGGCTTGACGTTTTGTGAAATCCACATCTTGATAATAACTATTTTTGACGAGAACATTCGGCCCGAGGCATCGGACATTCGGGCAGTGGCAATTCAGCTCTTTTGCAAGCTTTGTCTCTCTCCATTTTTCATAGGCGGAAGGGAGGCTGTCCGTCTGAATGTTGCCGAGCGGCGGTGTGTCGCCGAAATCAGTCACGATGATGTTTCCGTCGAAGATATTCACATTCAGGCGGGAACGGCCGTCAGGATCGTTTCTCACTGTGACGTTTTTCGCCGCGCGAAGCCGGCGAAGCAGCTTTTGATCCTCTTCGTCCGCACTGCAGGCATAAAACGGCAGTGTCCCGAACAGCATCCACGTCTTTTCATCACGAATGTCCAGCAAACGGTGAATGGCCTGTCTCATCTCTTTCAGGCTGAGAGAGTCAAGAGCGCTTGCGAAATCGCTCGGGTACATTGGATGGACTTCATGACGCTGACATTTCATATCTTCTGTGATTTGGCGGTGAATATGCTCAATATGCGGAAGTGTGCGTTTGTTCAGCATCGTTTCTGCAGAAACCATCACCCCGGCATCCACGAGCGTGCGGCTGTTTTCGATCATTTTTTCAAAATAACGCGCCCGCTGTTCGAAGGTCGGTTTTCTGTCCATCATAGCAAAGCCGATCTCAGCAAAATCCTCAACTGTACCCCAGTTATGAGAAATATGCAGGACATCAAGATACGGAATAATCCATTCGTATCGATCAATATCAAGGGTCAGGTTAGAATTGATCTGCGTCCGCACGCCCCGTTCATGGGCGTATTTCAATAACGGAACGACATATTCCTTTACTGATTTTAAAGAAAGCATCGGCTCTCCGCCTGTAATACTGATGGATCTCAGGCGCGGAATTTCCTCCAGCCGTTTTAACAGAAGATCTATAGGCAGAGCATTCGGGTCTTTAGGCTGCAATGTATAGCCTACAGCGCAATGCTCACATCTCATATTGCACAGTGTCGTCGTTGTAAATTCAACGTTTGTCAGCTGCATGTCTCCATACTGTTCAACATCCATATAGGCTTCCCAAGGGTCAAACTCAGGTGTAATGGGACGCAGCTTCGTGTTTTGTGTCATGACTATCTAACTCCTTTATAAATGGGGCATACTAATGCTGCCAACAGTTAATTTTAGACCTGATTTGATAAGTGCGCAAGTAGCGGAGTGATTGAAAAACGGGAAAAAATGAGCTACCATAATAAAAAATGAATGGAGGAACAGAATGGGAAACGCCGTAAACAATAAGGATCAGCAGCTTGATTATTTAAAGAACAGACTCGACATGTTTATGAATGTCATTGATTCATTAGACCCTGAAGCAACCGAAGTTGAAGATATAGATAGGCTCATCAGCATGCTTGATGACCTGGAAGCCAAATACGAACGCTTTAAAAAAGACTGGGAATAGAACCGCGCGCACGCCGCGGTTTTTTATTTTGACATAAAGCGTCAGTATAAAACGAAGCGCCTTTCTGTAAAATATAAAAAAATGCAGAAGGAGCGCTGGCCATGAAGTGGATGTGTTCAATATGCTGCGCCGCCGTCTTGCTTGCCGGGGGCGCAGTACAGGCGACAGCGGTGCCAAATGACCCGATTAACTGGGGCTTTAAACGAAGTGTCAATCATCAGCCGCCTGATGCCGGGAAGCAGCTAAACCGTTTAATTGAAAAATATGGCGCGTTTTATTTAGGCAATACAAAGGAAAAAACGATTTACTTAACGTTTGATAACGGCTACGAAAATGGCTATACGCCAAAAGTGCTTGATGTCTTAAAAAAACACCGCGTAACAGGAACCTTTTTTGTCACCGGGCATTTCGTAAAGGATCAGCCTGAGTTGATTAAGCGCATGTCTGATGAAGGGCATATTATCGGCAACCATTCGTTTCACCATCCGGATCTGACGAAAAAAACAGCGGACCAGATTCAGGACGAACTCGATTCAGTCAATGAAGAGGTCTATAAAATTACGGGAAGGCAGGACAACCTGTATCTGCGTCCGCCGCGCGGCGTGTTCAGTGAATACGTGCTGAAAGAAACGAACCGCCTCGGATATCAAACCGTTTTCTGGTCGGTCGCTTTTGTTGATTGGAAAATCAATAGCCAAAAGGGGAGTAAATACGCTTACGATCATATGATCAAGCAGGCGCACCCAGGAGCGATTTACCTGCTTCACACCGTATCGAAGGACAATGCCGAAGCATTGGATGATGCGATCACAGACCTGAAAAAACAAGGCTACACATTTAAAAGCATTGATGATTTGATGTTTGAGAAAGAAATGAACCTGCCGTCCTTGTAACCAGAAAGCCTCTCCAGAATGGAGAGGCTTTCAGCTTGTAGAGAAAACGACGTTTTTTCTACAAGCTTTTTTGTTTTTTGCTGTTTCCTTAGTTATTCAGCGGATTTCAAAAACTCAAAAAGAGCTCCCACATACCTAGCCCTGCTTGGCTAGGTATGTGGCAATCTTCTTCATGTTCTGGCATGCGGCTGTGAGGAGAACTTGTTCACTCACATTCCGTTTTCCCCTCAACCTGCAATAGCGAAGCCCATGCAGCTGTTTTGAATCTGCAAAGCTTCGCTCTATTTTTTCTTTTCTTTTTTTATAGAGGGTTTTTCCTGAAACAGATAAACGATTTTGTCTGACCTTTTCTTTATGGTCCTCCCATACATGCCGGGTGATGATCTTCTGGCGGTTCTTTGATCTTGTGCATTGCGCAAGCAATGGGCATGCGGAACAGGTTTCAGGATTTGATTTATATGACCTGTAGCCTTTTCGGTCAGTTGTTGAGTATGTAAGTACCTGCTGGTTCGGGCAAATGTAACTGTCTTGTTCACTGTCATAATGAAACTTCCATTTTGGAAACAAGCCTCTAGTAGGGTGATATCGTCTATGGGCAATAACGCCAAAAATATGGCGGTCGGCTAACCCTTTACAGATCGGAGTCGTTAAATAACCAGAATCAAGAGCGACGGCTTCTACTTCAAAATGAAATCGTGCAATTTGGTGATCTAATCGGTCAAGATAAGGCACAGAATCATGGACATTTCCAGGCGTAACATAGGCGTCGGTGATAATGTTATGTTTCATATCCGTTGTTCGGTGATCTAAGTAAAAGAAACCCTCCGGTTTGTTTTCACGATACATATATCCACTTTCCGGATCAGTGGTACTGTGGCGGATCTCTTTTTCAGCTTTCACCTCCTCTTTGGCCGGTAATGGCTTTTTTTCGTGCTCCTCCCGATCTTCTTGAATGGCTTCATTTAAATCTTTGATATAGTTTTGTGTATCCTGTTCAATCGTTTTTCTTGTGTATTTGTGCTTGTTGGCATTGGCTTTCAGATGAGTTGAATCGGTGAATAGGACACGTCCACCCACCATGTCATGATTGATGGCCTGAAGAACGATCTCATCAAAAATGTCTTGGAAAATCGTTGTATCTTTAAAGCGTGTGCGTCTGTTCCAGCTGATGGTGGAGTGGTGCGGAACTGGGTCATTGATATTCAGGCCCAAAAACCATCTGTACGCCATATTGTAGTAAATTTCTTTTTCAAGCTGTCTTTCTGAACGGATACCGTAGAGGTAGCCGATAAACATCATTTTGAATAAAATCAGCGGGTCGAGTGAGGGGCGGCCTTTGTTTTCGCTGTAGTAAGGCTTAACCTTTTCAATGATAAAAGAGAAGTCTATGTGTTTATCAATTTTTCGAAGCAAATGATCCTCTTCGACGAGTTGGTCAAGCAGAACAAATTCGGCTGCGTTTTGAGAAGAATTTCTTGTGTAGAACATGAGAAAGACACCGTCCTTTTTAGTCTTTCTTTTATTTTATTACAGAAGAATGGATATTTTAAGGAAAAATAAAGGCTGTCGAGATTTTCTCGACAGCCTGAAAGCCTCTCCAGAATGGAGAGGCTTTCTTCTTATTTGATACATTTAATGAGTGCGGCCCAATCCAGATCTCCAAATCCTTTTTCAATCCCGCTTTCAAAATGGCTCTTGGCCAGCTCGGCGAGAGGGAGGTGTGCAGAAACCTGTTCAGCGGCGGCAAGTGCCAGATTGGTATCCTTCAGCCCTAATGACATTTTGAAACCGGCCGGCTCAAATGTCTGCTCTGCCATGATGGTTCCGTAATTTTGATAGACAGGAGAGCCAAAGAGCGCGCTGGCGATTTCTAAAAATTGTTTTTGTTCTAAGCCGTACTTTTCCATCATTAAGAATGATTCAGATAACGCCTCCAGCATAGACACGAGCAAAAAATTGACGCTGATTTTGGCCGCGTTTGCCGTCTTGCTTTCTTCGCCTACGTCAAACACCTGCTGGCTCAAGGTGTCAAGCAGAGGCTTGGCAGTTTGCTTCGCTTCCGCCGGTCCGGCTGAGATAATGCGGAGCGCGGCTTTAGCGGCCGCATCCGGTCTTCCAAGCACAGGAGCGGCGAGGAAGGATTGTCCTTTTGCCGCATGGGCTGCGGCGAGCTTCTCAGAGAACTCGACACTGATGGTGCTCATTGAGATGTGGATGCCGTTCTTTGCTAATCCTGCAATCAGCCCGTCTTCTCCGAATGTCACGGCGCTGACAGAATCGTCATCTGAAAGCATTGTGATGACAATATCAGCGGACTCAGCCGCTTGTCGCGGCGTGTCCGCTGCCTGTGCGCCTTCTGATGCGAGCTCTTCCGTTTTTTGTTTCGTCCGATTATAAACAGTTAATTCGTAGCCTGCCTGAAGCACGTTTCGGGCAATGGGCTGTCCCATATTGCCGAGTCCGATAACAGCGATTTTCAATCTGATCACTCCCTGAACATTTTTTCCATTATAAACAAATTGAACATCATATGCATGAAAAGCGGCTTGCCAATATAAAAAAGAACAGCTTTACGCTGCCCTCATTTAAATATGTTGAACCATCCTTTATGTACAAACCATATCAGCATCCCGATCACAAGCGCAGCCATCAGGCCGAGCACGGCGAAATATCCGTAATCCCAATGCAGCTCTGGCATGTAGTCGAAGTTCATCCCGTACACACCGGCAATAAAGGTAAGCGGGATAAAAATGGTCGATACGATCGTCAGTGTCATCATAATCGCATTCATCCGGTTTGAATTCAGTGTCACATAGCTGTCTCTTAAGTCGGACGTCATGTCACGGTTGGATTCCACAATCTCAGATAATTTTAATAAATGATCATATATGTCGCTGAAATAGGCTTTCGTTTCCTGATGCTCTTTCACATGATCAAGGGTTAAAATCCGATAGAGCAAATCACGCATCGGAATAACCGTCCGTCTCAGATGCAAAAGATCTGTCCTAAGATCAAACACCTCGTTCATCAGCGTTCCATATGTTTTCTGAGAACGGCTTTCTTCAATCTCGTTCAGCCTGTCTTCAATTTTGTACACGAGAGGAAAATATTCATCGACAAGCTGATCCATGATCATATAAGTGATATGCCCAGGCCCTTTTTTTAATATGTCCGGTGAAGCATACAAACGCTCCCGGACTTTGGCGATACCGGGCGTTTCGTGTAAATGAAAGGTGACGACAAATCTTTCGCCTTGAAAGATATCCACTTCCTCCGTCTCCAGCGTATCCTTATTCAGCGCATGAATCACGTAAAAGCGATAGCCGTCATAATGGTCAAGCTTGGGGCGCTGCATATGCTGGAAGCAATCCTCAATGGCAAGCGGATGAAAATGAAAAAAATCTCTCAATATTGCCGTTTCCGTATCCTCCGGGCCGTATAAATCAACCCAGTACCACGCAATATCAGGCTGTTCCACTCGTTCGATCGGTATATTTTTCAGCAGCTGATGCTCTGTTGTCATTGCGGTAATGTTGATCATAAACAACCCTCCACCTGCCATTATATCATGCGGCCTATATCAGAAAAGTATACGGTATTCTCCGCCTAGCGGATGTTATACTGGACAAAAACGGAAAAAGGGTGGATTGCATGTGGAAGGAAAACGTATTTGTCACGCCTCCGTACCATTTTGACCGCGTGCTGGACAGGCTCTCTTTAGATCCTCTCAATGCGGCGGATAAAGAAGCGCGGGAGATCCGCGTGCCGATCAGAAACCAAGCGGGTGACGTCTGCATTGTGAAGGTACAGGCATTAGGCCAAGCGGATGCCCCTGAGTTTCTTGTCAGCGGAGAAACAGACCAGGAAGAGATGATGAAGGAAATCAAGCGGATTTTTCAATGGGAACATGATTTACAGCACGTTCTCGATCATTTTTCGAAAACGAGTTTGTCCGCCATTTTTGAAGAGCATGCGGGTACGCCGCTTATATTGGACTATAGCGTGTACAACTGCATCATGAAATGCATCATCCACCAGCAGCTCAATCTTTCCTTCGCTTATACGTTAACAGAACGGTTTGTCCATGCGTTTGGCGAGCAGAAGGACGGCGTGTGGTGCTATCCAAAGCCGGAAACGATAGCGGATCTCGATTATCAGGATCTGCGCGATCTGCAATTCAGCATGAGAAAAGCGGAATACGCCATTGACACGTCAAGGATGATCGCAGAAGGCACACTCGACTTGTCGAAGCTTCCGGACATGACGGATGAAGATATCATGAAGAAATTGGTCAAAATCAGAGGCATCGGCCCATGGACCGTGCAAAACGTCCTCATGTTCGGACTTGGGCGCCCTAATTTGTTCCCGCTAGCCGATATCGGACTCCAAAATGCGATCAAACGCCATTTCCATCTGGACGATAAGCCGGCAAAGGATGTCATGCTGGCGATGAGCAAGGAGTGGGAGCCTTATTTAAGCTATGCGTCTTTGTATTTGTGGAGGAGTATCGAATGAAAAAAGGCTGCCTTTTCGGCAGCCTCAGCGTGTCGACAAACCCTCGCATTCGTTGTCAGTCCTGCGCGTCGGTGCTCACGAATTCCTATATTCGCTGTGCTCCGATGCTCCTCCTTCCTAGACTTCAAGGGTTTTCAATCACGCTGATAGATGACAAAGACATAAAACAAAAACCGTTTTATGTCTTTGTCAACAATCTGAGGCTGCCTTTTCGGCAGCCTCCTGAGATTAATCAAGCTTCACTGTCATGCTTTGGTCTGAATCGGTATTTCAGGTGAAAACGTTATTTTTGGCTTGAATCATCTGTTTCATTATCGGTATCCAACGGCTGATCGCTTTCCTGAACCAGCTGGTTGTCCAAATCAACAAATCGAATGGTCGGTTCGCTGCTGTCATAATAAGACGAATGCTTATACAATGTGCGAAGAAACTGGTCAAAGACTATGGCCAAGAGACCGTTTTCCATCGATTTTCCGTCTGAGTTGTTGAAGGTGACAACAACCGTATTGTTTTTTATTTCCACTTTTTTAACCACTTTTTCTCCATCGGAATTGGCTTCTGTCATTTTTTCAAATGCACCGTTTAAATCCTTTTTGGAAATATAGATTTTATCCCACTCTTCTTTGGTAATACTGTTAAAGTCTTTTTTTAGCAGATCCAGATTTTTGCTCTCATCTTCTGCCTTTTTTTCTGTTTTTGCAGAAGTTGCGGTGCTGTCGTTTCCGCATCCTGCTGCGCTGAATAGTAACCCTAATGCGCAGGCAGCGGTTAGAAATTTCTTCATTTTATCCCTCTTTTATGTAATAGTCATAACTTGTATCGGCTGTTCTGCTAAATGATTGAGTAAAAATGGAAATGTTTTTGAAAAATATGAAGGAAACTAGGCAAGCATGTTATACTAGAAAGATGTGAATAAAACATTTCACTTTCTGACATTTGCAGAAAGCTCTATATAGAAACGGAGAGAACAACGTGAACCAACAAAAAAAACAGGCGCCCGTCGAACTGAAAGTCGGACAAACCTTTCCCCTGACGATTAAGCGTCTTGGCATTAACGGAGAAGGAGTCGGCTACTTTAAGAAAAAAGTCGTCTTCGTGCCCGGCGCGCTTCCAGGCGAAGAGGTTGTCGTGCAAGCCACAAAGGTTCAGCCGAAGTTTTCGGAGGGCCGCGTGAAGAAGATCCGCAAGGCATCGGAGCACCGCGTGGCACCGCCTTGTCCCGTATATGAACAATGCGGCGGCTGTCAGCTTCAGCACCTTGCATACAGCCAGCAGCTTCGTGAAAAACGTGATATCGTCATTCAGTCTCTGGAACGCCATACGAAGTTTAAAGTAGAAAGCATGGACATCAAAGAAACGATCGGAATGGACAACCCGTGGAATTACCGCAACAAAAGCCAATTCCAGATCGGGCGCTCGCAAAGCGGGAGCATCATCGCCGGCTTATACGGCCTTGATTCTCATGACATCGTGCCGATCAAAGATTGCATCGTTCAGCATCCGGCAACCAACAAAACAACAGGCATCGTCCGCCGGATTTTAGAGGACTTCAATGTGTCTGTTTATAATGAACGGAAACGAAAAGGCGATGTTCGCACCATTGTGACGCGAGTCGGCTTTGAAACAGGCGAGGTGCAGGTCGTGCTTGTGACAGCAAAAGAAACCCTTCCGCACAAGGAAGAAATCGTCAAAGCAATCCAAAAGCGCCTGCCTGAGGTCAAATCCATTATCCAGAATGTAAACGGAGCGAAAACCTCTGTTATTTTCGGTGAGAAAACAAAACCGCTCGCCGGACATACAGTGATCCAAGAGGTGCTCGGCGACGTATCATTTGAACTGAGCGCCCGCGCCTTCTTCCAGCTCAATCCGGAGCAAACCGTCAAGCTGTATGACGAAGTGAAAAAAGCGGCGCAGCTAACGGGAAAAGAAAAAGTCGTTGACGCGTATTGCGGCGTCGGCACCATCGGCATGTGGCTGGCGGACGGAGCGAAGGAAGTCCGCGGCATGGACGTCATCAAGGAATCCATTGACGATGCCAAGAAAAACGCCAAAAAACACGGCATGGCCAATGCCACATACGTAACAGGAACAGCCGAGCACTGGCTCCCGAAATGGACGAAAGAAGGCTTCCGTCCGGACGTTGTCATCGTTGACCCGCCGAGAACAGGCTGTGACAGCACATTCTTGGACACGATCAAAAAAGTCAAACCGAAACGCTTTGTCTACGTTTCCTGCAATCCATCCACGCTTGCGAAAGATTTGCAGGCGCTCTCGAAGGACTATCGTGTGGACTATATTCAGCCTGTGGATATGTTTCCGCAGACGGCGCATGTGGAAGCGGTGGCGAAGCTTGTATTGAAATCGTCTAATGAATAGAAACGAGTTCTAATCAGATCTGGATTTCGGCAGGATGAACGTTGCCGATTTCCGGGTCTTTTTCATGCGTCTTTCATGGAAATAGGGTGATAAGCCCTCAGCGATTGATCAGAAACAGCAGAAATCCGGTATTGTGCCTAACCCTGTGATCGGTGTGCTTTATTGCTTTTTATATGTTGTTTGTAAAGATATAATGTTCACAATTTACTATCGTTTGATAAGAAGCGCTTCAGCATGCTATAAGTGTAACAGAACAATTTTGCTTCATTACGTTTGGCCTGATATCGATAATGAAAGGATTTGAATGTGTGATGATAGATAATTTCTGGCGTGAATTGCCACGACCATTTTTTGTGTTGGCACCAATGGAAGATGTGACGGATGTTGTGTTTCGCCATGTCGTGAGTGAAGCTGGCAGACCCGATGTGTTCTTTACGGAGTTTACAAACTCAGAAAGTTACTGTCACCCAGATGGGAAGGATAGTGTGCGCGGACGTTTGACATTTACAGAAGATGAACAGCCAATGGTAGCCCATATATGGGGAGATAAGCCTGAAAACTTTCGGCAAATGAGTATTGGCATGGCGGAATTAGGGTTTAAGGGTCTAGATATCAACATGGGCTGTCCTGTACCTAATGTGGCAGGGAATGGCAAGGGAAGCGGCCTTATTTGCCGTCCTGACATTGCAGCAGAATTAATACAAGCTGCAAAAGCAGGGGGACTGCCTGTAAGTGTGAAGACAAGGCTTGGTTACACGGATGTGGATGAATGGCGCGACTGGCTGACACACGTACTGAAACAAGACATTGCGAATCTTTCCATCCATCTGCGTACAAGAGCGGAAATGAGCAAAGTAGATGCGCATTGGGAACTCATCCCGGAGATTAAGAAACTTCGTGACGAGGTGGCACCGGATACTCTTCTTACTATTAATGGAGATATTCCTGACCGTGAAACCGGCTTAAAACTTGCTGAACAATACGGTGTTGATGGAATTATGATTGGACGAGGTATTTTTACAAATCCATTCGCCTTTGAAAAGGAGCCGAAAGAGCATAGCAGCAAAGAATTGCTGGATCTCTTAAGGCTGCATCTCGATCTTCATGATCAATATTCAGCATTCGAAGCCCGTCCGTACAAGCCCCTTCCTCGCTTTTTCAAGATTTATCTCCGGGGATTCCGAGGCGCAAGTGAATTAAGAAACCAATGCATGAACACAAAGTCAACAGATGAAGTGCGTGCATTGCTCGATGAATTTGAGAAAAAGTATCTTGACGGGGCGGAGCGATAGTAGAAGTATTTCGATTTTTGATCTGTTATGTTTAATAAAATAAACACTGCCTAATCGAGGCCTGGATTTCGGTAAAAATAAATAATTCCGATATCCGGGCCTTTTTCATGCCTTATTTTCCGAGATCTTATTTTAATTTTGAGGGAAAAGCTGAATAAAAATTAGTCAAATGCGTTTGTGAAAAAAATCTAGCGATAAGCGAGTTGGAAGAGTTAATTTATTTGGAAGAGTTAATTTATAATAAAATAAAAAATCTATACTATGTATCTATGACTAACCAGCATGGGGGAATACATCATATGACTAAAAAAACAATAGTAGACGTTATAAAATATACTTTACCAGTGAAAAGCAGAGTCGCCCTGGTTATAGCGTTTACTTTATCGTTGCTAAGTGCTGCGATTGGTTTGATTTCTCCATTGATCGTAAAGGAGTTTGTTGATCAATTTTCAAACCAAGTGCTAGATTGGACGTTAATTGCTCTTGTAGTTGGCTTGTTAATAACAGACAGCGTGTCCTCTACAGTTGCTTCATCTATTATAAAATTCACGGAACAAAAAGTAGTATATCTATTAAGAGAAATTTTATGGAGTAAGATATTAAAACTGCCTGTTTCGTATTTCCAAAAAAATAAGTCTGAGTCTTTAGTTAGTCGTCTTACAGAAGATGCCACATTAATATCATCCATCTTAACAAAAGATCTAATAGATTTCGTAATGGCCATTATATCTGTGATTGGAGCCATTATTGTCTTAATGTTTACTGACTTTTGGCTAACAATATTAGTGATTGTGCTTGTACCGCTTACTTTTGTACTAGTTATACCGCTTTTTAAAAGAATAGAGCTTATTCATTATACTCGACAAGAAAAGTTATCAGAGGTTACCGTATTTTCTTCGCAAATACTAAGGAATTTTAAAATTGTGAAGGCTTATGGTAGGGAAGAAGATGAACAAGCCAAAGGAAAGAATTTCTTTTCTAGTATGTATCAACTAAGTATTAAAGAAGCGATTATAGATTCCGTCATCTATCCTTTATTGAGTGTGATTGGTTTTGTGATTGTTGTAATCGTTGTTGGATTTGGTTTCTGGCGTTTAGGTTCTGGAGACCTTACAATGGGTACGTTAGTTGCATTTGTCTTATACTTGTTCCAGGTTATTGTACATGTCGCGGGCATTGGGATGAATATTGGCTCTTATCATGAAGCGAAAGGTTCCTTAAAACAAGTGTTTGGAATTTTAATGGAAAAAGAAGAAGAGAGCAAAACAGCGAAAGATAGTAAAATGGAATTTCCTTTTAATGAGATTAAGCTTGAAAATGTTCATTTTTCATATGATAAGAAGGAGAATGTCATCGCTAATCTTTCATTACATGTTTGTCGTGGAGAAGTACTGGCGCTGATTGGCGAGAGCGGTGCAGGGAAATCGACAATTATTAATTTGCTTGAAAGATTCTACGAACCAGACTCTGGCAACATGCTAATTGATAACATTTCTTATAAGAATATTCCTCCGCAAATTTGGCGAAAGGGGTTTAGCCTTGTTTCGCAAGATACGTCGTTGTTTGATGGAACAATTAAGGATAATATTAAGTATGCAAATCCAAATGCAACAGATGATGAAGTTATTTTTGCAGCAAAACAAGCGAGCGCTCATGAATTTATAATGAAATTAGAAGAAGGATATGATTCGGATATTGGTGACTATGGTAGTTATCTTTCTGGTGGGCAAAAACAAAGAATAGCAATTGCTAGAGCCTTTTTAAGAAAAAGTTCATTTGTCTTATTAGATGAGTATACTTCTAATGTTGACAGTGACACTGAACAGGAGTTAATTAAAGCAGTTTCTCAGTTAAGAGGAGATATGGGATTTATCATTATTGCTCATAGACTTTCCACTGTAAAAGGTGCCGATAAAATTGCCGTAATGAAAGATGGGCAGTTAGAGGATATAGGAACGCACGAGGAATTAATAAAGAGAAATGACTATTATGTAAGAGTAATTAGAGAACAAATGGATCGTGGTTAATGTGAGTTAGTTGGAATAAACGAATGTAGGATCAAGTTAATATACGCTATTAGGCCGCTATGTTACCAAATTTTTTTGGTGTATGGTTGCCTAATTTTTTTATCCCTTCTTTTTTATCTGAATTAACAATGGATGAATATGCTCGTACATACAAGATACCCACAACTTCTTTTTTAAGAAACTTGAGGGCAGAATGCCGGCAAACATCATCCCGCAGCACGCTAAAATGATTCATAGAAACACGCTCCGATTCAGAAGGCCCACCGAGATGTGAAGGAACGCGTGCGTAAAATCATTGCCCACAGGCATGACTTGAATAGGACATTGGCGTCCCGCATCATCATGAAAAATTCGATATCCAGGCAGACATGCTGCCGAGAAACTGTTGAAATCTTATAAGAATCAAGATAGCAGGGATCATTTTCCTTGCTATCTTTTTTTATCTAAAAGGATAAGATAAAATACATGGTAATAATAGGGGCTACAATGAAGGGGGGAGTTTGATGAAAGAATTTCCTATAATTGAAACAAAAAGATTGATTTTAAGAGAAGTAAACGTTGAAGATGCCAAAGATATGCTACTCTATCTTTCAGATCAAGATGTTGTGAAGCCGATGGGATTAGAACCCTTTGAAACAACTAGTGATGTTTGTACAGAGATTACATGGTATAAATCGATATATGAAAGAGGTACAGGAATCAGATGGGGCATTACACGTAAAGATTCTGGCATCGTCATAGGAAGTTGTGGATTTCTTAATAGAATCGCAAAACATTATCGAGCTGAGGTTGGGTATGAATTACGCAAAGATTACTGGAGAAAAGGCATCGCCAGTGAAGCATTAGAAGCTGTCGTCAAATATGGATATAACCACTTGCAGCTGGAAAGGATTGAAGCTCTTATTGAACCTTCTAATATCCCATCGATAAAACTCATAGAAAAACAAGGTTTTAGCAGAGAGGGTTTGCTGAGACATTATGAATTTGCTTGTGGTACATTTGAAGATTTATATATGTATTCAATGATCAAAGGAGATTTTACATCTGGAAGGTAAAAATGAATTTGACCTAATGCCTCTTTCACATAATGTGAGGAACTAACTGCAGGATATGGAAAACCATTATATGAAGCAGAAATAGGGGGGAGAGAAAAATGAAACGACTATGCATCATCCCCTGCGGCAAGAAAAAAATATGGGACATCTATCCGGATAACGGTCCAACAAGGGCGAAAGACGCTTATCTCAGCCCGTTCCATCAAGCGTGCGAGCGATATGCGAAAGTATTTTTCGATGAGTGGGTGATTTTGTCGGCGAAGCACGGATTTCTTCGCCCAGATGATATCGTATCTGGAAATTACGATGTGACGTTTGGCACCGGTCATCCGGAAATCATGACAACAGGGGAGCTGCGCCGCCAATTTTGCGAAAGGGGATTTTCTGATATCGAAGAGCTCGTCATGCTTGGCGGAAAAAAATATCGAAGCGTCCTAAACACCGTCACCGGCGAGCATCAACGAATCAGCTGGCCGCTGTCATCGTACAAAGGCATTGGCTACATGCTTCAAGCGCTGAATCGGGCTGTTGAAGAAAAACAAGAATTGTAGCACAACATATCAAGAAAAGGGTGTGAATATGAAAAAACTTGTGGTTGGCTTGATTGCCATTGCGGTATTCGGATGCGGCTTATATACCTATCATGTATGGTTCGGTGATCCATTTACGAAAAATGCTGCAGAGCAAGAGCTTATTTCTTATGTGAAACAGACCTACCCCAATAAAGAAATCAAGATTACAAATGGGATATATAGCGCTAAAACCTCTGAATATGTGTTCCAAGCAAATACCCAATCTCATCGTTATCCAATGTGCACGAAGGGATTTCTCCATCCGAAAGTCACGTGCGATGGAATTGAAGAAGCGTATACCGAATCAGTGGCAAAACATGTAAATGAAGAAGCATCGAAGGAAATCGAAGCAGATCTAAAAAAAGAGATGCCGCAAATCATAAAAACTGACGCTGCTTTGAGCATCGGAAACGGCCAGTTCACATTAGATACAAAATGGAACAAACAGCTGGCTGAAAAAGCGCCGATGAGCATGACGATTCAGTTAGACGCGAGCGGGTTATCAAAAACAGATGCCGCAAAGATGGCGGAAACAGTCAGAAAGACGCTTAATGAAAAGGGATATACATATGCAAACGGCACGGTAGACTGTATGCAGAAGGACGCGGACGGCGGTTTCGGTTATGTCAAATATTCAGTTGATTTTCTTCCGAAAACAGCCATTCAACCAAACGATGCAGAGGAATTGGGCAGTTAAAAGATTTCCAAGGAAATAAATACGTCGATCATTGTCAAAGACCGGGGTGCCCGGTCTTTATTGCATGCCATAAAACGAGACAAATGGATCAGAACGAGACAAAATGAGACACCTGTCTCAAATTGTCTCCAGTGTAAAAATGAAAAGGCTGATTTTACAGGATCTAATGACTGGCACACTTCTTGCATTGATAAATGTGAACCCTAAATAGAAGGAGGCGCACAAAATGGAATTGTTAAAACGAGAAGGCTTGTCATTAACTGAGGAGAAAGCGCTGTGGATGTACCAAAAGATGCTGGAAATCAGGGGCTTTGAAGACAAAGTACATGTGCTGTTCGCACAGGGAGTGCTTCCCGGATTCGTCCATTTGTATGCCGGTGAGGAAGCGGTAGCTGTAGGGGTGTGCGCTCATTTACATGATGGAGACAGCATTACAAGCACGCACAGAGGACACGGCCATTGTATCGCCAAAGGCTGTGATCTGGATGGCATGATGGCGGAAATATTCGGGAAAGCGACCGGCCTGTGTAAAGGAAAGGGCGGTTCTATGCACATTGCCGATCTCAATAAAGGTATGTTAGGGGCAAATGGAATCGTCGGGGGCGGATTTACGCTCGCATGCGGATCAGCGCTCACTGCTAAATATAAACAGACTAAAAATGTAAGCGTTTGCTTTTTTGGAGATGGAGCAAATAACCAAGGCACCTTCCATGAGGGACTGAACTTAGCGGCAGTATGGAACCTTCCTGTGGTATTTGTAGCCGAAAACAACGGCTACGGTGAAGCCACTCCATTTGAGTACGCGTCGGCCTGTGATTCAATCGCCGATCGGGCGGCTGCCTATAATATGCCTGGGGTTACGGTGGACGGAAAAGATATTTTAGCAGTTTACCAGGCAGCCGAGGAAGCGATAGAAAGAGCAAGAAACGGCGGGGGGCCGTCTTTGATCGAATGTATGACCTACAGAAACTACGGCCATTTCGAAGGGGATGCCCAAACGTATAAAACAAAGAATGAAAGAGCTGAGCACCTTGAAGAAAAGGATGCCATCCAAGGTTTTAAAAACTATCTTTTAAAAGAAACAGATGCCAATAAACTGTCAGACATTGAAAAGCGTGTCAATGAATCGATTGAAAAAGCCGTCTCGTTTAGCAAAGACAGCCCATATCCGAAAGAGTCTGAGCTGCTGACAGACGTCTACGTGTCATACGAAAAAGGGGGAATGTGAGATGGCGAGAGTCATAAGCATGTCAGACGCGCTCAATGAAGCGATGAAGCTTGCGATGAGAAAAGACGAAAATGTGCTTTTGATCGGCGAGGATGTCGCCGGGGGAGCGGCGGTCGATCATTTGCAGGATGATGAAGCATGGGGCGGTGTATTAGGGGTCACGAAGGGTCTCGTGCAGGAATTCGGGCGCACAAGAGTGCTGGACACACCGATTTCTGAGGCGGGCTACATGGGTGCGGCTATGGCTGCGGCATCAACCGGGCTGAGACCAATTGCCGAGCTGATGTTTAATGATTTTATCGGCACGTGCTTTGACCAGGTGATCAACCAAGGCGCGAAATTCCGCTATATGTTCGGCGGAAAAGCGCAAGTGCCGATTACCGTCCGCACCACGTACGGAGCGGGGTTCCGGGCCGCTGCCCAGCATTCGCAGGCGCTGTATGGCCTATTCACCAGCATCCCGGGACTGAAGACGGTTGTTCCATCCAATCCGTATGACGCCAAAGGCTTGCTGCTGGCGGCAATCGAAGACAATGATCCGGTGTTCTTTTTTGAAGACAAAACGTCCTACAACATGAAGGGCGAGGTGCCGGAAGATTATTATACAATCCCGATCGGAAAAGCGGACATCAAACGCGAAGGCAATGATATCACCCTGTTTGCGGTCGGCAAGCAGGTGAATACCGCGCTTAGTGCGGCGGCGAAGCTTTCAGAGAAAGGCATCGAAGCTGAGGTGCTTGATCCCCGCAGCCTGTCTCCTCTGGATGAGGAAGCGATTTTCACATCGTTAGAAAAAACAAACCGGCTGATCATTATTGATGAAGCCAATCCGCGTTGCAGCATTGCCACAGATATCGCTGCGATTGTCGCCGACAAGGGCTTTGATTTGCTGGATGCGCCGATTAAGCGGATTACAGCGCCGCATACACCGGTGCCGTTTTCGCCAGTGCTTGAGGATCAATATTTGCCGACACCAGATCAAATTGTCAGCGTCACGCTTGAATTGCTTGGCGAGCCGGCAATGAATTAAAGGGGGGACACAAATGGCGGTAAAAGTAGTGATGCCAAAATTGGGAATGGCCATGAAACAAGGGGAAGTATCGATATGGAATAAAAAAGTAGGCGACCCGGTTGAAAAGGGAGAAAGCATTGCCAGCATTCAATCGGAGAAAATTGAAATGGATATCGAGGCGCCTGAAAAAGGAACGCTGATCGATATCAAAGTAAAAGAGGGTGAAGAGGTTCCGCCCGGCACAGCGATCTGCTACATTGGGGACGCCAATGAATCGGTGCAGGAAGAGGCGAAAGCACCTGCTGCAGAAGATAGCGAGCCGCTAGCCGTCCAGCCCGAAAAACAAGAAAACAAACCCGCAGCCGCGAAAAAAGAACGAATCAAAATATCTCCAGTCGCCAGAAAAATAGCGGAAAAAGCGGGATTAGACCTGAAACAGCTGAAAGGCACTGGACCAGGCGGGCGAATTGTAAAGGATGATGTGACAAAGGCGCTTGCTGAACAGAAAAATGACCGGGCAGAGCCGATTTCTGCGCATAAGGCGAAGGAAACGCCGGTGACAGGCATGAGAAAAGTCATCGCGGCCCGAATGCAGGAAAGCCTGGCAAACAGCGCGCAGCTGACGATTACGATGAAAGCTGATATCACCAAGCTGGCAGCTCTTCAAAAACAGCTTTCTCCAACTGCGGAAGAGAGGTATGGCACAAAGCTGACGATGACTCATTTTGTGGCAAAAGCCGCCGTTCTCGCTCTGCAAGCTCATCCTGCGCTGAATAGCTTTTATCAAAATGAGCGCATCATCACACATCCTCATGTGCACCTCGGAATGGCTGTGGCGGTGGAAAATGGGTTAGTTGTGCCTGTGATCCGCCATGCTGAAAAGCAGTCGTTGATTCAACTGGCCCAATCCATCTCAGAACAAGCCAAAAAAGCACGTGAGGGACGGGCGGAAAGCGGAGACCTGCAAGGCTCAACCTTCTCCATTACAAACCTTGGCGCTTTTGGAGTGGAGCATTTCACACCAATATTAAATCCACCGGAAACAGGCATTCTCGGCATCGGAGCAAGCTATGACACGCCGGTATATCAAGGCGAGGACATCGTCAGAAGCACGCTCCTGCCGCTCAGTCTGACATTTGATCACAGAGCCTGTGACGGTGCTCCTGCGGCTGCCTTTCTGAAGGCGATTATAACATATTTGGAAGACCCGGCAGCATTAATTTTATAGGAAAAGCAGGTGAAAAAGACATGACACTAGCCATTATCGGCGGCGGACCTGCAGGTTATGCCGCCGCAGTCTCCGCGGCTCAGCAGGGCAGAAACGTGCTGCTGATTGACAGAGGACCGCTTGGGGGAACCTGCCTGAATGAAGGCTGCATCCCGACGAAGTCTTTGTTAGAAAGCGCAAACGTTCTCGATAAAATCAAGCATGCCGACCGCTTTGGAGTCGAACTTCCGCCCGGTGCGATCTCGGTTGATTGGAGCAAAATGCTGAACCGAAAACAACAGGTTGTCAGACAGCTTGTCCAAGGTGTTCAATATTTAATGAAGAAAAATCAAATAAAGGTTGTAAAGGGGACGGCCTCCTTCCTTTCTGACAGAAAGCTCTTAATCGAAGGAGAGAACGGAAAAGAAATCAGAGAGGCGAACCAAATCTTGATTGCATCTGGATCAGAGCCGATCGAGCTGCCATTCGCCCCGTATGACGGCGAATGGATTATCGACAGCAAGGATGCGCTTTCCCTTTCTGACATTCCGTCTTCACTTGTCATTATTGGCGGCGGTGTCATCGGCTGTGAGTATGCCGGGCTGTTTGCCAGACTGGGATCGAAGGTGACCATCATTGAAACAGCCGGCCAGCTGATTCCGGCTGAAGATGAAGATATTGCCCGGCTCTTTCAGGAGAAGCTTGAGGAAGACGGTGTTGAAGTGCATACTTCATCCAGGTTAGAGCGGGTGGATCAAACGGCCAAAACGGCAATATGGAAAAGCGGACAGAGGGAGTTTAAAACGAAGGCTGATTATGTGCTGGTGGCGATTGGCAGAAAACCCCGTCTTGACGGATTGCAGCTGGAGCAGGCCAGTGTTGATTTTTCTCCAAAAGGCATTCCGGTGAACGGGCACATGCAGACGAACGTGCCTCATATTTATGCGTGCGGAGATGCAATCGGAGGCATTCAGCTGGCGCACGCGGCTTTCCACGAGGGCATTATCGCCGCTTCCCATGCTTCCGGAAGAGATGTCAAAATCAATGAGAAGCATGTGCCCCGCTGTATCTACACATCACCGGAAATCGCGTGCATCGGAATGACGGAACAACAGGCAAGATGCGTATACGGGGATGTGAAGATTGGAGAATTTCCTTTTTCAGCAAACGGCAAAGCGCTCATTAAACAGCAAGCGGAAGGAAAAGTTAAAATCATGGCAGAACCCGAATTCGGGGAAATCGTCGGTGTCTCGATGATTGGCCCTGATGTGACCGAGCTCATCGGGCAGGCGGCTGCGATCATGAATGGTGAGATGACCGCTGATATGGCTGAGCATTTCATTGCCGCCCATCCAACACTATCGGAAACATTGCACGAGGCGCTGTTAAGCACAATCGGTCTTGCGGTGCATGCATAGAACGGGAAGAAGCAGACGCATGGAATACAGAGCGTCTGCTTTTTTATTATTGAAAGCGCTTTATTTTTCCCCTACAATAGATGAAAACGGCGTGTAAGGGAGGAGCGATCAAGGAAATGAATTCGATCCCAAACGATTTGCAAACCTGGAAACGTTTTGTGAAAGACGGTGTACTAGACGAAGCCCGATTAAGAAAACGGATCGCCGAGTCATGGCATCGCTGCAAAAAAGCTGAGGTCAATCCGTATTTAGAAAAAGGCCCAAAGGTTTTACAGCAAACGGAGCTGGATCAGCAGTCAAAAAAGCATTCATTCTTCCTGACGACCGCTAAGCCTTACTTGGAAAAACTGCTGCCTGCCATGAAAGAAATGGAAATGATGGCGCTGTTAATTGATTCTGACGGTGTTGTTCTGGCATTGGACGGCCAGCCCCGTGCGCTCTATGAAGCCAAGCGCATCAACTTCGTCGAAGGCGCGTGCTGGACGGAAACAGCTGTCGGAACAAATGCGATTGGCACGGCGCTCCACATCAGTGAGCCCGTTGCCATACAAGGATCAGAGCATTATTCTATCGCTTCCCATCAATGGAACTGTTCAGCCGCTCCGGTTCACCATGAAGATGGCAGCCTTGCGGGGGTGATTGACATATCGTGTCCGGCGGCAGGCGCGCATCCTCATATGCTCGGCATTGCCACGGCGATCGCCTATGCCGCGGAACGGGAACTGGCAGCCAAAAGCCGTGAGAAAGAGCTGGAGCTGATCAACCGTTTTGGCGATAGGGCAGCATCCCGTGTGCCAATGGTGCTTTGCAATGCCAAACAGCACATTATCAACGCGAGCATACCGATTCGAACCTCAATGCCTGATTGGCAAGGCCGGCATCTGTATGAGGTGAAGGAACGGGGCTTTTCGATCGAAAAAGCCGTCACTGTGGGGGATGGCGGCACTTGTTTTTATTTGTCGGAACAAAAGAAAAAGGCAGCGTTTCGATTCAATGGAGTTATCGGACAAAGCGGCCGATCGCAAGCAATGCTGAAGAACCTTGAACGAGCGGCTGCGGCGGATACAACGGTCTGTCTGTCGGGCGAAACTGGCACGGGGAAGGAAGTTGCGGCCCGCGCGCTTCATGAGAACAGCGAGCGGCGGCACGGCCCGTTTGTTGCTGTCAATTGCGGAGCGATTCCGTCTGATTTGATTGAAAGCGAGCTGTTCGGCTATGCGGAGGGCGCTTTTACGGGAGCGAAACGACAAGGCTACAAAGGCGCCTTTCAAAAAGCGAATCATGGGACCTTATTTTTAGATGAGATCGGAGAAATCTCCCATTCAATGCAGGTTGCGCTATTACGGGTGCTTCAAGAACGCAAGATCACGCCGATTGGCGGAACGAAAGACATTCCGGTTGATATCAAAGTGGTTGCCGCCACACATGGCGATTTGCGCGAGCTTGCCGAAAGCGGAAAAATCAGAGAGGACTTGTTTTACCGCCTTCATGTCTATCCAATCGAGCTCCCTCCTTTACGCGACCGCCCCGAGGATATTCCGGATCTCTTTCAGTACTACAAACAGAAAAATCGTTGGCCTGGCGAACTTCCTCCCGCTTTTTTGGATGTGCTGAAGCAATGGAGGTGGCCGGGGAATATTCGCGAGCTGTTTAATGTGTTTGAACGTCTATCTATTAGATTTCCGGATGGCTGCCTGACGGATGAGCCGCTTACCGCTTTACTTGAGGCCGCAGGACTGCCGATCAGCCCGGCACAAAAAAAGCCGGCTGCCGCCGGCGCCCTGACCCTTCGTGAGCAAATCCAAAAAGAGGTCATCATTAGAGCGCTTGAATCCGCGAAAGGAAACATCTCTCAAGCCGCCAAAATCAGCGGGATTCCTCGCAGCACTTTCTACAAACGGCTCAAAAAATTCAACTTGTCCGCTGAATCCTAAAGCATACTTCTTTCAATAAATGGAAACATTATGTATGAAGGAGGGTGTTAGAATGAATGTTCAAAGGGCGAAAGAAATTGTAGAATCTCCCGACATGAAGAAAGTCACACACAACGGAGTTCCTATTTACATTCAGCATGTGAATGAAGAGAGCGGAACAGCGAGAATTTATCCGCTCGACGAACCACAAGAGGAGCATGAAGTACAGCTGACCAACTTAAAAGAGGACTAAACAAAAATGGCCCGCTTCATAAGCAGGCCATTTTGTTATCCGCGCGGCGCAAATAAGATGACACAGACGCCGATGAGGCAAATCATTGCGCCGACCCAGTCATAAAGATCTGGTGTTTTTCGGTCGACAAGCCATCCCCACAGAACCGCAAGCACGATGAACACCCCACCATAAGCGGCATATACACGGCCGAAGGAAGGGAAGGACTGAAACGTCGGAAGAATGCCGTAGACAATCAAGATCAGCGCTCCGGATATCCCGTAGCCGACTGGCTTTGCTTCTCTCAGCCACAGCCAAACCAAATACCCGCCGCCAATTTCGGCAAGCCCCGCCGCGAGAAATAAAAGAATGGTCATCAGCATCACGTGCACTCCTCAATTTGCTATTTTCCCTTCAATTATAAAGGAGGAGAGTTATTAAAGCTTCGGGTTATTCTCAAATTCTTTCAAATACGCCTTTCTCTGAATCTCCGTGAACTGGCTGATCCAGTTGCTTTTCGCCTCTTCATTCAGGTGGGGGAGGATATAGCGTTCCACCGCTTCAAAAAACAGCGGATTGGCGATAATGTTCCAGGTAGGGATGCGAACGACCTTGCCATCTGTTTTCTCGATGATGATATCCTCAAAAAAGATCCCCTTTAAACTGAAACGATGCCGCCCCATATAAATCCGTTTGATCTCAGGAAAACGCGCACTTCGTTTTCTCGAGAAGATCTCGCCATCAGGCCCTGTCTTTACGCTGAAAATAATATTTCCCCGGCTTGTAAACGCCGGAAGAGCCATAAAAAATGTGATTAATCCATAAATAATCGCCATTAATCCGCCGCCCAAATAAAGCAGGGCATACTTAGATTCAAATGTGAGAGCTTCAGACACCAGCCACACCCCTGCAATAAAGGCGCCCCCTGTGGCTAGGAACAGCCATATTCTAAAAAACAGTCTGCTTTTAACCTTAATAACTTCATTGTTTTTCAATTGCTATTCTCCTTTATCGCTCTTTAGCAAAAAAGTAATTCTTTTACCACATCTTTATTTGCTGGCACGATAGAAAATTCATTTTGGGTGATACATGTTACCAGCCAAGTATGACGGCTCCCAGGCAAGACGAAAGCCATGTCAGCCACTTCAGGCGAGTTGTCTTTGTCATAAACAAGGCGCATCAGCGTATCCATTTTCCCTTTTCGCAAAGCCAAATCATTTACGAATCGAGTAACATCCTCTTGGTGGTCATGCTTATGTAGAAACTCTTTCAGATGTGTGGGAGTGTCTGAAGCACCCTCCAGAAGCAATTCAAATTCGGTTGATGTCAGAGTCATCAATGATTCTTTGTGATCCTCTGCATCTATTATATTTAAAAAATCCGATGTTTTAGAAAGTAATCCGTCATTTGAATCCATTTTATTAATGCTGTGCACTTGTTCATCAAACAGCAGTTCATGAGAGTAAGTGCCGAACTTAGAAACATGGCAGGAAACATTCTGTTCTTTGCCTTGTTCATCAAATTTGGACAGTTTCACTGTATAATCCGCGTCGTTTAATACGTGGATAAACGGACAGTACTCGTCCTTTAACCGATATTGGTGATTCCGATATTCCGCCGCATCCTTGGCTAGGAGTGAGCGGCACGCCGCTTCAAACAAAGCGCCGAGCTGTTCATCCTCTATTTCCGGAAAATAGGCTTGCTTCAAGGCCATGCCTTGTTCAAAAAACCCTTCGCTGTAAAAACAAAATAAGAGTTCTTCTATGCTGATCGTAAACTGCTTCATTGATTATTCTCCTATCCAAATGAAAATTTCCCTTTGAGGAAATGGGTTGCGCCATGTATAAGCGAATCCGCTGTTTTCTTTGCTTTTTCCATTCCTTTTTTCGCGCTGTCTATCCCTTTATGTATCGTTTTATTTGCTGCATCTATCCCGTCATTTACCGATTTGACGACTTTGCCGGCTGATTCCAATCCTTTTTTGGCCGTATCAACGACAGCGTGAATCGGCTCTTTCAGCTTGATAGCTGCTTTTTCAGCAAAGCCTGATGTAAATTTTGCGATTTTTTCCCCAACAAAGCCTCCTGCTGTTGCTCCGATTGTACCTCCGATTACTGTACCAACAGGGCCTAACACACTTCCAAGGGCGCCGCCGACGACAGCGCCTGCCGTTGCCCCTCCTGCGATGAAAATCGTATTATTCACAGCATTCCCGACGGCCTTGGCGTTTTCACGCTTGAGAACGTCCGGTTTGTCTTGGTATTTCGCATAATTTTCAGCTATTTTCAAGCCTGCTCCGAATGTTTCGGTCGCACCGGTGAGCAGTGTGGCGGTTATGGCATTTCCTTTTGCAAATTTCAAGCCTGTTTTTCCGACATCCTTCAAAGTTGAGCGTACGCCGGCTTCATTAAGAAATCCTCTTGTGTAGCTTCTGACACTGTTTGAAAAATCCACCGTATCCTGAGGAAAGTACTTTGTAAACTTTTTATGTACCAAATCTGAAAATGGCCGGTTTGTCTTTTTAAATAAATATTTAGGATTCAAAAGCACTCTGGCCGCTTTTTGATAACGTGACCTGTCGACAGCTCCGGAAATATCCAAGAGTAGCTTCGAATGACGGGCGGCATGTAAGCCGCTTGGCTGTTTTTCGAATGTCGTAAGCCCGAGTCCGTAGTATTTTCCCTGCGTCAGCATGAGAGCGGTTAAGCTTGTCATTGTCCCATATTTGTCGTACGCATGATAAAGCTTTCGTAATAGATCATCCTGTTCAACAAATTTATCGCCCGTTTTCCTGATGAAAATGTCATTGTCACTCAGCTTGGTGACAAGCGCTTTTCCTGAACTCCACGCATCGCCGACTCCGGAAAAACAGCTGCTATAGCGGGGATCGCATTGCAAAATCATCTGCCCCAGCTCCGCATGCAGGTCCTTATATTTGTTTTCCATATCGGTTAATTCAGTGACAACATCATTTGCCAGCTGTTCGAGCTTGTCCGGATCAACTGCAATGTTTCCTGACACACTGTTCACCCCCTGAGTTTATGTCTTTCCTCTCTGGCTTTACGCTCCAGTTCTTCCATTCTGGCAATTTCAGCTTTTCGTTCTTCGATTTTGGCGGCGGCGGCCTTCAGCTCCTGGCTCGTTTCAAGCAGCTCCTGTTCGAATTGATCGTAGGCGGCTTTCGTTTCCTCGAAATCCTGGTCAAACGAATCTCTTGCTTTCCCTTGCCAATCATCCCCCATTGCAGATAACCGGGATTCAAGCAGCATTTTGGAGCTTCTGACCTCTTCCGCGGCCGCACTGTACTTGTTTGCCAGCTCAATGACTTTATATGAGTCCAACTTTTGTCCCCTGCCTTTTCTAAATTCACGCACAAATGGATGTATTCTATAAATGATTATAAATAATTCGGCATGTATCCGAATCGTACAAAAGAACCTTTTCATAAGAACTGGAAGGGCGTATATTCACTTAAATTTCATAGTTGATGAGACTTTGAGATTACAAAAAAGGTAAAAAAATGAATCCACACGAGGGAATCAGCTTAATATTAGGTGTTTTTTCATGAGGGAGACGGATGTTTTTGAGCTAACAGTATATAAAAAAGAGCCTGAAAATTAGGCTCTAAACAAATTGCACTATTCACTATAGGTCTAAAAATGAAGGGTCAATTGCTTACGATTTATGAAAAACAGATTTTATAACCATATTTAATACAAAATAAAAAAATATAAACAAGCTGCTCATTACATACATAATGATCAATAAAATCAATTTTTGTTTTATTGTCATGTCGGGAACTAATGAGACTCCGAGTGTCAGTACCCGTCATAAGGAGCAAATGAAGGATAAAAAAGATTTTTCTAATATAAGTAACCCGTATATTTCTCACAGTGTTTCTCCTTAATAATTAGTACCTACTATTATGGTTTTAAATGGACTAACATTTTTCTTTAGATTTGGATATTTTTTTAACCAGAAATATGTAAACATAGCGGGATAATAAAGAAAATAACAAAAATCATTATATATATTATCTCCCGAGGAGTCTCACTGTCTATTAATCAATAAAGCATGCAGAAAGTGAAATCCCAAATGGTATCTGTAAAATAGTGCCTATTAGTAATGCTTCATTTATTTTTTTGGGGTAAAAAACCATTGTCTTTTTTCAATTGATATCCTCTCCTGGTACATTCACTTTTAACTAACATTTATTTGATAATAATAAGGTATGTTAGGTTGGTTTATTCTTTTTGCTAATTCTCAATGCAACTCGAGAAATTTCCCGCCCTATGAGAAAAAACACTAAAGTTGATCAAATGACCTAAGTGCGCCAAACGTGTTACGGAACGGGCCTTCCCATGATATAAATGGAATTGTAAACGTTATCAAGGAGGTCGTCATATGAAGAAAAAATCATTCTCAATTGTCATAGCGGGCGGAGGGAGCACATTTACTCCCGGGATTGTTCTGATGCTCTTGGACCATTTGGAGGAGTTTCCGATCAGAAAGCTGAAGCTGTATGATAATGATAAGGAGAGACAGGATCGCATTGCGGGCGCCTGTGATGTATTTATTAGAGAAAAAGCGCCGGATATAGAATTTACAGCGACGACTGACCCGGAAGAAGCCTTTACAGATGTCGATTTTGTCATGGCGCACATCAGGGTAGGGAAATACGCGATGCGCGCGCTCGATGAGCAAATTCCGTTAAAGTACGGAGTTGTCGGCCAGGAGACGTGCGGGCCGGGCGGTATCGCGTACGGTATGCGTTCGATCGGCGGTGTGCTTGAAATATTAGATTACATGGAAACATATTCGCCTGATGCGTGGATGCTCAATTACTCCAACCCGGCGGCGATCGTAGCCGAAGCAACGAGACGTCTTAGACCGAATTCGAAAATCCTGAACATCTGCGATATGCCGGTTGGCATTGAAGACCGGATGGCGCATATTCTCGGACTGTCCTCAAGAAAAGAAATGAAGGTCCGTTATTACGGATTAAATCATTTCGGCTGGTGGACATCGATTCAAGATCAAGAGGGCAACGATTTAATGCCGAAGCTGAAGGAGCATGTATCTCAATACGGGTACATTCCGAAAACGGAGGCTGAAGCTGTGGAGGCGAGCTGGAATGACACGTTCGCCAAAGCGCGTGATGTGCAGGCAGCAGACCCGGACACTCTGCCGAATACGTATTTGCAATATTACTTGTTCCCGGATGATATGGTGAAAAAATCAAATCCAAATCACACGCGGGCAAACGAAGTGATGGAAGGGCGCGAAGCCTTTATTTTCAGCCAATGTGACATGATCACACGCGAGCAGTCATCTCAAAACAGCGAAATCAAAATTGATGATCACGCATCATATATCGTTGATCTGGCTCGGGCAATTGCCTACAACACGGGTGAAAGAATGCTGTTGATCGTTGAAAACAACGGCGCGATTGCGAACTTTGACCCGACTGCGATGGTCGAGGTGCCTTGTATCGTCGGCTCTAATGGGCCTGAACCGGTCACCGTCGGCACCATTCCGCAATTCCAAAAAGGGCTGATGGAACAGCAGGTATCTGTAGAGAAATTGACGGTTGAAGCGTGGGCGGAGAAATCGTTCCAAAAGCTGTGGCAGGCGCTGATCCTGTCAAAAACAGTGCCGAACGCGCGTGTGGCAAGGCTCATTCTTGAGGATTTAATAGAGGCCAATCAAGACTATTGGCCAGAGCTTGATCAAAGCCCAACCCGCATTTCATAACTGAAATTCCCCCATTTTCAAATTTGTAATTGTATATAATAGAAAGAAAATGGGGGGATCTGATATGAAGCTCGAAGAACTGATTAATCAGCACTACAGTAAATTAAATGACAACGATTTTCATATTTTGAAATATATATTGAATCATAAGCACACGTGCTATCACCTTGGAATCGACGCGCTGGCCAAAGCTTGCAGCGTATCGCGTTCCTCGATTTTGCGGCTTGCCCAAAAGCTCGGTTTCAGCGGCTACAGTGAATTTCGCGTCTTTTTAAAGTGGGAAGATCAGCCGGAAGAAGGCGAGAGTATGAGTTTTCAAAAGCTGCTTGACGATATGGAGGCGAATTTGAAGTTCTTAAGGACAAAGGACATGACGGACATGTGCCAGCTGATTGATGAAGCTGACCGCATTTTCGTGTACGGATCGGGAAATGCGCAAAAGATATGCGCCCGCGATCTGCAAAGAATGTTTATTCCGCGCCATCGGTATCTCATTTTGATTGAAGACAGAAATGAATTTCATCTGATGCGCGATGATTTTAAAGTAAACGATCTGTTTATCATCATTTCTCTTTCCGGAGAAACGCCGGAGCTGATTCCTCAGGCAAGAACGCTTTCTGCAAAGGGGATTCCCTTTATTTCCATTACAAATTTAAAAAACAATGTCCTCGCCCAGCTGACGCCGCATAACCTTTATGCGACAAGCAAACCTGTGACATTAAGCGATAAAACGGAAATTGTCGCTTTTGCACCGTTTTTTCTCGTTGGCGAAGCATTGTTCCGCGCATATGTTGATTACAAAGAGGCAGAAAAAAATGACATTGAGTAGCAGGGGGTTTCTGGTATGATGCAAAAAATTCAGCGCTTTGGAAGCGCGATGTTTGTGCCTGTTCTATTGTTCGCGTTCGCCGGCATTATCGTCGGTGTCAGCACGCTCTTTAAAAATAAAACCCTCATGGGCCCGCTCGCGAATCCTGACGGGTTATGGTACCAGTGCTGGTATATCATTGAGCAGGGCGGCTGGACAGTATTTAATCAAATGCCGCTTTTATTCGCTATTGGCATCCCGGTTGCTTTGGCGAAGAAAGCTCAGGCACGCGCTTGTTTGGAAGCGCTTACGGTTTACTTGACATTCAATTACTTTGTCAGCTCGATCTTGACGGTATGGGGAGGCGCATTTGGCGTCGATATGAACCAAGAGGCCGGCGGAACGAGCGGGTTAACGATGATCGCGGGCATTAAAACGCTTGATACCAACATTATCGGAGCCATCTTTATTTCCTCGATTGTCGTCTTTTTGCATAACCGCTATTTTGATAAAAAACTGCCCGATTTTCTCGGCATCTTTCAAGGCTCAACGTATATCGTGATGATTTCCTTCTTCATTATGATCCCGATCGCCTTGGCCGTATCTTATATTTGGCCGATGGTTCAATCGGGAATTGCCTCGATGCAAAGCTTCCTGGTCGCTTCCGGAGCAGTGGGCGTTTGGATTTACACGTTTTTGGAACGGATTTTGATCCCGACGGGTCTTCATCATTTTATTTACACCCCGTTTATTTATGGGCCTGCTGTAGCGGAAGGCGGCATCGTCACGTATTGGGCGCAGCATCTCGGCGAATATTCGCAAAGCGCCAAACCGCTGAAGGAGCTCTTCCCGCAAGGCGGCTTCGCGCTCCACGGCAACTCGAAAATCTTCGGCATTCCGGGGATCGCTCTGGCGTTTTATGCCACAGCCAGCAAGGAAAAGAAAAAACTCGTCGCAGGACTGCTGATTCCTGTCACGCTGACGGCGATTGTCGCCGGTATTACAGAGCCGATTGAGTTCACTTTTCTTTTCATCTCTCCTTTCTTATTTGCGGTTCACGCCGTGCTTGCCGCATCAATGTCAACGGTTATGTATTTGGCGGGTGTCGTCGGAAACATGGGAGGCGGGCTGATTGAAGCGGCCACCTTGAACTGGATACCGCTCTTTGGCAGCCACGGTATGACGTATGTGTATCAAATTGTGATCGGTCTCTCTTTTACAGCTATTTATTTTTTCGTCTTCCGGTTTTTAATCCTCAAATTCAATATCGCCACACCAGGAAGGGAAAAGGATGACCAGCAGGAAACAAAGCTGTATTCGAAAAAAGAATACAGAGACAGAAAAAACAAAAGGGACGAAACAGCCGCCGCTGCTGAAACGGCAGCTGACACCGCCGTTTTGTATATTGAAGCATTGGGCGGAAAAGACAACATCACAGAAGTCACAAACTGCGCCACCCGCCTCAGAGTCAGCGTCAAGGATGAAACAAAGGTTGAACCCGACAGCGTCTTCCGCGCGCTGGGCGCTCACGGTGTCGTCAGGAACGGGAAAGCCTTTCAAGTGATTGTCGGATTGAGCGTTCCGCAAATGCGGGAGCGTGTGGAAAAAATATTGAATCAATAAAGCCAGCCCTCCTGTTCGGGAGGGTTTTCGTTTGCCGTCAAAAAGGCCATCATAGTAAAGTAAAGAAAAAGATAATCGAGTAAAAAGGGGTTTGGGGGCTTTCACATGCAAAAGGCTTTATCGTTTTTAAAACCACACTCATTGCTGGTGGGAATTGCTCTGGCTCTCATGCTGACGGAGCTTGCGGTTGAACTGATGCAGCCTTTATTGATCGCAAAAATCATCGACGATGGGATTTTGAAGCAAGATCTCCGTCATGTGTGGACATGGGGCACGGTCATGATTGGACTGACCGCGTTATCATTTGCGGCGGGGATGCTGAATTCCTTTTATGCCGCCCATGTCAGCCAAAGCTTTTCCTACGATACGAGAAAAGGACTTTTTCAAAAAATCCAGTCCTTCTCCTATTCTACATTTGGACAGTTTTCGTCCTCTTCGTATATCACAAGACTGACAAACGACGTCACACAGGTTCAAAATATGATTTTTATGGGTTTGCGGTTTATGCTGCGGGCTCCGTTAATGATTGCAGGCGGCATTGTGCTGTCACTCGCCGTTAATGTGAAGCTCGGCTTTTTTCTGCTTGTGACGATCCCGATCCTGATCTTGTTTTTGCTTTGGGTATTAAAGAAGGGCGGGGCGCTGTTCCGCTCCGTGCAGAAACGGCTGGATCAGGTGAACACCGTCATGCAGGAAAACCTAACCGCGATGAAGCTGATCAAAGCGCTGCTTCGCGGCAGCCACGAGGTCAAACGATTTATCAAAGCCAACACGAGGCTGATGGAAAAAACGGTTTCAGCCTTTCAGCTTGTGGAATTCACGATGCCTGTGCTGATGCTGCTGATGAACCTCTGCATCCTGTTGATTTTGTGGGCAGGGGCCTCCAGTATCACAAGCGGCGGCACTCAGGTCGGCGATGTTGTTGCGATTATTAACTACGCAACACGAATGACGGGCGCGCTTTCGATGTTTCCGTTTTTGATTATGATTTTCACCCGGGCGAAGGCTTCAGGGGATAGGATCGGCGAAGTGCTTGAAACGGAAGGTGATGAGCGGGAGGAAGGCGTCATATCTGAACGTTTGTCGGGACGGATTGTGTTTCAGCATGTATCCTTTCGTTATCCTGACATGGACAGAGAAGCACTGCGAGATGTCTCATTTTCCGTAAATCCAAGGGAAAGAATCGCGATTCTCGGAGCGACGGGATCGGGCAAGTCCACGCTCTTCCAGCTCATTCCCCGGCTTTATCAGCCGGATTCAGGCCGGATTTACATAGATGAAAAGCCGATTCGTGATGTTCCGGCCGAGGGGCTTCGCAAGCAAATTGGCTATGTACCGCAGGAAGTGCTCCTGTTTTCCGGCACAATCAAAGAAAACATCGCTTGGGGCAAAGAAAATGCTTCACTTGATGAAATAATGGAAGCGGCCAAACATGCGCAAATTCATGAAACGATTATGAAGCTCCCAAATGGATATGACACGGTATTGGGACAAAGAGGCGTCAACTTGTCCGGCGGCCAGAAGCAGCGGATTTCCATTGCGCGGGCATTGATCCGAAAGCCGGCCATTCTCCTCTTAGATGACAGCACAAGCGCACTCGACCTGCAAACGGAGGCGAAGCTGCTTGAGGCGGTCAGCACATATGAGTGCACAACTTTGATTATTACGCAAAAAATGACCACGGCGATGAAAGCTGATCAGATTTTGCTGCTTGAGGATGGCGAGCTAATTGAAAAAGGCACACACAGTGAGCTGCTTTCTGAATCGCACTTATACAAGCGCATTTACGAATCGCAATTCGGAAGGGAGGGAAGCGAGTCATGCTAAAAGACATCCGCAAACCTTTCCAATATCCTAAACTGCCAATCGATAAAAATGAAAATGCGAAAAAACGGGCGAAAGCAAAGGATGCAAAAGGCACACTGAAGCGAATCTGGTCTTACTTGG
This sequence comes from Bacillus vallismortis, assembly GCF_004116955.1. Lineage (NCBI taxonomy): Bacteria > Bacillati > Bacillota > Bacilli > Caryophanales > Bacillaceae > Bacillus > Bacillus vallismortis. Next base: position 2,599,989 of record NZ_CP026362.1, on the reverse strand, counting down.
CTGAACGAAAAGGACTGCTCATCCTTGTCATGCTGATGGTTGTCATCAGCGCCATATTTGGTCTCCTTGGCCCCTTTGTGATCGGAAAGGCCATCGACCATTTTATCGTTGGAAAAACAGTCAGCGGCTTGACACCCGTTTTGCTTCTTTTGCTCTCCATTTACGTGATTCAGTCTTTGTCGCTCTGGTTTCAAAACTATTGGATGATTACGGTTTCGCAAGGCACTGTGTTCAGAATGAGAAGCGAGCTGTTCACCCATCTGCACGAGCTGCCAATTCCGTTTTTTGATAAACAGCGGCACGGCGAGCTGATGAGCCGGGTGACAAATGACATCGAAAATGTCAGCTCGACCTTAAACACGTCGGTCATTCAAATATTATCAAGTGTCATCACCTTTGTTGGAACGGTTGCAGTCATGCTGTACATGAGTCCGCTTCTTACAGTGATTACCCTGACCATCATTCCGGTGATGGCAGCGAGCCTGAAATGGATCACCAACAGGACGGGAAAGCTGTTTAAAGAACAGCAGAAAAACCTTGGTGAGCTGAATGGATATATTGAGGAGTCTGTTTCGGGTGCAAAGGTCATCAAAGCTTATTCGCGAGAAAAGCAGATGACTGCAGAGTTTCTCAAAAAAAACGCTGCGCTCAAGACCTCGGGCTTCTGGGCACAGACGATTTCCGGGTTTATCCCGAAAGTCATGAACTCTTTGAATAACTTAAGCTTTACGTTGATTGCGGCAATCGGCGGTTTGTTCGCGCTGAAAGGCTGGATCTCGATCGGCACTATTGTCGTTTTTGCCGAGTATTCAAGGCAATTTACACGCCCTTTAAACGATCTGGCGAATCAGTTTAATACGATGCTGTCCGCGATTGCTGGCGCTGAACGGGTGTTTGACGTGCTTGATGAAAAAGAGGAGCGCGAGGATGAAAGGAATGCCGTACATCAGCCGATTCAAACCGGCAGTATTGAATTCCGGAATGTGTCCTTCGGTTACGACGAGGGGCAGCAGACATTGAAGCATTTGCAGTTTACCGTGCCTGCCGGGCAGTCCATCGCGTTTGTCGGGCCGACGGGAGCGGGGAAAACCACCGTCACCAACCTGCTCGCGCGTTTTTACGAACCTAAAGAGGGAACGATTTTAATCGACGGTACAGATCCGTTACTCGCTCAAGCCTAAGGAAAAACATGGGGTTTGTCCTTCAGGATTCGTTCTTGTTCCAGGGAACGATCAGAGAAAATATCCGCTACGGCAGGCTCGATGCATCTGATCAGGAAGTCGAAGCCGCTGCAAAAACAGCGAATGCCCACAGTTTTATTGAAAGGCTGCCAAAAGGGTATGATACAGTGCTGACGCAAGATGGATCAGGCATTAGCCAAGGACAGAAACAATTGCTTTCCATCGCGAGGGCGGTGCTTGCCGATCCGGTTCTTCTTATTTTGGATGAAGCAACAAGCAACATTGATACCGTCACAGAAGTCAACATTCAAGAAGCGCTCGCCCGTTTAATGGAGGGAAGAACAAGCGTCATCATCGCCCACAGGCTGAACACCATTCAAAGAGCGGACCAGATTGTGGTACTGAAAGACGGCGAAATGATTGAAAAAGGTAGCCATGACGAGCTGATTCGGCAAAAAGGATTTTACAGTGACTTATATGAAAGCCAATTTGAGAAATAGACCTTTGTCATCTATTCAGCGTGATTGAAAACCTTTGAAGTCTAGGAAGGACGAGCATCGGAGCACAGCGAATGTAGGAATTCGTGAGCACCGACGCGCAGGCCTGACAACGAATGCGAGGGTTTGTCGACACGCTGAGACCTTTGTCTTGCACAAAGGTCTTTTTTGTTACAGTTTTATAGTAATTTTATTTCATTTTCGTAAAATGTAACAAAATTACTTGACGTAAATAAGTTATGTATATATACTAGCTTACATTAAGTAAGTGATAACATTTATCAAGGAGGATAACATGAATAAATCATTTGAAATCGGCACATTACTTTTAAGAGTTATGACAGGTATTATCTTTTTTGTTCACGGTTTATCAAAGTTTCAGGGAATGGAAGGCACCATCCAATTTTTCGGAAGCCTAGGCCTGCCAAGCTTTATGGCGTATGTCATCGCAACGATTGAACTCGTTGGCGGCGTGCTTGTCTTCTTCGGATTGGCTACACGTATTGTCGGCGTCCTGTTTGCCCTCACAATGATCGGAGCCATTATTACAGTCAAGCTGAAAGCGCCTTTCATGGGGAATGCAGAATTTGATTACCTACTGCTTTTGACATCCATCCACCTTGCGCTTTCAGGAAGCCGTTTCTTGGCGCTGGACCCATTTGTGTTTAAAGGAAAAAAGAGCGAAAACGTATCAGCATAAGAAAAGAGGCATACAGCATGGCCAGCATTCATGAAAACACACATATTGGAGATGTCAAACTCACAATCCGCAGTCTGGAGCGGTCTCTTGCGTTTTACCGTGACGTCATCGGTTTTCAAGTCTTACAAAAGACGGACCGCCAAGCTCAATTAACGGCTGATGGAAAACGCGCCCTGCTTATTCTTGAAGAAAATCCGAGCGCTGTTGTCTTGCCTGAACGGTCTGTAGCGGGGCTTTATCACTTTGCGATTCTTCTTCCGAACCGGAAGGAGCTTGGTATGGCGCTTGCCCGCCTGATTGAACACGGCATTGCCATCGGCCACGGGGATCATGCGGTCAGCGAAGCACTCTATCTGTCTGATCCTGATGGAAATGGCATTGAAATATACGCTGACCGCCCCCGCAGCACGTGGCAGCGTGATCGTGAAGGAAACTACGTCATGACGACAACCTCTGTTGACATCGAGGGTCTTTTGGAAGAGGCCGAAGATGAGCGGAAAACAATGCTTCCAAATGGTACCAACATCGGACACATTCATCTGCATGTCAGTGATTTGAACGAAGCCAAAACGTTTTATACAGATGTACTGGGCTTTGACATTGTCGGAAACTATACGGGCATGTCCGCGCTCTTCGTTTCAGCCGGAGGATATCATCATCATATCGGTTTAAACATTTGGGCGGGAAAAAACGCACCGCCTAAACCGACAAATGCCAGCGGACTAGATGAGTACAAGGTTGTTCTGCCTCATCAAGAGGAACTGGATCGAGTGACAGACCGAGTCAAACATGCCGGATATTCGATCGAAGAAAAGGAAAGCAGCTTCCGGGTGAAAGATCCTGTTTCCGGAGCCCATATTCTATTTGTGATTTGACTGTAATCCCTTTGCCGAAAAAACGGCAGAGGGATTTTTTATTTTTGTTCGCCTTGTTATGATGAGAGAACCAACTTGTAAGGAGGCGTTTACATGGAACTCAATCACCTTGTGACAGGCAAAATAGCTTTAAATCAATATGTGCATCGCTTAGAGCAAAAGGATGTTTCATTTTACGTCCACTATTGGGGAGCGATGACGAACCACTATAACACACTGCTTCATAAGCATTCCTTTTATGAAATTTGTTACGTCGTAAGAGGTGAAGGATATTACCTTGAAGGCGATCGTACATATCCGCTTCGTGAACAGACGATTTTTTTGTCAAAGCCGGAGCATTTGCACCAAATCAAAAGTGAAACAGGGCTGTTCCTTTTTTACGTCGCTTTCGAGCTGAGCGAGGATCAGTCAAGCGCCGAATGGATCAAAGTGATGAAAGAAGTGAAACAAAGCCCCTTTATCACAATGCAATTGAAAGATGGCGAACCGCCGGGCTTGCTTTGGAAAACATTAATGCTGCAAGCAGCGCAGCCTGTCGATGCTTTTGACAAAGAGATCCTATCTCATTTGTCGCATGCATTGATCCTGTCATTAATCCAAACCTTTCTCCCGTCCGCCCAACGCCCGAAACAAAAGCAGCCCATTCACACATCCTCTGCTTTGCTGACAGAGGTGAAACTGCACATAAAAGACAATCTGTCACAGCCATTAAAGCTGACGGATGTTGCCAGCCACTTTCATATCTCAGGGAGGCACTTATCACGTTTATTTGCAGCAGAACTGGGCGTCAGCTACTCAGAATTTGTCCAAAATGAAAAAATAAACAAAGCTGCCGAGCTGCTGAAATCAACGAATCTATCGATTAAAGAAGTAGCGGAAGAAATCGGTTTCTCAGTACATTATTTCACTCGCATATTTTCTGCCAAAATCGGCAGCTCACCAGGGCTTTTCCGCTCCCTTTATAAAGATTCAAAAATGACCGCATTTCAAATCAATAAACCTTTTCAAAAAATCGAACAGGCCAAGCCGCACGAATAAGATGTCCTGAAATGACAAAACAATGTCTTCATATGATAAAGACGCGAGAAATCTCGTTGTCTTATAATCTCTTTAGAAAGCGGTTACAACAATGAATGTTCTGAAGGAGGGATGCATTGGCTTATGCTTGGTGTCGGGTGCTCTGCCATTCTTGAAAGAAGGGGAAGAAAGCCGTGAGTACAAAAAAGAAAGAGGCTGTAAAAGAAAAAGAAAGCTTAGCTCATAAAGGGCTTTTACGAACGATTACATTGGTATCTACATTCGGCGGCCTGTTGTTCGGTTATGATACGGGTGTCATTAATGGGGTACTTCCTTTTATGGCAACTGCAGGTCAACTCAATCTTACACCTGTTACAGAAGGACTGGTTGCGAGTTCCCTGCTTTTCGGGGCAGCCTTCGGGGCGATGTTTGGAGGACGTCTGTCCGATCGGCACGGCCGCCGAAAAACGATCCTTTATTTAGCCTTACTCTTCATCGCAGCCACACTTGGCTGTACCTTTTCACCAAACGCGTCCGTGATGATTGCCTTTCGTTTTCTGCTCGGACTGGCGGTTGGCTGCGCTTCTGTAACGGTTCCAACCTTTTTAGCGGAAATTTCGCCGGCAGAACGCAGGGGACGAATCGTGACACAAAATGAACTGATGATCGTAATTGGCCAGCTGCTGGCATACACCTTTAACGCCATTATCGGCAGCACAATGGGGGAGAGCGCAAATGTTTGGCGGTATATGCTGGTCATCGCGACACTTCCGGCTGTTGTGTTATGGTTCGGAATGCTCATCGTGCCTGAAAGCCCGCGTTGGCTGGCGGCTAAAGGCAGAATGGGTGACGCTCTGCGGGTGCTTCGGCAAATCCGTGAAGACAGCCGGGCTCAGCAGGAAATAAAAGAAATCAAACATGCGATTGAGGGCACAGCAAAAAAGGCCGGCTTTCATGATTTTCAAGAGCCGTGGATCAGGCGCATTCTATTGATTGGGATCGGAATCGCCATCGTACAGCAAATTACCGGTGTCAATTCGATCATGTACTATGGGACAGAAATTCTGAGAGAAGCCGGTTTTCAAACAGAAGCTGCATTAATTGGCAATATTGCAAACGGTGTTATTTCAGTTATTGCGGTCATTTTTGGGATATGGCTTCTCGGCAAAGTCCGCCGCCGGCCCATGCTGATCATCGGACAGATTGGCACGATGACAGCCCTTCTGCTGATCGGGATTTTATCCATTGTCCTTGAAGGAACACCCGCCCTGCCGTATGTTGTGCTGAGTTTGACCGTTTTGTTTCTTGCGTTTCAGCAGGCTGCCATTTCTACGGTGACGTGGCTCATGCTCTCGGAAATATTTCCGATGCATGTGCGGGGACTTGGCATGGGGATCAGCACCTTCTGCTTGTGGATAGCTAACTTTCTCATTGGATTCACCTTTCCCATTTTGCTCAATCATATTGGAATGTCGGCAACATTTTTTATCTTTGTCGCAATGAATATTCTAGCGATTCTATTTGTGAAAAAATATGTGCCTGAGACAAAAGGGCGGTCACTTGAACAGCTTGAGCATTCATTCCGCCAGTATGGCCGCCAAGCTGATCAGGAAATGCCGAATCAAACGACTCACTTTTCGTAACTTGCAGATACTAGGAGGAATCTATCAATGAAACTATCTTATGTAACAGACAGCTTAGGACATTTGCCTTTTGAAGAAATGCTCGATTTTGCCGCGGAACTTGGCATTGATACGCTTGAAATGACAACTGGAGGCTGGTCGCCGGCACCTCACTTGAATCTTGACGAATTGCTGCAAAGCAGCAAGAAAAGAGAAGAACTTTCAGCCGCGCTGGAAAAGCGGAATATGACACTTTGCGCTTTAAACTGCTCGGGGAATCCTTTAGATCCAGGCGAACTGGGCAAATCGCACAGAGAAGTAACGGACAAAACGATGGAGCTGGCTGGATTATTAGGTGTCAAAAAAGTGATCATGATGAGCGGCCTGCCAGCCGGCGGCCCGGACGACAAAGTGCCGAACTGGATCACATACACAGTGAGCTGGCCTCCCGTTTTAAAAGATATTCTCAACTATCAATGGGAAGACGTTGCGATTCCGTATTGGAAGGAACTTGTCAAAAAAGCGGAAGCCTGCGGAGTGGAAAAAATTGCGCTTGAAAATTTCAGCTCTCAATTAGTCTATAATCCTGAGACTCTCTTTCGGCTCAGAAACGCGGTCGGCCCGATGGTCGGTTTGAATCTTGATCCGAGCCACTTATTATGGATGGGTGCAGACCCGATCATCGCAGCAAGGAAGCTCGGAGAAGCCATTCACCATGTTCATGGGAAAGATGTCAGAATTGAAAGACATTTAGCCGCGGTAAATGGGTTTTTAGAAACAAAAGAAGTGACAGATCCTGCGAACCGGGCATGGAATTACGTAGCAGTCGGCTGCGGACAGGATTTACAGTGGTGGAAGGAATTTTTTTCAGTCGTCAAAATGATGGGGTATGACGGTGAGGTTTCCTTAGAAATGGAGGACCTGACGATGTCGCCTGAAGCGGGCGTCCGCACTTCTGTAGAAGCTTTAAAACAAACCATCAGCCAATAGGAGGTTTTCATGATGCTAAATGGAGAAAGAATCATTTCAAAGCCGCTGCGCTGGGCAATGGTAGGCGGCGGACGGCTCAGCCAGGTTGGATATAAACATCGTATTGGAGCGTTGAGAGATAATACTGCCTTTCAATTAACCGCAGGGGCCTTTGATATCGATGCCGAAAGAGGAAAAGACTTCGGGGTGAACCTCGGAGTAGATGCGGAGCGCTGTTATGCCGACTATCAAACCATGTTTGCGGAGGAAGCGAAAAGAGTCGATGGCATAGAGGTTGTATCGATTGCCACTCCAAACGGCACTCATTATGAGATCTGTAAGGCAGCACTTGAAGCAGATCTTCATGTCATCTGTGAAAAACCGCTGTTCTTCACTTCAGAAGAGGGCTATGAAATCAAAACGCTCGCAGAGAAAAAAGGCAAAATCGTCGGCGTGACATACGGCTTTTCCGGCAATCAAATACTCCTTCAAATGCGTGCGATGATTGAGCAGGGCAAGATCGGCGATATTCGTGTGGTTGACTTGCAGTACACACACGGTTTTTGTGCAGCAGATGAGGGCGAGAACATAAGCGCTGCACAGAAATGGCGTGTCGACCCTGCGATCGCCGGGCCAAGCTTTGTGCTGGGCGATTTATCTACCCATACGTATTATATGTCGCAGCTCATTATGCCGCAGATGAAAATCAAAGAACTGCTGTGTGACCGCCAGAGCTTCGTCGGCAGCCGTGCGCCGCTTGAGGACAATGCCCATGTGCTGATGCATTATGAAAACGGGGCGGTCGGGACGATGTGGACATCATCAATCAATGCAGGGTGTATGGATGGCCACAGAATCAGAATTGTCGGCTCAAAAGCAAGCCTCGAATGGTGGGACAGCAAACCGAACGAACTGATGTATGAAGTGCAGGGAGAGCCTATTCAGACACTCGTTCGCGGCATGCCGTATTTAGACGGTGCGTGCAGCGCCGATGAACGTCTGGGCGCTTTACACAGCGAAGGGCTGTCAGACGCGTGGGCCAACATTTATCTCAAGTGTGCCATTGCAATTGACGCAAAAAAACGCGAAGATCAAGAAACACTGAACAACTTGGTTTATCCTGACATTGACGCAGGGATCGAGGGCATCCGCTGGATTGAGAATTGTGTACGTTCAGCAGACCAAGGGTCCGTATGGGTTGAATTTGAATAATAAGTGGAAGACGCCGCATATGACATAAAGTTCATATGCGGTTTTTATTTTCCAGAAACTCCTGTAAAAAATGACCTGAGGCAGGTATGATAAGAAAGGAATTGGGTATCGGGAGTGATGAGCGTGAAGGCTCTTATATTTACTAGGATTTTCACCTTAATGGTAAGTTGTTCGGTTTACTTTTTTCTTGTAAAAGATGACCGTTGGTTTGAGTATTTGTTCATCGCTGGCGGTGCGGGTGTGTTCTTAGCAAATCATCTCTTATTAAGAGTAGGGAAATATGCCGTTATTTTTTGTTTGATTGATATTGCAGTTGGCTTTTCGTTCGGTTTCATGTTTCCGGGTACAGGTTTATATATCACATTGCTCAGCCCGGTTGCTGTTACCTTTTTTTTGAAAGGGTTTGACCGAAAAACAGTATGGTCTGTGCTTTGTTTTTGTTTTATGATGTGGCTGATTGTGCTTATTCGTACATATCGTATGTTCGGCGATGAATATGTTATGGATCATTGTATCAGCATGACATTCGTTGTCTTTTGCGGAGTCGTCGGCAAATTAATCCGCAAGCTGTTGGATACGCAGGAAACGGCAAAACAGCAGTTTCAGGAACTGACAGAGTCTCACTTTTCGCTGTCTGCTGCGCACCAGGAACTCCATTTATATGCGAAGCAGGTTGAAGAGCTGACTGCCATTCATGAGCGGAACAGAATGGCAAGGGACATCCATGATACAGTAGGACACAAAATGACGGCGCTCCTCGTGCAGCTGCAGCTTCTGCGTGAATGGCAAAAAAGAGACAGCCAAAAAGCGGAGGAGACCGTTGGGGTATGTGAAACGCTTGCCCGTGAAGCGCTCGATGATGTCCGCTTATCAGTACGCACCCTGCAAACGGATAACGACCCTTCGTTAATCGATTCATTGAAACAGCTGACAGAAGACTTTTACAAAAATGCAGGAGTCACAACCGAGTTTGCGGTCAGCGGCGATCCTGCGCTGATCCCGCTATCTCTTCATCCGACATTGGTCAGAACAGTGCAGGAAGCACTGACCAATGCCAAACGGCACGGGGGCGCCACAGCTTGTTCGATACAGCTTGCCTGCGCAACGGACAACATCAGCCTTGTCTTTAAGGATGACGGAAAAGGAAATCCCGAGACGGCACTTGGCTTTGGCCTATTGAACATGAAAAAGCGGGCAGCGGAGCATGGTGGAAGCATCCGCTTTGAGAGCGAACAAAATCAGGGGTTTACTGTAATCGCCGAATTTTCACTGGCTAATAAAAAATGGAGCTTCGGGCCCGTGCAGCAAAAGGAGAGTTTATCATGATTAAGATCATCATTACCGACGATCAGGATATCGTCAGAGAAGGGCTGGCATCACTGCTGCAGCTCAGGGAAGAGCTTGATGTGATCGCAACAGCGCGAAACGGGCAGGAAGCCTTCGAAAAGGCGAAAGAACTTGAGCCGGATATCGTGTTAATGGACATCCGAATGCCGGTCTCCAACGGAGTTGAGGGGGCAAAATTGATTACAAGTTCTTTGCCTGGTGTCAAGGTTTTGATGCTGACGACCTTCAAGGATTCAGAGCTGATTGCAGAAGCGCTCGAAGAAGGGGCGAGCGGATACCTGCTGAAGGACATGTCAGCCGACACGATTGTAAAAGCGGTGATGACGGTTCAATCTGGCGGAATGGTTCTCCCTCCGGAACTGACTGCACAGATGCTGAATGAATGGAAGCGCGAAAAACAGCTGAAAGGGATAAACGAGACAGATAAACCTAAGGAGCTGCTCGACCTGACCGAGCGTGAATTGGAAGTTCTGGCTAAGCTGGGGTATGGGCTGAATAATAAAGAAATTGCCGAAAAACTGTACATTACAGAAGGCACAGTGAAAAATCATGTGTCGAACATTATCAGCAAGCTGTCTGTCAGAGACAGAACCCAAGCCGCTATCTATTCGGTCAGACATGGTGTGTCTGACTTTTGACATGTGACATTCGGCATATGCGCTTCTTTGAAAAGGCCTGTTGAAGGCCTTTTTTTCATGCCTTACATTCTATCTGCCGCTACATGCCGCACGCCTTTCTTTTTTCTACAATGGCAATGGGATTACAAAAGGAGTGAAACGAAGTGCTGCAAGCAGAAAACATTAAAAAGGCATATGGAAAGAAAACAATCGTGAAAGGCATCTCTTTTTCCCTCCAAAAAGGGGAGTCGTTCGGGCTGCTCGGGCCGAACGGTGCGGGGAAGTCCACAACCATTTCGATGATTTCCGGCCTCGTGCCGCATGACAGCGGGAATATCACAGTGGGCGGCTATATGATCGGCAAACAAACCGCCAAAGCGAAACAAAAAATCGGCGTTGTTCCGCAGGAAATTGCTTTATATCCGACGCTGACGGCTCATGAAAATCTTATGTTTTGGGGGAAAATGTACGGACTTACGCACGGTGAGGCCAAAAAAAGATCGGCAGAGGTCCTTGAATATGTCGGCCTGACTGAGCGGGCCAAGGATAAAATTGAAACGTTCTCAGGCGGCATGAAACGGAGAATCAACATCGGTGCCGCCTTAATGCACAAGCCTGAGCTGCTGATCATGGATGAACCGACTGTCGGCATCGACCCTCAATCGAGGAATCACATTTTAGAAACGGTGAAACAGCTCAATGAAACGGGCATGACGGTGATCTATACGAGCCATTACATGGAAGAGGTCGAGTATTTATGCGACCGGATCGGCATTATTGATCAGGGAGAAATGATTGCGATCGGCACAAAAACCGATTTATGCAGCCGCCTTGGCGGCGATACCATTATTCAGCTCACTGTCAATGCAATCGATGAAGCATTTCTTTTTGCGATCCGTTCACTGGCCCATGTAAATGATGTGACCGTACATGAGTCAGGGCTCAGAATTGAAATTTCTGCGGCACACCATGAGAACGTCGTCACCGGACTGCTTGCGGAGGCCGCTGCCCACCATATCAACCTGCTGTCTCTTCAAGTGCAGGAACCAAATCTGGAGCGCCTGTTTCTGAATCTGACCGGCCGCACGTTGCGGGATTAGGAGGAACGGCTATGAAAAAAAGCATGTGGATCGCATGGAAAGATGTCAAAATCAGAATCACGGACAAAAAAGGGGTTATGATGCTGATCTTAATGCCGTTGATCCTGACTTGTATTTTAGGGGCGGCGCTCGGATCGGTTGTTGACGGAGGCAGCCAGATTGACGGCATCAAAGTCGGCTTTGTCCAGTCAGACCAGTCAGATGCAGTGAACATGTTTCAAACAGATGTGCTCAAAAAAATGAAGTCACTAAAGGTCATACAAGCCAGCAGCGAAGATGAGATGAAGAGCCTGCTCGATGAAAAGAAAATCGATGTTGGCATCGTCATCCCGAACGGTTGGGAAGCCGGCAAAACATCAGCTTTCGTTTATGCTGCTTCTGATCAAACATTAAAAAGTTCCATCATCGAAACAGCCGCCGCGTCGTTCATAGACCAATATAAAACGGTAAAAGAAGCTGCGTCAGCTTCAATGGACTACGTCAGCAAAACATCAGCTGTTAAACAAGGGAAGCTTGATCTTTCACACTTTGCAGACAACCTGGTCAAGGTGCTTGAAAAAGAAACGGGTAACAAGCTTACTATGAAAGAACAATCAGTCGGCAGCAAGGCCGTTACCAGTTTTCAGTACTATTCGGCGGCCATGCTTTGCATGTTTATGCTGTTTCATATGACAGTCGGAGCGAAATCCTTTTTACAGGAAAAAGAGACGGAAACGCTTGCCAGAATGCTGATGACGCCTGCGCAAAAAGCTGTCATTCTCTTCGGAAAATGGCTCGGAACCTATTTGTTTGCCATTATACAATTTTTGATATTCCTGATCGTCACGATCAAAGTATTCGGAGTAGATTGGGGAGGCAATTTGCTGTTTGTCAGTGTACTCGGTCTTTCATACGCTGCCGCTGTATCTGGCGTTTCAATGTTGCTTGCGTCATGTATCAGCGATATGAAATCGGCGGATGCGATCGGCGGCTTCGGCATTCAATTGCTTGCGGTTCTTGGCGGGTCCATGCTGCCGCTGTACCAATTTCCGGACTTCTTGCAGTCTGTATCCAAAGCGGTGCCGAATCGATGGGCGCTTGACGGCTTTCTTTCTTTAATGGAAGGAGGAGGCTGGGCTGACCTTCAAAAGCCTGTGCTTCTTTTTGCAGCGATCGGCTTTTGTTCACTCATGCTTGGCATCAGACGGCTTCATACAAGATAAGGAGGTACACCAAGTGAAAAAAATCTTAGCCATTTGCGCCATAGAGCTTTCTCTTATTTTCAAGAAGCGGCAGAACTATTTGATGATGTTCGCTGCCCCGCTTTTGCTGACCTTTGTTTTTGGAGGGATGCTCGGCGGCAGTGACGACAAGCTGCGGCTTGCGATCGTAGATCAGGACGACACGCTTCTCTCTCAGCATTATGTTCGGCTGCTGAAGACACACGATGATATGTATACATTTGAAAACATGTCTGAAAGCAAAGCGTCAGAAAAGCTGAAACAAAAGAAGATTGCCGGGATCATCACCATTTCCCGATCGTTCCAGACACAGTTGGAAAAAGGAAAACATCCCGAGCTGATCTTCCGCCATGGCCCGGAATTGTCCGAAGCACCGATGGCCAAACAATATGCAGAAAGCACATTGGCAAAGCTCAACATTCAGGTTGCCGCGGCGAAAACGTCAGCTCAGGCAGCGGGGGAGAGCTGGAAGGCGGCCTATAAAACAATTATCGCCAAAGAGCATGAAGATGCGGCACCAGCCGTCAAACGAAAGACGCTCAGCGATAAAAAAGAAGGGGCTGGCCCAAGTGACACAGCCTCCAGAGCAGCAGGCTTTTCTATTTTGTTTGTCATGCTGACCATGATGGGGGCGGCGGGAACCATTTTAGAGGCAAGAAAAAACGGGGTCTGGTCCAGATTGCTTACAGCCTCTGTCAGCCGGACAGAAATCGGTGCAGGATATGTGCTGTCCTTCTTTGTGATTGGGTGGATTCAATTCGGCATCTTGCTTCTCGCTACCCATTGGCTGTTTGGCATCAGCTGGGGCAATCCGGCTGCGGTTATTGTGTTAGTATCGCTTTTCCTGCTGACCGTTGTCGGCATCGGGTTGGCCATTGCGGCCAATGTCAGAACGCCGGAACAGCAGCTTGCGTTCGGCAACTTGTTCGTTATCGCAACGTGTATGGTAAGCGGAATGTATTGGCCGATAGACATTGAGCCGACATTTATGCAGGCCATCGCTGAATTTCTTCCGCAAAAGTGGGCGATGAGCGGGCTGACTGAGATTCTCGCTAACGGTGCGCACGTCACAGATATTCTCGGGATTTGCGGGATCTTGCTTGCTTTTGCGGCCATTACCTTTGCGGCGGGGCTGAAAGCGCTCCGACCTTAAAAAAGCATCTGTCCCCGAGGCAGATGCTTTTTTCATATCGTTAAACCCTTACGTCGGCCCATGAAGGAAAGCAGGCTACATACGCGTCCGGTCCGAAGGCTGCTCCCGCTACTCCTCATCTATCATCGCTAAAATCGATTCCAGCCAAGAAACATAATTTTTCTCCCGCTCCAGCGCTTTTGTCAGCACGAGATAGTGTCCGAAGTCCGGTGATTGAAACGATATAGGTTCCGCTGAAGCCATAAGCTTTTCATAGCTTCCCTGCAGATCAGACAGCTTGGCTTTGCGTTTTCGCAGCTGGTCTGTGAACAAATCAGAAGCCTCCTGCCGCGACAGGGAAGAAATGAAATAAGCCTTCAGCATAAATTCATCCTTCACCGTCTCCGGTATCGGGTGATGGCGGATCAGCCACTCATGCAGCTCCTGCTTTCCGCTGTCTGTCAGGGTGTACATCTTTTTCTCCAGCTTCGTGCCTTGAATCGTTGTGCGGAACGTGATAAATCCTTCATCCGTGAGCTTTTTGAGCTCAGGATAAATCTGGCTGTGCTTGGCGCTCCAAAATTGGCCGAGCTCCTCTTTAAAATAACTTGTAATATCATATCCGCTCAATTCGCCTTTCCGCAAAAGCCCTAATATGGCGTATTTCAATACTCTCATGCTATCCTCCGTGTCTATGGCTGTTTCACAAAAAAGATTAGCCAATGCTCAACTGTGATCCTAACTGCCTATTCCCCTTATTATAGAAAAGGGAGGAAGGGAACACAACCCGGTTAGCTTGTTAAATAAAGATGGCAGATAGGTCTTGTGTTCCAGAAATTATCATATTGGACCCCTTAAACTTAGCAAGACTATATATTTAATTGACTTTTCTGAAAAAAGGTATTAACAAAATAGTTTTTTTATGTATAATAGGAAATTGGTGGTACAAACATTTTAAGGGGGAATGAACGTGAAAAAAATACTTATTGCATCCACTATCTGTTTATCGCTGATTCTATCTGTTCTAGCCGCACCGCCGTCAAGCGCAAAAGCTGAATCAGTACATAATCCTGTCGTTCTTGTTCATGGAATAAGCGGTGCCTCATACAACTTTTTTACTATTAAAAACTACTTAATTTCTCAAGGCTGGCAAAGCAACAAACTGTATGCCATTGATTTTTATGATAAGACAGGTAACAACTTTAACAATGGCCCGCAGCTTGCTTCATATATTGACCGGGTTTTAAAAGAGACGGGAGCCAAAAAAGTAGATATTGTTGCTCATAGTATGGGCGGCGCCAACACGCTGTATTATATTAAATATCTAGGCGGGGGCAACAAGATTCAAAATGTCGTAACACTTGGAGGGGCTAATGGTTTAGTGTCATCTGTAGCGCTGCCCGGTACAGATCCTAATCAAAAAATCCTCTATACATCTATCTACAGCCTAAATGATCAAATCGTAATGAATAGCTTGTCTCGATTACAGGGAGCGAGAAACATCCAGCTTTATGGCATCGGCCATATTGGCTTGCTTTCGAATAGCCAAGTGAACGGCTATATCAAAGAAGGGCTGAATGGCGGAGGCCTCAATACAAATTAATATTTTCATATGAAAAAACCTGTTGTCTCCATTACAGCAGGTTTTTTCGATTCTCACAGCATCTTGTTTGAGTAAATCTGCCAAAAAGTGATTTCGTCAATCATACATACTCTCATTTATGACATTAGGCACTTTTTCAAATACAAAGGCCATGTTAAGGTACAACCATCGATTTCTAAAAATTTGAAATAAAAGGAGCGCTGTTATGCAAATTAAAGAAATTTTTATGATCCGCTGCATTTCGTGCTTAAGTGTCGTCCTGCTCCATATCATTTCAATGGTCTTGATGCTTCAAGCAGAAGCTCTCGCAAATATTTCTCACACCGTAGATTCTTTTCGGACACTTCTGATGTTCAGCACGCCTGCTTTCATTTTCATCTCTGAATTTTTGCTGGCCCGTTCTTATCCTGGCGGGGTGCCTGACGGTTTTTTAAAGAAGCGGGGAAAAGTGATTTTCGTTCCTTTTTTATTTATCGCGGCTATTGATGCCCTGTTGATGACAAGTGCGATGGGGGGAGAGGTTACCTTTCTCGCGATAGTGCAAAAGTATCTGGCGAATGTATTGTTAGGAAATTTTATCGGATACTTCATTCTTGTCATCTTTCAATTTTACATGTTGCACATGATGTTTCACGAGTATTTGAAAAAAGCATCGCCGAAATGGGTGCTGTCCATCTCATTTGTGGTGACAGCCTTTTATTTAAGCTATTTCTCAGCGGTCAGCCCGGCTCCTGCTTCTGAAGAAGGCGGGTCGTTTCCGTTCTTCTGGGTTCCGTTCGCAGGCTGGCTCTTCTACTTTTGTCTTGCCTACTATTGCGGAAAAGAGTACAAGCGCTTTTTAGCGCTGCTGAACCAATACCGCTGGGTGATATACGGCGCTGCATTAGCTTCTGCTGCGCTTGTTGTCACGGTTTCTTATGCCGGGGATACCGGCATGATCAGCTCGAAACGGCCTGATATCATGCTGTATTCGACAAGCATGATTTTCCTGTGCTTTCACTTGTTTTCGAAAATGAAGCATGTGCCAAAAATCATGATGTTTATCAGCAACTATTCCTTTTCGATTTATCTGCTCCATGCCTATTTTATGATCATAGGCTACGTTTTACTTACAAATATGCCCGGAATTCCTGCCGTACCGGCTGTTCTTCTATTGTTTGCCGTGTGTACAGCCGGCCCGATCTTGACCTCATGGGCACTGAATAAATTCAAGTACGGTTATTTATTTGTGGGGAAGGTCTATCAGCCAAAACAGAAGAAAGCAACAGTGGAAGTGCGTGATCACGCAGGGTGAAAGCAATCGGCAGGAGAGAGGCTCCTGCCGATTGTTTTATTCTGTTTACATAATGATTCCAGTCCTCCATTCCTTCAACTTTCAGCGGGTTTTAATTTATGCAGCGTGCACTATTTTCTTGTAAAATAAGTGAGATGACGAATCAGAAGGGGGAACTTCCATGACAATAGCCAATCTAAGCTATCCAATTGGAGAATACAAGCCGAGGAAATCTGTATCGAAGGAGCAAAAAGCAGAATGGATTCAAGCTCTTGAAGAAGTGCCGGCAAAACTGAAACAAGCCGTTGAAGGCATAGACGGACAGCCAGCTTGACACACCTTACCGAGACGGGGGGTGGACCGTTCGGCAAGTGGTTCATCATCTGGCTGACAGTCATATGAACAGCTATATTCGGTTTAAATTAAGCTTGACGGAAGAGACACCGGCCATCCGTCCATATGATGAAAAAGCGTGGTCGGAGCTAAAGGACTCGAAAACAGCAGATCCAAGCGATTCACTCGCGCTTTTGCAGGCGCTTCACGGGAGATGGACGGCTCTTCTCCGCACCCTGACGGATCAGCAATTTCAGCGCGGTTTTTATCATCCCGACACAAAAGAGGTCATGACCTTGGAGAACGCGCTCGGGCTGTATGTCTGGCACTCACATCATCATATCGCCCAGATGACGGAGCTTTCTAAACGGATGGGTTGGTCTTAACGCTTTTTCCGGCGGAAAGCCGGAAGACTGATAGCGGCAATCACCAGCAGAGAAATCAAAGCGGCGGCAGCATATAAATGATCGTAGCCGCTGGCGACACTCGCATGAATGGCATCGCTTATCGCGGTTTTGACTTCAGGTACGGGAATGCGTTCGATTTGTTCTTGTAAAGAAGAAACATCAGAACTGTCGATCTCCGGCATCATCTGCATTGCCGTTTCTGATTGCCCGCTGTCCGATAAGCGGCTCTTGATTTCATCACCGATTTGGTCAAACCCGGCTGTGATAAAACCTGCATAAAGAGTCGGCGCCAATGTCAGCCCGATTTGCCTTACCAATGAAAGCGTGCCAAGCGCTGTGCCCTTATTCGTTTTCGCCGCCTCTGATACTAGGACGTTCAGCGGCGCGCCCAACAGAAAGCCAAAGCCGATTCCGGTTGCCACACTTGCGATCACAAACTCCCATTTCCCCGTCACCCAGAGCGGAAATAAAGCAAACCCCGCACATGAAATAATTCCGGAAAGTATAACGGTTTTCACCGGCCCTTTTTTGTCGGTGAGCGCTCCGCCTAGCCAAGCGCCGATGCCTGAAGCTAACGCAAGCGGAGTCATCCAATAGCCTGCTTTTGCGGCAGGAACACCCAAATACTGCTCAACATATGACGGGATAAAAATGACCGCCGCCAAGAGTCCGCCAGATAACAAACCGATGATAAGCGTGCGCTGAAATAGTTGGTTCCGCAGCAGAGAATAAGCCAAAATCGGATCGCCTCCGCGCAGTTCAACCCGCCTTTCAAACAAGATAAGCCCCACAAAACAGAGCATGCCAAAACCAATACACCCATAAACCTTTGGATCTCCCAAGCTGGTGAAGAGATTTGCCCCGTCAAGATTCGTCATGCCGTACATTACAGCTAAAATCGACAAGGATAAAAGGAAGATTCCCGCCGTATCAAGCCGTTTAGCTACAGGCGCTTTCGTTTCTGCAATAAAACATGCGCCGAAAACAACCAATAACACGGCAATTGGCAGATTAATCAGAAACAGCCAGTGCCAAGATCCGGTCCAATCAAGCAGGAAACTTCCGATATTCGGCCCGAGCACAGCAGCCATCCCGTTCATCGCGCCAAGCAGCCCAAGCGCCTTCCCTTGTTTTTCTTTTGGAAGGGTAGCGAGAATGTGTGAGCTGCCGATAATGAAAATACCGCCGCCCCCAAGCGCCTGAATAAGCCGTGAGATCAAAAAGAGCGGGAAGCTTTGGCTCAAAGCAACAAGCAAAGAACCAAGTCCAAAGAGGCAAACCTCAATGAGAAAGAGTTTCTTTCTGCCGTAGCAGTCGGAAAGTTTTCCGACGATCGGCACACTGACGCTAAGGCCGAGCGTATAAAGGGTAATGCCCCACGACCCCCAGGAAGGAGAAACGGCAAACGACTCGTTTATCGTTGTTAAAGCCGCCGAAATAATACCATTATCCAGCGCAGCCATAAACACACCGATGGTAAACAGGCTGATCGCCCACTTTTGGCTTTTCTGTTCTATCGATGCTTCAGACATATTCATCAACTCCCTTTTTGTTCACTTCAAATATATTATTCATTCTAAGTGAATTAAATGTCAATCAAAAAAAGCCTGCCTCCACGGTTTGCAGAAGACAGACTTGGTAGATTTATTCTTTTTTCGCTTTCTCTAATGCTTTGGAAAGGATAGAAAGCCCTTCGGAAACAGCCTGTTTTTCTTCAGGGGACAGCAGCTCCAAGGAACGCTTTAATTTCAGGTGGCCTTTTTCATAAAGGCCCCGAAAAATATTTTTTGCATTCTCCGTCAACTGAACAACCACTGAGCGGCGGTCCTCTTCAGAATGTGACCGTTTGACAAACCCTGATTTCTCAAGGCGATCAAGCAGCCCTGTTGTATTGGACAGAGATGCCCCCATTTTTTCAGCAATATCGCTTACTTTCAGAGTTCCATGGTTGTTTAATAGCATCAGCACTTTCATTTGCGGCATGCTCATATCAAGCTTCATCCACTCGGACACATCACCGAGCCCGGCAGAGGTTAGTACTTTCATATAGAGCACCCATATTTCCCGTTCCTCAGATGAAAGAATGTTTTCGTTTAATACCGTTGTATCATGTAAATTATATTCCATTTCATCACTTCCTCATCATTCGCTCCACTTACCATATTACTCGATTTTCACTCCTGAAAGAAAGTGAGCAGAAACCGCATGCGGGACTTTGTCCGAAAAATAACGGTAGTGTATAATGGGTTGGAGATTATTAGGGAAGCAGATTGAACTAGAATATGATTGGAGAGACCATTGCTGATTAAAAAGAATGCTTTATCCGTTTTAAAAATTGTTTTTCCTATTGCGGTTTTACTATTTGTTATTTATCAATCAAAAAAAGAACTGACAAATCTGTCATTCAAACGCACGCTCATGGTCATCAACGGCCTGGAACGCATGGACTTATTTATCCTTGTATTGGTCGGCTTGCTGGCTGTTGCGGCCATGTCGCTGTATGATTACGTCCTGAAATACTCGATGCGCCTATCGATCACCAACGGAAAGGTATTCAGGGTTTCCTGGATCGCCAATTCATTTAATAATGTGCTTGGGTTCGGCGGTTTAGCCGGGGTCGGGTTAAGAATGATGTTCTATAAGGAGCATACAAAAGACCATAGGGCGCTCGTAAAAGGAATCGCCTGGCTTACATCATCTATGCTTCTCGGGTTATCCGTTTTCAGCGTTTTTGTCGCCGTGCGAGTGCTGCCAGTGGATAAAATGATCAATGAAAAGCCTTGGCTGTGGGCAGTTGTTATCGGTTTTGCGCTGATTTTGCCGGTATCTTTGGCGGTGGCGAAAATCAAAAGCCGAAAAAGCGGAGACGAAGAGAATGCGGACAAAGTGAAAAATCCGATTTTCGCTTATATCGGCGCTTCCGTTTCCGAATGGCTTATGGCCGGAACCGTCATCTATCTGTCATTGTCCGCTATGGGTATTCATGCTGATATCAGGTCTGTGTTCGGAGTGTTCGTCATCGCGTCGATCGGAGGAATGATCAGCCTCGTGCCGGGCGGCTTCGGCTCGTTTGACCTTTTGTTTTTGCTTGGTATGGAGCAGCTTGGCTATCATCAAGAGGCCATTGTGACATCTATTGTTTTGTACAGGCTCGTCTATTCATTTATCCCATTCGGTCTCGGGCTGTTCTTTGCTGCCGGAGACCTGACTGAAAATACAATGAAACGGCTCGAAACGAACCCGCGCATCGCACCGGCAATTGAGACGACAAACGTTTTGCTTGTCATCCAGCGGGCGATATTACTCAGAATTTTGCAAGGCTCGCTTTCACTTATCGTGTTCGTTGCCGGGTTGATTGTCCTAGCCTCAGTATCTCTGCCGATTGACAGGCTGACCGTTATTCCGCACATACCGCACCCGGCCCTTCTGCTGTTCAATGGCCTGTCCTTAAGCTCAGCGCTCATTTTGCTGATTTTGCCGATTGAGCTTTATAAACGGACAAAACGCTCCTATACGATGGCGATTTCAGCGCTTGTGGGCGGGTTTGTGTTCAGCTTTTTAAAAGGACTTAACATCAGTGCGATATTCGTACTGCCGATCATTATCGTATTGCTGGTGCTTTTGAAAAGACAATTTGTCCGAGAACAGGCATCCTATACACTCGGACAAATGATATTTGCTGCAGCGCTTTTCACTGTGGCGCTCTTTAACTATAACCTCATTGCCGGTTTCATTTGGGACCATATGAAGAAGGTGATGCGCCACGAATATTTCGTTCACAGCACCTCGCATATTACCCATGCAACCATCATGGCGATCATTATTGTGCCGCTGTTCTTCTTTTTATTTACAGTGGTGTATCACAAAAAGACAAAACCAATCGGGGAAAAAGCTGACCCAGAGCGCCTTGCTTCATTTTTAAATGAAAATGGCGGGAACGCGCTGAGCCATCTCGGCTATCTTGGAGATAAGCGGTTTTATTTTTCAAGTGATGGGAATGCCCTTCTTCTGTTTGGGAAAATCGCCAGAAGGCTGGTCGTGCTCGGTGATCCGTCAGGCCAAAGGGAATCGTTTTCGCTCGTGCTGGAAGAATTTCTGAACGAAGCGCATCAGAAAGGATTCAGTGTTCTGTTTTACCAAATTGAACGAGCTGACATGGCGCTGTATCACGATTTTGGCTATAACTTCTTTAAACTGGGCGAGGAAGCCTATGTGGATTTAAATACGTTTACCTTGACCGGGAAGAAAAAAGCCGGCCTTCGGGCAATCAATAACCGCTTTGAGCGGGAGGAATATTCCCTTCATGTGGACCATCCTCCATTTTCTAAGGCGTTTTTGGAGGAACTGAAACAGATCTCAGATGAATGGCTCGGCTCGAAAAAAGAAAAGGGGTTCTCGCTCGGCTTTTTTGATCCCTCATATTTACAGAAAGCACCGATTGCCTACATGAAAAACGCAGAAGGAGAGATCGTTGCGTTTGCAAATGTCATGCCAATGTACCAAGAAGGGGAGATCTCGGTCGATCTGATGCGCTACCGTGATGACGCCCCGAGTGGCATTATGGACGCATTGTTCATCCGCATGTTTTTATGGGCGAAGGAGGAAGGCTGTACGTCGTTTAATATGGGAATGGCGCCACTGTCCAATGTCGGCACCTCCTTTACATCCTTCTGGTCAGAAAGATTTGCCGCTGTCATTTTTAATAATGTCAGATACATGTACAGCTTCAGCGGGCTTAGGGCCTTTAAAGAAAAATACAAACCGGAGTGGCGCGGCAAATACTTGGCGTACCGAAAAAACAGATCCCTTTCTGTCACCATGTTCCTCGTCACGCGGCTGATCGGCAAAAGCAAAAAAGACTCCCTCTAACGAGACGGGGTCCCAGCGTGTCGATAAAACCTCGCACTCGTTGCAAGTCCTGCGCTTCGGTGATCACTTGTTGAAAGGAACGGCGGCGCGTCTTGCCTAACCTATGAAAGGTTGCTCCGATGCTCGTCCATAAGAGGTTTCAATCACGCTGAAAAGATGACAAAATCCTAAAACAATAATCTGACCCATTTTCAAAAGAAAATGGGTTTTTTTGATAATAACAGAAAATTCTCAATCGTTTTTGCTATACTAACAGAGACATTGATAAAGAAAGGACGGCAGACAAGTGAAAGAAATAGAGGTATTAAAATATGAAGCATTTACAAGCAGTCCCGGCAAAGGAAACCCCGCAGGCGTTGTATTGAAGGGAGACCATTACACGGAAGAAGAGATGCAGATCATAGCGGAGCGTGCCGGATATTCAGAAACCTCCTTTATTCGGGATAGCAAGTCGGCTGATCTTGAACTCCGTTACTTTACCCCTGGACACGAAATGAATTTATGCGGCCATGCAACTGTCGCTTCTCTTTACGCATTATGCGAAAAAGGAATGCTGGAGACCGGGAAAACGTACAGCATCCAGACAAAAGCCGGTACCCTGCCTGTGAAGATTTCTGAAAAAGACGGCCGCATTCATATTACGCTTGAACAGGCTTCCCCGCAATTCAAACCATTTACAGGCGATCGGAAAAAACTTGCGGCCGCACTAGGAATCACGGAAGAAGATTTTCATGAAGACCTTCCGATTGTGTTTGGCAGCACTGGCATATGGACAGCTATCGTTCCGCTTAGATCATTAAAGGCCTCTAAAAAAATGAGGCCCGATAACAAACAGTTTCCGGACGTGTTAGTTGATCTGCCAAAGGCTTCAGTCCACCCGTTTACCTTTGAAACCGTTCACCCCGACAGCGACCTGCACGGACGCCACTTTTCATCCCCGTATTCGGGAACGATAGAAGACCCTGTGACGGGCACTGCATCCGGTGTGATGGGGGCTTATATGAAACAGTACGGTCATGCCAAGCAGCGTGAATTTATCATTGAACAAGGGCAGGAAATCGGGAAAGACGGAAAGGTTGGAATTGAAATTAACGAAGAAGGCGATCAAGTGAAAGTGAACATGACAGGAACGGCTGTATACTCAGAAACCCGTATTCTTAAAATCTAATACAGATGAAGGTTTACAAAAAGATGCACTTTCCGTTATCATTATGAATGATAATCATTTTCAATTGCTTAGGAAGGTGAGACGGTATGCCTCAATCCGAACAGATAGATCAACATTCAGCACTGCGGGACATCATACGCAGCAGAAGATCGATTCGAAAATTTAAACAAGAGCCAGTGCCTTCGGCAGTCATTCTTGACATGCTTGAAACGGCAAAATATGCGCCAAATCACAGAGTGACTGAGCCATGGAGATTTATTTACGTTTCCAGTGAGACGGGAAAAGCAAACCTAATTAACACATTTGCAGCGTTCTCTAAAAAATCCAAGCCGGATATGACAGAGGAAAAGCTTCAAAATTTTAAAAACACACTTGGACGCGTCCCCGGATTTCTGCTCGTCGTGTTTCAAGAAGATGAAAATGAAAGAGCGCGGGACGATGATTTTGCGGCAACCAGCTCCTTGATCCAAAATCTTCAGCTTCTTGCTTGGGAAAAAGGGATCGGCATGGTTTGGAAAAGCGGTAAAATCCTTTACGACAAAGAAGTGCACAAGGCCTTTGGTTTACAGGATGATGAACGATTCGCCGCCATCATACAAACGGGCTATCCTGACGAAGCGCCGGAAGTCAAAAAGCGCACGCCCATCCGTGAACGGTTCACCGAGTTGTAAAAAAACCCCCTGTCTCAAACGGAGACAAGGGGTTTTTCATTAACGATTTTTCTTTTTCGCTCTGCTGTCTGCTGCTTTTGCGCGCTCTTGCGCTTCGCGGTCATCCGCATCAGCAAGCTCGCTTGAATATTCTTCGTAAACGCCGTCAGTTTCCCTTTTCAACGCGTCGGGAACTTGAGGAAGCTTTTGTTTGTTTTTATCACGGTTTTTGTGGATATGATTTCTGCCCATATCAAATTCCCCCTAAAAAGTGATATCAAACAAACATAGTATCTGGCATAAAGGGGCTATGTATTCCTATTTCCGCTTAGCAGCTTTTTCCGCTTTTTTAAATTCGCCTGAATAAAGAACTTCCTGCATTTTCTTCAGGTTGGCGCCTTGCTGATGTTTCTCCCTCTTCTTTTCCATTAAAGGACCTCCTTCAACCATGTTATTCTTAAGGTTGACGCTTCCTTCCGTTTTTATACAGCCTTTCTGTCCGTTATCAGCTGTGAGAGCGCGAATTCAAGGTCCGAATATGTAAAACGAAATCCGGAGGTTATCGCTTTTTTAGGAAGAGCGCGCTGTCCTTTCACAATCAGAAGACTCATTTCACCCAATGCTTTTGATAAAAAGAATTCCGGAACGGGGAGCCAGTGCGGTCGGTGCTTCACCCGTGCAATCGTTTTTCCGAATTGCTTCATTTCCACAGGATTTGGCGCGGTGACATTCATGGGTCCTGAGATGTCGGTGTTTTCCATCGCAAATCGAATCATCTGGGCGGCGTCCTCGACATGAATCCATGACAGCCACTGTCTGCCCGTTCCGATCGTGCCGCCGGCAAGAAGTTTATAAGGAAGAACCATGAGCGGGAGAGCGCCTTTTTCCCCAAGCATCACGCCAAATCTCGCATAAACCGTCCGGATGCCCATCGCCTCAATGTTCTGTCCTTCTTTTTCCCATAAATGTGCAGTATGGCTGAGAAAATCCTCATCTGACGTTGCGGAATCCTCTATGAAAGTCTTCTCAAGACTTGTGCCGTAAATGCCTACCGCACTGGCCTGGATCAGCGCTTTCGGTTTTTCCTTCTGTTTATGAATAAGACGCTGCACTTCACGCGTGGCATGAATACGGCTGGAGAGGATTTGCTGCTTCGTTTTTTCTGTCCAGCGGCCAAAAATCGATTGTCCCGCGAGATTTACCCAGACATCAATATGAGGAAGTTTCTGCTCCGGTGCGGCTCCATCCGTCAGCCATTGGACATATGTGATATTTTTTTGTTCAGTTTCCCTTGCGTTTCTTGATAAAATATAAACATGGTGTCCCTGGCGGGTAAGAACGCCTGTTAGATGCTGGCCGAGAAAACCGGTTCCGCCCGTCATTGCGATATTCATAAACATCTCTCCTCATCGTTCTAATAACAATACTTTACCTCATTTTCATAAAAGAAAACGCTTTTCAGGCCTCAGAAGGGAGATTAAGATGCCATTTATTACAAAAATATCTGCACAAAAAAAGAATACGGAACGCTTCAATATCTTTCTCGATGATAAATACGCCTTCAGTGTGGACGCGGACGTGCTCGTAAAATTTGAGCTTAAAAAGGGAAAAGAGCTTGATGACCTTGACATTATTGAGATTCAATACGGCGATGAAGTAAAGAAAGGCTTCAACCGTGCGCTTGACTTTTTATCCTATCGAATGCGGTCAACAAAAGAGGTAGAGGACCACTTAAAGAAAAAAGAAACCTCAGCGCCTGTCATTGCAGAAGTCATCCATAAGCTCAACGACTACAAGTACTTAAACGACCAGGAATTTGCCGCGGCCTATGTCAGCACCCACAAAAAAACGAACGGAAAAGGCCCTGACGTTTTGTTCAGAGAGCTGAGAGCGAAGGGAATCGACGACGATACTATTAAGGAATCGCTGAGTTCCTTTTCCTTTGAGGATCAGACGAGGGAAGCGGTCAAGCATGTTGAAAAGCTTCTTAAAAAGGATAAAAAATGTTCCACAAAAGAACTCAAACAGCGCGCCCAGATGCAGCTTCAGCGCAAGGGTTTCTCATTTGATGTCATCAGCGCCGCGCTCGAGCAGATTGAATATGAAAATGATGAAGACACGGAGAAAGAAGCGCTGCGTCTTCACGCCGAAAAAGCGTTTAGAAAATACCGCTATGACGGCTCATATGAAAGCGCCATGAAGGTCAAACAATTTTTATTCCGCAAAGGATTCTCACTCGATTTAATCGAGCAATTTCTGCAGGAAGAGGAGTAGCTGAAAAATGGAGAAACGATACAGTCAGATGACACCGCACGAACTCAATACCGAAATCGCATCACTTTCTGAAAAAGCAAGAAAAGCTGAACAGCACGGCATCATCAACGAACTGGCCGTGCTCGAACGGAAAATTGCAATGGCAAAAGCATATTTGCTGAACCCGGAAGATTTCACACCGGGAGAAACATATCGCGTGGAAGGCTCTGAAGATGGGTTTATCATCAGTTATGTAAACGGCGTTTTCGCATGGGGATACAGAACCTCGGCCCCTGATCAAGAGGAAGCGCTGCCAATCTCAGTATTGCGAGAACAGAAGCAAGCGTAACAGGGAGGCTGAATATCAGCCTCTTTATATTTTCAGCACATTTGCACGGCATTTTAAGGAAAAAATCATTGAATTCACTCCAATAATCTTTTAAGATGAAACTCGTTGTTTTTAAAAATCGAAGGAGGCGATGACGTTGAGTATCAAAAACCCATCAGTGAAATTTATTATTTTTGTTCTTATGATTTGCACATTTTCAATCGGATACACTGAATACGCAGTGATGGGGATTTTGACGTCGATTGCCAATGACTTTCATATACATGTTTCATCCGCCGGGCTTCTTGTCACGGCCTATGCCGTAAGCGTATGTCTGACAGGCCCGCTCGTCACCATCATTGCGGTCAAACTCCCGAGAAAGCCTGTGCTGCTTGGGCTGATGGCGATTTTTATCCTAGCCAATCTAATGAGCGCGCTGGCACCGAATTTTGCGGTATTGGCTGTCTCAAGA
Organism: Bacillus vallismortis; assembly: GCF_004116955.1. Lineage (NCBI taxonomy): Bacteria > Bacillati > Bacillota > Bacilli > Caryophanales > Bacillaceae > Bacillus > Bacillus vallismortis. The sequence continues at coordinate 2,573,144 of NZ_CP026362.1, read as the reverse complement.
ATTTTATCCGCGTCCATTCATGGCGCTTTCTTTGCGATCGCCATGGTATTTGCCAGTGAAATGGTTCCGCCGGAAAAGCGTGCCGCAGCCGCTGCCTCAATGAATGGCGGGCTGACAGTGGCTTTGATGCTTGGTGTCCCATTCGGCTCTTATCTCGGAGATGTCCTGAACTGGAGAGCTGTATTTACCATCATTACAGCACTCGGCGCCGTTGGATTCTTAGGCCTCATGGCTGCTGTGCCGAACAGAAAACCAAAAGTGATCCCGATGCTCATGAATGAGTGGGGCGTATTTAAAAACAAACAAGTGCTGTATTCCTTCGCAATTACGATTTTAGGCTATTCCGGCGTCTTTATCGCCTACACTTTTATCGAACCGATTTTGAGACATTCAGCCGGATTCAGCACAGTCGGCATAACAGGCGCTCTCTTTGCATATGGACTAGGGGGCGTTGCAGGGAATTTCTTTGCGGGAAAAGTGCCGATGCCTCTGCTGACTCGGACGATGATCGGTGTGATGATCGGTTTGATCGGTGTTCTGACTGTATTTCCTTACATCGCCATTTACCCGGCCGCAGCCATTGTTGCAACGTTCTTATTTGGGGCTTGCGCATTCGGTACGCCTCCTTTGCTGCAAACAAAGGTCATTTCTTCTTCTGAGAGCGGTACAACAATTGCCGCCGCTGTCAGCGTGTCGGCGTTTAATCTTGCTAATGCGCTCGGTGCGTGGATCGGCGGAATGATTTTGAGCGGAACAGGTTCTTATTCGTGGCTGTTTGCGGGCGGAGCGCTTATGACTGCATGCGGTCTCGTGCTTTCTACCTTCGCACATTTGTCAGAAAAGAAGAGCGTGTATGAGTATCAAGTCAATAAAGGGTAAAAAAACAGCTGCAGCGCGTGCAGCTGTTCTTCTTTACCGTTTGCCGGAGGCTCTCATTTTTTCTTGAGGATGCTGATTGATTGATCCGTCAGCACGCTTTGAAGCATAGTCGTCCTTTGCTCTCGGTTCACCCTGAAATTTATTTTCGTTTTCGTAAGGAAATCCTTTTTCTTTATTCCGGACCATGTCATTTCCCCCTAGGTTCGAGATCAAAAAGTTGCGTCTTTCCAGATGAAGACGTAAGGTTAGTATATGGAGAACAGCACGTTTTAAAGCGTCATTTTTTTCCTGAAGAAAGGAGACTGGACACATGAATACGTACATTGAGAAACTGACAAATCTGCTTCTGGAAAAGAACGAGATGATCAGCTATATACAGGCAAAAACATGGGTGGAATTATTATGGAGCGATTTTGAAGCAACCTATGCAAAAGCCGGACATGCCTATCAGGGTGAAAAAATGACCGAAAAAATCGTCACACAATGGATCGAGAACTATGGCGGCCAGCTTCACCTTTTCCAAAGCTCCCGTGACAACGTGAATGATTACTTAAACCAAAGCAGAGGCCTTTTGCATTAAACAACCTGCCGTTAGCATCCGGCAGGTTTTTTCATTTCCTTTTGATTACCTGAACATCATAAAAATAAACAAAACGTGTTTCGCCCCCCTGTCAATCAGGGAATACCAAAAATATCTTGTCAAATTGCGAGGAGGAGCTTTGTATGAAAAAGAAACAAGTAATGCTCGCTTTAACAGCTGCCGCAGGCCTGGCTTTACCATCCCTTCATTCCGCTCCCGCAGCAAAAGCTACGCCCCTTCACGACATATCTGTCAGTATGCCATCATCTGATTCTTACATCATAAAAGCAGGAAAGCTGAATGTCCGGACTGAGCCAAATCATAAAGGCAAAATTGTTGGCACTTTATCATCAGAACAAAAAGTCACAGTCAATGGTTTCGTAAATGCCGATTGGGCTCACATTCAATTCAAAGGAAAAAAAGCCTATATTTCAACACACTTCTTAATGAAAACGGCAAGCCAAGTGAAAACGGCGAAACAGACAGCCTTCTACGCACCGACACCCGAAAACGGAAAAGCCAAGAAGCTATCATCTGGGACAGAGGTAACATTCCACGGATGGGGATTCAGTGAAAACGGCGGATTTGACTTCACGTGGGCATTCGTTAAGTATGGTGGAGTCATGGGTTACATTCAGACAAAGGACTTACAGCTACGATAAAAAAGGCAGGCTGAGGCTTGTCTTTTTGCCGGAGTATGAAACTTTTCTTCTTTCTGCACGTAACAATGAGAAAGGAGATGATCATTTGGTTGGTTTAATCGGCGGAGGTCTCATGATCATTGCAGGCATACTGATCAAACTGTTTCCTCCCACATCCATCAACAGTGTGTACGGATATAGAACGAGGCGTTCAATGTCAGATCAAAGGTTATGGAATGAAGCGAACCGCTACAGTGCATCATTGATGATCCTGTCAGGCTTGGTGATTATGGCAATGGGTCTGCTGCTGAGATCAAACTTGATCATTTTTCAGCTTGCCCTGCTGATGGCCGCCTGTGTCATTACGTTTATGCTAACGGAGAAAAGGCTGAAAAACATGACGTACAGTCAAGGAGGAGATAGAAGTGGACGGAATTAAAAGACAGTTTGTCAAAACAAACGGAGTCACGCTCCACGTTGCGTCTGCAGGGCCGGAGGACGGTCGGTTAATTGTCCTGCTCCATGGATTCCCTGAGTTTTGGTACGGCTGGAAAAATCAAATCAAACCGCTAGCCGATGCGGGTTACCGGGTCATTGCTCCTGATCAGCGAGGCTACAATCTCAGTGACAAGCCGGAGGGAATTGAAGCATATCGGATTGATACATTAAGAGATGATATCATCGGGTTGATCACGCAATTCACAGATGAAAAAGCAATCGTGATTGGACATGACTGGGGAGGCGCTGTCGCATGGCATCTGGCTTCAACGCACCGGGAATATCTTGAAAAGCTGATCGCCATTAATATCCCGCACCCGGGCATCATGAAAACCGTAACACCGGTTTATCCTCCGCAATGGCTGAAAAGCTCGTACATCGCCTTCTTCCAGCTGCCTGACATTCCAGAGGCATCACTAAAAGAAAATGATTATGAATCATTAGATCAAGCGATTGGGTTATCGACACGCCCTGAGCTTTTTTCGTCTGAGGATGTTAGCAGGTACAAAGAAGCCTGGAAACAGCCGGGTGCCTTGACAGCTATGCTGAACTGGTACCGAGCCCTCAGAAAAGGAAGCCTGTCAGAGAAAGTAACTTGTGAAACAGCACCTTACCGGATGATTTGGGGAATGGAGGACCGCTTTTTAAGCAGGAAGCTTGCGAAAGAGACGGAAAAGCGTTGCCCGAATGGACACCTCATTTTTGTTGATGAAGCCTCCCATTGGATTAACCACGAAAAACCTGCCATCGTCAATCAGCTGATTCTGGAATATCTTAAAAAACCATAAGTCAGAATATCTCCCAATCGTCTGTCATAAGTGGCAGACTTTTTCTGTGCGTATTTTTCATAGTCTTTTTTAAACATCACAAAATAACATTAAAAATTGAATGTCACGACAAAAATGTAACAAAAATCAGGTTTAAACGACTTTTAAAAAAGGAATAGCCTTACTGAAGATTTGTCTGCAACTCCCCCTAAGGCAATACTAAAAAAAGAATATAAAAAGAAGGTGCCTTAATGAAGCAAGGATTAATCTCGATTATTATCCCGTCTTACAATGAAGGGTATAATGTCAAACTCATTCATGAATCCTTGAAAAAGGAATTCAAGAGCATTCATTATGATTATGAAATTTTCTTCATAAACGACGGAAGTGTTGACGATACGCTTCAGCAAATTAGAGACTTGGCAGCGATATCCAACCGGGTAAAATACATATCTTTTTCCCGAAACTTCGGAAAAGAAGCCGCAATTCTGGCGGGCTTTGAGCATGTCCAAGGCGAGGCGGTTATTGTCATGGACGCCGATCTGCAGCATCCGACCTATTTGCTGAAGGAATTTATCAAAGGCTATGAAGAAGGCTATGATCAAGTCATTGCCCAGAGGAACAGAAAAGGGGACAGCCCTGTCCGCTCAGTCCTGTCCTCTCTTTATTACAAGTTCATCAATAAAGCGGTGGAGGTTGATTTGCGTGACGGTGTCGGAGACTTTCGGCTGTTAAGCCGCCAAGCTGTGGATGCTCTTTTGAAGCTGAGCGAAGGCAACCGCTTTTCAAAAGGGCTGTTTTGCTGGATCGGCTTTGATCAGAAAATCGTGTTTTATGAAAATGTAGAAAGAAAAAACGGCACCTCAAAATGGTCATTCAGCAGCCTGTTTAACTACGGAATGGACGGGGTTGTTTCATTTAATCATAAGCCGTTGAGAGTATGCTTTTATACCGGCATTCTCATCTTGCTGCTTTCTATCATTTATATCATTGCCACATTTGTAAACATTCTGACTAAGGGCATTTCTGTACCTGGATATTTCACAATCATCTCAGCAATCTTATTTCTCGGCGGGGTTCAGCTGTTAAGCCTCGGAATCATAGGTGAATATATCGGCCGAATTTATTATGAAACAAAAAAACGCCCGCATTATTTGATTAAAGAAGCGAATATCCCGAATAAAGATATACCTGAAACGAACGAACTGAAAAACGTACAGCGCCTGACAAAAATGCACTGAAATCACTAAGCGGTGCTTTTTTGCATCTTAAAAGCAAGACTGGAGAATCTATATGAAAAAAAAATATGTCATGATCTATGCGGCCAGTCTGCTCGCTTCCATTCTGGCTCACGCTTTTTTTGTGAAAGAATGGTCGGACGGCAGATACATGACAGGTCCGGGTGACGGGCTTGCGCAAATGGTCGTATTTAAAAAATTATTATTTGAACAATATACACACGGAAATTTTTTCTACAATTATACATTCGGACTCGGCGGCGGCACATTCAGTCAGCTCGGCTATTATTTTTCTGCTTCCTTTCTTTTTCTTGCATTAGCCGCCGTCGTCTGGCTTCTTCAAGGCGTGCAGCTGATCGGAGAAGCGGATGCGCTTTTTTGGGCTGAGTCAGCTGTTTTTATCAGTGTGATCAAACTGAGTCTGATCATCTTTACAGCCGCTTCTGTTTTTCACTATCTTCTCAAGCACAGAGCGGCGTCGTTTACGGGCGCCGTATTATATGGTGCCTCAATCATTTATTTCCGCCACGAAGCGTATTGGGAATTCTTTACCGATACCATGATCTGGCTTCCGCTGTTAGTGCTCGGAGCGGAGAAAATCATGAGAGAACGGCGTCCGGCATGGTTTATCATTGCGTGCTCGATGACCTTAATCAACAACTTTTACTTTGCATACATAAACCTTATATTTATCGCAATTTATGTGCTGTTTAGATGGCTGATCCGGCTTGAACAGCATGAAGAGAAAAGATGGATTCAATGCAGAATGTTTATCGTTTCAGGCCTTATTTCTTTCGGCATCAGTGCGGCGGCGTTTGTGCCGGTGGTATACGGTTATGTTAACAACCTGCGCCCTCCGTACAGAGAGAACATAGAGTGGCTTCATTTCGATGATAATATCTTATTTACAAGCCGGATCATCATTTTGCCGGCAGTTTTTCTGCTGTTTTTATTTATTTTGTCTTTTTACAAAAACCGCGTGTTTCGTCTCTTTGCCGGATTGAGTCTGCTGTTTATTCTTTTTCATTTCAGTCCGTATGCGGCAAGCGCATTTAACGGCTTTTCCGCCCCGCAAAACCGGTTTGAGTATGTTCTTGCCTTTACGATCGCCGGTGCGGCAGCGGCAGGCTTGTCACAGCTGAACAAGCTGAAGCTCAAAGAACTGCTGCCGGCAACTGCCCTTGTCCTGCTTCTTTACTTGTACCATATCCAAAGGTATGAGCTGGACATAGGGAAGCCTGCGAATCAAAGCATTCTCTTGCTCTTGTTTCTGACAATCGCAGCCTTGTTTGCTGCGGTTTTTGCGAAAAAATGGACAAAGTTTGCTGTGTACGGTGTGGTTATTCTTTCTACGCTGTTTGTCGCCAACACCTATCAAAAATACGCGCTCTCGGAAGGGGGCGGTCTGGACAGTGTGACAAAAGCATATCTCATGGGCGAGGAATACAAAGGGCAAGAATCATCTGAGCTCATCAGGCGTTTACAAAAGGAAGACGATGATCCGCTCATGAGAATCGACTGGATGAACGGGGTCCGCAATAATACGCCAATCATTTACGGGTTTAATGGATTCAGCGCTTACTCCAGCATTTTAAACAAACATCTGCTGACCTTCTATTGGCATGATCTGAGCATCGATATGGGGAGGGAAAGCGTCAGCCGTTATGCGTCCTTGGGAGACAGAGCGAATTTGTACAGCCTGCTTTACGGCAAGTATTATATGACGGAAAAAACAAACGAAGCCAGCGTTCCGTACGGCTTCAAAAAGAATTTGGAATCTGAGCATTATGCCGTTTATGAAAATCAATACATGTTGCCTTTCGTCAAGACAGCCGATGTCATATACAGCGAAAGCGAGCTGGACAAATCGCCCGTTCTAGCGAAAGAGCAGGCGATGCTGGCAGGTATTGTAGTAGCCGATCCATCGGGGGAGACAGAGCAGGCACCCAAACCGGCCGATCTAATCCCTGAGTCGGACATCACCACAAAGCATGCCCGCTATCAAAAAGGACTGCTTACTGTGACTGGAGAAAACGGAGGAGAGCTGAACATCACCCCGAAACAGGCGTCATCAGCTCCGGGAGACTACTATGTCAGCTTTTATTTGAAAAGCAAAGCAAAAGACAAAGGGTTTAGGTTAAGGGTCAATGATTATGCCACAACAAGGAAATCGAATCAATCGATTTATAAGACCGGGGTAAATGATATCACGATTAGAGTGCCTAAATCAGAACATATTTCAATCAAGCTCCCGGAAGGAACGTATGAGATCAAAAACATAGCGCTCTATGAAGAAAATTATGAAACGCTGAAAAGCGCTGTACAGCAAAATAAAACAGAAAAAGCAGACAAACTGAAATGGGACAAAAACCAATTGACGTTTACCTCTTATCTGTCAAAAGACAAGTACATCATGCTTCCAATTCCATATGAAAAAGGCTGGGAGTTGAAGATCAACGGGAAAAAACAGCCGATCAAAAAAGCGGACTATGCGTTCATCGGTTTTCAGGCGCAAAAGGGAGACAATCACATTGAACTGACCTACTACCCGCCATACTTTAAACAATCGGCGCTCCTATCGGCCGTCAGTTTGCTGCTTGCTGTTTTGTATATCAGACGAAAAAAGCCCGGCTCTAAATAGAGCCGAGCTTTAATTTTTTCTGGAGCTTTTCTTCGCTGAATATCCATCCCGTATAGGATGAGCGAATCTTGAGATCATGGTCGATATGAACGATGGCCACAAACGGATAATGGCCTTTGCTTCGGTAACGCAGGTCAATAAACCTTACCTCATAGTGATCTTTAAACGTATCGACTTCCCACCGGTAAACCGGAGAAAATGACAGAAACGCCCCAATGTTATCATCTTGCTTTGCCGCATGCATTACTTCGGTTTCAGGAACAGGCACACGGTTAAACGTATCCAGAATCACGACGTGCCCTTCCATGCTTCTTCCCACATAGAAAGCATGGGCTGTCGTAACTGCGATCCGCCATTGCCTGAATTTCATCGTCGGAGAAATAATGATGCTTTCGATTTCATCATGAATCATCTCATGAAGCTTCCGTTTAATTCTGAGCTGCATAATCAGGCGAACCATATAATAACCAGCCAATATGATATATAAGCTGAGAAACGTGATGCCGGGACTGCCGCCCGCATACCAAATCGCAATCGCAGCAAGATGACTGATAAATATAAACGGATCAAACGTATTAATCAGCCCTAGCGCAACCCATTTTTTTGAAAATGGACGTATGGCTTGTGTTCCGTACGCGTTAAAAATATCAACAAAAACATGCAGAACGACTGCCAGCAGCGTCCACAGCCACAGGTGCAGAAAATCGGCCTGCGGATAAAATAAATACAGTATGGCCGGGATGATCAAAGACCAAAACAAAACAGCGGGAATAGAATGGGTAAACCCTCTGTGATTTCTGATATAAACCGCATTATTTTTCAGCTTTAACACAGTATCAATATCCGGAGCCTGAGAGCCCGCGAGCGTTGCGATCATAACAGCGTGAGCCATTGCCGGATCTGATCCGACAACAGGATCAAGCGTCGCAATACCGCCAAGCGCGATGCCCATGACGACATGTGTGCCCGTATCCATAGGTGACCTCCTTGCAGGATTGTCCTGCCCACTCACTTTTATAAAATATTCCCCATTTTCATATACCCAATTTTTCAAAAGATTTAATCGTTCTCATATGTTTCCGCTTTTTCTTTACTTCTATTTAATGTAACATATTATCGTACTGTGCCCTTAGTGTACAACAAATAACAGTCTAAAGAAAAGCGGGGCGCGAAAGACTGGGGAGAAACACATATGAACGTACTTGAAGACAAATTAAAACAAAAAGACATACAGCAATTTCGCGATGATTTAATCTCATGGTTCGAACGAGAACAGCGCATTCTGCCGTGGAGAGAGGACCAAGATCCATATAAAGTGTGGGTATCTGAAGTGATGCTGCAGCAAACGAGAGTAGAGACGGTGATTCCTTACTTTCTGCGGTTTGTGGAACAATTCCCGACAGTGGAAGCGCTCGCTGATGCTGATGAAGAAAAAGTGCTGAAAGCATGGGAGGGACTCGGCTATTATTCGCGAGTCAGAAATCTGCAAAGCGCGGTAAAAGAAGTGAAACAGGAATACGGGGGCATTGTTCCTCCAGACGAGAAAGAATTTGGCGGCTTAAAAGGCGTAGGCCCTTATACAAAGGGGGCTGTGCTCAGCATCGCTTACAACAAACCCGTTCCTGCGGTTGACGGAAATGTGATGCGTGTCATGTCCAGAATTCTTTCCATTTGGGATGATATCGCTAAACCAAAAACGAGAACGATCTTTGAAGATGCAGTCCGTGCATTTATTTCAAGTGAAAAACCATCTGAATTTAATCAAGGCTTGATGGAGCTCGGAGCCTTGATCTGTACGCCGAAATCACCTTCATGCCTGCTATGCCCGGTTCAACAGCATTGCTCAGCATTTGAAGAAGGAACTGAACGGGAGCTTCCGGTAAAAAGCAAAAAGAAAAAGCCCGGGATTAAAACAATGGCCGCAATCGTTCTGACTGATGAAAATGGACAGGTGTATATTCACAAACGCCCATCAAAAGGTTTGCTCGCCAACCTGTGGGAATTCCCTAATCTTGAAACACAAAAAGGGATCAAAACCGAGCGTGAACAGCTCACTGCATTTTTAGAAAACGATTGTGGGATACAAGCTGACATCAGTGATCTGCAAGGTGTAGTCGAGCACGTTTTCACCCACCTGGTATGGAATATTTCTGTGTTTTTCGGTAAAGTAAAACAAGTGTCGGATACCGCTGAGTTGAAAAAAGTGACAACAGAAGAGCTCGAACAATTTGCGTTCCCGGTATCACATCAAAAAATCTGGAAGATGGCAGTGGAAGCAGCCGAATACACGGCTGCTCCGTAAACGTTCTTAATCATAAGTAACGCGCGTGCCGTGGGTGTAGTCCGCTTCATTGCTTTTCATTCCGCCGCGCGCTTCAATTTCCTGCGTTAATTCCCGGTATTTTGATTGGCCTTCTTCGTTCAAATAAGGCATAATTTGCTGAAAAGCATGATGAAAATAGGCGAGTTCACTGTTTTTCCAATCTTCTTTGGATACCATGTTTAATTCGCTCATATCACGTCCGACATACATAACAGAAGACCCCCTTTACGTTCTTGCCATTATTGTTTGTGGAAATAAGAGAACTATACGCTACAAGGAGATGAGGAAAAATGGAACAAAATAAATGCGCACTTGTAACAGGAAGCAGCCGCGGTGTCGGTAAAGCGGCCGCGATCAGACTGGCTGAAAACGGTTATAATATCGTTATTAACTATGCACGCAGCAAAAAAGCCGCTTTGGAAACAGCGGAAGAAATCGAAAAGCTTGGCGTCAAAGTGCTTGTCGTAAAAGCAAACGTAGGACAGCCGGCAAAAATCAAAGAAATGTTTCAGCAAATTGATGAAACGTTTGGCAGACTTGATGTTTTTGTAAATAATGCCGCTTCAGGCGTTCTGAGACCTGTTATGGAACTAGAAGAAACACACTGGGACTGGACGATGAACATTAATGCGAAGGCATTGCTTTTCTGCGCCCAGGAAGCGGCCAAACTAATGGAAAAGAACGGAGGCGGGCATATCGTCAGCATCAGTTCATTAGGCTCAATCCGCTACCTTGAAAACTACACGACAGTTGGCGTGTCAAAAGCGGCGTTAGAAGCGTTAACCCGTTATCTTGCGGTTGAGCTTTCGCCAAAACACATTATCGTCAACGCCGTTTCAGGCGGAGCAATTGACACAGATGCGCTCAAACACTTCCCAAACAGAGAGGATCTGCTCGAGGATGCGCGTCAGAACACGCCGGCAGGACGCATGGTTGAAATTAAAGACATGATTGATACTGTCGAGTTTTTAGTGTCATCTAAGGCTGACATGATCCGCGGACAGACCATTATCATCGATGGCGGACGCTCGCTGCTCGTTTAAAAATTTTTAAAAAGAGGAATAGCCATACCGTCACCTGCACATTCTAATGATCGTGGAGGTGATAACAATGGCAAACCAAAATTTCAGCAAAACAAACGCACAACAAGTCAGAAAACAAAACCAACAATCAGCTGCTGGTCAAGGCCAATTCGGCACTGAATTTGCTAGCGAAACAAACGTTCAGCAAGTCAGAAAACAAAACCAGCAATCAGCTGCTGGCCAACAAGGTCAATTCGGCACTGAATTCGCTAGCGAAACAAACGTACAGCAGGTAAGACAGCAAAACCAATCTGCTGAACAAAACAAACAACAAAACAGCTAATCACTGAAACAGAAAAAAGCACTTCATCTTAGGATGAACGTGCTTTTTTTCTGTTTGTAAAACGACAAAACTTGTGGAAGGTCTACAGAATGAGTCAAAGGGTTTGCATACATAAGATCGAAATAATGATAGGAGGAACGTTTAGACTTTTGCCAAGCTGAAGGAGGAACCGATGACGGAATTTGAAAAGCTCGTAATTGAACAGATGAAGACGATGGACAAGCTTCTCGATCTCCAATCAGAGCTCGACCGCTGCAAACAAATTGAAGCAGAACTCCGGCATTTGGAAAGGGGTGCAAGGCTGCGCGGTATTCGGAATGAAATTGCGGTAAAACGAAAACAACTTGCCGATATACAGGACATGTTTCAAAAGCAGACAGAGCAGGTGATTCGTTCATATCGCAGCTCAGAAAAGCCGTCTTCCTTTGTGTAGAGCAGGAATGTGCCATTCCCCGGCCGGAATGGCTCTTTTATTTTCATTTTTCAATTTGTAACGTTATAATAGGTAAAAGACGTTGTCGGTAAGCAAATTTGGACATACTAACTGCAGGGCTTTATAGAAAGTAGGGGAGAAATATGGGCTATCCCAAGGAAGGAGAAACCATTCAAATTCACAGCTACAAGCATAACGGGCTGATTCATAGAATTTGGAATGAGACGACAATCTTAAAAAGTACAGAAATGTGTGTCATTGGAGCCAATGACCGGACGATGGTTACCGAATCAGACGGACGGACATGGATAACCAGAGAGCCCGCAATCTGTTATTTTCACGCAAGACAATGGTTTAATGTCATCGGGATGCTGAGGGAAGACGGGGTTCATTACTATTGTAATATCAGTTCTCCTTTTGCCTATGATGGCGAAGCAATTAAATATATTGATTATGACTTAGATGTTAAGGTTTTTCCTGACATGACCTATAATATTCTCGATGAAGACGAATATGATGATCATCGGAAAGCCATGAATTATCCAAAAGAAATCGACAGTATTTTAAGAGACTACTTAAACACGCTGCTCCATTGGATTCACCAGCGCCAAGGACCGTTTGCGCCCGAGTTTGTCGATATGTGGTATGAACGGTTTTTGCGCTATACAAAATAAAGTTACGTAAAAACCTGTTGCGGGGTACAACAGGTTTTTCACATGGGCTCACACACATCATGATAAAGAGAGAGGGGGAATCAACGTGGGGGTTATGAAACGCTACATGCAATTCGTCAAACCTTATAAGAAACAAATTTTCGTTACTGTGTTAATCGGGATTGTCAAATTCTCCATTCCGCTTGCTCTCCCATTGCTTCTGAAGTACGTAGTTGACGACATTATTCAAGGAGGCGGCACGGCCAGTGACAAAACAACGTCATTGTTCACCATTATGGCGATTATGTTCGCCTTATTTTTAATTTTGCGCCCGCCTGTTGAATACTATCGGCAATATTTTGCCCAGTGGACCGCCAGCAAGGTGCTCTACGATATAAGAGCCAAGCTGTTTGACCATATACAGAAACTGAGCCTTCGTTTTTATGCGAATACGAGAACAGGGGAAGTCATTTCCCGAGTGATCAATGATGTGGAACAAACAAAGGATTTTGTCATTACTGGCCTGATGAATATCTGGCTCGATATGCTGACGATTTTGATTGTAATCTCTATCATGCTCACACTAGACGTTAAATTAACACTGATCTCTATCGTTTTATTCCCATTATACGGCATATCAGTGAAGTATTTTTACGGCCGTTTAAGAAAGCTGACTAGGGAGCGCTCGCAGGCGCTCGCTCAAGTGCAGGGACATTTGCACGAACGCATTCAAGGCATGCCTGTTATCAGAAGCTTTGCAATCGAAGATCATGAACAGGATCATTTCAATGAGAAAAACAGCCATTTCTTAGATAAAGCCATCAGCCACACGAATTGGAATGCCAAAACCTTTGCAGTCGTCAATACCATTACAGATTTGGCGCCGCTTATCGTGATTGCGTGCGCTGGCTATTTTGTCATTAATGGACCGCTGACTGTCGGAACAATGGTCGCGTTTGTCGGATATATCGACAGAATGTACAATCCTGTTAGAAGGCTGATTAATTCCTCTACAACATTGACACAGTCAATCGCATCAATGGACAGGGTGTTTGAATTTATTGACGAGCCATATGAACTCACTGACAAACCAAATGCCATTAAGGCCGGCCAAATTCGCGGTGAAGTGGAATTTCAAAATGTTTCGTTTCAATATGAAAAGGAAAAAGAAAACATTCTTCATGACGTCTCTTTAAAAGTAAATAGAGGGGAAACTGTAGCTCTCGTTGGCATGAGCGGAGGAGGCAAGTCAACACTCGTCAGCCTGATTCCGAGATTTTATGACGTGACAAGCGGCAGGCTGCTGATTGACGGGACAGATATTCGCGATTATGAAGCGAGAAGCCTTCGCAATCAGGTTGGCATGGTGCTTCAGGATACCTTTTTATTCAGCGAAACGATTCGGGAAAATATTGCAATCGGCCAACCTGGTGCCACGCTTGAGGAGATTATCGAAGCCGCCAAAGCTGCCAATGCCCATGAATTTATTATGGGTTTTCCAGAAGGGTATGAGACCCGGGTGGGGGAAAGAGGCGTTAAGCTGTCAGGCGGGCAAAAACAGCGCATCTCAATCGCGCGGGTTTTTCTGAAGAATCCGCCGCTCCTCATTTTGGATGAAGCGACTTCAGCTCTTGATCTGGAAAGCGAGCATTACATTCAAGAAGCAATGGACAAACTGGCAAAGGACAGAACAACCTTTGTTGTCGCCCACCGCTTATCGACCATCACACATGCGGATAAGATTGTTGTTATGGAAAACGGCACAATCACCGAAACTGGAACCCATCATGAACTGATGGAATATGACAGCCAGTACAAGCACTTATTTACCATTCAAAATTTGAGCTGAACATCAATCTTATATCCTTTCTGCAAAGGATATAAGATTTTTTTATATGAAAAAAACCCGGCTGTTCAACCGGGTTACTCTTCTGTCTCTATTTCGCAGTCTTTCGGATGATACGTTTGAAAACTTGTGATCAGAGTTTCTAAATGTTCAAGCTGATCACGATATTCTACGGCGCTTGCCATAATACTGAGCATATTGTAATCGATTAGCTCATCATCTGTGTTCTGCTGATTTTTTAAAAATGACTTTGTTAAGAGCTGTTTATATTGAATGCCTTCTTCATCTGCGTCATCATGCTGCTTGATTTTTCCGACAAACCGCATCAAAATCAGTTCATGCCAGTATAGCAGGTAATCAAGTTCTTCAGTCAGTGTTTCTTGAAACTCTTCAGGCATATGGTAGATGTCGTTTTCCAGGCGATGCAGCTTTTTCAATGTATCAAGCGCCCTGTTTGCAGTGATAATTGCCTGCCTGAATAGGACAAGCTTTCTTGATTTCACATAAGTCGTTTTCTTAAAATAACTTCTTTCTTCTTTATATAGAAGATATGTCTGATCAAGCTTGATCATTTTTTCTTTCAGTTTTTCAATATCCTCTTTCAAAATCGAATGCTCTGTGGACTGCCTCATGCTCAGCCTGATCCATTTCATAATTTCCTCTGTGTTTTCCACTGTATTATGAATCAGCTTTGTTTCGTACTTAGGAGGCAAAAACACCAGGTTGACGATAAAAGAAGAAAGCACCCCTAAGATGACTGTGCTTGTTCTGACCAGCGCGAACATTAAAAAGTCGTCACCGGCGGATTCTAAAATCGCGATAACTGTTACAAGTGCAATCGAAATGGTATGTTCAATTTTAAGCTTCAGCATAATTGTAATGACAATAACTGCTGTCAACCCGATCATAATCGGGCTGGGTCCAAAAATAAGGCCGAACACTGTAGCGATCACAGCTCCGATAATATTTGCCTGAACCTGATCAATAATAATAAGAAAAGAGCGGTAAATCGACGGCTGAATCGCAAATATCGCTGCAATCCCAGCGAAAATCGGCGAGGGAAGTCCGATCCACGAAGCCAGATAGAGGGCAAGTGTAATCGCAATCCCGGTTTTGAAAATGCGGGCACCAAGTTTCATTGGTTTGTGCGTGCATTCCTTTCTATAGTAAATTGTATGACATAGCAAATGCTAATCCTTAAAATTCCCGGTCAGTTGATTTGCTAAACAACTAAGTAATATACAGGGATCGATACAAATATTCAAGCTATTTTTCGAGAAATAGACCAAAATCTTACACGCTGTTCGAATGAATAAAAAAACAGGAGCTTTCTGCTCCTGTCAAAGGTGTCTGATACTAGTTTTTAAGATGTTTAAAAGCATCTTCTACCGCTGCAAGCGTGTCTTTAATATCTTGCTCTGTATGTGCTGTTGTAATAAACCAAGCTTCATATTTAGATGGTGCTAAATTAACGCCGCGTTCCAGCATCAGTTTGAAGAATCTGGCGAATGTTTCTCCGTCACTGCGTTCTGCCTGCTCGTAATTTTCGATCTTTTCATCAGAGAAATAAACCGTGAGTGCGCCTTTTAAGCGGTTGACAGTAATCGTGATGCCGTGTGTTTCTGCATGCTGTAAAATGCCTTCCTCCAGCATAGCGCCAAGGTGATCAAGCTTTTCATATACGCCTTCCTCCTTAAGCACCTCCAGACAAGCGATGCCAGATAGGATGGAAGCGGGATTGCCTGCCATTGTACCAGCCTGGTAAGCCGGCCCAAGCGGAGCCACCTGCTCCATGATTTCTTTTTTGCCGCCATAGGCACCGATCGGAAGACCGCCGCCGATAATTTTTCCGAGTGCTGTTAAATCCGGTTTCACCTGCAGAAGATCCTGCGCGCCGCCGTACATAAAGCGGAAAGCCGTAATGACTTCATCGTAAATAACGAGAGCGCCCGCATCGTGTGTCAGTTCATTTACTTTTTCCAAGAAGCCCTCTTTCGGTTCAACAATTCCGAAGTTGCCGACAATCGGCTCAACGAGAACCGCCGCGATTTCACTGCCCCATTTATCAAGAGCCGCTTTATAGCTTTCTATATCATTAAATGGAACGGTGATGACTTCGTTTGCGATGCTTTTCGGTACACCGGCCGAGTCGGGTGTGCCGAGAGTTGACGGACCAGAACCGGCTGCGACAAGAACAAGATCCGAATGTCCATGATAACAGCCTGCAAATTTAATGATTTTTGTCCGTCCTGTATATGCGCGAGCCACACGGATGGTCGTCATAACTGCTTCTGTCCCCGAATTGACGAATCTTACTTTGTCCATAGCAGGAATGGCTTCTTTAAGCATCTTTGCAAATGTAACCTCATGTTTCGTCGGTGTACCATATAAAACACCATTCTCTGCCGCTTCTTTAATCGCTTCTGTAATATGAGGGTGGGCATGTCCGGTAATAATCGGACCGTACGCCGCTAAATAATCGATGTATTTGTTGCCATCCACATCCCAAAAATAAGCGCCGTTTGCTTTTTCCATTGCGATGGGAGAACCGCCGCCGACCGCTTTATATGATCTAGACGGGCTGTTTACACCGCCGACAATGTGCGTTAATGCCTCATTGTGAAGTTCAATTGATTTTGTATGCAAGAATAAAAACCTCCTATATGTACATGCGTCTTTTCTATTGTAGCATGCTTCCGTACAAGAACAATGGATTCGGGCTCAAGACGCAAGGGACGACAGTTGTAATCTGGACAAGAATTGGATACGCTTAATAAAAAGACATCCGGAGGTAAAGAAAATGACGATAGAAATCGGACAAAAAGCGCCTGATCTTGAGTTAAAAGGCGATCAGGGGGAAACAGTAACGTTAGCGGATTATAAAGGGAAGTACATCGTGCTTTACTTTTATCCAAAAGACATGACACCGGGATGCACAACCGAAGCATGCGATTTTCGGGACAGCCACGAAAGCTTTGAGGAATTGGATGCGGTCATTATCGGGGTCAGCCCGGACAGCCAGGAAAAACACGGAAAGTTTAAAGAGAAGCATAACCTTCCATTTCTGCTTCTTGTTGATGATGAACACAAGCTGGCGGAAGCATTTGATGTTTGGAAGCTGAAGAAAAACTTCGGAAAAGAATATATGGGAATTGAGCGCTCTACATTTTTGATTGACAAGGAAGGCCGGCTCGTTAAAGAATGGAGAAAGGTAAAAGTAAAAGACCATGTAGCCGAAGCGCTTCAGACACTCAAAGAGATGTCGGAAAAGTAAATATGTCTATCAATTTCAAATGATGTGCTTACTTTTGCCCTGATATCAATTGACAAATTATCGTAAAAAGAGTTACACTAATTATAAACATTACAATGTAAGAATTTTTTTAGAAGAGAGGTGCATGACGGATGGCTGCACATGAACTAAAAGAAGCCTTAGAAACGTTGAAGGAAACCGGAGTTCGCATTACTCCTCAACGTCATGCGATTCTGGAATATCTCGTTAACTCTATGGCTCACCCAACAGCGGACGATATATATAAAGCTCTGGAAGGGAAGTTCCCTAACATGAGCGTAGCGACGGTATATAACAATTTGCGTGTATTTCGGGAATCCGGTTTGGTAAAAGAGCTCACATACGGTGATGCTTCCAGCAGATTCGATTTTGTCACATCCGATCACTATCACGCAATCTGTGAAAACTGCGGCAAAATTGTGGACTTCCACTACCCGGGCCTTGACGAAGTGGAGCAGCTTGCTGCCCATGTGACGGGCTTTAAAGTAAGCCACCACCGTTTAGAAATTTACGGCGTCTGCCAAGAGTGTTCAAAAAAAGAAAACCATTAAAAATAAGCTGGCCGCACGAAACGGTCAGCTTATTTTATTTGGACATTTTCTTTTTATTATAAGACTCATCAAATTCTTTTCCTTCTAAGCCCTTATCTAAAGTCAGCGGCTCTCTGCAATGCATGCACATGTCTACTCTTCCCAAAACCTTTGTCTCTTTTTCACAGCCCGGACATATGACGCGGACCGCTTTGGTCGAAAGCATACCGATCCAAAAGTAAACAGCCGTGCTGAGCCCGATGGATAAAAGCCCAAGTATCATAAACAAACTAGATAGCAAAACTGAATCCTTGAAAAAGATCCCGATGTACATAATGACAAACCCAACGAAAACCAAACTTAACGCAAATGTTCTGATTTTATTAATTTTGCTGGAGTATTTCGCCATGTCCATCCCCCTCTGACTTTAACTATAGCACAAACCCAATGGGATTTTCTTCATGTTTTCGATTGAACTGGAATTTACATATGGAGACTTATAGTGAAATTGTTTATAATAGTTCAATGTGTTTAGAATAAAAGGAATTTCGTTATAACCATAGAATTGAATCAAGTAGAGATAAAAAAATTGAACAATTGCATTGGAGGAATAGTGATGGATAATCTTCTCCGTCCAATTTACCAAGAAAGAGCAAGTCATCCCAACACATTAGCTGTCATTATGATTGAGAGAAGAAACAGAACATCTTCCTTAACAGATAACTTTGATGCCGCTTTGCTGGTGATTGTAAAGGAGGCTGACGAGCCTGTTTTTATAAAGCATTATGAATTTGATCAAAAAACAGCTTCTTTGCATGTGGTAACGGATTCTCAGATTAAAGAATGGATTTTGCTCGGGACAAATAGAAGAATCATAGATTGGATTGTAAATGGAAAAGTCATGTTTGACCGTAATGAATACATTGCCGAGCTGATTGACAGGCTGAATACATTTCCGTTTGCTGAGCGCAAACTGAAGATCGGACTTGAATACGGCAAATTAATCAGAAGATATATTGAAGGAAAAGCTTTTTTTGAAGCCAATCAATTTTTAGATGCCTACAACGCGGTTGTTCATGCGCTCCATCATTTAGCGCGTATAGAAGTAATCGACAGGGGATTCCATCCGGAAACCACGGTGTGGAGCCAAGTGCGCCAGATGGAGCCGCAAGTGTACAAATTATATTCCGAGCTGATTGAAAGTCACGAGAGCTTAGAGAAAAGACTCGAATTATTATTCTTAGCAAATGATTTTCTCATCCATTCTAAATCTGATATCGGGTCGGCACATCTTTTTGAGGTGATGAAAGAAAAAGACATTTGGCAATTCGGTGAGCTTCTTCAGCATTCTGACTTAAAGCACTTTACCCAAGACCTTGGCGTTATGCTTGATTACCTAACGGACAAGGGATTGATTAACGTCTGCCAGATAGAAACGAAAGGACAGGCTGTCTATCACCGAGGATATTTTTTCGAAAAAGATGTTGACTCTGATTCTTGACCGTGTTATATTATTAAACGTCGCTGATGCGCTACTGAAAAATAAGCTCACAGCGGCGGAGAAATAAAACAAAAAAACATTTGACAAAAGAAAGTCAAAATGTTATATTAATAAAGTCGCTTCAACAAGAAGTGAAAATGATCTTTGAAAACTAAACAAGACAAAACGTACCTGTTAATTCATTTTTTATAAATCGCACAGCGATGTGCGTAGTCAGGGGCCTGCACGATGCAGGTCATGCAGATGTTGTCACAGGATGTGACGAACTTAATCTGCGCTCCATTACTTTATGGAGAGTTTGATCCTGGCTCAGGACGAACGCTGGCGGCGTGCCTAATACATGCAAGTCGAGCGGACAGATGGGAGCTTGCTCCCTGATGTTAGCGGCGGACGGGTGAGTAACACGTGGGTAACCTGCCTGTAAGACTGGGATAACTCCGGGAAACCGGGGCTAATACCGGATGCTTGTTTGAACCGCATGGTTCAAACATAAAAGGTGGCTTCGGCTACCACTTACAGATGGACCCGCGGCGCATTAGCTAGTTGGTGAGGTAATGGCTCACCAAGGCAACGATGCGTAGCCGACCTGAGAGGGTGATCGGCCACACTGGGACTGAGACACGGCCCAGACTCCTACGGGAGGCAGCAGTAGGGAATCTTCCGCAATGGACGAAAGTCTGACGGAGCAACGCCGCGTGAGTGATGAAGGTTTTCGGATCGTAAAGCTCTGTTGTTAGGGAAGAACAAGTGCCGTTCGAATAGGGCGGCACCTTGACGGTACCTAACCAGAAAGCCACGGCTAACTACGTGCCAGCAGCCGCGGTAATACGTAGGTGGCAAGCGTTGTCCGGAATTATTGGGCGTAAAGGGCTCGCAGGCGGTTTCTTAAGTCTGATGTGAAAGCCCCCGGCTCAACCGGGGAGGGTCATTGGAAACTGGGGAACTTGAGTGCAGAAGAGGAGAGTGGAATTCCACGTGTAGCGGTGAAATGCGTAGAGATGTGGAGGAACACCAGTGGCGAAGGCGACTCTCTGGTCTGTAACTGACGCTGAGGAGCGAAAGCGTGGGGAGCGAACAGGATTAGATACCCTGGTAGTCCACGCCGTAAACGATGAGTGCTAAGTGTTAGGGGGTTTCCGCCCCTTAGTGCTGCAGCTAACGCATTAAGCACTCCGCCTGGGGAGTACGGTCGCAAGACTGAAACTCAAAGGAATTGACGGGGGCCCGCACAAGCGGTGGAGCATGTGGTTTAATTCGAAGCAACGCGAAGAACCTTACCAGGTCTTGACATCCTCTGACAATCCTAGAGATAGGACGTCCCCTTCGGGGGCAGAGTGACAGGTGGTGCATGGTTGTCGTCAGCTCGTGTCGTGAGATGTTGGGTTAAGTCCCGCAACGAGCGCAACCCTTGATCTTAGTTGCCAGCATTCAGTTGGGCACTCTAAGGTGACTGCCGG